>CAWFYI010000001.1:2500-949910 GCA_963820105.1 uncultured Candidatus Saccharibacteria bacterium | reverse complement strand
TCAGTCTTTGAAACGCGGGCCGCCCAGGACGACTGACCTGGGCGGCCCGTTTGCTTGTGGCGGATAACATACGAATTGGCTCGGGTTTATCCTTTGACACCCCGCTCAGCTCCGCCGCCCCTGTGACGTTTTAGTCGCTGTCAGGCTGGGCAGCTTCCGAACCACAGCTCCCGCCAAACGCGCTCGCTGGCGGTCTTGGCCGGAAACAGCACTAACTCCCGTTGTATAATCAACTGGCGGAACTTTTACCTGTTCACCAACGTCCAATCCTCAGCCCGGGCACTGCCGAGCACTGTTTTCTCCTGCCTCGCGCCGGCTGAGCGGCGGCGGGGCCAAACACTTCACCAGGACGCGGCGCGCCTGTCGCGCTGGCAGCCCATTGCCGGGCATAGGAGTTCTCATCCATGTCGACTAGACGATATCCAAAGGCCTGGGTCGCGGTTTGCCTGTTGCTGATTGCCGCGCTGGCTTGCAACTTTACCGGGCCGGCCCCCACCGCCCTGGCGCCCACAGCGCTTCCGACCGGTGCCGCCACCGGGGCGGCCACCCAGCCACCGACCGCGGCGGTCAGCCCCACACCGTTGCCGCCCATCGCGCCGCGCGTCATCGACCATACCCCCGTGCGCGGCGACGAGCTGGCGCCCACCGGCGACATCACCGTCTACTTTCGATGGTCCCATGGACAAACCGTCAGTTGAGGCGGCCTTCTCGGTGCAGCCGCCCGTGCCGGGCAGCTTCATCTGGCCCGACCCAGCCACCGTCCAATTCAAACCCGGCACGGCGCTCGAGCGCGCGGCACAGTACACCGTCACGATCACAAACACGGCCAAGAACTCGGCTGGGCCTGGCGCTGCCCGAGCCGGTCTCGTTCCAGGCCGACACGGTCGGGTTCCTGGAAGTGGCGCAGGTTCTGCCGGCGCCGGACGCCGGCGGATGCCGAGGTGCGCTCGGCGATCACGGTCATGTTCAATCGCCCGGTGGTGCCGCTTACCTCGCTGGCCGACCAGGCTTCGCTGCCCAACCCGCTGGCGCTCGACCCGCCGGCCAGCGGCCAGGGCGAGTGGCTGAATACCAGCATCTACATCTTCAGGCCCGATAAGCCGCTGGCGGGCGGGCAGACCTATACCGGGCGCGTGGCCGCCGGCCTGCAAGACACCACTGGCGGGCTGCTCAAGGACGATTTCGTCTGGCATTTTGGCACCCAGGCGCCAGCTGTGGTGTCGTCCATCCCGGCATTCAATGCAACCGATTTCGCTGCTGACGGATCCCATCAGCATCACGTTCAATCAGCCGATGGATCATGCCTCGATCCAGGCGGTCTTTCCATTTGCAGCCCAGCGGCGGCGGGGCGGATATCGCCGGGCAGATTAAGTGGTCGGACGACGACCTGACGATGGGGTTCTACCCGGCGCAAAACCTGCCGCTGGACGCCGACGCTGCAAGCGTCGCTGGACGCCGCGGCCAAGACCGCCGGCGGCGCGACGCTGGGGGCGGCCTACACGGTCCTGTTCGACACCGTGCAAAAGCCCGGCCATCGTCTCGACCTCACCGGCTGATGGCGAACAGTCGGCCGATTCGCGCAGCGGCTTCCGCATTTTCTTTGCCTCGCCGATGGACGTGAGCACGCTGGAGAGCGAATATCGACATCCAGCCCAAGCCCACCCAGGTCTACACCAGTTGGAGCGACGGCGACCTGAGCTTTTTCCTGGGCTGGGACCTGCGGCCCTCGACCGACTATGTGGTCACCCTGGGCGGCGGCATGAACGACCCGTACGGCAACCCCATCCCGCAGGGCCAGACCGTCAACTTCCACACCGCGGCCCTGCCGCCGGAGGTTTACTTCAACTCGCAGGGCCTGGTCGGCACCTACAACGCCTACTCGGACACGGTGCTGTACGTCACCAGCCTGAATTTGAGCCAGGCGACCTTCGACTTATATAAGCTGTCGCTGGACGAATTTGCCGCGCTAACCGGCCCCAACAACTACGACGCCAGCCAGAACTACAACCCCAGCAACGCTGACCTGGTGCGCCATTGGAATACGAGCCTGCAAAACTCGCTCAACGAGCACGTGCTCACGCGGGTGCCGGTGGCTGGCGACCAGGGTGGGGCGCTGCCGCCGGGGCTTTACTATCTGCGCATGGTGGCAGCCGAATTGCCCGGCAATCAGAACCAAATCCTGGTGGTCTCCGGCGTCAACCTCACGCTGAAGGTGGCGCTCAAGGAAGCCCTGGTCTGGGCCACCGACCTGGACAGCGGCCAGCCGGTGCCGAACATGCCCATAACCGTCTATGACGAGAAATTCCAAAAGCTCGCCGACGGCCAGACCGACTCGAACGGCGTGCTGCAGGTCGACCTGCCCGACCGGCCGGACCTGTGGACCCAGGTGTATGCCGTTTCGCAGGGCGGCTCCGGGCCAACCGGCTTCTCGGTTGGCCTGACGGATTGGTCGAGCGGCATTGACCCGTGGGATTTTGGCCTGACCGGCGACTACTACCCGCACACCTCCCTGGCCTACGTCTACACCGACCGGCCCATCTATCGACCCGGCCAGGTGGTCTTCTTCAAGGCCGATTTGCGCAACGAGGACAATGCCCGTTTCAGCCTGCCCTCCGCCGACCCGCTGAACGTTTCGATCACCAACGATCAGGGCCAGCAGGTCTACAGTGATACTTTCACCACCGACGCGTTTGGCACCCTGTCGGGCCAATTCCAGTTGGCGCCGCAGGCCAGCCTGGGCTTTTATAACCTCACGCTCGGCGCGCGGCGACCAGCAGTTCGGCTACGTGTCGTTTAGCGTGGCGCAATATCAAAAGCCCGAGTTTCCAGGTGCAGGTGGCTTCGCCGCTGTCGCGAAACGGTGCAAGGCGCTACCATCCCGGTGACGGTGGACGCCAGCTTCTTCTTCGGCGGCCCGGTCTCGAATGCCAACGTGCACTGGTCGGTGCTGTCGGCGGACTACGTTTTCCCCTATACCGGCCAGGGCTACTACGATTTCTACGACTTCGACTGGTCCGCGAACCAGACCGGCCCCGTCTATGGCACGTTTGGGCGGCTGATCTCGGAAAAAGACGGCCAGACCGACGCCCAGGGCCATGCCAGCCTCAACGTGCCGGCTGACCTGTCGAACGCCACGCTCTCGCAGATCTACACGATCGAAGCCACGGTCACCGACGCCAATGGCCAGCAAGTCTCGGCGCGTGCCCAGGTGATCGTCCACCAGGGCACGTTCTACGTCGGCGTCCGCCCGGAGCAGTATGTGGGCACCGCCGGCCAGCCGCTAAATGTCAACCTGCTTACCGTGGATTGGCACAGCAACCCGGCGCCCAACCAGGCGCTGCACGTGGTCTATAACGATCACCAGTGGAATTGTGCCCTGGAGAAGGATCCCGACACTGGCGCCAATGCCTGGACCTGTCACGTCAAGGATACGGAAATCTCCAGCCAAGACGTGACCACCGACGACAAGGGGCAGGCCACCGGCACGTTCACCCCGCCCAAGGGCGGCACGTATCAAGTGAAGGTCACCGGCACCGACGCTGGCGGCCACCGCGTCACCTCGTCGACGATTGTCTGGGTGTCTTCCAGCAATTTCGTCACCTGGCGCCAGGATAACAACGACCGGCTGAACCTGGTGGCGGACCGCAAAGCGTACAAACCCGGCGACACCGCCGAGATCCTGATCCCATCGCCCTTCCAGGGCACGGCCACGGCGCTGCTGACCGTCGAGCGCGGGCGCATCCTGACCAAGGAAGTGCTGCAGCTCACCAGCAACAGCACCGTCTACAAGCTGCCCATCACGGCGGGCTATGCGCCCGACGTCTTTGTCTCCGTCGTGCTGGTCAAGGGCGTGGACGCCAACAACCCGGCGCCGTCGTTCAAGGTGGGCACGGTCAAGCTCTCGGTCAGCCCGGAGCAGCAGCAGATCAACGTGACCCTGACGCCCGACAAGACCAAGGTTGGGCCGCGCGATACGGTCACGTACCAGATCCAGGCCACCGACTACACCGGCAAGCCGGTGCAGGCCGAGTTTTCGGTGGGCGTGGTCGACCTGGCCGTGCTGTCACTGTCGGCGCCGAATTCCAGCCCGATCCTGGACGCCTTTTATGGCGAGGCCGGGCTGAGCGTGCGCACCAGCCTGGGCCTGACGCTGGGCGTAGATCGGCTGAACGTGGCCGCCGATCAGGCCAAGGGCGGCGGCGGGGGCTCGGAGGGCGGCTTTGACCAGGTGCGCACCAACTTCCTGGATACCGCGTTTTGGAAGGCCGACGTGGTCACGGACGCAGACGGGCCAGGCGGCGGTCTCGGTGAAGCTGCCGGACAACCTCACCACCTGGCGCCTGGATGCGCGCGGGCTGACCGCCCAGGACACCCTGGTAGGCCAGGCCACGGTCGATATCGTCGCCACCAAGGACTTGCTCATCCAGCCCACCACGCCGCGCTTCTTCGTGGTCGGCGACCAGGCCCAGCTGGGGGCGGAAATCAACAACAACACCGCCAACGATATCCAGGCCACCGTCACCCTGACCGGCACCGGCGTGTCACTCGACTCACCCGTGAGCCAGGTGGTGACGGTCAAGGCCAACGACCGGGTCAACGTCAACTGGAACGTCACCGCCCTGGACGCCGCCGCCGCCGATCTGACCTTCAGCGTGGCCGGCGGCGGTTTGCAGGACGCCTCCAAGCCAACCGTGGGCGCGCCGCCGGACCAACTACTGCCGATCTACAAGTATTCGGCGCCGACGACGACCAGCACGGCTGGCCAACTGGAGGCGGCCGGCTCGCGGCTGGAGTCGATCAGCCTGCCGCGCCGTTTCGACGCCACCCAGGGCAGCCTGGACGTGCAGCTCGACCCTTCGCTGGCCGCCGGCCTGACGGGCGCGCTCAGCGATCTCAAGGCCAACCCTTACGACAACACCGAGGGCATCGTCTCGAGCTTCTTGCCGAACGTGCTCACCTTCCAAACGCTCAAGAAGCTGGGGCAGTCCAGTCCTGGGCTCGAAACAGATCTGACGACGCAGGTGAACACCGGCCTGCAGCGGCTGTATGCACTGCAGCACGTGGATGGCGGCTGGGGCTGGTGGAATACCGACGACTCTGACGCGTATATCAGTGCCTACGTGCTGTTCGGCCTGATCAAGGCGCAACAGGCGGGCTTTGCGGTCAACGCCAGCGTCCTGTCCAACGCGGTGGCTTATCTGCAGGATCAACTGGTGCAGCCCGGCAGCGTCGACACAACCCAGAACTGGCAGCTCAACCGGCAGGCGTTCATCTTGCTGACATTGGCCGAGGCCGGCCAGGGCAATACCAGCGCCACCGTGCAGCTCTTTGACGCCCGCCAACGACTGGATACCTATGCCCGCGCCTACCTGGCGCTGGCGCTCCATCAGTTGGACCCCGGCGATACCAGCCGGACGACGACCCTGCTGTCGGATATCAACAACGCCGCCATCGTGTCAGCCACCGGCGCGCACTGGGAAGAACAGGCTGGCGACTGGCGCAACATGAACACCGACACGCGCTCAACCGCCATCGTGCTCGAAACCCTGGTGACCCTCGACCCAGGCAACAACCTGATCCCGAACGTGGTGCGCTGGCTGATGGTCGCGCGCAAGGCCACCTCCTGGACGACCACTCAGGAGACGGCCTGGGCGCTCATCGGCCTGACAGATTGGCTGGCGGCCAGCGGCGAGCTGAAGGGCAACTACGACTACAGTGTCAACCTGAACGGCCAGAGCCTGGCATCTGGCAGCGTCACGGCCGCCAACCTGCAGAACCCGGTGCAGCTGCACGTGGCCGTGGCCGACTTGCTGAAGGACCAGGCCAACCGGCTGACGGTCAGCCGGGGCGCCGGCGACGGCCGGCTGTATTACACTGCCAACCTGAATGTGTATGAGCCGGTGGGGCAGGTGCACGCGATTAACCAGGGCATCAGCGTCTCGCGCCAATATCGGCTGAAGACCGACGCCTGCGGCGGGCAGGACCAACCCGAATGCCAGGTGATCACCGAAGCTACGGCCGGGCAGGACATCGAGGTGCGCGTCAGCCTGGTGGCGCCCAATGACCTTTACTATGTGACCCTGGAAGACCCGCTGCCAGCTGGCGCCGAGGCGGTGGATACCAGCCTGCAAACGACTTCAGTGGTCGGCCAGCCGCCCGCGCTGAACCCGAGCGATCCGCTGTATTATGGCTGGGGCTGGTGGTGGTTCTCCAACACCGACCTGCGCGACGAAAAAGTGGTGCTCTTCGCCACCTATTTGCCGAAGGGCACCTACGAATATACCTATGTGATGCACGCCTCGCTGCCGGGCACCTACCAGGTGATCCCGACCCAGGCGCGCGAGAGCTATTTCCCCGACGTTCAGGGCACCGGCGACGGGGTAGTGTTCAAAATAAACCCATGAGGTGATGATGGAATACTTGAATTTGGGTCATACCGGCCTGAAAGTCTCGCAGCTGTGCCTGGGGATGATGACCTACGGCAGCAAAGCCTGGCGCGAGTGGGTGCTGCCCGAGGACGAGAGCCGCCCGTTCGTGAAGCAGGCCCTGGAATTGGGCATCAACTTCTTTGACACGGCCGACGTTTACTCGCAAGGGGTGAGCGAAGAGGTGACCGGTCGCGCGCTGCGCGATTTTGCCCGGCGGGATGAGGTGGTGCTGGCCACCAAGGTGTTCAACGCCATGGGCGACAAACCCAACCAGCGTGGCCTGTCGCGCAAGCACATTATGAGCGGCATTGATGCCTCGCTGCGGCGGTTAGGCACGGATTATGTCGATCTATATCAAATCCACCGCTGGGATGATGAGACGCCGATAGAAGAGACGATGGAAGCCCTGAATGACGTGGTCCGCGCCGGCAAAGCGCGCTACATCGGCGCCTCCAGCATGTATGCCTGGCAGTTCGCCACCGCGCTCGACATCGCCGAGCGGCACGGCTGGGCCAACTTTGTGTCCATGCAGGACCACTACAACCTGACCTATCGCGAGGAAGAGCGCGAAATGCTGCCGCTATGCCGGGCGCGCGGCATTGGGGTGATCCCCTGGAGCCCAATGGCACGCGGCTTTTTGACGCGCAAGCCCGTGCGCGAGCCGCAGAAGGCGGGCGAGACCTCACGCGCCCGCACCGACAACTTCGCGCACAACATGTATTATGGCGACAACGACTTCGAAATCGCTCAGCGCCTGTCTGAGTTGAGTGAAAAGCGCGGTCCTGCCCATGGCCCAGATCGCACTGGCCTGGATGCTGCACAAGCCGGACGTCACGGCGCCCATCATTGGGGCCAGTAAGCCCGGCCACCTGGAGGACGCGGTGGCCGCGCTGCAAGTGAAGCTCTCGCCCGACGAGATGACCTTCCTGGAAGAGTGCTATCAGCCCCACCCGGTGCTGGGCCACTAGGCTCGCCTGGGCCCCCATGGGGCGTGGCCAACGGCCATGGCCCGGCCCCTTGCCGCGGCCCAGGCGCTAGAATCAAAACCGGGCGCACCTCAGCAGGTGCGCCCGGCTATTTTTCAAGAGAAAGCTGTCTTACGCGGCCACTTCCACTGGGCTGTCGGCCGGAACAGCCGTCGAGTCTCCACTGCTGCCGTAGGCGGGGCCAACTGCGCCGGCGCCCCGATCTCGTCTTCCATCCTCACCTGGCCCCGCAGGAAGGCGCCCTCCTCGGTGGCGAAGGTCGTGGTGATCAAGTCTCCAAAAATACGCCCGGTGGAGCGAATTTCCACCTTATTGGCCGTGATATTGCCCTGCACGCTGCCCGCCACCGATACCGATAGCGCTTGAATGTCGGCGGTGACCTTGGCGCCGTCAGCGACCACGACGGATCCCTTGACCGTGATCGTCCCGTCAAAGGTGCCCTCGATCCGTATTCCCCCGGTGCCGCTCACACTACCTTGAAAGTGGACCCCGG
Organism: uncultured Candidatus Saccharibacteria bacterium; assembly: GCA_963820105.1. Classification (GTDB taxonomy): domain Bacteria; phylum Patescibacteriota; class Saccharimonadia; order Saccharimonadales; family UBA4665; genus CAWFYI01. Next base: position 942,003 of record CAWFYI010000001.1, on the reverse strand, counting down.
GCCCCACCACGCTCTCGATCTTGCTGGTGTGCCCGTTCCCATTGGAATGGCCATTGCCATTCCCGTTCTTTTGCGCGCTGCCGATCTTTTGCCCGATGCCCAGGCCAAACCAGCCGCTTAGCGGGGCATGACCATTGCCGTTCCCATTGCCGCTGCTGTGACCGTTACCATTTTCGCTGCTGTGGCCATTTCCGTTACCGTTACCGTTGCCGTTCGATGCCATTCTTCGACGCAGGTTTGAAAGTGAACATCCTGCCTCCTTCTGGATTTGTATTGACGTGTTGCACAACAATACTAGCTAGGCTACAAACCAAAAGTGTAACAGGTTAGAAAGGTTTGTCAATGTGAAGGATGGAACAAACGTTCTACCCCTTATCCTGTTGGCCGCGCGCCTGATCAAGCGCGGACTGCTCTTCCAGGCTGAGCGGCTGAGCAGCGGTCCAGCGGCTGAGAGATTTGGCGCTCACGCCGCCGCGGACACTGCTGGAGAGGACAAAGCCATCGCCGCGAGCATTGAAGACCGCCAGGGAGAAGGCCTGGGCGCCAGAGCCGTCGGCATAGCGCACCAGGCCGGAGTATTGCAGCGAACGGCCGAGCGTGGCCTGCATGTGCGGGGCGGCCTCCGCCAGGGCGGTCACCCGATCTGACAGGGCCTCCACCTCCGACAGGTCGACGTTGGCGGCGGGCGCTCTGGGTTCGGCCTCGTCTTGACCGGCAAAGGTGTTATACGCCAGCCAGGCCAGCGCGATAACAACCAGGCCAGTGGTGAGGGCCCACAAATAGAAACCGGACGAATTCCAAAGCTCAAGCATGTCTTTTCCTGCCCCCAAGTCTGCCGAATTGTATCACTGTCGCCATCCGCGCAGCCAGGGCGCCAGTTTGGGCGAGATTTGCGGGGTTTTTGAAATCTGAGGGGCTTTGTCTGGCCTCAACCGGCCAGTGGCGCCAGGAATTTTTCCACGCGGGCCAGAACGGCATCGGCCACCTGCGTCTTGGTTAGGAGCGGCAGCGCTTCAATGCCACCACCGCTGTCGATCAGGGTGACACGGTTCGTGTCGACCGCAAAACCGGCGTCGCTGGCCGAGATGTCGTTGGCCACGATGAGCGATAATCGCTTCCGCAGCACCTTGTCGCGCGCGTTTTCGATGAGGTTTTGGCTTTCGGCGGCGAAGCCAACGATAACTGCCGGACGCTCCGCCGCTGACTGTTCCCGAGCCTCAACCACGGCCGTCAGGATATCTACGGTTTTTTCGAGCCTAATCTCAGGCACAGTGTCTTTTTTGATCTTTTGGCCGGCCACCTGGGCTGGCCGGAAGTCGGCGACGGCCGCGGCCATCAGCAGCACATCAGCCTCGGCGCTGGCGGCCAACACCGCCTGAGCCATCTCCTGCGCGGTCTGCACGGCCACCAGCCGGGCGCCGGCGGGTGTGGGCAGCGCGGTGGGGCCGGCCACCAGGGTGACCTGAGCCCCGCGATCAAGCGCGGCCTGGGCCAGCGCATAGCCCTGCTTGCCCGATGAGCGATTAGAGATAAATCGCACGGGGTCGATCGGCTCGTGGGTGCCTCCGGCCGAGACCACCACGTGCCGGCCAGACAGGCTGCCCCCGCGGGCCAGCGCCAGCCGGATGTGGCCAAAGATTTCCTCCGGCTCCAGCAGGCGCCCACGGCCCATCAACCCGGAAGCCATGCGGCCCTCAGCCGGTCCGAGGATAACGACCCCGCGCTCCGCGAGCGTGTTTAGGTTGGCCTGAGTGGCGGGATGCTCATACATACCCCCATCCATGGCTGGGGCCAGCAGCAGCGGGCAGCGGGCGGCCAGTGCCGTGACCGTCAATAGGTCATCGGCCAGGCCATGCGCCAGCCGGGCAATCACATCGGCCGTGGCCGGCGCAATGACCAGCAGGTTAGCTTGCTCTGCCAGGGTCACATGCGCAATGTGGGCCTCACCACTGGCCGCCCACAGGTCGCAGTGCGCCGGCCGCCCGGTGACCGACTGGAAGGTGAGCGGGGTCACGAAGCGTGTGGCTGCCTCGGTCAGCACCACGTCAACGCGCGCGCCGGCCTGGGTCAGCTTGGCTGGCCAAATCGGCAGCCTTATAGGCGGCGATGGAGCCGGTGACCCCCAAAACGATGTGTTTATCGGCCAAGAGTGAAATCGGTAGCATAGATCAAGACTCAGGGGCGGCCATCACCGCGACGTCTGGCCGTGGTTGCGGCTGGGTGCCCGGCAGCGTGGCCGCTATGACAATCCACAGGAGCATCAAAACAGTCCAGTAGGTGGCCGACCAATTGAAGAGCAGGTCACGGCCGGCGAGATAGGGCAGATCGACCAGGACCATCAAAATCACCGCCGGCAGGTAGCCGGCCATGACCAGTGGGATGATGCCGACTGCCAGCAACGTCAGATAGCTGTTACCAGCCGCATAGGGCGACAGCAGCAGCGAGGCGGCGATGAGCGCCGCCGCCTTCTGGCGCGTGAAGGTGGGGCCGCTGTACCAGGCATACAGCGCCACCAGGGCTGCCAGGATCAGCCAGCCGGCGACGGCCGGCCAGCCAGGCAGGTGGAGGCGCGCCAGCGTGGACACCAGGCTGCTATCCATGATGCTGCCGCTCTCTATCACGTGGGTAATCCCGAATATCCACTCCCGCCCCAGCCAGATCAGCGCCGGTATGACGAACACCATGATCAGACCGGCCAGCGCGAGCAGGCGCTTGACCTGCCAGGTGCGCAGCAGATAAACAGCCAACACCAGGCACGGCAGCCAGGCTTCCTGCACCTTGGCCGTGGCCAGGAGCAGCCCGGCGGCCAGCGGCCAAATCTTATCCTTTTCATAGCCATAAACCGTCAGCAGGAAACCTGGGATCACGAGCCACTCCAGGTTGCCATCGGCGATATGGCGCAAGGTGGGGTAGGCTGTTACGAGCAGCGCCAGGCCGAGCAAATGCCGTCCTCTACCGTGCGAAACGGGAACGCTGAGCACCAGGACGGCCACCGTGAGCAGGGTGGCCGCCGCCCAGCTGGCCCGCAAGGGCAGCCAACCGATCGGCAGCAAGAGCACAGCGTCCCACGGGACGATTAACAATGAATCTGTGTTGAAGTGCGGCCGACCCCCCTGCAGATCGCCCCAAATGCCTTTCCAATCCAGCGCCAGGGAGGTGCCTTCAATAGGCCAACTGTTGAAGAACTGGAACAGCAGCAGTGCAGCCAGAGCTGCTAAAGCGCCGGCTAACAGCCATTCCCACCACTTGGTTGTCCTGGTCATTGGTGACTCGCGTCCGTGTCAATCCGCCGCTGCGTCCGGTGACCTCACCGATGGTTCAGTTCCCACACAATCTTGAGCCCTTCCAGGGTCAGCCAGGGAGCTATGTGGTCGATCACCGTGGTCTGGCCGGCGATGACAGACGCCAGGCCCCCAGTGGCAATCGATTTCATCTCGGGACCCAATTCCTTGCGAAAGCGAGCCACCATGCCTTCGACCAGGCCCACGTAACCGAACAGCAAGCCCGACTGAAGCGCGTGAACGGTGTTGCGCCCAATGGCGGCTGGCGGCACCTGCAGGTCCACCTTGGGCAGCTTGGCGGTGCGCTGGAAGAGCGCGTCGGCTGCGATGCCGATGCCGGGCGCGATGGCGCCTCCCAGGTAATCGCCCTCAGCCGAGATGGCATCAAAGGTGGTCGCGGTGCCCAGGTCGACCACACAGGCCGGCCCGCCATACAGCTTTTGCACGGCGGCCGCGTCGACCACCCGGTCGGCCCCCACCTGCTTGGGATCATCATACTTGATGCGTACCCCGGTCTTGACCCCGGCGTCGACGACGAACGGGGACTGCCCGAAGTAGTCTTCGCAGACTGCGACGAAGGTGCCGGTGAGCGGCGGCACCACCGATGCCAGCGCGATGCCATGCACATTGGCCGGCGCCTGCCCGGCATGCTGCAGCAAACTGATGAGCAGAATGCCGTATTCGTCCGCCATGCGGTGCTGTTCGGTGGCCAGCCGCCAGCGCGGCCCCAGCGTTTCCCCATCATACAGGCCGAGCGTTACGTTGGTATTTCCGACATCGATTGTCAGCAGCATCTTGTTTCGATCTTCCAGTTTTCCCTGATCAGTTGGTTTTCAGTCGAGTGACAGGCTGTCGATGAGTCGTACTCTGCCAATTCTGGCCGCAATCGACAGCAGCGCGCCCTGTGTTGCTTGTTGGAGCTCGTCCAGGCTGTCCGGCTGGGCCACCGAGACGTACTCCTCGCGCGCCAAGGGCTCAGCGGCCAATGTGGAGGACAGAATGGCCCGCAGCGTGTCGCCATCGCGTTCACCGGCAGTGTAGGCCTGGCGGCCGGCCGAGAGGCCCGATAGAGCACTGTGGCGGCGCGGCGTTGGGGCGCGCTGAGGCCGGCATTGCGCCGGTTGAGCGCCAGGCCGTCGGGCTCGCGCACGGTGGGGCAATCGACAATTTGGACAGCGTAATCAAGATCGCGCACCAGGCGCCGCACCACGGCCAGCTGCTGGGCGTCAAGTTGGCCGTAGTAGGCTCGGCTCGGAGCGAGTGCGTTGAAAAGCCGCGTGGTTTCAGTGGCGACGGCGCGGAAGTGGCCGGGCCGGTGTTTACCCTCCAATGGTGCGGCCACCTGCTCGACCAATACCCACGTCTGGAAATCGGGTGGATAGAGGGTCGAGTAAGCTGGCGCCCAGACCAGGTCAACCGCCAGCGGCGCCAGCAGCGCCAAGTCGTGCGCCAGGTCGTCGCTGGTGGAGGTCTCGGACGGCAGCAGGCTTACGGCCACGCCGGCGCACTCGGCCCGCGCGCGGGCCACCAGCGACAGCTTGCCGGCGTGCAGGCCGCCACGGGTGGGCACCAGGCCCAATGTGCCGGTCAGGGCCGCGCGCGCTTGGCGCAGCTCAGATAGGGTGGTCAGGGTTTGCATGGACGCCTGTAGAGCCAAATAGCATCCGGGGCGAACCGATTGAGGCACATGGCTATCTTCTCCTTCCGAGTAAGATGCCCGTCTCTCGCGCGGCGGGGAGAGGGGAAACAGGCGGTTGAGTTGCCGTCCCGGTCGGTTGCGATCCGAGCAGCAGCCCGATTATAGCTGCTTTTCGGCCTCCAGCTATAATGAGGCCACGCTTACCCAGGAGGTCACAGTGCCGGATCCACGTGTTGTGCGTCTCGCGCAGGTCTTGGTCGATTATTCCGTCAAGGTCCAGCCCGGCGAGCGGGTGTCCATCAGCGGCCAGACCGTGGCGGCCCCGCTCATCGAGGCCGTGTATGAGCGCGTGCTGGAGCGGGGCGGTCTGCCGCATCTGCTGTTAAGTTTGCCGGGCCTGGCAGCCTTTTTTATGCAGCATGCCAATGACGCCCAGCTCAGCTACATCTCGCCCTTTGTGCGCGCCCAATATGAAGAGTTTGAGTGTTTGATCAGCCTGGGCGGCACCTCCAATACCCGCGAGTTGAGCGGCGTGGACCCCGCGCGCCAGGCCATCCAGCGCAAAGCGCTGGCTCCGCTCCAGGAGACTTATTTCCGGCGGACAGCAGCCGGCCAGTTCAAATGGGTGACCACCCAGTTCCCCACCAATGCCGGCGCGCAGGATGCCGAGATGAGCCTGCGCGATTATGAAGATTTCGTCTACGGAGCCAGCCACGTGGACGACCTCGCGGTAGACCCGGTGGCCTATTGGCAGGAATTTTCGTTGCAGCAGCAGCGGCTGGTGGAGTGGATGCGGCCGCACGATCAGGTGGTCGTGCGCGGCCCCAACGTGGACCTGACCCTCTCGGTAAAAGATCGCCGCTTCATCAACGCCGATGGCCAGCGCAACATGCCCGACGGCGAGATTTTTACCGGCCCGGTGGAGGACTCAGTCAACGGCTGGGTAAAATTCACCTATCCGGTGGTGGCCTTTGGGCGCGAGATCGATGGGATCGAGCTGAAGCTGGAAAACGGCCGCGTGGTGCAGGCCAGCGCCAAGAAGAATGAGGCGTTCCTGTTGAGCGCGCTCGACACCGATGCCGGCGCGCGCTACGTGGGCGAATTCGCCATCGGCACCAACTTTGGCATCAAGCGCTTCACCAAATCGATCTTGTTCGACGAGAAGCTGGGCGGCTCTTTCCACATGGCGCTGGGAGCGGGCTTCCCCGACACCGGCAGCCAAAACCGCTCCAGCCTGCATTGGGATATGATCTGCGACATGCGCCAGGGCGAAATCACGGTGGATGGCGAGTTGTTCTATCAGGGCGGGAGTATTTAAGGTCTGATATGGCGCCCCTCAAACTCATCTCGTGGAACGTCAACGGCATCCGCGCGGCCGAAAAGAAGGGCTTTCTGGGCTGGCTGCATCATAGCGGCGGCGACGTGGTCGCCATTCAGGAGACCAAGGCCCACCCCGAACAGCTTTCTAAGGCCTTGCTCGGCCCAGCCGGCTACGCGGTAGAGTGGTGCGCGGCCGAGAAGAAGGGCTACAGCGGCGTGGCCACCTACTCGCGCCTGCGACCGGTGCGCACCGTGGCCGGCCTGGGCGACAAGAAGTACGATGCGGACGGGCGCACCCTGATCAGCGAGTTTGAGCCGTTTGTGCACTTCAACGACTCTGCTTTTTCCAAACTGGCCCACTGACCAACGCGGTTCAGATTCGCGTCCACGTTCAGCCCACAGGTCATGCATAGGCCGCGCACATCTTCATGGTACTCGACCGTAGCGTGAAAATCAACGATAGCTAGCAGGGTTCGCTTTTGCTCAAAGGTCAACTCGCCCCACTCTTCCCGTATTTCAGCGGCCCAGGCTTTGATTTGCGCGCGATCCTCTGCCGTCAGTTCTGCACGCGTTAGTTCGGCCATTGCTTTAGAACGAGCTGCCTTGGCAGCCGTACGCTGACTGGCCGATATCCGTTGTTGTTCGCGCAGCGTCGCAGCGACAAATTCATCTTTTTCAGCGCGCACCTCGGCCGCCAATACACGGATCTGGCGTTCAAACTCGGCGATTTCGGACTCAAGTTGAGCCACCCTGTCGCGCTTTGGCTGAGCATCGCCCTCACGTTGGGCGGCGAAGCGGTTTAGCCCAATCTCGAGCTGCATCTCATCGCAAAGCAGACTGTGCAGCCAGTCCCAGGCTACTCTGTCGGCGATATTGGCGGGAACATGGCGCTCGGCGCACCGGTGCAGGTGGCGTTCATGGACGCCGGAGTAGCACCGATAGTAGAGGTAGCGGCCGTGCTTGACGCAGCTTGACATCATGCCTTTGCCGCATGCGCAGGTAATGCGGCCGGTCAGCAGGTACTCATACTTGCGCTGATAGACACCGGCAATGGCGCGGCTACGTGCCATGCGTTCCTGGACGGCCGCAAATGCCTCAGAATCGATAATCGCGAGGTCAGGCAGGTTGATTGGAAAACCATAACTCTCAAACTCACCGATGTACGCTCGTCGGCGTAGAATCGTCTTGACGACGGTAATGTACCAGCCGCGTGTCTTGTTTTCTATTGGTCGACTCGGCGGCGGCACTTTCTCCGCAGTCAGTGTAGCGGCGATGGTCTGAATGCCAAGCGGCTGCCCATGTATCCCAAGGAATAGGTCGAAAATTCGACGCACAATGGCGGCTTCGCGCGCGTCAATTGCCAATCGGGCTTTGCGCCCGCGACCCAGGCGCCGGTAACCGAAGGGGGGATGAGAATTGCCGACCCATTGTCCACTCGCGGCCTTAGCTTGCTTGCCGCGCATCGTGCGCTCGATGATCTTCTTGCGCTCGCGGCCGGCTTCACTCACGCGGATATATTCAATAATGCCGGTAACCGAATCGTGGTCGCTCCGGCCAGTATCGGCAAAGTGCAGCTCAATGCTCGCCGCCCGTAATTCGCGCTTCAGCATAATGAAGTCAATCACATCCTCGTCGCGGCTAGCTCGATCGATTGTATAGAAAATCACCGTGTCAACCGAACGCGCATTGATTGCCGTCAGAATCAGTTTGCCGCCAGGGCGATCAAAGATCGGTACAGCGCCGCTGCAGACGTCCAAGATCTCACTGGCGATCTCAGCGCCGATAGCGGCAGCGTACTTCCGCATGCCGGCAAACTGAGTTTCGGGGGAGTAGTTGTCTTCCTGTCCTACGGTTGATACTCTTGCTACCAATAGCGCCAACTTCGCCATGACTACCAATCCTTGAAAGACAGCCGTGATATATGTAATTACATATTACACAAGCTTTGGGGGCCTGTCAAATGTACACACAGACTTGTGTTAGACTGTTTCGGGATGCCTACACAAGAGAAGCTACCGCCTTCGGATGGGCCGCGTCGTGACAAGATCATGCATGTCCGGATAGACGTTGATTTGTTGTTAGCTGCTATGAAGAAGTCGAGGCGATACGGTGGCATATCGCCGGTGGTTAGAGCTCTGCTGCGTCGCTTTGTCGCCAGTCCAGAACCAAATTTCGACCTCGCCGATCTCGAACAAGAGAACACTCCTGCCGAGCGGCCGGGCCGCCCTCGTAAATCGGACAACAGCTAGGCGGACACGTCAAAAGGCTGCGGCTGTCGGCCAGAGCAGCTTCGAAAGCTTAGCCAACCTCACTGGCCCGCGATCGAGATCCTTGAATTGACTCGTCTCCGTTAGCACTAAAGTGCCGCGTCTCGGCAGTAGTGCCCGCAGCTTGGCCACCGATCGCGATTGGCTCAAGCTTGGCTGGAATAAGCGACAACCGCTCACGACGCCAGGTTAAAATCGCCGCATAGGTCCGCGCAAGAAGCTCTGCGCGTGGATCGGTCACAGGTAAGCTAAGCGCGATGGGGTCAATCTTCGTATGTCGCACGTTCGGTACCTATCCAGTTGGGACTTAAGTGCACGAGGCGCTGGTAGCTGATTGGATCGCACCAAGGGCTTGCCAAGAAACAAGACACCGCATACTTGTCTTGGATTATGTCGTGGACCAGCCGGTCGGTTAGGTACCGTGCCATTTGCTCGTGTTTTCGCTGGCGCATCGGAAGAGTGTCCGTGCGCGCGAGGCGTCTGGCCTGATACCGCCATTGCATCCAGAGAAGGTGCAGTTGCCAGGAAGTCATGTCCTTCACTCCATACCCGTCTGTGTTGCTTGCCCCTAAGCCAACAATTTACCAATTTATGCCTTGAATGGACTGGAATGCCCTTGAAAAGATGCCCAAAGGGCTTGATTGCCGGGCCACTTGCCTGTAAAACTGGGGGTGACCGAGAGCAGTTTGGCCACGACCGGCTTGAAGAACGTGGAATGGCTTGATGGGTGTCAAACCAAACCGTTGTTGCCGACGACAATGCTGAGAACTGTCGATCCTGTTGGTCCGAAGCGTTACATTCAACTGCTGCGCGGCTACCTGAAGAAGTCCGCCCGCAAGCAAGGGAACTGGCCCGCGCCAGCCACGTGTCCGAGAGCATGCTCTCCAAGGTGCTCAAAGGCAAGGCCAAGCCAGACGTGGACATTTTCTGTAAATTCCAGGCGGCTTTCCTGGTGGCGCATGGCGGCATCACCCAGGCCCGCCAGGTTCGTGAGATGGCGGCGCTCCTGGGGGATAATCTGGACGAGGATGACTTGAAGGCGATCGCCAAGGCGGTCGAATACGTCAAAGACCCGGAACTGGACAGCGTCCGTTTCCGCGACCGCGCGGAAGCTTTCCGCGCGACCATCCCGGCTGCACTCAGTGCTACGGAGGATGCCGCCAGCGCCGTGCTGGCGGCTGTAGAGCCGCTGGGGGCGGTAGCTGCGCCGGCCGCCGGCGACCCGGAAATTGCAGCTGCCAGGGATGCCGCTTCAGGAGCGTCCCGCGATGTCCCGCTGGATGTCCCGGCCGCGCTGGCCGCCTGGCAAGCCGTCCTGCGCGACTTGAACCCACCCGAGCCGCCGCCGGACACGCTCAGCCCGGATGAAGTCATTGCCGCTGTCCTGGACTGGGAAAGCCGGCAACCCGATCGCTGAAATTGCGGCCACGATCTGGGATTGGCTCGGCACGCCAGCGTCGGCCGAGCCTTTCCGCCAGCGGATGCGTCTGGACTACTTTCTCCAGCATTTCGACGCCGAAATCCACCTCGAACAAGCTGGAATGGCAGTGGCTCAACCACGTCCTGGTCGAGACCGCCCAGCGGCAAGCCGGCGGCGCGCAACTGTCGCCCAGCCAACTGGCAGCCTTCGTCGTGGATCTGGGCCGGCTCGCGTTCGAGGCGGTGAAGGCGGATCGGGAGCAAGGGACCAGTCTTGTAGTCAACCTGGCTGAATTGGCCCCCCGTCTGCCCCTGGCCCAGGCGACGAGTTGGACGTGGCTCGACCACATTGCCGGGAGCGGCCTGGTCCGGCTGTCCGTCAGCCCGGACGGGATATGCAAGTTTTCCAGTCGAGCGGAAGCCGAGTTCCTGGCCGCGCAGTATTTGATCCAATCCGGTGCTGACGACACCTTACTTGAAATCGCCCGCAATGGCGGGCGGCCGTTTGGTGTGCTCACCCAGGCCGTGCGCACGCTGCATTTCACGAGCCGAGACAAGGACGCGGGGAAGCTGATCAATGCGCTGATCAAGAATTCCGAAGACCTTCCGCTGCGACACGCCGATGCCGCTTACCTGCTGGCTGCCTGCGACACGCCGATGCCGCTTACCTGCTGGCTGCCTGCGAGGCGCCGGCGAGCCCCGTTCTGGTGCCTTTGTGGGACCAGGTGGAAGCCGAGCTCTGCGAATTCTTGGACGGCGGTGAAGGCGCCGGCTTATCGGGAGTATGTGGCGCGTGGCCTGCATGACCAGGACTGCCGCGCATTCACGCGGATGTTGCGCCAAACCCTGCACGGCGACCTGGTGTCGCGCGAGCACGACCCGACCACCCTGCGCAGCCTGGCGATGGTCGGCGGGCCGCCAGCGGTGGACAGTTTTCAGTCGCTGGGCGCAGCGCGGTGGCTGTTGGCCGAGCGCCACGTGGAGCAGGGCCAGCTGTGGGACCCGCTGTTGGCCGTTCTGGCCGCCGTGCCCGAGCTTGCGCCGTTGCAGCAAGTGGCCGTACTCGAAAGCCTGGCTCAAGCCGAAGATCAGACGGACGAAAACTGGCGGGTGGTCAAGGCTCTGGCTGAGTGCGGCACCATCCCGGCGCTGCGCGCCCTGGACCGCATTGCCACAACGGCCGCTGACCCGGCGCTGGCCCGCTACGCCGAGAATCAACGCAAGGAGCTGGTCAATCTGGCGCACGCAGTGGTGATCGCACACGAGCTCGACGATGCCGCTGTTGAGGCTGAACCGGGCCGGCTGGTAGCGCTAGTGCGGGCTGCCACCCGGTTGCTCCAGCGTTTAGGGCCGTTGCCCGTATTGTCCCGAGCGTTGGCACGCATTTGGTCCAGTCCGGAGCTGGACCGAGGCGAACGGACGGGAGCTGCGCTAGGCCTGCTGGATGTCCACGCCACGCCGGCGCTGGACATCTGTCTGAGCACCCTGCCGCTGGCCGACCGGCCGGACGGCTGGGAAGGCGGCCTGTTGGCGCATCTACTGCCGGCCCTGTCGTCGCCGGACGACGGACCACGGCTGTGGCGGCTGACAGATCGGGCGGCCAGTCGTGGCCAGCGCGCAATCCTGGTGCGCTGTCTGGGCCGCGCCGGCGCGCTGGTGCTGGACGAGCGCTTCGAGCAACTTCTGGCCGAGCCAGCAGAGGCGGTCGCAATCGCGGCCGTGGCAGCATTGGCCGACTCGCTGGGAACGGACGCCGCCGAGCGCCTGGCCCAAATCGCCGTCGGAGATGCCCGGGCCGCCGTGCGCATGGCGGCCGGCGAGAGCCTGGCCAAGATTGGCAGCGCGCGGGCATTGCCCTACCTGCGCGACAAGCTGAAGGACCCTCAACAGCAGGCCGACGGTTACCGGCAACTGGCACGAGTCCACGACCCTGAAGCGGAAGTGCTCCTGGCCGAGGCCGCACGGACGGGCGCCAGCGAGATTGACCGGGAGATTCTGTACCTGCCCGCGCTGGCAGTGGCCGGCGGGCCTATCGCCGTGCAGACACTGCGGGAACTGCTCGGCGCCGAGCCGAACGAGACAGTATTGAGCCGGCTGCATGCAGAGCTGCCGGCGGACACGGCTACCCGAGCACTGACCGTTTGGGAGAGACTGGCCTACGACCCATCATCGGCCTGGGGCAAGATGGCGGTGGGCGTCCTGGTCCAGGACCCGCATCAAACCGGGATTGAGACCGTTGTGCGCGTTGCGCTGGACGGGACCGATTGGATTGTCCGGGAGCACGCCCGCAATCGATTGCGTGGGGATATGCGCAAGATTGCGTCGCTCTCGGTGACCGAGTTTGTTTTGACGCGGCTGGAGCAACAGATCGATCAGACCGGCCAGCCGTCCGGCTTCATGCTTGACGTGCTGGCGAAGTGCTTGAGCGGGTTGCCCAATGGCAAGCCGGGCTGGCCGCCGGACATCGCTCGCCGGACTCTGACACTCCTGGCGTATATCGTGTCACGGGACCATGTGCCTGAGGAATGTGTTGACCCACTGCTGGATGCGCTGGCATTCCCGGAATTCGCGCCGGTTGCGGGAGAGCTGGAACGCCGGCTGAACATCCTGACGGACGAGCCCACCCGGATTCATATCCTGGATACCTTAATCGCCATGGATGCCCCCAGCCTGCCGGAGGTGGTGTACCGCTGGGCTACCTCCGACCGGGCACCGGGGCTGCAAGCGCGGGCGGCCGCGTATTTCGCCGAAAACGCCAATATCATCGCATTGCCCCAGTTGCCGAGCTTGCTTAAGCCCATCGCCTATCGGATCGCGATCCAGAAAGGCATCCGGTTTCTGCGGAGCGGATTGCGTCATAGGGTCATCTTGGCGAATGGCAGCGTTACGACCCAGCCACAAAATCCTTGAGCCGATCCACCTGCTTTTGCCTATCCGGTAGATAAGGCTCATATCAGCGAATCCCCATCTGGATCAAGTTAATGTAATTACCAGTCCAAGAATCGGCTTGGATGAAGCGGCCTCGGCGGGAATCTAAATATCGGGCTCTGAGGTACGTCAAGCCCGTGGGGTCATTACATTAAACTTGGCCGTCCAGCGCCTGAAAACGGGCACTCCTGATGATAAGCTATGGGCTCAGAAACCCGCCAAGGTTCTCACCCATACTCACTATCAGGAGGCTGCGTCATGGTACCCGAAATCGAACGTTTTCAGAAATGGCTCCGCCCGGCAGCGCCCGCACACCTCGACCTACCTGCCCTACACCAGCGACCTGCGCTTCTTCTTTAACTGGGCAAACAAGAACCCGGGCGAAATCAACGTCCGCGATGTCGATGCCTACATCGAATACAGCCGCGAGCGCGGGCACAGCATCGCCACCGTCAACCGCCGTCTCGATGCCCTCGGCGCGTTCTACCATTTCCTCGATCTCGAAGCCGACGATGCGCCGCCCTGCCCGGTCATCCCCAAGCGCCACTTCATCCACCAGGGCGAGACGCTCCCGCGCGATATCGAAGACCCGCAACTCGAACGCTTCTTCGCCGTCGTCACCAGCCCGCGCGATCGGGCGATGTTCTTGCTCATGCTGCGCTGCGGGCTGCGCGTGGGCGAGGTCCACAATCTCTCTCTAAACGATCTGTATCTCCAGCCGTCGCCCGGCAGCCTGCCGCGGCTGTGGCTTAACGGCAAAGGCGGCAAGCAGCGCGTGGCCTACCTGTCCCGCCAGCCCCTGGCGGCCTTGAAGGCCTGGCTCGAAGTGCGGCCGGTCGTCAAGGAGCAGGCCGTGTTTCTGAATCGCTTCGGCCGCCGGATCAGTGTCACTGGCATTCAAGATCGTTTGGCCGGTTACTGCCGAGAGGCCGGCCTGTGGATCACCTGCCACCAGTTCCGCCACACCTTTGGACGGCATCTGATCGAGGCGCGCGTGCCGATCACCACCCTGCAGCGGCTGTTGGGGCATGTCCGGCTCCAGACCACCGAGGTCTATGTGCACCTCTCGGATCAGCAGCTCCAATCCGACTACGACGCCGCCATCGTCGAAGTGGTCAAGCGCCTGCCGCTGGACGTGAAAGGCGGCGCGGCATGAGCCCGCGACGTGGTTTCAAACGCCCGTTCAAATTCAAGAACCGCATTCCGAATGATCCCGCCATCCAGCGTATGGGCGATTGGCCGGAGTGCAACCAGGAGTTCTATAAACAGTTCTACTACTGGCTCGGCCGCGGTGGCTATGCAAGGCACACTATCGGCCTATATGGCACTGCCGCTCGCGACGCGTTGGGCTTGCTGGGCAAGCCATATTGGGAAATCGATTCGGCTGACCTGGCGCGGGTATATGAGCACCTGGCCGCCCGCACCACCAGCGGCTCGATGCGCCGCGCGCGCTGGGACGGGCTGGATAAGCTCGACCAGTACTTGGCGCAGTGCCGGGGCGATCCCGAGCGGGCCAGCCGGCGCCGCAAGGTCCATGAGCTCAATTGGACATACTTCCTGCAAACGCTGCCCGATTGGCTGGCTGAGGATGTGCGGGTATACCTGGCCCACTGCCGTAAGAATTGGAGGCAATCGGAAGAGCACCAGCGTTCGATGGAACTGCTGAGCAAACTGACCACGGTGCTGCGCTCGATGGCCACCTTGGGCACCTTGCAGGACCTGCGTGACCTGACGCCGAACCGGTGGGAAGACCACGTGGCTGCGCGGCTGGCCGCCGGCATTGGCACCGTCACGCTCAACAGCGATTTGCTACAGCTCCAAACTTTCCTGCGGTTCCTGGCCGAGACCGGCCGCCCGATCAGCGAGCGCATGATGCGTGTGAAGTTGATGCCCAAGAGCCAGCACATCCCGCGCGATGTGCCGGTGGAACAATTGCGCCGGCTGCTGGAGTCGGTCGAGCAGACGGCGGCCGACGCCAATGCCACGACCCGCGCGCTGGCGGTCATGGACCGGGCCTGGATCTATCTGATGCTGTACAGCGGCCTGCGCACCGGCGAGATCCGGCGCCTGCGCCTGGGCGAAATTGACTGGGAAAACAGGCGGATTCGCATTGAACAGTCTAAAGGGCTCAAGGACCGGCTGGTGCCGTTGAGCACGCCCGCAATCAACGCGTTGCGAAGTTATCTGGGCCAGCCGCGGCCGGCAATGACAGGAAACGGCCTGGTTTTCGGGCATTGGCACCAGCCGTTGAACGATGCCTATTGCCGCGCCCGGCTTTTGTGGTACCAGGCGCGCTGCGGGGTGCAGGTCACTCCGCACCAACTGCGGCATAGCGCGGCGACGCTGCTGCTCAACGCCGGCGCGCCAGTGTTGACCGTGCAGCTGATCCTGGGCCACAAGAAGATCGACACCACGCTGGGCTATGCCCGCCTGTACGACGGCACGGCCGCGGCCGACTATTACCGGGCAATGGTGCAGATCGAGAGCCATTTGAGCCTGGTGGGTGAAACTCGGGCAACGCCGCCTAGCCCTGGTGAATTGGTGGCATTGCTAGACTCCCTTCGCGGCGGGACGCTTAATCAGACACAAGTCGAGACGCTGCAAACGTTGCGCACCGGGATTCTCGCGCTGGCCGAATAGGAAGCCAGCCAGCGTAGGCCAAGCGGAGGTTTGGTGACAGCCGAAGCCGCTCTATAATCCAGCTACCCCCAAGAGAAGGCGAGATGGGCTGATTTCCAAATCGGTCCGTCTCGTCTTTTGTATTGTTCATTGCGAGACCTCAGAATAGACATCAATTACCGCTGGTCTATCGCCAGCTGTGATGGAAACATATATATGATGGTCAACTGGCGGCGCCAAGACTGCGGCCCTATTCTACCCACCTGCGCATTTCTGCTTGAAGTGTTTTGAATACTTCCTCTGGGAGAACGGCATACGCCAAACCCAAACCATAGAGAAACGCTTGTGCCGTCTCAGGAGAATCTGTCTGCAAGATTACATCCTCGCCGCCAGCCATGACAAACCACCCTGCTTCATTTGAAACAACTGATATATTCCAATAGAGTTGATTTATTATTGGGATCCCGCCTTCCACTTCTTTTCCGGGAAGGCGATCCAACCATGGCATTTTTAGCATATTAGTATCTCCACGCTAAATGGTAACACTGGTTGAGCAGCACTACCAATTTTGCGGTTCTCGTGAACACCATGTCATCGTTGACCACTTGGGCTAGGCTGAAATGTCACGATACCCTGACTAACTAGGCGGTCAACTAGGGGCAATACAGAGTTACTCGAATGCAGAAAGATGGACCGATTCGGAAATCTGGCGCCAAATGTAGACGCTACGAGTGGCACTGAAAGTCCAGTCACGTCAATTTCAAGCCAGCCGATATCGTACAAACTGTAGGGTGCGCTCCCCAGTTTGAACGGATGATTGAACAACGCAAAAGAAAATTGATATCGAGTTACTGTCGCTGCCTCATTTGGAGGCACATCTGTGAAATATTGACCAGGCCCCCATTGCGCATCGGCTTTGGGATTACCTGCAACTGGTATAGAAGGGTTGAGACCCATCACAACGATGCTCGGAATATTCGTAGCCCGAGTATAGTGATACAACGTCACTGGCTCTTGTTTCGTTCTCGGCAAAACAGGATCGCACGGTAGTGGCACCGGGAGCGGTTGAAATTTTGTTTCCTGCTTGGTTTTTGTCTTAGAGCCTGTCTTAAAAGCCTTAAAATGGCCGCATGGCTAAACGGCGAACGATACGACACAGATTTGACCGATGCAGAATGGCGCATATTAGAACCGTTAGTACCGGCAGTGAAGGCGGGTGGTCGACCCGCCGAACACTCGCGGCGCGAAATCGTCAATGCGCTTTTGTACGTCTGTCGCACGGGATGCCAATGGCGTTTGATGCCGCATGATCTGCCTTTCTGGAAAACGGTCTACACCTACTTTCGCGTGTGGCGTTTGGATGGCACCTGGCCGCGTATCCATTCGACGTTGCGCGAGCAAGTGCGCCGGGCAGCCGGCCGCCAACCGCAAGCCAGCGCCGCCATCTTGGACAGTCAAAGCGTGAAGACGACTGAAAAGGGGGGCCTCGCGGCTATGATGCCGGCAAGAAAATAAAGGGCCGAAAACGCCATATTTTGGTGGATACGCTGGGCTTGGTACTGGAAGTGCGCGTGCACGCGGCGGATATCCAAGACCGGGATGGGCGCCGAGTTAGTGCTCCAGCCACTGAAGACCAAACACTGGCGCTTGAAAAAGATTTGGGCCGACGCCAGTTACCGCGGTGAGTTAGGCCAATGGCTGCACGACGTACGCTCCGGCCGGGGCCATCGGCGCATTCAACTGGAGATCGTGGCGAAAGCCAAGGGTAGCCAGTTCGTGGTGCTGCCCAAGCGCTGGATCGTGGAGCGGACGTTCGCCTGGCTGGGACGTTCGCGCCGGCTGAGCAAAGATTATGAAGCGTTGTGCGAAACCGTTGAAACATGGATCTATATCGCTATGATCGATCTGATGACTGCCCGACTCGCCCGACGAAAATAGGCACCTTTTAAGACAAGCTCTTAGGCTTTGTAATCGGCGGGGCGCCGGTAAACGGAAGACAGATGCTCGTGTCGGGTGGAGATATTCCAAATGGGTTGAAGTTTAGTGGCCAGGGATTGATCAAACAGTTGTCAGTGTCGCCATGACCAGTTGGATCTGTGTGGTTAGACGGATTCCCTTCGACATACGCCCACGCGTTGAGAGACTGGGGCCGAGTATAATCCGCGTACGATTCGCCGGTGCTGACCTGGCCGGTGCCTGAGTCGTCATAACTTACCCCAGCCTCGGCCAAGTTAATGTAATTCCTCGTCCAGGAATCGGTTGTGGTGAAGCGGCCTCGGCGACTCGCATAATATCTTGCGCGAAGGAAAATAAAGGCGGCTGGGTCCTTATACTCGCCGGCGAAGTCGTAGCGGGTGGCGCCGCTGCCGGTGGACGTGATGACCCGCCCGAACGGCTCGTAGTTCTTGAGCAGCGTGATCTCCCCGCTGGCGTCCGCCAGTTGCCGCACCGAGCCCAGGCCATCGTCCAGGAAGTAGTCGGTGCTGGCCGCGCTCTGCTGCGCCAGCCGCTCCAGCCCATACAAGTACGTTGTCGCGCCGGTGTTGGTCGTCTCCACCAGCACCTGGGACAGGTCGCCGGCCGTGTCGTTGGTATAGGTGATTGGCACGCCCTGCGCCACCTGGTGCAGCCGGTTGCCCAGCCCGTCGTAAGCGAAGGTGAAGGTCGTGTCGTTCAGCGCCAGCAGCCGGTTGGCAGCGTCATACGTGTAGGTCACCCCCTGGCCGTTGTCGATCAGGTTGCCGTCCGCGTCCCAGGTGTAGGTGATGCCGCCGCTGATGGTGATCAGCCGGTTGGCAATGTCATACGAATAACCAGTGGCGCCGCTCGGCCCGCCATCGCCCAGCCGGTTACCCACCGCGTCATAGGTGTAAGTGAACACCTGTCCGCTGCTGTAATCGGCTTCCGTCAGCCGGTAGAGATTGTCATAGGTGTAGCTGATGACCGTTGTTGAAATGGTGCCCGGCAGGCTATTGGGGAGCTGCAGCGCTTCGATCACCCCCGAGCGGTTGCCGCTGGCGTCCACGGTATAGGTGTAAGCCCCCAGCGTCCAGCCGAACTGACTGTGGGTCAGCGTGTGCAGCCGGTCGGCGGCATCGTAGCTGTAGATGGACGTGATACCGTTGGCCAGGGTGGTGGTGATCAGCCGCCCAGCCGCATCGTAGCCGTAGTTGTTGGTGGCGGAGTCCTGGCACAGGGACGAGACCTGGACCAGCCGCCCGGCCAGGTCATAGGCGTAGTGCGCCACCCGGCAGTCGGGGTAGGTCAGCGCCAGCCGATCGCCGGCGGAATCGTAGGCATAGCCAACCGCCGCGCTGTATGGGTCCGTCACGGTGATGGGATGGCCGAGCAGGTCGTAGGTCCAGGTGGTCACCCCCAACCCATCGATCATGACCGTGCGATGCCCGGCCCCATCGAAGGTGAAGGCCACATCGGCCGTGCCAGCCGGGTAGTCGATGGCGGTCAGCTGGTTATTTAGGTCGTAGGTGTAGGTTGTTACTTTCCCGTTGGCGTCCAGCAGGCCCACTCGGTTGCTGGCGGCATCGTAGGTGTAGACGCTGGTATGGCCCAGCGCGTCCGCCTGGCGCGTCTGCCGGCCGAGCAGGTCATAAGCCATCACAGTGGTGTGGGTCAGGGCATCCGTGATAGTGATGACCTGCCCGGCGGCATCGAAGGCGTAGCGGGTGGTGCCGGTCAGCGCGTCGGTCACCACGGTCATCTGGCCCAGTTTGTCGTACTGGAACCGGGTGGTGATGGACTTGGGGTCACGCACACTCAGCCGGTCGCCGGCGGCATCGTAGGTGGTGACCGTCTGCAGGTCTTCGTCCGGCGTGCCACCGCTAAAGACCCCATCGACATAGTTGACGGTCACCGTTAGCGGCCGGCCCAACTGGTCGTACTGCGTGACGGTTCGCCGCGTCAGGGCGTCGGTTTGGGTGATCACCTGGCCCAGCGCGTCGTAGCCCATAAGCGTCTGGGCCACTGCGCTCCCGGTCAAGAGAACCGTGGTGACGGCCTGATTGTGCCCTCACGTTGAGTGACACCACCCACCAGCACGACTGGGACCGGTAGGCCCTTGTCGTTTTGCCAAGAGCCTACGTCTGGAATGGTTAACGAGCGACAGGCTTCTGTTAAGTTAGGGGCATACTCGCCAAGACGGGTTTTTGACAACGCGATCCTGCCGATCGGCAACGAACCGCATTATTTGTACGACGTCTCAGGCCACTATGGCGGCATGCTCACTACTTATTGAGCCAGAATGGTTCGAATTTCGTCTTTGTAAAATTTGCGAGCAATGGTCTTAGCCCGAAACAGATTGGGCGCCACAGCTCAGGTGGATATTCGTGGAAACCATCTCGGATAAGCATCCCAGCGTCAGAAGTAACGTTTGGATCAAAAACTAAATAATCACCCACGCCTAATAATTCGGCGAATGGCAAGAAACCATTTGACTTTTGACTTCTGTTATCCCAAATGCCATTTCGCAACTCGGCTGCGATTTCTTCAAGTATAAGAACCTTGTAATCACCAAGGCGGGCGCCATATGAAAAACTATAGAATTCGTGAAGTTCCGAAGGAGCGGCAATACCAACGTGGCGTTCCATTTTGGCCAATTGGTGCGCTGAAATGCCCGGTTGGAGTACGAATTTCCGCTTCCTCTTAGCCGGCAAGCTTTTAACATAGCGCTTGAGGAATTCATAATTGTTCATGGCATAAAGATCAACTAAGGGTAGTAATACCACCAATTGGTAAATTGCTGGTGTTGTATTCCTTTTAGCAAGGGTACCAAATTGCTGAATTCATTGGTGCCATTACGTGCCAAAGGTTGGATGTGATGTATTTGATATTTAGTCTCTGAAGGATACCACCCATAGGTGTTTTTCCACCAGGTTCTGAATTTCTCCCTGTAAGTATCAGTGAATTTGGCGCGCATAGCGTCAGGAACAGTGACCTTGATTTTACCACTTGGAAAAGGAACTTCGCCGTAGTTACGCACTTTTTGAGTGGGATAAGGATCGCCTTGCGAGTTCTTAGGGCGGGACGATTTTGCGAAGTAAATATTGGGTAGCGGATCGACAAGCGTCCGAACCCCAACATTTGTCAGCACCGCAGTCCCATATGCGCCAATCAATACACTTTCGGCAATGACTGGCACCCCAACAGCAGCACCAATTCCACTCAGGCTGACAGCCGTACCGCTGCCCGCACCGACCAAAGCGAGACCGATACCAGCCGCTCCAATATCTGCCGCGGTGCCGCGCCCAAAATAGCGGCCAGCAACAAAGTACGGGTTACTCCGATTCTGATAAACCTGCTGGCCATACTGGTCGCCCAATATGGAGATGGCCGTGCAGCGGGCCAGCGACATAATGGGAACAATCGCCACGGCATCGAAGAACTCATCAAAGAATCCAGCCGCGAAATTTGCAGTGGCTTGTGTGCCCGGACCACCCAAAGAATAGAATAACTGAGCCGCAGCGCGATAATTTTCGGTCCACTGCGTGGCTTGTTGAGCAGTGCAGGGTTGATCAGCGCCCCAAGAGAAGCCCCCGACGCACAGGTGGCCGGATGGATCAACGTTGACAACCGGGTTGCCATCGGCATATAGATATTCGTTCCGAGAGATGGGGGCGCTGTAGTCGCCGCTCCACGTATCGGCTTCGATAAAGCGTCCCCTTCGAGATGTGTAATACCGTGCCCGTAGAAAAATGAGTGCCGACGGGTCCTTATACTCCCCGGCGAAATCGTAGTTGGTCGAGCCGCTGCCCAGGGTGCTGAGTGGGTGGCCATAGGGGTCATACGCCTTCTCCAGTGTTACGTCCCCGCTGGCATCCGCCAATTGCCGCACCGAGCCCAACCCGTCGTCCAGGAAGTAATCCGTGCTGGCCGGCCCTTGCTGCGCCAACCGCTCCAGCCCATACAGATAGGTCGTAGCCCCCGTGTCGGTCGTCTCAACCAGCACCTGGGACAGATCCCCTGCAATATCGTTGGTGTAGGTGATCGGCACGCCGCTGGCTATCTGCTGCAGCCGGTTGCCCAGCCCGTCATAGGTATACGCATAGATGTTCGCATTCAAGGCCAGCAGCCGGTTGGTGGCATCGTAGGTGTAGGTCACCCCCTGCCCGTTGTCGATCAGGTTGCCATTGGCGTCCCAGGTGTAGGTAATCGTCCCGTTGATGGTGATCAGCCGGTTGGCGTTGTCGTAGGCGTAGGCCGTGGCCCCGCCTGACCCGCCGTCCGCCAGCCGGTTGCCCACCGCGTCGTAGGTGTAGGTGAACACCTGGCCGCTGCTGTAATCGGCTTCGGTCAGCCGGTAGAGATTGTCGTAGGTGTAGCTGATGACCGTAGTGGTGATCGTGCCCGGCAGGCTGTCGGGCGCTTGCAGGCTCTCGACCACTACGGCCCGGTTGCCGCTGGCATCGACGGTATAGGTGTAAGCCCCCAGCGTCCAGCCAAACTGGCTGTGCGTGAGCGTGCTCAGCCGGTCGGCATCGTCGTACGTGTAGAGCGACGTTACTCCGTTGGCCAGGGTGGTGGTGATCAGGCGTCCAGCAGCGTCGTAATCATAGATATTGGTGGCAAAATCCTGGCACAGGGATGAAGCTTGTGTCAGCCGGTTGGCCAGGTCATAGACGTAGTGGGCCACCCGGCAATCGGGATAGGTCAGCGCCAGCCGGTCCCCGGCGGAATCGTAGACATAGCCCACCGAGGCACTATAGGGGTCGGTCACGGTGATGGGCCGGCCCAACAGGTCGTAGGTCCAAGTGGTCACGCCCAACCGTCGGTCATCACGGTGCGGTGGCCGGCGCCGTCGAACACGAAGGCCACGTCGGCCCAGCCGGCCGGGTAGTCGATGTTGGTCAATTGGCTGTTCAGATCATAGGTGTAAACGGTCGTGGCGCCATTGGCGTCGGTATCTGGACGCGGTTGCTGGCGGCATCGTAGGTGTAGACGCTGGTGTGGCCCAGGGCATCCGCCTGGCGCGTCTGGCGGCCGAGCAAATCATAGGCCATGGTGGTGTTGTGGGTCAGGGCGTCGGTGATGGTGATCACCTGCCCGGCGGCATCAAACGCATAGCGGGTGGTGCCGGTCAGGGCATTGGTCACGACCGCGATCCGCCCCAGCCGGTCATACTGGAAGCGAGTGGTGATGGACTCGGGATCGCGCACGCTCAGCCGGTCGCTGGCCGTGTCGTAGGCAGTGACGGTCTGCAGGTCTTCGTCCGGCGTGCCGCCGCTAAAGACGCCATCTACATAGTTGGCCGTTACGGTGAGTGGCCGCCGGAGTTGGTCGTACTGGGTGACGATCTTCCGCGTCAGGGCGTCGGTCTGGGCGACGACCTGGCCCAGGGCGTCGTAGCCCAGGAGCGTCTGGGCCACTTCGCTGCCGGTCAGCGGGCTGGTGGTTGTGATTGTCCGGCCGAGCCATCATAGGCGTAGGTGGTTGTGATGACCTGGGTGGCCAGCTCTGGCCCGCCGCGGTATTCCACCGTGGCGGTCACCTGCCCGGCGCCGTCGTAGAGCGTCACCTGCTCAATGTTCTGGTCGGGGACATTTTCGGGTCGAAGTCGCCCGAGCCGGTGTAGTTTTGGATGGTGCGCACGGCCCGGCCCAGGTCGTCGTACTGGGTGACCGTGGCTTGCGCCAGAGCCGGCACATTGGCGAACGCGGTGCGGGTCAGCACGTAGCCGGCCGCGTTGTACTCGCTGATGGACTGGACGTTGAGATCGGGGTGAGCGGGGTCGAAGGCAGCACCGTGTAGTGGCCGTGACCGTGACCGGGTGGCCCAGGCTGTCGTATTCGGTGTGGCTGATGCGCTCCAGGCCGGAATGCCGGCATACCGGGCGACAGCCACCACCCGGCCGTTGGCGTCATGCTCGGTCACCGCCGCTATGTTCTTGATTTGCATGGGTGCCGTCAAGGGCCCCATTGATATAGTTGGTGAAAACGGTCACCGGGCGGTTCAAGGCGTCGTAGGCAGTGACGGTCTTGCGTGCCAACCCCGAGATGCCGGGGGATGGGCGCCGGTCACCACATTGCCGCTCGCGTCGTAGCCAGTCAGGCTGGGAATGTCTTCGTCCGGATGCGCTGGGTCGAACACCCCATTCACGTAATTGGTGGTCACCGTCACCGGCCGGTTTAGGGCGTCGTAGGCGGTGACCGTCTTGCGCTCCAGGCCCGAGATGCCGGCAAACTCCGTGGTGGTCAGGACGTTGCCGTTGGCGTCGTATCCCGTGACGCTCGACATTCTTCATCCGGATCAGCCGAGTCGAGACCCGCCATCCACGTAATTGATGGTCACCGTCACCGGCCGGTTCAAGGCGTCGTAGGTCGTGACGGTCATGCGCGCCAGGCCGTACATCGGCCGCTGCGGCGGCGGTGACTACATTGCCATTGGCATCGTAGCCGGTCACCTGCTGCACATCTTCGTCCGGGTGGGCGGCGTCATAGACGCCGTTCACGTAATCGGTCGTCACCGTCACCGGCCGGTTCAAGGCGTCGTAGGCGGTCACCGTGGTTCGCGCCAGGCCGTTACATCGGCGAACTGGGTGCTGGTCACCACGTTGCCGTTGGTCGTCGCGCTGGCCCCAGGTTGGTGGTTGTCCGTCGCTGTCGTTATAAAGACTCGCCATCTCCTCGGCGTCTTCTTGAGCTCCGAAGGGCTGGAACATATCCGCCACCTCCGGGGTTGCGCGTGCCGCCTGGACTTGGATGGCCCCCACGTGGCCGCATGCCTCTTCCTGGACCTGGATCTTATGTCAGGCTGTCTGCCGCCCCCGCCCACACCTCTTCCGGATCTGGATCTTATGTCAGGCTGTCTGCCGCCCCCGCCCACACCTCTTCCGGATCTGGACCTTGCATCTGGGCGCTTGCCGCGCCGGCGGCTGACCTGCCTTCGCTACGGCGCAAAGCGTCCCTGCCTAGTTCAGGCTTGTTCTCCTCGGGCGATTGCATGTCTGTTTCAGCCATGTTGGTTTAACCTAAAGCACTTTATAGATTTATTATACGCTATTCGGTAGGTGTGGCGGCTGTATTGCCGCCGGGCTGCGCGTAATTATTGCCGCCGTATCCTTGGTCGAGGTCCGCGGCTCCCGACCCGGGCGCCTTGGTTAGGTCGATAGAGCCTTCAGCCTGATTGAACTCGCCGCTCTGTTGACGCTCAGCGGCCTGTTCGATTTGACGGACCTGGTCAGGGTTCGTGGTAATCAGGCTGGTTTCGGTTGGGCTGGCGACTATCTGGATGTGGACGTGGTTCTGCCCGGCAAAGAAAAGCCCCTGGCCGACCGGGAACTGGCTCAGACGTTTTTTCTCTTCGCTGGTAAGCTTGAAGACATCGGTTAGCACGTCAACCGCGGACGGCGACTGCTTGAGCAGGAACTGCATGCTGGCGTTAGCCACGATCGCCCGGCCCATGCGCGAACCCATAAAGTCTTCGACGTCTTGGGAAATCGTAGTGACTGCCAAGTTGTATTTGCGGGCCCGCTTAGCCAGGCTGAATAGGAAATTAGCGGAATCCTCGTATTTCATAAGCTGCCAGGCCTCGTCCACGACCAGAATGCGGCTTTTTTGGTCGCTCTTGGTCTTGTTCCAAATGTAATTCAGGACTATATACATGGCAACTGGCCGTAGCTCATCCTCCAGGTCGCGCATGTTGAAAACCACCAGCGGGTTATTGATATCTATATTGCTTTGCTGGAGAAGATGCCCGCAAACGTACCGGTAGTGTATTTGCGCAAGCGCTGAGCCAGCTGTCGGACCGGTACCGCCCATGTGCAGCAACGTGTCGTAAAGGTCGACTATGGTCGGCGGGCGGCTCTGGTGCGTCAGCGGATCGTTGGTGATGCCGGCTCTGGCGTAGGTTTCTATTAAAGCCGCATCCAGGTCTGCTTCTTCGGACGGTGCAAGGCCGGCATCGAGGCCGCCGAACCGCCGGCCATCTGGACCTGCGCGCCACCCATCATCAGTCTCAGCAGCCCGTGCAGAGTTATCAGGTTACTGCGCAAAGCGTTATCGGCTTCCTCGCTATCGACCACTTTGGGCAAATCAAAGGGATTGATGCGGGTGTTCGAGTTCAGGCTCAGACGCACGTAGGCTCCGCCAACCGCTTCGCACATCCTCTGATACTCGTTTTCGGGGTCGATGATAAATATCTCGGTGCCGAACATCATGCTGCGCAAAGCCTCCAATTTGACCAGGAAACTCTTGCCAGCGCCGGACTTGGCAAAGACCACGCAGTTGCCGTTTTCCAGAGTGAACCGGTCGAATATCACCAAGCCGGAGTTATGCATGTTGATGCCGTAAAGTATGCCGTTTTCCTGGCTCAGGTCGGCGCTGGTGAACGGAAAACTGGTGCTGAGCGCACCGGTGCTCATGTTGCGGCGAATCTGCAACTGGTCTACCAGCTGCGGCACGGTGCTGTTCAGGCCCTGTTCCTGCTGCGATGTGGCAGGCTTGCTGTAAACCAGCTGCTGGCCGAACATCGACTCGACCTTATGGGATATGAATTCCAGTTCTTCCATGCTGCCGCCATACAGCTGAAATAAAAGCCAAACCGGAAAAACCGCTCTTCGCCAACCTGCAGCTTGTCGCGCATCTCTTCGGCGTCGACGATGGCCGCCTGTTTGCCCGGATCGCGTACCCGGCCTTTCTCGGCGTCAATCTGTATGCCGGCCTCCAGCTGGGTCACTTTCTTTTTAAGGTTTTCAAGCACCACCTGGCTCTCCACCGGATATATGTACAGTCTAAGGTCGATGACTTCATCGAGGTTGACCATGCTGCTAGCCAGCCTGTATATAGCTGGCGCGGATAACCGTAGACGTAATAGGTGCGGGCATAGCGGGTGCCGATCTGGAAGTGGGTGCTACTGAACTCCAGTGAGCTTGGCGCGATGAAATCGCGCAGTGCGGTTATGCCTTTCTGGAAGGCCTCCTGGACTTCCTGCTCTTCCCGCTGGTGCTGTGCCTGGGTGATGGCCGCGGGGTCCGCGGGCGGCTGTTTTTTCTTACTCCCGAACATTACTGTAGCTCCTTGTCCAGGTGCGGCTGGGGCGCATTACCTTCGCCTTTGGTAATGACATCGGCCGTGGCATATTAAAATCCTTAAGTTGCTGGCGCGTGGCGGTATCGGGGTTGTAGGTGTCGTAGTACAGCTCTATGAGTTCCTGCGTGTCGAGCGGCAGACCCTGGATGCCGCATTGCCGCATACCGGCCAGTACCGCTTGCACGCGGTTGCGCAGTTCAGTCTTGGCGTCCTCCAGATCGGCTTCGTTGATCACTACGTGCTGGTCCGACTTTTTGAACAAGTTGCCGACGCCGCCAAGGAAGTTCTTGCTTTTCGTCATTGCCTGCTGCACCTCTACGACCGGGAAATACGGTATGACCACGTAGAACTTCTTGTCCATGATGTTGGTCTGCTGACTCAATTCGGCCATGTAGCCTATGTAATCTTCCATCAGCATCGCCAGCAGCATGTTGTCGTGCTCGGTGCGGATCTTGTCGAGCTTTTCTATGTAAGGCCGCAGATCAACCTTCTGTGAACGCAAAAAAATCTGAATCGGGAAATAAAGCGAGTTCAAAAACCCCTGGTAGCTGTACTCGACAGCTTCTTGCTCCTGTGGGCTCATAAGATCGAAATTGATGCTTTTGACCATGACCACCGACCTGAAGGAGCCGTCATTCATGATCACTATACCGTCGCGGATCTCGGCGATCTGCAGGGAGTTCTGGGTGCTGTTCGCATGGCCCTTATCGCCCTTGGCCTGTTTGCCCGTTCCGGTACTGCGGCCTGGCCTGAGACCATCTGGCCCTGCGGCGGAACCGGCTGCTGCCCGGAACCGGGCACGACGGCATCGACCGCCAACCGGGACGGATCCTGCTGCTCTGGTGCCGAGGGATTCATGCTAAGTGCCCACCTTTGTTTCAATTCGTCTCCGGCTTGGCTCCGGAAATCAGTGCAATGAAATTACGACTTCGCCTGTGTCCTACTATCTGGCCGGGTTCTTTGAGCTTCACGGGCTATCGTAGCCACGTTCAGATCGTCATTCTTGCTCAGGGACAGTATAGCAGGGTCATTGCTAGCTGTCACCCCTGTAGAAGAGTCGTCCGACGCCTGGCCGCCCGCTGCCGGCGCTGTTGCCGCCGCCACTGGCGGGGCGTCTGTTGCGGGCTTCGTTCCGGTGGGCTGCAGAGTTCTGAGATGACCGTATTCCTTGGCTGGTCGGCACGTTTCTTAAGCTGGGCGCTTAGTTCCACGTCGTCGGCCGCGGTCGCGGCTCCACCACCTATGACTTCCGGGTCCGCGGGCATTGCGGACGGCACGATTCCGGCTGTCGGCAGCGTTGGTGCGGCGGCTGGTGCCGATACTGCCGGCGCAGGTCGCCCCGGGACCGGATTATGATCCATGAACCACTGCTGGGTTGTGCCTGGGGAGGTGTTGCCGCCGCGGGCTGGCTGAGTTGGTTTATCAGCCGCTGTCTGTATTCCTGCGTGGATTGGTTGATCATGGTGTCGAACTGTTTGGCTATGGGGTTGGTGTCGGTGTCCATTATATCGGCGACGGCCAGATCCGCCGGCACTTCCTGCGGCGGGGCTTCTTCGGGTATGTCGATCAGCCGGTCGGAGCTGCTGTCCGACGACGGCATGCTGTAGCCCACGGCGTCTATGTGCTTGATTGCCCAGCCGCGGCTGTCTATGGTGTTGGCCAGTGCCTCCAGGCGGCTCTTAACCTCTGTCTGGCTCAGGTTGTCAGTCAATATACGTTCGACCTTTTTCGGCACGTTTATGGTCACCAACTCCTTTACGCCACTCTGGTTCCACACGCGTTTGCGCGGTTTGAACCAGAAACGTATCTTGGCCAGCGCCCAGAGCTCGGTTGGCTGGTCCCTGCCCCAAGGAAAGGCGAAGAACGCGCAGAAAAGGGCTGGCGGCAGGAAAACTGCCAGCATAAAAGGCACGTGCTTGGTAACCGCAAGGAAACATATATAAAACAGGAACGCAGCTATCAGCGCAAAAATGAACTGCCTGAGCGACAGCGGGCCCAAAATGTGGTCCTCGGCCTCTATATCCTGAATGAGTTTATATGTTGACACGGTACTCGTAGTATACCAAATCCTATATACTTAAAGGACAAATGGCCAACCCCCGACTTATTATCTGCGGATCGATCGCCCTCGATAGGATCATGAACTTTTCCGGCAAGTACCGGGACCTCATCAAGCCCGATAAACTGCATGTCCTATCCTTGAGCGTACTGCTGGACAAATTGGAAGAAACGCCGGGCGGCGTGGCCGCCAACATCGCCTATAACATGGCTCAGCTGGGCGAGCGGCCAATCCTGATGGGCGCGGTCGGGCCGGACGCTTCGGATTACCTTGAACGATTATCGTCCGCCGGCATCGATGCCAGCTCCGTTCACATCAGCAAACTGCCCACGGCTTCGTTCAACGTCATGACAGACAGCGAGGACAACCAGGTGGGCGGCTTCTACCCCGGCGCCATGGCCGACACCACAAGCCTGACCCTGAAGCCTTGGGCCGGCCAGGACGTACTGGTGTGCGTATCGGCCCATGACCCTGGATCCATGAAGGCCCAGGTTGCCGAGTGCGCCGAGTACGGACTACGCCTGGTATACGACCCGGGCCAGCAGGTCAGCAACAGCCCCGCCGCCAGCCTGAAAGCCGGCATCGATGCCGCCGAAGTCCTTATAACCAATGATTACGAACTGAGCGTGCTCAGCGAAAAAGCCGGCATCAGCGCCGAAGAAATCAAAGCCAAAGTGCCCGTGGTAGTCACCACTCTTGGCAGGGACGGCTCCATAATCGAAGGCGCCAAGGCCGGCGGCCCGCACAAGATACCCCCAGGCAAATCAGCCAAGCTCACCGATCCCACGGGCGCTGGCGACGGCTACCGCGCTGGCTTTTTGTATGGATACTTGCGACAATGGCAGTTGCCAAAATGCGGACGCTTGGGCTCGGTCATCGCTTCTTTCATCATCGAGCACCACGGCACTCAGACGGAGTTTTCCAAAGAAGCTCTCATCAGACGATACCGGGAATCATTTAACGAGGAGATCACACTGTAGCCATGGCTGACACCGACTATAAAATCAAAGACATCAAGCTCGCCAGCTGGGGGCGCGCGGAAATCGCGCTTGCCGAAAAAGAGATGCCCGGTCTAATGGCCCTGCGCCAGGAATTCGGCCCTAAGCAGCCCCTGAAAGGCGCGCGCATCTCCGGCTCGATCCACATGACTATTCAGACAGCCGTGCTTGTAGAAACCTTGCAGAAGCTTGGCGCCGAAGTCCGGTGGTCCTCCTGCAATATCTTCTCCACACAGGACCATGCGGCCGCCGCCATAGCCAAAGCAGGCACGCCGGTCTTCGCATGGAAGGGCGAAACGGAAGATGAATACTGGTGGTGCGTGGAACAGACGCTCAAATTCCCCGGCGGCAAAGGCCCGAACATGCTGCTGGACGATGGCGGCGACCTGACCAAACTGGTCCACGACAAGCACCCGGAACTGCTGGGAGACATCAAGGGCGTATCAGAAGAAACCACCACCGGCGTTCACCAGCTCAACCAGTACTTCCATGAAGGCACGCTGAAAATACCGGCCATAAATGTCAACGACAGCGTCACCAAGTCCAAGTTCGACAATCTTTACGGCTGCCGCGAATCGTTGGTAGACGGCATCAAGCGCGCCACCGACGTCATGTTGGCCGGCAAGGTCGCCGTGGTGGCCGGCTACGGCGACGTCGGCAAAGGCAGCGCCCAATCCCTAAGGGCCTTCGGCTGCCGCGTGCTCATCACCGAAATCGACCCGATCTGCGCCCTCCAGGCCCTGATGGAAGGTTATGAAGTCGTCACCATGGACGAAGCGGCCGGCGAAGCTGACATCTTCGTTACCGCCACCGGCTGCAAGGACATCATCACCATCGACCACATGAAAAAAATGAAAGACACCGCCATCGTCTGCAACATCGGCCATTTCGACCACGAGATCCAGATTGACCGGCTCAACAAACTTGAAGGCGTCAAGAAAGAAACCATCAAGCCCTTGGTCGACCTGTACACCATGCCGGCCAACGGCCATCGACTGATAATCCTGTCCGAAGGCCGTCTGGTAAATCTGGGCAACGCCACCGGACATCCGTCGTTCGTGATGTCTAATTCGTTCAGCAACCAGGTTCTGGCGCAGATAGAACTCTATACCAAAGACTACAAACTCGGCATCCACCGCTTGCCCAAGGAACTGGACGAAAAGGTCGCCGCCGTCCACGTGGCGGCCCTTGACGGCCGCCTTACCGAGCTCACGGCTGATCAGGCTAAATACCTAGGCTTGCCGCCCGAAGGACCCTTCAAAGCCGACCACTATAGATATTAACGGCCTGACGTTCAGGCTCTGCCGAAGGAACGGCGCAGCATGCCGCCTAGGCGGGCGAATTCCGCACGACCAAACTTCGAGTCCTCCTCGGTATTACCCTTCTCTTCTTCCAGCATGTTCTCTATGGCCTTGTGGTAAAGCAGATATTGTATCCGGAACAACAGCTCAGGATTGTCTGCTCGTAAGTAGATTGTTTTTTCGGCCCTTTCGGCGGGATCCTTAGGATCTTCGTCCGGTATGTTCTTTTTGGCGATCTTAAGCGCGGAGCGCATGAATAACCAGCCGAGTTCCGTCTCTATTTCCTTGGCAAAATGCCGCCTGCGCTCCTCGGAATTTTCGCTGAGCAGGGTCGTATCGCCTGCCAGGCGCCTTTGCATAAGGGTCTGGAGTATCTGGCTATCGCTTCTTGGCGCGGGCGGATAACCCGAAGATGACGGTATGCCCAGACGGTGCAGATCAATATCCAGGCTCATGTAGGCACCGCGCATCTGCTCGACTATTGCGTAAAGACGGTCCCTGCCTATCTCTTCAAAGGTTCTGAGTAATTCATGCGCATACGTCCGGGCTCTTTCGGCTTCGTGCGCTTCTACGCGCTCATGGCCTTTCATTTCCTTGTGCGGCGGTTTGGTGTGTTTGATCCGTTCAACCGTAGCGTGCAGGTCGGTATGTCCCAGGCCGCCCCCGACTAGTAATGCAAGGGCGTCTTCAAATGTAATGTGGGGTTCTGGCTGGTGTCCGGCTTCTTCAGTCTCCTCTGGCTTGCGACTGGTTTCCCAGTGCAGATTCAAAGGCACGGCGGGCGGAACTGCAGGGCCTAGATCTTTATGATGACGTCTCTGTTGCTCGGATTGCTTGCGGTCGCTAGCTTCCTTGTGGTTGAAGAGTTCCTGCAGTTCCGCCAGAGTATATACATGGCGGTTAGACGTCTTACCGTCACTGGAACGCGTCCTGACCTCGAATACCCTTTCTATATAATTAAGATAATTCTCCCCGTCTCCCTTTATCGTAATCTCATCACGTATTATCTGCATCTGACTGATGTCATACGTAGACCAGTTGCCATACCTGTCTCTTTTAACGACAGGACTGTTCCAGGTCAGGCCTACCCAGTTCTCTATGCCGTGTTCCGATTGTTGCTTGGCCAAAGCTTCGAAAAGCTCCTGAGTTTTATCTTCTAGGCTTTTGTCTTTTAGATCTCCTTTTTCGCGATTCCGGACGGCAGACGCCCGCAAACGCCCGGGACCTTCGGGATCCGGCCTGGCCGGCTGTTCAACCCAGCGGAAACCAACAACGGGCCGCGGCACCCTTACGTCGATGGGGACAGAATGAGGATTTATAAGGGTACTTTCTGAAAAGTGGCCTTCGAAGTTGTCA
Source organism: uncultured Candidatus Saccharibacteria bacterium (assembly GCA_963820105.1). GTDB lineage: Bacteria > Patescibacteriota > Saccharimonadia > Saccharimonadales > UBA4665 > CAWFYI01. The sequence goes on along the minus strand of CAWFYI010000001.1, from coordinate 909,777 downwards.
ATTTCCTGAGGCTTGTCGGGCTTGACGTATATCTCGCCGGGGGATGCTTTGTGGATCCTGCGCGGCGTCCAGTCGTGCCGCGAGCCGGTGAAGGTTAATATGTCGACCAAGTCACCCTCTTTGTTAAAAACGTCGACCGTGCGGTAGTCCACGGTTTCGGGAACCTCTTCGTATATTTCCTCCCATTCAAGAGTGGGGCCGGCGATGCTGTGCTTGACTATGCGCGGCAGACGGCTCGTGCCGACGACTTCCTGCCTGGTCCTTGTCAGTTTCTCGTGGCTGCTAACCCTGTAGCGCATCCCGTCTTCCTCGACCCATTCCAGACCGACCATGTCGGGCCGCCCGCGCTCGGCGGCCGAGTGGCGCAGCTGGCCGAAGAGCTCATTGTCGGGATCAATGCGCGTGTAAACACCGCCTTTATACTCTAACTGTGTATCTGGTTCAGCGGCCGGCCTTTCTTCGGTCGGCTGTTCAGGCGCTGTACTGGGGTGAGGCTGAGCTTCTGCCATCATATTATAGGATTATACAGCAAAATCCGGCTTTTGTCAACTAAGGTACTGGATTACTCTTCTGGCGGGGGTGGAGGCTCCGGCGCTATCATGTCAGGTGGCAATTGCTTCAATTCCTCCTGTGTCATAGGCTGAGTTTGTGCCAGCTGTTGAAGTTGAATATTATCAGGGGCTTCCTCGGCGGCCATAGCGGCTATCTTCTTCCAGGCGCTCTTTTGCCCGGCATCATTGTACGGGTTCTGGATGCCGTATCTTATGGTCTCTATCGCTGATTGCTGATCGTGGGCATCAGCCGTACCGTCGGCAACGGCGCGGCCAGTGGCTAGATGTACCTGCGTAAGTCGCGTTGCCCAAACACCTTCGGCTTTGGCGCCCGACCAGTCTGAACCCTTCCGGCTTTTTACTGAATCAACAGCAGTCTGGGACCTGAAGTTCTTCTCGGAGTAGGATGATTCCCAGTGGCCGTCGCGCGTGCGGATGATACCATGGCCGTCCGCGAGTTCCGGACGTTCCTTTGCGCTGGCGGCGGCCTGGGCGGCTTTCATAGTACGGCCGGCTACTCCTACGCCAAGCCTGGCTTCTATAGAGTCGCCTATGTATCCTAGCTCGTCAGGTTCGGCGCGGCCGGCGGCGGACAGGCCGATGGCTGCCATGACCTGCGCATCCGCGTATTCCTGGCCAGGCTGGTGTTTGATGGAAGATAGAAAACCGCGGTGCTCTACTAGATCATTGCCACCCAGGCGCTCCTTGTCACTACTGCTTTCCTGTAGAATTCTGCCCATTTTATAGAAGTCATCCTCGCTGGAAGGACGCTTGATTTTACCGCTCTTTGAATCTACGAAACCTTCCGCGGCGAGCCTATCTTTTATCAGGACGCCATTAGCGTCCTTACCCTTATAATCCTGGTGCCGGCCGGCCACTCCGCGCAGGGCTTCGTAATGCAGGGGGGTGCCGCCGTTCTTTTTAGTAAGTTCCTGCCAGGCTTGCTGGCTGTCGGCGACCGGCCGGTCGTTTATTTTGTCATCCAGTTCCGCGGAGCCGCGCCGGGTACCCCACACGCCGCGCCACGGCTTGCCCGTCAGGGGGTTAGTGCGGTTCGGTCGCGGTTTGCCCAGCCTCCAGCCCAACAGTTCGTCCTGGTCGAATGCTTCAATGGCCGCGCGGTTGGCTATTTTGGCTATGCCGGTCTCCTTACCGCCTATTAAGGGAATCTTGTGGCCTCCAACCTCCTTCGGAATTGTGAACCTGCCGAAGTTCTCGTCCCAGCGCTGGTTGGCTCGAATCGCAGCCCAGTTCTCCTTGGCCTTGTTAGCGCGGTATTGACCGAGGCCGCGATAGGCGGGCTGAGCCGCCTGCTGCAGGCCGTTGCCGATGGCGCTTATCATGCCGCCGGCGAATCTGAAGGTCATCGGTATCATGAAGTACGGCGCGAAGTAGGCAGCATAGCCGATTATCTGGTTAAACGCGTTGCCGCCTTGGGCGGCCGATACGGCGGCGAACACCCGCCCGGCCGTAATCATTCCGACTATGAGCGGGAACATCAGGAGCGCCTTTGACAGAGTGTCCCACCACATCCTGAAGTAGTTGTTGGTATTGGGCATGATGTACAAGACTATGGCGACCGGCGCTATCAGTATAAGCATGATGATTAGCACCTGCCGTATCATCAGCACCATGAAGGCGATGAATACCCCCAGCGCGCCGGTAAGCAGGAAGCTGAACAGCCCAGCCAGCGCCAATATCGTTACGGCCCCCACGAACAGTCCGCTGGCCAGCGCTGCCCCCCCTCCTTGCAGGGTCGCCTTGTCAAGGCCGGCCTGCGCGAAGGGTTGCTGGATCAGGTAACGCACGCCGTAGCCCAAATCATTGACTAGAGTGACGAAGAATTGCAGAAGCTGCCACGACAGGACTATGGCGAGGGCGGCGATCACAAGCCTTGGCAATACCTTGCGCATGGTATACGCGTCCAGGAACTCAAAGCCCGCCATCTCCGATATGATGAAGATCAGCCCTGCTATGACAAGCAGGCCCAGCGCCAGGTCGCGGAAGCTGGCCCAGGCCGAGTGATACGCGTTGCAGACATTTGTGTCTTTGGATTGGCTGTCACAGAAAATCTGATTCGGGTCGGCCGAATTGCCCGGTGAGCCCACGGACAACTGGCTAGTAATCCATCCATCCAGGGTACTTATCAGGCTCTGGAACAGATCCATGACAGGGCAGATGATCCAGCTTAGCGAACTTCCATCAAGAGGACAGCTCGCATCGATGCTTCCTCCCCCCCGCCGCCTGCGCCGGCTGGACTGCCCGAACCGAATCCGTCCTGGCAGGCCGCCTTGTCCTGCCCGCTGTATTTGGAGCAGGTGCTAGATGCGCCCTGGCCCTTTACCCTCGCGACGTAGCCGTCCTCGCAGGCCTTAAGCCGGCTGCCGGAATAAGTTTTCTGACAACTCTGCTTAGCTGCAAAATCAATCATGGCGTTTACGGTATTCAGACAGCTGTTAAACCTGCTCATTATGAGGTGTCGCGTGGGCCCAGAACCGAACATACGATCACTACAGCCGATTCCCTCCAGAGGAGCCTGATAATTATTCTGACAAGCATCCCACTTACTGTTATCGCCAGCTTCAACAACTCCGTCGCATTTTTTAAGACCCTGTATCAGATCCCAAGCATTTCCCGATATGGTCGCGAGGTCCTGCAGTTTGTCCTGGCAATCGCTGACGTTGCCCTGATCCACACCCCATTTATCATCACCCGAATCATTACCAGATGAAAACTTACCTGTTATGGTGAACATATTGCCGCTACATCCCGCGAAGGCGTTCAGATAATTCTGGTCATCCTGGCAATCATTCCAAAGTATGCTTCCTTCTGCCATGTCATGGCAGTTGGTGTTAATGTCGGCCAAATAGGAGTGCAGGCTTTCTACGGCTGATTGTCCCGGGTCAGAGAACCCTCCCGGTATGAACCTGGCTGAAGTGGTCGCCGGGAAAGCAAATGAAAACATAGGCAACAAAAGCGCCAGTACAAGAGTTATGTTTAGCAGGCTCCGCCTTATTTTATGTTTCATATTTTTGATTATTTATAACTCTGCTTTTACTATACCATAAGCGTTGTTAATTTCATCAAGGCCCACCCTGGAGCGATACATGGATTGCTTTTTGCGGGGCGGTATCCCATAATTAAAGGCAGACAAAACCACAAACACATATATCATGCCTTTACTTAAAAAAATGATTAGGACTTTGATATCGGCAACCGCCGTGCTCATACTGCTGGGCGGTTTCATGTTCCAGGCTGCCTCTGCTAATCCGCCGAGTACCCCTTGTGCCCCAGGATACCACCGGGCTGGCGGTCATTGCGTCAAGACCGACCAGGGCCACCCCGTCGGCAGCAAGCCTAATTGCGGTTCTGATGCGACGCCTACGAAGATACACGGCGGACCGAACGACGGTAAATGGTACTGTAAGTCCAACCCAAGTGCCGGTTTGGGCGGGGCCAAGCCGCTCAGCAAGCAGTCGGGCGTCTGCGATAGCGGCGGCTGCGATCTCATAGCACTCTATGTTAATCCCTTCATAAGTCTGCTGAGCATAATAGTAGGACTGGTAGCGGCTATTTCACTCGTACTGGGCGGCATACAATACATCACTTCTACGGGTGATCCGCAGAAGACGGGAGCGGCCAAAGACCGCATATCTAAGACCATCCTGGCGCTTATCGTATTCGGATTCCTGTATGCCTTCCTGAATTTCCTGATACCGGGAGGACTGTTCTAATGATCGGAGCCATGATGCGCAAGATCCTGGCAAAACCCGGCCGCAAGGTGAAGTCCGCAGCAGCTATCTCGGCATTATTCTGCGCCGCTATCACGGGCGCCGGTTTGCTTTGGAGCCATCCGGCTGCCGCCTCTCCCCTGCCTGCCCCCGTCATTGTCGCAGACAACGTAAGCGACTGCAGCAGGAACTTTTTCGGTCTGGAGCCATGGTATAACTTCATGCCGTCATCGGAAATCAGGCCTAAGAATGATCCGAACGACTCCTGCGGCATAAAGTGTTTCAATATCTTCACACAGGGCGATAAAAACGATTGTGGCGAGACTGCCAGCGACGTACCGGGCGTACTGCTAGCGATCGTAGACGACCTTCTGCGCATAGCTGGCATCGTGGCCATAGTATTCGTAATAATGGGTTCATTCGAATACGCGGGAAGCCGCGGTAATTCCGAAAAGGCCGCCTCCGCGCAGTCGACCATAATAAGCGCGCTGACCGGCTTAGCCGTAGCCCTCGTGGCCGTGGCTCTAGTTTCATTCATAGGCAATAAGCTGGGCGGATGAAGATGCCGTTGTACATTCCGGGCCGGCGTTCTATAATACTTATGTAAAACTTGCAAACATAAACATGGTTAGAAATGCGCGCATCTAGAAATCTTAGGACAAAACTCTCGGCAACTATCATATTCCTGTTGCTCGGCCCGCTGAGCGCTGCCATGCCTTTGGCGACCGTGTCGGCTGCCGTACCTGCCCCGGCAACTAATCATGCTACGGCCATAGACCCCTCGAATCTGCCCCGGTCAAACGCCTGGCCGAGCACTATCAAGACCCTGCTGCAGGCTGCTCTGGGCATCATAGGCGCCTTTGCTTTTCTTAGCATGACCCTGTCTGGCCTCAAGTACATAACCTCTGGTGGCGACCCGGGCAAGACCTCCGAAGCAAAAAAAGGCATAGTTTTCGCGCTTGTGGGTCTGGCGATAGCCATAGCGGCCGAGGCTATAGTTACGTTCGTAGTTAACTGGGCCTCGCCATGATTAGGCGCTTCACACTGTCATTACTGTTAGTTACGATTTGTCTGGCGGCAGCGCCGGTTTCTGCCAGGGCATTCGATCCTTTCAGTAGCGGCGTCTGCGATAACGGGCCTAATGGCGCGAACGCGTCGGCAGCCTGTCACGCTAACGGCTCCGACCCCATAGCCGGCGATAACGGCATCCTGCTGAAAATCGCCAATATAATCGCGTATCTGGGGGGAGCTATCGCCATTATAATGATCCTTGTCGCCTCCATACGCTTCATAACTTCAGGCAGTGACGTAAGTACGGGTTCCCGCACGGATACCGACGTGGAAGAAGCCAAAAGATCCATCGCAAGCGCGATGATTGGTCTGGCGGTCATAATCCTGGCGAAACTCATAATCACCTATGTCGTCAGAAAGCTATAAAGGAGACCACTGATGAAACTAAGAAGAATCCTATTTAACACTATCGCAACCGCGGCGTTGGCACTCGCCGCCATTATGGTTCCGGCCGCGCCGGCCTATGCCGCCGGTTCCCCGGCGTGTCCTTCCGGTAATAGTTCCAAAGGCCAGGTGTTGCAAGGCATAGGCGAGACGGGCGGCAACTGCGACACTAGCCAGGTTAATAACACCCTGCAGGCAGTGGTAACCATCCTAAGCTACGTAATCGGCGCCGCCTCCGTCATCGTAATCATGATTAGCGGCTTCAAGTACATAATATCCGGCGGCGAGCAGAGTAAGGTGGCAAATGCCAAGGGCAGCCTGCTATATGCCGTGGTCGGTCTTGCGGTCGCCGCGTCTGCCCAGTTGATAATCCACTTCGTACTATTCCAAACCCGACCGTAAATGGAAGACGTAGCAATATTACACAATCCGGCTTGATTCACGCTTAAGCTTGTAGTATAAGTTAGGTAGTGTTAAAGAAAGGCATAGAAAAATGATTCAAAAAATCAAAAGACAGATACTTATATGGTCCACGGCGGCGATGTTCCTTACCCCTATGGTAGGAGGAACCCTCATCGCGACCGCTGATGCCCCGGCCGGTTGTAACGCCGTCCAGGGAGCAGTCGCCAACGGCGCCATCAATTCGCTGCCTTCGAATAATGGCAGTACAAACATAGACTGTCAAAGCACGAACGTAGGCCAGAGCGACATAACCAAGCTTGCAAGGAAGATAATCACCGCATTCTCACTGGTAGTCGGCGGCGCCTCAGTAATAATGATAATCTACGGTGGCTTCCGCTATATCATTTCTGGCGGCGAGAGCGGGCGCGTGGGAGCAGCCAAGAACAGCCTGATTTATGCCGTAGTCGGTCTGGTCATAGTAGCCCTTGCCCAGCTAATCATCCACTTCGTGCTCAGCCAGTCCAGTGCGCTTGGCGGTTGATGATCCTAGTGTGATTCTATATTGTACGAAGGACAATCAAAAACTCCCCATAAAAGGGGAGTTTTTTTATATGCTATGCCAGTACCCTTTGAATTATGACCCAGGGACCGTGCGCCAGGGCTTAGAGGACCTGGATTTTCTTGACCGTGTCCTGCTGAACCTTGGTAAAGCTGATGGTCAGTACGCCGTCTTTGAGCACGGCTTCAATCTCTTCTTCCTTCACGGGAACGGGTAGCGCGATGGTGCGGGAAAATTCACCCCAGTAGCACTCCTGTAGGAAGTAGTTCTCTACGCCTTCTTCCGAGCCGGAGCTCAAGGTGCCGCGTATGGTCAGCTGATTGTCGGAAATGCTGACGTCCAGATCGCCCTTGTTCACGCCGGCGGTCCGTGCCTTTACTACCAGTTTCTGCTTGGTTTCGTATACGTCTACGGCCAGCTGTCCCGGCAAGTTCTCGTCCTCGTCCCATTCATCGTCAACAGCCGGAGCTGTGCCTCCGGCCGCCTGGGCCGGCTGCTCTTCAGTGGCCACAGCGGTCTCGTCGCCCAAGAAAGCTGCGGTCAATTCATCTTCTTCCAATAATAAGTCGTCGTCGCGATTACGTCGCGCCATAGCGGATTACCCTCCATTAATTATTACTATGCTGTGACCTGCTCTTTGAAGCTATGGACCCAGAAAGAGATTAAAAATCTTGCATTTTTGTCTTGGTAGCAGTATAGCTTAGGCAGTAAGCAGCACGCAACGCTTTGAGGCACTTATTTACAACACAATAAACACAACATGAGCATTATTGACCGTGTATTGACCCTACTGGCCCCATATGAATGCCTCGGCTGCTTAGCCGAGGGCAGCCTGCTGTGCCCAACCTGTTTACCGCATCTTAATATTCCGCCAGAACGCTGCCACCATTGTTTCAAGCCGTCAACCGGGTCACTGAATTGCAGTGGCTGCAGTGCCGCCACAGGCTTGTACGCGGTACAAGCCGGAACGGATTACTCGGATATCGCTAAGGAGCTTGTGCTGAGGTTGAAGTTCTCTGGGGCGCGTGGGGCCGCAAAGGTAATGGCGGCCCACCTGTCCCCTATGATAGGGGCGGAGGCCGGCAATATGATAATAGTTCCGGTGCCGACTGCCGCCAGCCGCGTCCGCGGACGCGGCTATGACCAGGCCAAGCTGCTGGCCCGCGAGCTAAGCCGGCAGACGCGCCTGTCTTATGTGGAATGCCTGGTCCGTAGCGGACATAGCCGGCAGGTCGGCACCTCCAGGCAGCAACGCTTGCGCCAGATGCACGGCGTCTTCCGTGTGCGTGACGCCGGTAAGTCGTATTCCTTGCACAAGAGGTATGTACTTCTAATCGATGACGTCATGACCACCGGCGCCACTTTGGAGGCGGCGGCTAAGGCCCTTAAGGCGCATGGCGCCGGCCGCGTATCGGCCACAGTTTTCGCGCGGGCCTGAGAGATCCTCTGCTAGAATTGGGAGAGATTATTGTATGAAGAAACAAATCCGCAGATTAGACAAAGCGCTCGGCTCACCTTGGACGTTCCAGCTCACTCTGCTGCTCTTCGCAGCCGAAAGCTGCTGGCTGGCGCTGACCAGCCGCTTCCCCATGGCCTTTGACGAAGGCTATCATTTCAACCTGATACAGTTCTTTGCACATAGGCTCAACCCCGTGGTCACCAGCCAGACCAGCGATACATACAGGTTCGGGGCGCTTATCCAAAATACATCTACGCTGTATCACTACCTGATGAGTTTTCCTTACCGCATCATAAGCTTGTTTACTCATGACACGGTAATACAGGTAATCGGCCTGCGTTTCGTGAACATAGCTCTGGCCGTGACGAGCCTTTTAGTCATTAGAAAACTCCTGCGGCTGCTGCGCATTTCCAATCCTCTGGCTAACGTACTGATGCTAGCCTTGGCTCTGACACCGCTTATGGCGGTCTTGTCGGCTCAGATCAGTTACGATAACCTGTTCGTCCTAGCTGTTAGCCTGTGCATATATTGGACAGTGTTATTCCTACAGCAACTCGAAAAAGGCAGATTCAATACCAAGACGCTGTTGATATTGTTGGTCTTGTGCTTATTCTCAAGTCTGGTTAAATTCGCGTTCCTCCCCCTGATGCTGGCTATAACGGTTCTGGTAGCCTGGAAAATCATTCGCCTGTGGCGGGTGAATGCCGCTGGGCTCAAGGCTGATGCCAAGGAAAGCTTTGCGAATATCGGCCGGGGGGCCAAGTTATCGCTGCTTATAGCGGCGGCGCTTGGCAGTTTTATGTTCATTCGGATTTATGGAGTCAATCTCGTCAGATATCATAATCCGGTGCCGCAATGCGACCAGGTCCTTAACGTTAAGGACTGCGCGGATTACTATGTCTGGAACCGCAACCACATGCTGTGGGAATATAACCGAGGACATCAGCCCGGCCAAGGCGTGCTGCACTACAGCGCCTACTGGTTGACGTCGGTTACGTTCCAGCTTTTCAGCGCGCAGGTACCCCTGCGGGGTAACCTATACGCACCGCCGCCTTACTTACTCATAGTTACCGTGTTAGGAGCCGGAATGTTCATATGCGCCGTCGTGAACTTCGGGGCGCTACGTAAAGACAAAGGCCTTATGGCGGCGGGCATAGTAAGTCTTATTTATCTGTTTTTCCTGTGGGCGAAGAATTATCATGACTATCGGCAATTAGGCGAACCGCTGGCCATACATGGCAGATACGTACTGCCTATATTGATATACATATACGTATTTTTGGCTTTGGGGTTGCGCCAGGCGCTCAAAGACAGCCGTCTGCTGCCCGGTCCGGCCATAAAGGCTTCTCTTGCTCTGGTTATAGTATTCTCGTTCATTTACTACGGTGGCGCCAGGCAATACGTACACTATGTGAACCCCATATACGGGCCGCTAAGCTCTTCCAATGAATTTATTCTGCGCAATGCCGCGGATCAGTAACCGGGCGGTAGCCACGCCCCGGGTTCCGCGCGTTTTGCCAGTCATAAAATAACACCGGCGCTAGCCAGTGTTATTTTATTGGCGGAGAGAGAGGGATTCGAACCCTCGCGGGGGCTAACGCCCCCCTATCGATTTAGCAAACCGACCCCTTCAGCCACTTGGGTACCTCTCCATGTCCTGGTACAGACTTTTATTTTAACTGATTTTGGCGGAAGGGGTGGGATTCGAACCCACGGTACCGTTTCCGGCACGCTGGTTTTCAAGACCAGTTCCTTAAACCGCTCGGACACCCTTCCTTGGACGCGACCCTTGAACATTTGACTGAGCCTCGTAACAGGGGTGATTATATCAGGATTAGCTGGCCTTTCCAAAATTATCACGCTGGCGGCGCTTCCGGGCGTCGTCTTTGTCTTGACCAATGAACTGGGGTACAATAACGCTTATGGAATCAAGCGACGACCAGCAGCCCGCACAGCAAGCGCAGCCCGGCCAGACCGTCGCGCCTACAGCGCGCGCCGCTTCCGGGACTCCGGCACCGTCTACCGCTCCGTCTGCTCCTTCGGAGGCGCCTGCCCCACAGGAATCACCCGCTCCGCCCCCTGCCACGAAACCCAAGGCCGGCGAAACGCCCCCTGTAGCAGCGCCAGAAGCCGAGGCACCCCAGACCCCTGACAACAGTTCAGATGACGGCGCGGTCCAGGGTGATGGCCCCGCTCCAGACGGCGGCCCGGCTCCGGATGACGAAGTTGCCCCAGACTTACAGCCAATCAGCTGGACGGCATCAGAATTTATAGCTCACGACAAATCATTCGGCTGGTATGCCGCCCTTGCCGCCGGCGCTCTAGCCCTTGCCGCCCTGGTGTACTTCATAAGCAGGGATCTTATCTCGGTCAGCGTGGTAATAATAGCCGCCTTGATGCTGGGCGTTTACGGTGGTCATAAACCGCGGCAATTGGAATACCGGATTGACACGGATGGACTAAGCATAGGCAAGAAGCACTTCGGCTATGATGATTTCCGATCGTTCTCCGTACTGCCGGAAGGCGCCTTTTCCAGCATAGTCTTCATGCCCATGAAGCGTTTCGCCGTGCCCACCACCATATACTACGCGCCTGAAGACGAAGACAGGATAGCCAGCATGTTATCCTCGTACCTTCCTTTTGAAGAGCGCGATCACGATGCTATCGACCGTCTGATGCACCGCATACGCTACTAGCCCGCGCTTACTCTCTCCTTGCGATTTAGCTTCCGCTCCATCCTGTGTATGAAATCGTGCTTGGCGCGCTTGGCGTCCCATTTTTCGAAACTTTCCATCAAGGCTTCTATTTCTTCGTTCGACATATGGTGCCCCCTTTCTTTGTATTGTATGTACATATTATTAGTCCTATGGCTGGCATGAGGCTGTAAACATTTTTACAAAACCGCTTAATGGTCTAAACTTTGCACATGAACGCCTTACAAAAAATGGTGCGCCGATTGGATGTGTTTCAACAGCGGCACCGTGTAACGGCTTTCGGTTTTGCCGTTATAAAAAGGTATAGCGAAGATTCGGCCGGCGCCAAAGCCGCTCTGCTTACCTACTATGGTTTCCTGTCGCTTTTTCCGTTGCTCCTGGTGCTCACGACCGTGACTAACAACGTTATAGGCAGCCATCCCGAGCTGCAGGATACCGTGATCAAAGGAGTGACCAACTATTTTCCGCTTCTGGGCAGCCAGCTGTCCGAGCATGTACAGGGGTTGCACCGTAGCGGCCTGGCGCTTGCGGCCGGCATAGTGTTTACTCTGTACGGCGCCCGCGGCGTGGCCGATGCCTTCCGCAAAAGCGTCCAGCAAATCTGGCAGGTACCGGAGTCGCAGCGCGACGGTTTCCCCAAGTCGTTGATCAAGAGCCTTTTGCTGTTGGCCGTAGGCAGCCTGGGGCTTGTAACGGCTTCGATCCTGGCCGGTCTGGCCAGCGCTACAGGGCATCACGGCATGGTTTTCCGCGCTCTTTCAACCCTTCTGGACGTATTCATACTGTTCTGGATGTTCAAGCTCTTGCTTGACTTCAGTCTTCCGCGCCATCTGCCGCTCAAAGAAACACGGGTCGGAGCGGCCGCGGCCGCCATCGGGCTGGTGATACTGCAATCACTGGGGGGCTACATAGTAGCTCGCGAACTCAAGAATCTGGATGCTCTGTACAGCTACTTCGCCATCACTCTGGGTCTGCTGTTCTGGATATATATTCAAGCGCAAATACTGTACTACGCGATGGAAATAGCATACGTGAGCTCGCACGGCCTGTGGCCTAGGAGTATTGACGAATCATTGTCTACAGAGGTTGATAAACGACTAGCAACCGCGCGCGACCGGCGCGGCTGACAAGGCCGGCTAATAGCTAATAACTTAGATACGTGCGCCACCAAGCTCTCGGCTGAGCCGATGCCTTGGAACGCAATCTTCGCGTACGTGCTATCGTCTGATTTGTCATAACTCCCCCTCCGTCTTACTCCACCGCACATATGATAGTCCAGCCAGAGGGAACCGGCTGTTAATTTTCCCACAACACCAACACCAGTGTTCTAGATCTTGCCTTCGCGTTTAAGCAGCGCGATAAGTTCTTCCAGGCGCTTCAATTGCTCATGATTGACTTCCATAAGCTCTTCAAGTTCTTTTTTTGCTGCCACATTGGTCTGGTAATCATGCTCGGCCATTGCCGCGCTGATACCGTCTACACGCTTGGCGGCAATTAGCAGGATGGCGCCCTGCAGGCCGGCAATCATCGACAGGAACAGGTTAAGCAGAATGAACGGATATTTGTCCCAGTGATTTACGAGTCCCACGGTATTAAGTAATGCCCAAAGGCCCATGAAAATCAGGAACAAGAACACGAAAGTCCAACTGCCCATGCCGTTGCGCAGCTTATCGGCCGCGCGCTCACCTTTGGACAACTTAGCCTTATGCGCCTTATGCCAGTTGAACGGCCTGAAAGCCCCAAGCGGCGTCGTAAACGGCGACAATGGCGCTTTCAGCTGCTCCCTAAAAGGCACTTTCCCACCAGAGGGCGTATCCATATTCGGAGTATAGCATAAGCCGAACGCATAAAGTTTCGCCGGTGCCCACAGATTGACAATTTTAAAACCTTAGGCGTCTTCTAGTTTCATGCCTTCATCAAGAGCTGCGTCAGCTTCCGCCCGTATGCCCGCGGGGCTTAGTTTCGGTATCGCACGCGTCGCGCCTCCGGCTATGCCGGACAGCGCCCCGTGCCCCAGCTCCCACGATACCTTGGCCAATTCTGACACGTAGCAGAACGAACCAGGCACTTCCGCGTCCGCTTCCTGACCGTCTCCTTCGCCCCCACTCCGTACTCTGACTTGTTCTGCTCCCATTCGTAAGTCGTTCCCTTCCAGTGCCTAAGCTAAAGCTTAAAGATGCTATGTACCAGAGTAGCTGTTAATCGGCCCAAGGCCTGTAAAATTGGTTACACTTCCTGTAGAACCTGGGCGGGCCGTTTGCTGCGCACCTGCGGGTTCGGGCCTGCCTTCGGGCCTGCCTTCGGGCGGCCTGCCGGACTTGCGGGCCGCGCGGCTTCCGCCTGCTTGTGCCCGTAGCGCGCGATGTACTGTTCTACTAATTCTCGTGCGGTGCGGTCCTCGATCTGTTTGGGCGGATGTTTCTGGAAGTAGGCCGCCGGCTCGATGATCGCTCCCGAAAGACCGTTGTCCAGCGCCAGTTTCAGGCATCGGATCGAATCAATCGCTACCCCGGCCGAGTTCGGCGAATCCTCTACGGACAGGCGCAGCTCCAGGTTCATCGGCACGTCGCCGAAGTGCTTGCTCTCGATGCGGATGAAACATATCTTATTGTCTTTCTGCCACGGCACGTAGTCCGACGGCCCGACATGGATATCCTCTTCCTTTATCGTCTGGCCGCGGGCTTCAATCTGCGACTGCACAGCCTCTGTCTTTGAAATCTTCTTGTGCGTCAGCCGGTCGCGCTCCAGCATGTTCAAAAAGTCCGTGTTGCCCCCGGTGTTCAGTTGGTAGGTGCGTTGAATCTTCATGCCGCGGTCCAGGAACAGATTGGTCAGCGTGCGGTGCACGATGGTTGCTCCCACCTGGGCTTTGATGTCGTCGCCGATCACCGGCAGGCCGGCGTCCTCGAACTTCTTGGCCCACTTGGGCGTAGAAGCGATGAACACCGGGATGCAGTTTACGAACCCGCAGCCGGCGTCGATGGCTGCCTGGGCGTAGAACTCGGTGCCTTCCTGCGAACCTACCGGCAAGTAGTTGATCACAGCCTCGGCGCCGCTTTCTTTCAACACCTTAACCACGTCCACGGGCTTCTGCTTGGGGTCGACCGGCACCAGCGGCGCGGTATACTTGTTCACCCCGTCCAACACCGGCCCGCGCGAAACCTTCACGCCGGTCTTCGGTACTTTCGAGAATACCGCGGTGTTGTTCGGCTCGGCATAAATCGCTTCAGCGATGTCCTTGCCCACCTTGTTGCCGTTCACGTCGAACGCCGCTACGACCTCGATGTCGCGGATATGATAGCCCCCGAAATTAACGTGCATGAGCCCGGGCACGAACCCGTCATCACTTACGTCCTTGTAATAATGTATTCCCTGTAACAGGGATGATGCGCAGTTGCCGACTCCGACAATAGCGACCTTGATAGTGCGCTTAGCCATAGTTAAAGTTACCCTCCTGTGCCGACAATGCTATGGAAAAACCGCGCATAAGACAAATATATAATTTATATGATAGTATAAATAAAACTTATGGACGATAGATTACAGAGGTTCGCCCGGCTGGTTGAACGGAAAAGTTTTACACAGGCGGCCAAAGACCTGCATATTTCGCAGCCCGCGCTGACACTGTCGATCAACAAGCTGGAGCGCGAACTCAGAACGTCGTTGCTGGTGCGCCCCAGCCGAACGCTGGAACTCACAGATGCCGGCCAGGTCGTCTATGCCGCGGCGACCGAACACCGCACAGCCGACGAAAACCTGCGCACGAAACTGACGGAACTGGCCCGCAAGCGCCCGCATGTCACGGTCGGCATGATAGACAGCGTGGCTGCCGCCCTGAATGACGCCGGCGAGCCTATGGACGAGCTTGAATCAAAGGCCGATATTTCCATAATCGTCAATGATTCGCGCTATCTGCGCGCCGCGGTGGAGAACCGCGAGATCGACCTGGCGTTCGCTGTCCGGGCAAATGCCATTCACCCCAACCTCGACATAGAACCTATAGGTCCCGAGCCGTTTGTCCTGGTGTGCCGCCCCGATCGCCTAGACGATTTCCAATCCGCACTCCAAGCGAAAAAATTAACGGACTTCATCAGTTACGACCGGCACTCTACTACCTACGGCCATCTTCATGCCGGCCTGCGTAAGCTGGGCATCACCACGCCCGGGCCGGCGCTGTACTCCACCAGCCCGACTATTATGCTGCACACCGTCCTGCGCGGCCGCGGTATCGCCGCCCTGCCCTACGTCCTGACCAAGGACCTATTGCGCGACGATCGGCTGTCGGCGCTGAAAAAGGACGGCCGTATCCTGACCATCGGCTGCCCGTTAAGCGTCGTTAAAACCCGCGGCAAAATACTGCCCCAGGTGCTGGAAGACTTCTCCGCCCAAGCTCAGAGGGCGCTGGCTTCCGCGGGCCGCCAGCTCAAAGCAAGATAAGTGATGATAATGGTACGCGCGACAGGATTCGAACCTACGACCTTCGGCTCCGCAAGCCGACGCTCTATCCAGCTGAGCTACGCGCGCTCAAGTTAACAGGGGTAATTCTAGCACACCCCACCTGTAAATGCCAGCGGCGGTCTGTTAAAATGAGGCAGTCGAGGATCAGGCTATAAGGAGAGGTGACCGAGCGGTCGAAGGTGCTGCTCTCGAAAAGCAGTGTGCGGGCAACCGTACCGTGGGTTCGAATCCCACCCTCTCCGCCAAGTGCTTATGCTTGAGTTTTGAACCCGTTTAAGATTGACAATTTTATACCGTTGTGTATACTTTGGTATATGAGTACGCTTGATAAAACGATTCTAAACGTAAAGCTGAGCAAAGCGCTTAAGAAAGATGCCCAGTCCTTGGCTGATGAAATTGGCGTGCCGCTGAGTACGGTTGTTGTGGCAAATCTCAAGGAGTTCGTACGCAGCCGCTCGTTAACCGTTTCGGCATTACCGAGACTAAAGCCCGGGGTGGAGAAGGAGCTGGGTGAGGCGATTAGCGATTACCGGGCAGGACGAAACATTTCTCCAACCTTGAAGAGCAAGAAAGCCGTAGCCGATCATCTTAAAACCCTATGAAAGTAATTTTTCATAGGCGTTTTGATAAAATGGCCGCTAAGTTATCGCCAAAAATAAAACAAAAAATGATTGAACGGGTAACCCTGTTCACGAATGATCCTACTGATAGCCGGCTTCGTAACCACGCCCTGCATACACCATACAAAGGCAGCTATAGTATAGATATAACTGGGGATATTAGGGCGATTTACGAACTAGTAGACGACGAAACAGCTCTATTTACGCATATCGGTACCCACAGCCAACTCTATAGATAATTCAAAATCCGACTCGGTACCTTGCCATTATTACTGGATCAGGCGTGGTTTCTTGCGGCGGTTGGGCTTGGTATGAGGTACTGGCGGCGCGCCTGCCGGCTTCTGAGCCGCTTGTGCTTGCGCGGACTTATCAGCGAGTTCGGACGGCTCTACGGCCCCCCCTGGCGGCTCAGGGGGCGTTTCCGGTTCGCCTCCGGGCTTGGCGCCCAGCGGCATGATACTGTCGCCGAACGGCCGCCTGAGCCGCCTCCTGGCTTTTATCAGGGGCATACTGCCGCTTTCAGGCTTGGTGTCTTCGCCGGGTTCGCCTGTTACGGGCTTCTTCTTGCCGGCTCTGTCGCGGGTCGTCAGCAGCACGATGAAGATGATTAGCGCCAGTACCAGGAAGGCGACGCCGAACCACAGGTTAATCCTTACCAGCGAAGACTCAACCCGATGCGCGAAGTCCGTGAGCGACTCCTGCAGCTGGCCCACGCCGGCGTTGTTAAAGACTTGGTTCTCGGCCTTTTTCAGAGCTATATCGGCCACGAATTTGGAAGCTACCAGCACTATGCCGGCCAGGCCCAACACTATGCCCAGGCGCCGGATACCCCTGCGCCGCGTGAGCGCGAGGAATATGATTCCGAGCGCGAACAATACGCTCAGAGCTCCGAATATATACGGCAGCTTGGCGCCAAGCCGGTACAGCTTGGGCAGCTTTGAAAGCTTCTGGTAATACGGCTTGTTCTGTTCGTTGCCCTTGGGGTTAACGGAATTAGGGGTGATGACCGGATTGTTCAGGAACTCGCTGGTGGTGCTGAGCCTTTGGGTGACCTGGGCGCCTACTGCCGCGGGCTTGACGCCCGGCGGCCGGCAGGTCGCCGCCAGCGGGTCGGTGTTCAGTTGCTGCTGCACGGCCTGGGCGCTAGTACAGACCGGCAGGCCAGCGGTGTAAGTCTTTACATGTTGGCCGACCTTCTGCGCGAAATCTGCTTTTTCAGCCGACAGGTCTATTTTGAACTTAGGAACAGATACCTTGCCCTGCAGCCAGGCATAATTGGCGTCTATGAAGGTGTTGACGCCCTTCTGTATGATCTTTGATCCGAACGACGACCGAGCGGCCGCTTGTACGGCCGCGTCATTTAGCGATACTGATCCTGACTGGTTGCCGCCCTCGGATTTAGAAGCCTGATCTGCCACATAGGCCACGAAGTGGTCGTACAGCTTGCTCTGGGCCAGATAAGTTTCCACCTTTTCCGGCTTGCCCAAGGTAACGTTCGTGCTGGTCGAAGACGCCGTACCCAGCAGAGTGATGAACAACAGGAGCGACAATAAGAAAACAAAGCCTTTGCGAACCCAAATCATTAACTCATTGTAAATGAAATCTTACCTTTTTGTTAAATTTTATCGCCAGCGCTAAAATCAGCCCCGGAATGACCGCCGCGACGAGCCAGAACAGCCAGGGGAAAACCGCTTCAGGCACGGAATGCTTCAAGTGAGCACTGGCTCCGGCGCCATGTCGCGGACCGGCTCTGCGAAATACCTCTGGGTTGTATGTGGCGGCACCCAGGACGTTCGCGATCCGCAGCTTGGACACGGCGGCCGCTACCACGCCATGCCTACCCTTTACGCCCGGACCCTTATGATTATCCGTACTTCCCGGGCCGGCCGGCGGCGCCATCAGTCCGTCGCATACATCGTCTATGCCGTCCCGGTCGCTGTCTTGGCCGCTGTTGACGGCGCCCGGGCAGGAATCGGTCGCGTTGTCTATGCCGTCGCCGTCTATGTCACTGTCGCTAGCCGGTACGTAGAGCAGCTGCGATACGTCCGCGGGTTCGCCGTTCTCGCTTTCGCCGATTATATCTATTGTATGGCCGCCAGGAAGAGTATTTTCGGGGATGGTTATGCTGCCGCCGGCGTTCCCGGCAGAATCGCTTGTGATGGAGCCAAGTACCGCGCCCGAAGGTCCGTCGAGGCGTAAGTTGTATGTGGCACCAGGCTGTAGGCCGTCCAGGGAGCCGTCGACGCCGACCGGCACGGCCAGACCCCTTTTGGCTAGACTCGGCGCCAGATGGTCGTCAGGCACAAACGTGTATACCGTACGGCCCGTCTTCGGTGCGTCCAGCAATGCCGGAGCATCGGGGGTATGCGCATTGTCATTATTATCAGCTCCAAGCGGTGGAGCCGGCGCGCTCAGGTTATGGGTTTGCCTCAGAATGGCCTGTTCGATCAGCTCATGTCCCAACCCGTTGGGATGGTAGCTTTCCCTGCCCAGAACTCCTACTCCGAACGGTCCTGCGTCACCTCCGGCGGTCAGTCCGTTCACTGCAATGTCGTAACCGGCCGCCTCGCAAAGCCTGTGGCCCTTCAGTGCCTGGCTGATGTCTACGTAAGTTACGCCAGCCTCAGCAGCAGACTTCTTGATGTCCTGGTTCAGGTAGTCGACGGTTTCTTCAGCGAACTTCAGCTCGCTCTTATTGAGTTGCACGTTAAGCCCGCAGTTTCCATTGTCGACGGCTATCTGAGGATAGCCGATGGCATATAGCCATGTACCCGGCGTTTCGCGCTGTAGCTGCCTATACAGTGCCGTCCAGCGCGGTATAGTCCTATCAATCAGATTTGCCAGCTCCAGACGGTCTTCGTAGGTGTTATAACAAGTATTGCCGTTAGGGTGGCGGCTGATATGGGGTTCTACGCATTTCTGAACTATATCGCCGAAGCCTATGTCGTTACCGCCGATTGACACGGTTACAATCTGGGGTTGCCAGCGCTTCACGAACCGATGCTGTGCCACATAACCCGGTATGAAACCGGCCTCAACCGATTCCAGTAGCCACGGCTCGGACTGCTGTAGCTGCTGCAGACTTGACCCTCCCCTAGCTTGTCCGCGGTAGTCGCCGCTGGTATTGCCAATGTCCTTGATAACGGCTCCCGAACACGCCACGGAATGCCCGCCTGCGGCGCCGAACAGATCTTGCCCCAGCAGCAGCGGATAAGAACGGCGCGACAGATGGCACATATTGTCCGGGCCGTCAGTGCCCGTCAAGTAGTCAAAAGCGCCCTCCCCGGACGTATAGGAATCGCCCAAGCCGATATAATCGGTCAGCGAAGTTATGCTAACCGCAGGCGACAACTCGTATTCGCCATCACCCGAATGATCCGTAGACCAAGCTCCGAAGCTTAATAACCTTTCGTTGACGAACCGCACATGCCCGATTGCCCTCAAGCTGTTGATATGTTGCCTGACGAACGGATGATAGTCATATGATTTACAGTCCTGGGGCAGCAGCCCGTCGATCTTGCCGTCGCAAGTTGCCAAATCAAACACCTTGAATTCTCCGGCGTTGTCATTGGCGATGGCCGCGAACCGCCCGTCTTCGCTTATCGCCACGCGGGACTGCCAGGGTCCGGGAGGTCCACCCGGGCTGCCGTAGGCCGGCGAGAAGGCGATAACGGACAAGGTCGCCAGATTAATGCGCACGAAAGAGCGGCCGAACGTCTCGGCCACCAGCCAACTTCCGCCGTCCGAGAAGGCCAGCGTCTGCGGGTTGACCACAAGAGGCCTGCCCAGAGCGTCTTTCAGGGTCAGGTCCGGCGGGGCGGTCAGTTCCTTGGCCGTAATCCGGCCCAGCGGGTCGCGCTGGCTCTTAAACACTGCTAGTGGATTCTTGTATAGACCGATCAGCGCGCCGCCGGTACTGACGGGCTGAAGACTGATCAGGTCCATGGCCTTGGGCCACGGAGCTAATACCTGATGAGCCGTATATGGAATCACAGGCAATCCCTCGTCCGTGCCGTTGAAAATGACCCCATCGTGGTCGCTATCGAACAACCCGAAAGCTGTTTCGGTAAAACACCCGGCGAGCATATTGCTGCCACCAGTGAGGCGGTAAGTCATTTGAGTGCAATCCAGGTTGCTGAAAAGCACCGGCGACCCCTGCACGCTGGCAATCGAGCCGACTTTGCGTATAGCCATGGCGCTTGGTGATGCCCAGTCCGGGGAAGCACCGCTTCCGGCGCCGGCGCGCAGCAAAACCATGCTCAACATACAAGCAAATAACGCCGTAGCGGCCATCAAATACGCCACCCGTTTCACAAACCACCAGGAAAATATCGTCCGCTCCATAGCGGACGACTATCACGCAGCAGCCAATCCCTCAGCAAGCATAAGCGCAGCTTTTCCGACGAAGTTTAAGAATTATTTAACGCATCCACTCTTTGCTCGTTATATAATCAAAGGTATGCAAGACAGTATCTTCACGAAGATTATCAAAGGGGAGATTCCCTGCCACAAGATATACGAGGATGATAAAACGTTCGCTTTCCTGGACATCCACCCAAAGACGCCCGGTCATACGCTGGTGGTGCCGAAGAAGCAGGTTCCCTTCGTATGGGATCTGGAGGACGAGGACTACCACGCCGTGATGGATACAGTTAAAAAGGTCGCGCTCAGGATCCGAGAGGTGTTCGACCCGCCCTACGTCGGCGAGCTCATAGTCGGAGAGGATGTGCCGCATACCCACATTCACGTTTACCAGTTTGCCACCACGGAAGAGTCGCGTCGCGTGCCCGACCAAAACGCCGACCCAGACCACCAGGCTCTGGAAAAAGTAGCCAAGAAGCTTGCGTTTTAAGGTACAATGTAGACATGAAGCTGCTCTACGCGATGTTTTTCGGAGCTGGGGTCGCGGGGGTCGCCTACAGCAGGATGGGCCGCCGCGTGGGCTATGGCAACCAGGCTAACGTCTGGATTATAGTCGGCGTGGTATTCGTGCTGGTGACCATGTTCTTCTACACGATTCTGGCCTTCCTGGTTCCCTCCTCATAGCCGTTTAAGGCCAGTATCGTTGGCCCTTTAGCATGTTGCTGGTATTATAAGGCTATGGATGAGCAGGGGTTGGGCAAAAGATTGCAGGAAGCGCGCCAGAAGGCCGGCCTGACACAGCAACAACTCTGTCATCAAGCTAATCTGAGCTTTTCGACCCTGACCAAGATCGAGCGCGGCGCCATAAAGTCCCCGTCGATTTTCACGGTTCAGGCCATAGCGGGAGCTCTAGGGGTGGGCCTTGATGAGCTTGTCGGTCAGGCGCCGAGCGTAGCCGGACGCAAACTGCAAAAGACCAAGAGCGGCGTCAGCTTCGTCTATTTCGACGTCAACGGCTGCTTGGTGCACTACTATCAGCGCGCCTTCGCTAAACTGGCTAAGGAGACAGGCGTAAGATCTGACATCATAGAATCTGCGTTCTGGCACTTCAACGACGACGCGTGCCGCGGCATTCTAAGCCTGAACGATTTCAACGAGAAGCTGGCCAAGCGCGTTGGCGCAGAATCAATAAACTGGCAGGAGTATTACATGGATGTCATCGAACCCGTGGAGCCGATGCAGAAACTGCTTGAATGGACCATCGAACGCTACAAGGCCGGACTGCTTACCAACACTATGCCAGGCTTCGTGAGCGCTATGCGCCGGGCCGGCCGGTTGCCTAACTTACAGTACGATGCCATAGTGGATTCCTCAGAGGTAGCAGCTATAAAACCGGAGCCCAGGATTTATGAGATAGCCCAGGAGCGAGCCGCCTGCCCCGTAGAGGAAATCATGCTCATAGACGATTCCCGCGCTAATCTGATGGCTGCCGAGCGCCTGGGATGGCGCGTGCTGTGGTTCGACGATTCCCTGCCCGATGAGTCCGTAGAGCGCGTGCGGGAAGCCTTGGAGCCCGCGGACTAGGACCCGGACTAGTACCGGACTAGGACTGGCCTTGGTCCGGGCCGCCGTCGCCGGCGCTGCCGGCATCGGACTGTGCGGGCTGTTCGGGTTGCTGGGGTGTTTCCGGAACCGTGTCTTCTTGTGCTTCCGTGGGCCTGATTGTGAACGCCTGCATCTCGGCCTCTACGGCCGCTAGCAGTTCTTCCGCCTCCTTGAGCTGCTGTCTGGTCTGGTCGACGACCTCTTTCGGCGCGCGTTTGACGTACTCGTGGTTGTTAAGCCGGGCTTTCAGCTGCTTGACGATGTTAATGTGCTGGCCCTGCTTGGCCTGGATTTCCTGGAAGTACCTCTGCGCTGCCGACTGGCTGATGTTCAGCCAACAATTATGTTTAGTGCTCGTCAGCGGCAGTCCGCTGCCGGGCTGTTGCTGCGCTTTGACCACTTCTTTCAGGCCTGCCAGACGGGCTATGATGGCCGCGTTGTCGTGCAGGAAAGAGTCATCGCCGTAACACAGCGACACGTCGCTGGCCCCCAGGGTCGTAGTTATATAGCGGGCCTCTGTGACTATAGTCTTGATTGCGGCGAAATCGGCCGCCCTGGATTTGTCATTGTTGACGATAGTCCGCTGGGTCTTCCCTGCCAGCACAGTGCCGTCCTCCCAGTCCAGGGTCTGCCAGATGGTCTCGGTTATGAACGGCGCGAACGGATGCGCCATTAGCAACACCGCTTCCAGCAGGTATGACAGCAGCTGCCGGTTCAGATCCGCCTTGCTGGCTTCTATGTACCAGTCCGCCAGATCGTTCCAGACGAAGCGATATAGCACGTCGTGCGCTTCGCTGAAGCGGTAATTACCAAGGTCAGAGTTTATTCGGCTCTGAGTCTCGGCCAATCGCTGAATTATCCAATGATCTGCCGAGGATCTGGGCTCGGCTTCTGCCCTGCCGGCATCGTCGCCGATGGCGTCTTCGATGTAGCGGGCGATGTTCCACAACTTATTGCAGAAATTGCGATTGGCGATTATTTTGCTGCGCCCCAGGCGCTGATCGTTGCCGGGCGACATGCCCTGTATAAGGGCGAAGCGCAGTGCGTCGGTGCCGTATTCCGGTATGACTTCCATCGGGTCGATGATGGTTTCCGGATTGCTTTTGCTCATTTTCTTGCCTGTCTCGGTACGGACCAGCCCGTGCAGATATACCGTCTTGAACGGTATCTGACCCGTCATGTAGGTCGTGGCCAGTATCATGCGCGCCACCCAGAAGAACAGGATATCCCAGCCGGTTTCCATGACGGATGTCGGGTGATAGGTCTGGAAGTCCGGGCTTTTCTTTAGTAGCTCGTCAAACGGTAGGGAATAGTCCTGCGCCTGCTCCTGGTCCACCAGCGTGCTCCAGGTCCAGAGAGCCGAGCTGAACCAGGTGTCGAGCGTGTCAGGATCCTGTTCCCACTCATGCCAGCCCTCGCTAGTATCGGTGGGCGGTTGTATGCCCACATAGGACTCTTTCTTGCCGTCCAGATGGGCGCGGTACCAGACGGGTATGCGGTGGCCCCACCAGATCTGGCGGCTGATGCACCAGTCGCGCAGATTGTCGATCCAGTGGAAATATACCTTTTCGTAACGCTTGGGAACTATCTGGATGTCTCCGTCTTTGACCACCTGTTGCATGACCTGTTTCAGACTCAACTGATTGCCCTTCCAGTCCACGGCGGGCTTGTTCACATCGACGAACCACTGTAAGCGGACCTGCGGCTCGATTATGCCGCCGCCGCGGCTGTTGACCGCGACGTTGTGCATGTAATTTTCGTCCGTTTTCAGCAGCAGGCCTTTTTTATTGAGTTTTTCGACTATCTTCGGGCGGGCCTCCTCTATGGGCATGCCGGCGAACTCCCCGGCTACGGGGCGGAGTTTTCCGTGGAAGTCTATGATTTGTTCCTTGTCGAGTCCGTGCCGCTCGGCTATCTCGAAGTCCACCTGGCTGTGCCAGGGCGTAATGGTCATGACGCCGGTGCCGAACTTGGGATCCACCGCGGGATCTTTGATCACCGTGGCCGTTACCTTACCGTTGATCCATTCGGCCTCGAACTTATCACCGTGCTTGTACTTCTGGTAGCGGATGTCGTCCGGATTCATGACCACGTATTTATCGCCGAACTTGGTCTCGGGGCGGGCGGTACCAATCTGGAACGGGCCGTACTGCAGGGTGTAGAAGGTCCCCTGCTCTTCTTTGTGGACCAGCTCGTCGTCGGACACGTTAGTTTCAAGCCCCGGATCCCAGTTGACGATGCGGTGGCCCCTGTAAATCAGGCCGTCGTCGTACATCTTCACGAAGGTTTCGTTGACGCAGCGGCTCAAAGCGTCGTCCAGAGTGTAGCGCAGGCGCGTCCAGTCGCAGCTGGCGCCCATGGCCCGCAACTGCTTCAGTATACTTTCCCTGTTGTTGCCGACGAATTCCCTCACCCGCCCCAGGAATTCCTCGCGGCCGATGTCGTGTTTGGTAGTTCCCTCTTCGGCCAGTATCTTCTCTACCAGGTTATCGGTGGCTATGGCGGCGTGGTCCGTTCCCGGCAGCCAGAGCACGTCCTTCCCCTGCTGCCTGGCATGGCGTGCCAGGATGTCCTGTAGCGTCACGAACAGCGCGCTGCCGACGTGCAGGGTGGACGTCTCGTTCGGCGGCGGCATGCTGATCGAGAAGTGTTCCTTCGGACTCTTGGGGTCGGCCGTGAATAGTTGGCTCTTTTCCCATAAGGCATAGATATCTTCTTCGTACTCGCTGGCCTGGTAAACCTTAGGCAGTTTCATCACTCCAATGATATACCTCTGTAATGATTCAAGCAATTGTTGACCATTTCAATAATAAAGTGTATAACATATTGATTCATGGTTAACACTTCTACCCCCGAGGCCATACATGTAGACTTTCCTTTGCCAGGCGAGAATGGATCCACTCATAGTGTGCATATGCAGACCTCGCTGTTCAGAGCGGGCTCTTTCGTGACGGAAGCCTGGCAGTTCGCCACAGAGCGCGCGGCCGACCCTGCCAATTTCCAGATCAGGTCCGCGGGCTGTAGCATAGGTACGGAGATAGATAGCGGATTGGCATGGCATAGGCGGCAGGGCTACGAAGCGTCGGTTACTGCCATCGGCTATGACCTTAACCGACTGGCTCTACAGGGAGCGCGCCGCGCCAGATACCTGGTGTGCGAACAAATTGATCCTAAACTCGACCAGGATTATGAAGGAATTTGGGAACCGGAGAAAAGTGCAATAGAAGAATGGGGGTTCCGGCCGGTATTTGGTATATATACCGACGAGGAAGGCGTAACCCAAGCCAGATTGGAGGCGGATGCGACGCCTCTGCGGGAAGGTCACGATGTATCGTTTGTCCTGCACGACCTGATGGATCCCATGCCTGAAGCCGCGCCTGCAGATTTGATTCTGGCCAACAACATCCTGTACCATTTTCCTTACGAAGATGCTCTCTGGGTCGTGAACAACCTTGCCAGGACGCTGGCTGAACGCGGGGTAATCAATCTTGGGAGGACGTTCTTAACGGCCCGTCATCTTAAAAAGCCTGTCAGCAAACTTCTGAAGCGAGAGTTCGATCTAGAGGAAATATTCTCCGATCCGGCAGACTCCCGCTTTAGCCACACGCCTATCATGTTCGCGAGGGCCTAATGACCAGAGCCGTAGATTATTTCACGTGAAAGTTTTACATGCTAAGGTTAGGCTCGATGTCCAGGTCGTAGGGGTCGGCCGCGACCTGCCCGAGGCTGGCTTTGAAGTAACCGAGGGCGGCGACCATGGCGCCGTTATCGGTACAGAGCTTTGGGTCAGGGTATTCCAGGGCAAAGGAGGGCAGGGCCGCGGCCAACTGGCGGCGTAGCTCGCCGTTGGCGGCTACGCCGCCAGCAAGCACCACGCTGGCCGGACCATACTCTTCGCAGGCTGCGGCAGACTTCTCGGCTATAGTTTCGGCGGCTACGCGCTGGAACCCCGCGGCTATGTCGGCCTTCTGAGCCTCTGAAAGGCGCTCTGACAGCTTTATAGAAGGGAAGTCGTGTCCTTCACCTATCTGCTGCTGCGCCAGCCTTAGAACGGCTGTTTTGAGCCCGGAAAAGCTGAAGTCATATTTGTCCATCTTCGCTTTGGGCAGTTTGAACGCTTTTGGGTCGCCATGTGTAGCCGCTTCGGAGATCGAGGGGCCGCCGGGGTAGGGCAGACCGAGCATCTTCGCCACCTTGTCGAAAGCTTCGCCGACCGCGTCGTCCCGGGTTCGGCCGAGCACCTCGTAGTCAAAGTGTCCCTGGAACAAGACCAGCTGGCTATGGCCGCCGGATACTATGATGGCCAGCATGGGAAATTCCGGCTGATTCCGGCGCAGGCTATAACCAGGCAAGGAAGTTTTGGTAAAGAAGTTGGCGTAGACGTGCGCCTCGACGTGGTTCACACCGTACAGAGGCTTGTCGTGCGCAATAGCCAGCGTGCGCGCTGTCATGACGCCAATGAGCAAACTGCCGCCCAAGCCAGGCCCGTATGTAACCGCTATGCCGTCGATGTCGTCCCAGCTGCAGGCTGCGTCGTCTAGCGCCTGATGAATAACAGGCAGGATAACTTCTATGTGGCTGCGAGCGGCGATTTCGGGTACCACGCCGCCATATTTCACGTGAAAGTCTGCACTGGATGATACAGCGTTACTAAGTAAGCGCTTGCCGTCTTCCACCACGGCAGCCGCCGTTTCGTCGCAACTTGTCTCTATGCCGAGGATTTTCACCCCTAAAGAATACCACGCGGAGCACACATATTCAGGACAAGATTCTTGACAATAGTCAAATAATTTGCTACAATATGCAACAGTCGAAATAAAAAACAAAAACCATCAAGTCGACTATCACAGGAAAAATCATGGGCGAACAATTACCAGATTCAATTTCTAATAACTATGCCATACAGGAGCAGCCTAGTGGCCTGTTGACTGCTGAATCGATTGCTAACCATAGCTATAAGGAGCACCCTCATCCTATCGGGGGTGAACCTGAGGCACCCCCAGAAGTGCATGAAAAAACGCGTGGTATTGTCTACAATGAAACGGAACTTGCCGACAAGCCTTTTATCATAGCGGAACGCCCGGACTCTAAAAAACGGCCCGATGCCGAACCCCCTACACCGGTACTTCCCCGCACACCTGTAGAGCCAGCTACTCCCGTACGCCCTAATGTGGTCGTTCAGCCTGAATCGGACAGAAACCGGGAGCAAGGCGGAAGTACACCATGGGAGGTTAGGAAAAATCTGTCAGAACTGAGCGAAACCCTTAGCGATTCGCGCCACGTACCGACGCCGGAAGAGTACGACAGGATACACTCGCTTGCCGAGCGCATCTCCGTCCGCTATAAGGATCCTGAACAAGACGGTCAAGCCGGCATGGGCTACTTCATAGAAGGTAGCGACGAACGCCTGAATGCTCACCAGGCGCGTAAATTGCTGGACAAGGCGCGGATTACGGAATGGGTTTTTGGGGACGATGATGAAGAAGACATCGCAGACAGAATAACGCAGGATAACGATCCTCGCAGGATTGAACAACTGACCGACGCAGCCAGCAGAAGCCAGCATCTCATTACGCTTATGAGTTACGGCGAGTTCTTAGGCCCCGATAAGGACCCTGATGATCAGAAAAACCTTGACAGCTACCAAGCGTATACCCAGAAGCGCATCACGCTGGATAGCTATATTTTGGACAACTACAGGGAAGAATACGACAATCTGGAGCAGTACCCACGGGCCTACCTAGACGAAGCGATTGAAGACTTTCGTGATGGAATCGAGGCTGATCGTGGCCGGTACCGCAGGATGGTCGCGGAACGTGTCGGCAACTTCACGGATACCTTGGTTTATATGGGCAATATAGTCATGGCTAATACTGCCTACTATGCCGGCGAGGCTGTAGCCCGGGCTCGCGAAACGGCGCAGGATGTGGCGTTCGGTGTAGCCGGAGGCGTAAAGTACGCAGCTGGCCGTACCGCTGAACAAGTAGGCCGTGTAACCAGAGCGACAGACTACATGGGTAATGTAGCTCTGGCTAATACTACCCACTATGCTGGTATTACTATCGACAACGCTCGCGCTGTTACCGAGCGGGCTGACGATGTGGCTAATGGTGTTCTGGTAGGCACTGCCTTGGCTGCCGATCTGGGTGTCCGTGTAGGTAAGGAAGTTACGCGCTCCACTGGTAAAAAAGTAACTTCGCGGCTTAAAGACCGCCTGAACCGGCCGCGCCAGAACCAGTCGCGCCAGAGCAATAATACTGATGAGCTGAACGAACAGGATGTTGAACGTACGCTGTACGGCCGTAATGAGGAACCAGGCGAAGAAGACGAATCTGATTCGGGCAACTAAGGCCGTACCGCTAGGACCGCGCCGCGCAATAGGCGACCTAGTATACTGATAGGACATGAGTTTCCGCGGACTGGTTAAGAAATTTATCCCTTCAGGGCTGTTCCCGGCTGTCGAACCTTACGGGCACCTGGCGGAGGCCGTGCTGGTCAATACCGTCAACGGTTTTCCGGCGCGCGGTTTAAAGGTGATTGGCGTGACCGGCACCAACGGCAAGACAACGACTTCGTTCATGATCCACCGGATGCTGCACGAGGCCGGATATAAGGTCGGGCTGATGAGTACCGTGGCGTATGGCGCGGGCGGTGACATCAGGCCGCAGATGCATCACATGACCAATGTGTCCGTACCCGAAATGATGAAGCGCCTGAAGTGGATGAAGTCCCAGGGCGTGGAGTGGCTGGTGCTGGAAACGACCAGCCACGCGCTGGCCCAGCACCGCGTGTGGGGCGTGCCGTACAGCGTGGCTGTCATGACCAACGTTTCGCACGAACACCTGGCATATCACCGTACGTTCGAGCGCTACGTAGCCGCCAAAGCCAAGCTGTTCAAGCAGGCGGATCGCAACCGCAAGGGCCTGCGTACCGGCATCATAAACGCCGAGGATCCGAGTGCGGACGTCTTTGTTGCTGCCATCCATAATCCTCTGACATACGGCGTGAAGAAGGGCGATTTGCAGGCGGAAGCGGTGAAGCTGAGGCCTGACGGCGTTTCGTATCATACCTCGATCGAGGGCCGGACATACGACATCGACTGCCGCATGCCCGGCAGCTTCAATGTCTATAACTCGCTGGCCGCGGTCGGCGTCGGACACGTCCTGGGCCTGAGCGAAAAGCAGGTGGAGCAGGGAATAGCCGCTTTGGAGGGCGTGGAAGGGCGGATGACGCGCGTGGACGAGGGGCAAGATTTTACGGTTATTGTGGATTATGCGCACTCGCCGGACAGCTTCGAAAAATTGTTCAAAGATATCAAGCCCGTGGTGAAGGGCAGGTTGATAGTGCTGTTCGGCTCTTTGGGCGGCGGCGACGTCGGCAAGCGCGCTCTGCAGGGCGGGCTGGCCGGGAAATACGCTGACGTCGTGGTAATCACCGAAGAAGATGACCGACAGGAAGATGGGCTGGAAATCATGGGGCAGATTGCTGATGGCGCCAAAAAAGCCGGCAAGAAGCAGGAAAAAGATTTGTTCCTGGTGCACGATCGCGCGGAGGCCATCGATTTTGCCGTAAAACAGGCTAAAAAGGACGATGTGGTCTTATTGCTCGGTAAAGGGCACGAGAAGACTATCGAGCACGCCGAC
Organism: uncultured Candidatus Saccharibacteria bacterium; assembly: GCA_963820105.1. GTDB lineage: Bacteria > Patescibacteriota > Saccharimonadia > Saccharimonadales > UBA4665 > CAWFYI01. The sequence continues at coordinate 880,218 of CAWFYI010000001.1, read as the reverse complement.
GGCGAGCACCCTTGGGACGAGATTGGCGCTGCACGCAAAGCTTTGAAACGGGCTGCCCGTTGAATCTGCACTTCAAGTTATAAAAAGATTTTTCCGGGTTTAGTTGTTTTGTTAGTTGTTTGTGAAGGGAGCGAGACGATAAGCCTCGGGCTACGACCTTACGGACAAACTAACTAGTGACACTAAACCCGGAAGCCGGACGATGCGCGAACACGCCATGACTGCACGTGCTCCAACGCATCGTCCGTATTCCGGTTCCTTGACTCAGTAGATGAGACCGATTCCGCGCGGGATAGCTATAGGCGGCGTAGACTTTGGCATAGGCCAGTTGCGTTCTTGCTTCTTGCCGCTGCGCGAGCTGCCGACCGATGCCGTCGCATTGCGATGCTGCTTGCTGCTCGGATCGGGGCTGAAGCGGCGCGACTTATTGCCACTGGACTGGATTTCGTCGACGATTGGACGGAGGATTGTCTTGATCGACAGGCTTTCAGCAGATGGCTGAAGCTTGCAGACGAGAGTCTTTCCGTGAATGTCGGCGGAGCTGATCCAGAACGCTTTGCACATCGCGTTGCATAGCTTCTTGAGGCAGGGTTTCCCGATTCGGGGGCTGATCACTCGTACGCTCGCGATGCGTTCATTGCCTTCGGTCTTGATGTCGCACTCGAGTCTCATGTCGTCAACCTCAACTATGTGTTGCTCGACCTCGATGACCTCGACCTCGGTTTCGTCTCTCTCCACTTTGACTGGCTGAAATGTTCTACCCATGGGTAACCCTTCAGTGTAGGGAACAGGAATTAACATAATATACCACATTAATAGTCAAAATGTAAGCACTTAGAGCGTAGGGGCTTGACAGGGAAATTGGCACTCAGGTATGATGAGTGCTAGAAAACGGATTATAATGAGGAGGTTCTAGATGAGCGCACCGTTGCAGCCTTTGGGCGGTTATGTAGTCGCCCAAGCCGAAGAGGCCGAAAGCAAGACCAAGAGCGGGCTGTATCTGCCCGATAATGCCAAGGAAAAGCCCAAGACGGCCAGGATAGTTGCCGTAGGCCCGGCTGCCCGGCAGGTAAAGGTCGGCGATCGCATAGTTTATAAAAGTTTCAGCACCACGGAGGTCAAGGTCGGGGGCGACGAATACATCCTGGTCGAAGAAAAAGACATTCTGGCGACGGTTAAATAAAGGAGGTTATTTAGATGGCAAAGAAAGTTTTTTATGACGACGACGCCCGCAAGCGGGTACTTGGCGGCGCAGAAGTCCTGTACAACGCGGTAAAGACCACGATGGGTCCTAAGGGGCGCAACGCGGTTATAGGCAAGACGTTCGGCGCGCCTACCGTGACACACGACGGCGTGACCGTGGCCAAGGGTGTGGAGCTGGCCGACGATGACGACGAGACGCTGGGCTACAAGATCGGCGCCGAGCTTATCAAGCAGGCCGCTTCGAAGATGAACGACGTGGCTGGTGACGGCACTACCACGGTGACCGTACTGACCTACCACATCCTATACGAGGCCAACAAGTTGATTGCGGCCGGGCATAATCCCATGGAGCTGCGCAAGGGGCTGGAGGCCGCATCGCAGGACGTGATCGCCCGTTTAGGCGCCATGTCCGAGGGCGTGGCGGGCAAGCAATCGCGCGTGGCTGAGGTGGCTACGATTTCCGCCGGCGACGCGGGAATCGGCAAGCTCATAGGCGACGTAATCGGCAAGGTAGGCAAGGATGGCGTCGTGACCGTCGAGGAAGGGCAGGGGCTTGAACTTGAGTCCGAAGTAGTGGAAGGTTTTACCTTCGACCGCGGTTTCGTCAGCCCATACATGGTGACTGATACCGCCCGCATGGAAGCTGTCTATGACAAGGCCGCCGTGGTCATAACCGACAAGAAAATTTCCAGCATCCAGGAATTCCTGCCGTTGCTGGAAAAGCTGGCGCAGACCGGTAAGAAGGACATGGTGCTGATTGCCGACGACGTTGAGGGCGAGGCTTTGGGTACGTTGATATTGAACCGGCTGAAAGGCGTGTTTAACACCGTGGCCGTGAAGGCCCCGGCCTTCGGCGACCGCCGCAAGGACGTGCTTAATGACATAGCCATTCTGACCGGCGCTACCGTGATAACGGAAGATCAGGGCATGACGTTCGAGAACGTCGACCTGGACGTGGTCGGTTCGGCCCGCCGCGTCATCGTCAACAAGGACGAGACTACCATAATCGAAGGCGGCGGTACGTCTACAGAGATCGCGGCCCGCATCAAGCAGATCAACGCCCAGGCCGCGGCCGCCACTAGCGAATATGACAAGGAAAATCTTGAAAAGCGCAGCGCGGCCTTGGGCGGCAAGGTTGCCGTGATAAAGGTTGGTGGTGCTACCGAGACAGAGATCGAAGAGAAGAAATTCCGCGTGGACGACGCCGTGCATGCCGTCAAGGCCGCATTGGCCGAAGGCATCGTGCCTGGAGGCGGCGTGACGCTCGTGAATCTGGCGCAAGGCATAAAGACCTCCGCGTCGGATTCCGTAGCGGCCGGCGTTCAACTACTGAAAGACGCCCTGGAGAAACCGTTCCGCATCCTGCTGGAAAATGCCGGCGAGAATGCTGACGAGTGGCTGCCCCAGGTCAAGAAAGCCAAAGCTGGCCAGGGCGTGGACGTTAACGATCCCAAAGCGCTCGTCGACCTCAAATCCAAAGGCATAGTAGACCCAACGCGCGTCACCAAAGAAGCCATCCAGAACGCGGTTTCCATAGCCGGCACCTCCATAACCATGGGTGCGCTGGTAGTTGACGTTCCTGAAAAAGAACCTGAAGCCGGGGCTGGCGCCGGAGGCGGTATGCCCGGCGGCATGGGGATGATGTAAAGCTATTTGGTTGTAGCAAACCTTCGGGTATGTGTATAAGCTTGAACGAGGCCTAATCTGTCAATAGGCACAAAGGGAACAGAAGTAAACTCGCCTTCACGGCCCGAGAAAGCTACTAAGACTGCATTATATGTAACTTCTCCTAAGGCAACGGCTGAAGTAATGCCCAGAGCAGAAGGATTCTTTATTGCCACCAAAGTTCCCATCCCGCCTAATAAAAAAACTGCAGAACCAATTCGGTAACCTATTTTCCCCATAAGTTTCTTGTTAGCTGTCGACCTGAGGCCTTCCTTGATGGATGTGTCAACGTGATTCGCCCAGGGTTTAGCTTCGCGTAGGTTTACGCCATCCAAATCATCGTGAGCAAAGTTTATCCTGACGGTTCCCGTACCCTTGCGGGTTACGATATCTGGCATGCTCAAGTCTGAATCAATACGCTCAGCCTTGACTGCGCTGGCCGTGAACGAAGCAGTTGCGCTTCCATCATCACCGACCGTGTCCACGCCAGCAGTTATAAAAGACTTTTCGCTGTACCCTCTGAACGCTATGGAGCTTTGATGCCCCAAACTAGCAGCGCGCGCTATGCGGCCAATTTCAACATCAATTTCGCTGCTTGGTACATACGACTCTAAAGGTAAATGCGAACGTATGGTTACGCCGTTTACCTCTCCGCTAAAGTCAGCAAAGGTATCTAATGTCATTCTCTCGCGGGACATAATGCAAACTATATCATACTTAATGTATAATTGCAAGCTTAAAAGTTTTGTTAAGTCGTTGGGTGCTGGGTGAAGTAGTTAATTTCGTTGACGATGTCCAATAGGGCCTGGGCGCGGGCCTTTTCGTCCTTGATCTCGTCGATTGCGGCGTAGGCTTCTTTGATGAGGTTCTGGTCGTCGCCGGCCTGGATCATCATCATGGTGGTGCGGAATTTGTCCTCTGGCGACAGGTCGAGTTGGCCGGCCAGCGGCTTTAGCTGGGTCAGGGCCTTTCGTTTGATGTCTATGAGTTCGTGCGGAACGTTTGCGGCATCGTCGTCATCGTCGGTACCGTGATGGGGCGGAGGCATGGGCATAGGCGGTACGGGGCCGGACTTATGACCGCCGGAAGGAGCCACGATGTCTCTTATCGGTTCCTTACTGTCGAGCCCATTGTCGACTCCGTTATCGCCTCCGTTATCGCTGTCCGTCGGTTCGCCCGGATGCTGCCAGGCGCCAGCGCTGGCGTCATTTTGAGCTTGCGCGGCATTGTCATCGGCTACTCCGCCGCCGTTATCTTGCGCAGACTGATCGTGCGGCTCGTGGTCGTCCGGATGGTCCGGGCCTACTTGCTGTACCGCGGCCTCGTGGTGTTCGTCTTCGTTTCCTTCGTCTCTGTGCTTATCGTCCTGGTGCCCGAACATTATTACCCCCTGAAGTGCTTTGATTCTTAGGCTATACTATATACAACCCAAGCCTAAAAGCACAAGGAGTTTGAAACATGCTTGACGACCTGAAACTTATCCATAAAAGAGACGCGGAAGACGCGCTAGGGGTGGTGGAAAAACAATGGAAACAACTCGGACACGACTTCGGCGTTGACGCCTCGGGGTTCAAGGGCATCGATAACGTAGTGCTGGCCGGCATGGGCGGTTCAGCGTGGCCCGCGGTATATCTGCAGATATGGGGGGAGCCAAGCGTTCCTTTTGAAATCGTGCGTGACTATAGCCTGCCCGCCTACGTAGGCAAGAACACATTGTTCATATCGTCCAGCTATTCGGGCAATACAGAAGAAACGCTGTCCGCGCTCAGCGAAGCTGAGGACCGTGGCGCACAGATAGCGGTCATATCGGCAGGCGGCAAGCTGGCGGAATGCGCCAAGGACAAGGAACATACGCTTTACACGATTCCCGGCGGTATCCAGCCGCGCATGTCGTCATTCTTCTTTCTGGCCGCCATGGCGCAGTTGCTGGAGCCCCTGGGCCTGGTACCGGAGGGCAAGCTGACCGAGCTGAAGGCCGCAGGCGATTGGCTTAAAGGACAGATAGGCGGCTGGGGGCCGGAGACGCCCGCGGCCAAAAACGCCGCCAAACGGCTGGCCCTGGAGCTCATGGGCAAGTCCGTCGTGGTGTACAGCGGCCCGAAGATGTTCCCGGCGGCCAACAAATTCAAGATCTGCCTGAACGAGAACGCCAAGAACGTGGCCTGGGTCAACCAGTACCCGGAGTTCAATCATAACGAGTTCATAGGCTGGTCCAGCCACCCGGTGGATAAACCATATGCCGTGGTCGAAATCCGGTCGGATCTGGAACATGAGCGCGTGCAAAAAAGGTTCGTGGTGTCCGAGCGGCTGCTTTCCGGCAAACGCCCGGCGCCGCACGTGATCAAGCCGGAGGGCAAGACCCATCTGGAGCAGCTGCTCTGGACCTCTAATTTCTGCGATTTCGTAAGCGTTTACGTAGCTCTGCTGAACGGTCTGGACCCCACTCCGGTAGGTCTGGTAGAAAAACTCAAGGTAGAACTGAGACAAATAGACGGTACGGCTGAGCGACGACTTGATATAATCAACTGTTATGGAGAAGTGGCGGTCGCCGCGCGGCCAGTACCTGATAGCGTTGGGCATATCCTCGTTCGTAAGCCTGGGTCTGTTCGGTTATGGCGCGTTACGCCACCATAGCCTCGCTGCATCGTATCTGTCATGGAACCTTTTGCTGGCTTGGCTGCCGCTGATTTTCGCGTTAAGGCTGATGAGCGTGCTGAAGCACAAACGTTGGTCTAGCTGGGAGGCCCTGGCCATGAGCATACTGTGGGTAATATTCCTGCCGAATAGTTTTTACCTGATCAGCGATCTGATTCATCTGCAGGAGGTGCAGCAGGCAGACGTGCTGTACGACGCGGTGATGTTTAGTTCCTTCGTATTTACAGGCGTACTACTTGGTTTCAGCAGTCTTTATCTGGTGCATCTTCAGCTTAGGCGGCGGATTTACGAGTGGCAGGCCGCGGCCTGGACGGGTACCATACTGCTCCTGTGCAGCGCGGCCATCTACATGGGCCGAGACCTACGTTGGAATACCTGGGACATCTTGCTTAACCCGGCCGGTTTGCTCTTTGACGTTTCCGATCGCCTGGTGAACCCCGCCGCCTATCCGCACATGCTTCTTGTCATCGCCGCCTTCTTCGTGCTGCTGGCCTCGATGTATAATCTGTTATGGCACGGTAGCCGGTTGTTTATGCCGCACCGGCCCCAGGCATCGGCAGAAGGAAGGGCTGAACAGTTAAGATGAAATCACTGCTATCAATCACTGATTTATCCGCCGGTCAGATACGGGACATTATTGACAAGGCTGTGCGACTGAAGACCGAACTGAAAGAAAAAGGAGGTCATGCCGAACTTCCGTTGCGGCAAAAGAGCATGGCCATGATATTTGATAAATCCAGCCTTAGGACGCGCCTATCTTTTGAAATCGGGATGACGCAGCTCGGCGGCCACGCGGTGTACCTAGCCCCTGATGACATACGCCTCGGAGTACGCGAGACAGTACACGATACGGCAGTGGTCGTGAGTAGCATGGCCGACGTCATAGTCGCCCGCGTTTCGAGCCACGGTTCGGTGAAGGAGCTGGCCGAATATTCAAGCGTTCCCGTCATAAACGCTATGACTGACGCTGAACACCCCTGCCAGGTCCTGGCGGATCTACAGACCATATACGAGCAGTTCGGTACCTTCAAGGGCTTAAGACTAGCCTACCTGGGTGACGCCGATAATAACGTCACCAGTTCCCTGGCTTTAGCGTCGGAGGCGCTGGGAATGGAGATGCGGATAGCCGCACCGAAGGGTTATGCGCTATCATCCGCGGTCGCCGCGCGGGCGAAGAGCGTATCGCACTACGATGATCCGAAGAAAGCCGTTCGCGGCGCCCAGGTGGTAGTGACGGATACCTGGGTCAGCATGGGCAAGGAGTCTGGGCGGAACCGCAGGCTGATTGACCTAGAACCTTTCCGGGTGACGGAATCGCTCATGTCGTTTGCCGCCAAGGACGCGATTTTTCTTCATTGTCTTCCGGCTTACCGCGGCAAGGAAGTGACCGCCGAAGTCATAGACGGGCCTCAGTCCAGGGTTTTTGAAGAGGCAGAGAATCGTCTTCATGCCCAAAAGGCCCTGTTGCTGTACCTGCTGAAGGACAAAGACGGCCATCATGGTTGAGGACAGTGAACACTTGCTGGTATAGTTTCTTGAAAGGAGCACGCCATAGTAAAGGTAGGAATTGTTGGAATATCCGGATATTCAGGCCGCGAGCTGCTGCGTTTGCTGCTGGGCCATCCGAGCGCCGAGCTGGTTTACGTTTCCGCTAAAAGCACCGAAGGTCCGGTTTCTGACATCTGGCCTGAATTCGCCGGAAAAACGGATTTGGTCTGCCGGCCATATGATGTGGCCGAGGCGTCCAAGGCCGATCTGATATTCCTGGCCACCCCGCACACCGTGAGCATGAAACTGGCGCCGGAACTGCTGGAGCGCGGCGTTCGCGTAATCGATATGAGCGGTGATTTCCGGCTCGCGTCAGCCAAGGAATATACGCGTTGGTATGGCACCGACCGGCATGAGGCGCCTCATTTGCTTGATGATGCCGTGTACGGCCTACCCGAACTTTACGCCGGGCAGATCAGTGGCGCGAAGCTGGTCGCCAACCCGGGCTGTTATCCCACAGCCGGAATATTATCCGTAGCGCCGGTAGCCCGGCATGGTATATCCAGCGTCCACATTGACGCCAAATCAGGAACAAGCGGCGCTGGAATCGCCAAGGCCAAACAGCTGCTCGAAGACATGAATGATAACTTCAAGGCCTACAAAGTGCTGGCGCACCAGCACAGCCCGGAGATTTCCGAACAGATTTCGTTCCTGGCCGGCAAGCAGCTGCCGGTAGCTTTCGTACCGCACCTGCTGCCGTTCGAAAGAGGTATTTTCGCCACGGTATATATAAGCTTGGAAAAGCCGCTTGCGCAAGCTACTGCCCAAAAGATGTTCGAGGATTTCTACCAGCAAGCGCCGTTCGTGAAGGTGGTTCCGGCCGGATTGGATTTGGAAATCAAGGACGTGGTCGGCACGAATGACGCCAAAATACAGATAAGCGCCGACCCCGACCAGAAACTATTGGTCGTCACGACCGTCATTGACAACCTTATAAAGGGAGCCTCCGGGCAGGCTGTCCAGAATTTAAACCTGGTATACGGGTTTGACGAGACCGCGGGGTTTAAGGCGTGAAGAAGATAGAAGGTGGCATACTGGAGGCAAAAGGTTTTAGCGCCGGAGTGGCGGCCGCCGGCGTCAAAGCCGCCGGGGGCCCCGACGTCGCCCTGGTATGGAGCGACGGTCCGGCAGTGGCGGCCGCAGTCTTCACCACGAACAGCGTACTCGCAGCTCCGGTGCAGATCAGCAAACTGCATTGCCGGGATTACGCGGTGCGGGCAATCGTGGTCAATAGCGGCAACGCCAACTGCATGACCGGCGCGCAGGGCATGCTGGACGCGAAACGGATGGCGCAGGATGCCGCAGAGCCGCTCGGCATTGATAAAGAAGAAATCCTGGTGGCTTCCACCGGTATAATCGGCCGTCCGCTACCGATGGACAAGATAGGCAAAGGGATAAAGGCGGCATATGACGCCGGCGGATCAACGTCGGGCGGGGACGTGGCGAAGGCCATCATGACCACAGACACGCGGCCCAAATCCGCGGCATACACCTGCGAAATCGGCGGCAAGAAAGTAACCATAGGCGGCTGCGCCAAAGGCTCGGGCATGATCCAGCCAAACATGGCTACCATGCTGGCTTTTCTGACGACCGACGCGTCCATCGCTCCGGAACTGCTGGACCAGGCGCTGCGCGCGGCTGTTCGCGATTCGTTCAATTCCATAACAGTTGACGGATGTATGAGTACCAACGACACGGTGGCCGTCATCGCCAACGGGCAGGCCGGCAATCATGCCATTAGTACCACAGGTGATGACTACAGAATTTTCTGCGAAACATTGGAAAAGGTGTGCCTGGATCTAGCGCTGATGCTCGTGCGCGACGGCGAAGGGGCCACGATGCTTGTGACTGTCGGCGTCAAAGGTGCTAAGGATTACGACCAGGCCAAGGACATAGGTTATGCAGTAGCGAATTCGCCCCTTGTAAAGACAGCTACGCATGCCAAGACAGAGAACTGGGGGCGTATCGCCCAGGCCGTCGGTGCGCTTGGCCTGGACATAGACGAAAATTCACTGGAAATCAACGTAGTCAAAGAAGGTGAGAACGAGCTCAAGATAACGGTTGCCGTAGAGCTGGGCGAGGCCGAAGCGACCGTATATACCTGCGACCTCACCAAGGAATATGTCGACATAAACGTCGAATACAACTAGAATATAACTGATGACAGAAGAAGAGTTTGACCAGTACGTCCTGCCTACGTACCCTCGCTTTCCAATTACTATTGTCAGAGGTTCCGGCAGCTACATCTACGACAGCGACGGCAAGAAATATCTGGATTTCATGTCGGGCTGGGGCGTTTCCAATCTGGGCCACCGCCCGAAGCCCGTGGTCGACGCGATCACCAAACAGGCGCAGGAGCTTATCCATGCGCCCAATGTGTTTTACATGGAGCCGCAGGGTAGGTTGGCCAAATTGCTGGTTGAAAACAGCATAAAGGGCAAAGTATTCTTCAGCAATAGCGGCGCCGAGGCCAACGAAGCGGCCATAAAGTTCGCCAAGCTGTATGGGCGGGGCAAGCGGCATAAGATAATCGCTGCCGAGCGGTCGTTCCACGGCCGGACGTCCGCGGCCATGGCGGCCACTAACCAGGAAAACATCAAGAGCGGCTTCGCGCCGCATCTGCAGGGTTTCACGCACGTGCCGCTCAACGACATCAAGGCTTTGCGAGCTGCCGCGGACGACGGAACGATAGCCATCTTGCTGGAGCTGGTCCAGGGTGAAGGCGGCATCCACATAGCCAGTCCGGAATACGCGGCTGCCGTCAGACAGATCTGTTCGGAGAAGGATATATTGCTGATCATAGACGAGGTCCAATCCGGCATAGGCCGCACCGGCCCGTTGTTCGCCTACCAGGATTATGGACTTGAACCGGACATAATAACTTGTGCCAAATCCCTGGCCAGCGGCTTGCCCATAGGCGCTACGATCACCGGCGAAAAAGCGTCTGCCAACGTCAAGCCCGGCACGCATGGCAGTACCTTCGGCGGCGGCTCGCTGGTGTCGATGGCCGCCATAGCCACGCTGGAAATGCTGCTCACGCCCGAAGTCCGGAAGAATACGGACATGCTCTCGAAGTTGTTCGCTGAAAAGTTGGCGGAACTCAAGGCGAAACACAAGTCCATCAAGCAGGTCAGACAGAAAGGCCTTATGATAGGTGTCGAGCTGGACCGCGGCTCCAAGCCCGTGGTCGAAGCCTGCCTGCAAAAAGGCCTCTTCATAAACAGTACCCAGAAGACCGTGGTACGTCTGCTTCCGCCGTTGACCGCTACCGAAGAAGAGGTCGGACTGGCAATGTCCATAATTGACGAGGCGCTGACGGAACAACCGTGAAGATAGCCGACCTGCCTGGCAAAGAGTCCAAGCGCTATATTAAGGCGCTACAAAGTTTTGAACCCAACCGCCAGCTGCTCATAAAAGTCGGCGGCGGTTTGCTGGAAGACGAGACAGCAGTTTTAGAATTGGTCGAAGCCCTGTCTGAACTCACGGGCCGCGGTATCCACATTGTGCTTGTACACGGAGGCGGTTTACAACTGACAGCTGCTCTGAAAAGCTCCGGACTGAAGCCTCAATTTATTGAAGGCAAACGCTTCACTGACGAGACAACGCTCAACCTCGCTAAAGTTACCTTTGAGGCAGTCGGAGATAGCCTGGTCCGAAAGTTTAGCGGCGCCGGCGTGGATGCGATTGCTATACCTTCTACGCAGCTGTTAGTTGCCAAGCAGAATCCTAAGTTCGGGCTGGTCGGAACGGAAATATCGTCCGTTGACGCTACAAGTATCATCAACGCGACGAAACAGCATCATGTTGTAGTGATCGGCCTGCTTGCCCGTGACGAGGCCACAGGCCAGACGCTTAACGTCAATGGTGATACCGTTTTCAGGGCTTTGGCGACGGAGTTGAAGTCACACCGTATGGTCAGCTTGACACCGACAGGCGGCGTTTTCGGTCCTGTCAAAGGCACTAATACCCGGGAACTGCTGAGTGGCATTGATGTCCAGAACGTCGACGCCCTGATTGACGATGGCATCGTAAGCGGCGGCATGGCGCTGAAACTGCGCGAGCTGGCTTCGGTACTGGACGGCCTGGAAATCGGCTCGGCCATTTCCATTACCAAGCCGTCCGAGCTTCTGGTCGAACTGTTGACAGACCGGGGCTCCGGAACCTTTGTCTGTAGAGGTCAGAAAATCATTAGGGCGCATAATCTGGATGGCTTATTCGACGATTTATCGACGCTTATCGCCGAAACATTCAACAAATCGCTGCCCGAAGGCTACCAGGACCAGAAGTTCGCCAAGATTTATTTTACTGGCGACCACTTGGCTTTCGGAATTGTCACAAAACTGTCCGACGGAACGCCGTACTTGGACAAGCTGGCGGTTTCGCCCCAGCTTCAGGGCCGCGGCGTAGGTGAAAGCCTGTGGTACTGCGTTGCCAAGGACTATCCGAAGATCGTCTGGCGTTCGCACGTGAACAACCGCTATGCCACTTGGTACCATCGCCACGCCGACATCATGAAACGCAGCGGTGAGTGGATTCTGTTCGGCAAGGGCGTAGATTTCGCGGAACTGGAAGCCTTAGAGCAGGAGCTCGTATCAGTGCCGCAGATGCGCTGACCTGTTAAACTAGTGTTAATGAGAGAAGAACTGGAGCGAAGGGTAGCGGAGGTCTGCAAGGATCTGTTAGACACGGACAACCTGGAGGGCGGAGTGGAGCTCACGCGCCCCGAAGAACAGTTCGGTGATTTCTCTACCAACGCCGCGCTGCAGCTGGCGTCCGGACTTGGCAGGAAGCCGCGTGAGATTGCCGAAGAACTGGCAGCTAAACTCCGTGAAAGCCTGGCGGATACGGTCGGCGAGGTCTCGGTGGCGGGTCAGGGATTTATCAACCTTAGCTTAAGCGACGAAGCCTTAATCCAGTCCATGGAAGCCGAACCCGCCAAACCGCTGGATGGCCAGGTGATCGTCGCCGAATACTCGGATCCTAACCCGTTCAAAGTCCTGCACGCCGGACATCTGTACACTAGTCTGGTCGGCGATGCCGTCGCCAGACTTATGGAGTATGGCGGCGCCAAGGTGCACCGCGTAAACTTCGGCGGCGATGTCGGTCTGCATGCAGGCAAGACCATGTGGGCGATATTGCAGGAACTGGGCGGCGAGCATCCGGAAAAGCTGGACTCTGTGCCGGAAGATGACAGGCTTGGCTGGATGAGCGAACGCTATGTGGCCGGCAACGCGGCATATGAAGAGGACGAACAGGCGTCACGGGCCATAGATGACATTAACAGGCGCGTATACGGACTGCACGAATCCGGCGACCAGCAAAGCCCGTTCGCACGCATATATTGGGCCTGCCGCCAGTGGAGCTACGATGGTTTTGACGCCCTGTACAAGAAGCTGGATATGGCGCCGTTTGAAAAATATTATCCGGAAAGCACGGTTGCCGACCTGGGCATAAAAACAGTCAAGGAGCACATCGGCAAGGTCTACGAAGAGTCAGAAGGCGCGGTAGTATACGACGGCGAGAAGCACGGCCTGTTCACCCAGGTCTTCATCAGCAAACAGGGGCTTCCGACTTACGCGGCGAAGGACGTCGGGCTGATATACCGGAAACAGGAAGATTTTTCGCCGGACATGTCGTTCATCATCACGGACGTGGCCCAGAAGGACCACCTGGCGGTGGTGCTGGCTAGCGTGGCTGAGTACGCGCCGGAACTAGTCCGGGCCACCACGCATTACGCGCATGGGCAAATCAAGCTGGCGGGCGGCGTGAAGATGAGCAGCCGCAAGGGCAATATCCTGCGCGCAGATGATATATTGCAAGCCGCCCACGAAGCAAATCTGGCTCTGGATAACCACGAAAACCCGGAAACCGAACTCGGAGCGGTCAAATACGCCTTTCTGAAGGTCCGCATCGGCGGCGATATCGTATACGACCCGGGCGAATCCATCAGTCTGGAAGGCAACAGCGGTCCTTATTTGCAGTACGCGCATGCCCGCGCCCGATCCATTCTGCTGAAAGCCGGAAAAGACGCCGCCGGCTCCGCCAGCCCGATGGACAAAACCATCGGGCTGGAAGCCGGCGAACGCTCGCTGGCGCGCAAGATCGGCAGATACAGCGAGGCGGTCGACAGGGCTGTGGCCGACCTGATGCCGCATCATGTCTGCTCATATCTGTACGACCTGGCCCAGACTTTTAACCGTTTCTACGAAGGCAACCGTGTCATCGGCGACGAGCGCCAGGCCTTGCGGTTAAGCCTGGTGCTTAAGTACGCCGACACGCTGCGCTCCGGGTTGCAGTTACTTGGTATGGCCGCACCTGATAAAATGTAAGCAAACATTATGGCAGCCAAAAAATCCCACGACCGCAAACCCAAGAAACTTCCGCCCCTTCCGCCAGTGGTTCTGAGCCCGGGCAGTATCGTGCGCATGGAAACGCCAAAGAGCAGCCGCGGCCAACCCAAGCCCCACATAGTCGTCAGCACTCCGGAGTCGGTCAGCGGCTTCAAGACCTTCCTGCGCGAGCATGCCGTGGTCGCGCTGGCTATAGGTTTCGTCGTCGCTACGCAGATACAGGCGCTGGCCAAGCAGCTCATAGCCAGTTTCATCGACCCGGCCTTCAAACTGTTGTTCGGGGAGAAACTAAGCCTGCGTACCTTTACCCTGCATTTCCACGGCCGCACGGCCAACTTCGGCTGGGGCGGCTTCGTATATGCCGTACTAGACGTGTTGTTCGTGCTGGTCACTATATATATCGTAGTCAGGCTATTCAATCTGGAAAAACTGGAAAAACTGGAAAACCCGAAAAAAAAGCAGAAAGACAAGGACAACCACACCGTAAGGCTTAAGATCGAAGATGAAGACTGACGACGAATGGAAGCAGAAACTGACGCCCGAGCAGTATCATATATTGCGCGAAAAGGGTACGGAGACGCCTTTTACCGGCAAACTCCTGCATAACGACAAAACAGGGGACTACACATGCGCGGCCTGCGGCGCCGTCCTGTTCAAGAGCGGCGCGAAGTACGATTCATCGATTCCCGGGCTGATGGGCTGGCCGAGTTTCGCGGACGTAGCCAAGAGCGGCGCGGTGGAGCTGTCCGACGACAACAGTTTAGGCATGCGTCGTACCGAGGTCACGTGCAAGAACTGCGGCAGTCATCTGGGGCATGTGTTTGACGATAAAAGCTCGCCTAGCGGCCAGCACTACTGTATAAACTCGGCCGCTCTCGATTTCAAGGCTAATAAAGGCAAGAAGGAGTAATCATGAATGCATTCGTAAGATTATTATATGCGCTGCTAATAGCCGGAGCAGTCACGGCTTTTGCGGGGGTGGCCATCTTTTCGTTCTACCAGCCGCCATCGCCTCCGCCGTACCCGAGCAGCAATTACGCGTACGACAATCCGGCATACCAGCGCCAGCAGGATAGTTACCAAAGAGCTCTCGACAAACAGGATAAGGCCGAAAAAACTTACAATCGCAATGTTAGCTATATGCTACTGCCGATGGCGATTTTGTCGGCGCTCGCGGGCTTTTATTTGATACGCAAGCGGTCCGAGGTAATTGGAGAAGGATTGGCGCTTGGCGGCGTGGCAATCAGCATCTATGCAATAATCATGGCAAGTTTGGCAGATGCACGTATTCTGCGCCTTGCAACTGTATCCATGCTGTTAGTCGTAGCGTTATTGACGGCGCATTTCCGCTTTATGTCGCCGCAGCATAAGAAATCAAAAGGATCGATTTATTAAGTCTTAGCGGGGTTCGTTGTGCTTGTTGCCCCAGGCTGCCATCTGCCGGAGGATGGGCTGCAGGTCGCGGCCTTTTGGCGTAAGCGTATATTCGATGCGCGGCGGAACCTCGGCGAAATTCTGCTTGGTGATGATGCCTTCGGCCTCCAGGTCATCCAGGCGCTGGCTTAAAGTGCGCGGATTTATGCTGCCGACAGACCTTTCCAGCTGGCAGAAGCGCTTCGGGCTTTCGAACAAATCGCGCAGAATCAGCGCGGTCCACTTATTGCCGATTATGCGCATGGCCGCGGCGATGCAGCCGACCTTCGGCTCTAGTGGTTTAGTAGGTGATTTAACAGATAGGTGATTCATTACTTTACAAAGTATAGTATTGGGGCTATACTAATTATATTAATAACTATAAAAAGTATAGCATAAAGGAGATACAAATGAAATTGGCTGTCATTGTCGGTAGTACCAGGCAGAACCGAAATACCCCTCAACAGGCCAAATGGGTAGCCAAAGCGGCCGAAAAAATGGAAAACGTAGAAGTCGATCTCATCGACCTGAAGGATTACCCGATGCCGTTCTTCGACGAGCCGGCCTCGCCGCGCTACAACCCGGACCGTCATATTGATCCGGCGGCCATACCGTGGCTGAAAAAGCTCGAGAAAGCCGACGCCTACGTGTTCGTGACCCCTGAATACAACCACTCGGTTCCGGGCGTGCTGAAGAACGCGCTCGACTACGTAACTTGGGAAATCCAGCGCAAACCGGCGGCTGTTGTATCGCACGGTGCCGCGGGCGGCGCCAGGGCAGCGACCGACCTCAAGGAAATCCTCTCCGAGAGCAAAGCCGTGCCTATGCCTAGCTCTTCGCCTCTGACCATGGCCGGAATGAGCGAACTGATAGACGAAGAGGGCAACCTGACCGAAGCCGCCCGCGCCAAGCCCTATGACCTGAACGAAGTGCTAACCGGCGCGCTGGCCGAACTCAAGTGGTACAGCGACGCCCTGGCCGCCGCCCGCGCATAACGCCAGGAGGACACCCCCGTATTCTTGCAATATTATACAAAAAGATATATAATATCTAATAGTAACCTATAGGAGAAGCAAGTGGGTCATCCATTCGAAGCCGTCACCGATAATTCTGGCAGAATACTTAGTTACATCCCGGAGGGTTACCCCGACGTTAAGGTAAGCCCGAAAGATATCGCCGGGTCCATTGACGGGGGTGAGAGGGTAGTGCTGGACGGGGTCGAGTATGACCTTACTGAAACCGGAGGCTTAGTCCATCCTGACGTGGAAGTAATCAATTCTGTTGTCCTTGGTTTTGGTGTGCGTCTGGATGCCGGTACGACTTTCCATCGTTTCAAAGATGATCTTATGGATCCCAGGGACAGGATAGAGATAGGCAATAACTCAAGGATTGTAGGGACAGAGATTGCTGACCAGGTGACTATAGGCAGCCATGCGCTTATACATGCCCAGTCAATTGGCGCTGTTACGAAGATCGGCGACTATGCCAGAATAGGACAAGGCACTACCGTTGGCCATGGGGTAAAAATAGGCCCGACCGTTAAGATTGACAGGGATGCTCAGGTTTCACATCACGTAACGATAGATTATGCCGCGCGGATTGGCTATAAAGCTATCCTGGGTGAAGTCGCGGAAATCGGTCATCATGCCAAGGTGGGAAGATTTACGGGTGAAGGACCAAGAGGTGCGAACCAGGACGGCGCTTTTATTCCAGAGCGTAGTGTCGTAGAGCCAAAAGCCCACGTAGAGTAAGCGGCAATTCGCCTCGCTCGGTTATAATACAGGGTAATGATTGATAAAAAAGCCGTGCCGACTAAGCTCTTCTGGGTAGACTTGGAAATGACCGGGCTGGATCCACAGAAGGATGTGATTCTGGAGGTGGCGGCGGAGATTACGGATTTTGATTTTAAGACACTGGCGAATTATGAAGCGATCGTGAAACAGCCCAAGGACGTGGTGGTCGGGCGCATGGCTAAGAACATCTGGTGGAAAGATTTTCCAGAGAACCGGGACGAGTTCGTGCGCAAGATGGACGAGGGCAAGCCCAGCGATCAGGTAGAAAAAGAATTGATAGAGTTAGTGGAACAGCAGTTCGGCGGCGAGCCCGCGGTACTGGCTGGCAACAGCATCCATAACGACAGGCTGTTCATCAGGCAGTACTGGCCGCAGCTGGACCTGAAGCTGCATTACCGAATGCTAGACGTATCAGCGTGGAAGGTGTTCATGCAGGGTAGGTACGGCGTGAAGTTCGAAAAGAAGGAAGTCCACCGCGCGTTCGACGACATCCAGGCGAGCATCGCCGAGCTACAGCATTACCTCGAGTGGTTCCAAACCGCACATGGCTAAACTTATTAAATCTATCTATTGACTATTGTGCAAGTTTGTAGTTATACTTTATAGAAATAACTTCAGTTATTCGTAGTGGTGGGCTTTAAAGAGGTTTGTATGAAACTCAAAGCCAGGTCCACCAGCAGGCTCACCGCAGTTATAGTCTTATTCGCCGCTGCAATTATAGGTGTGCAGATTGGCCAGCATCTTGGCATAAGCTCAGCCGCGACTCCTCCAGCCAGCGGAAACTTAATCCTTAATCCTTCTGTTGAACAAGGTACTGCCAATTGGAACCAAGGCAGCTGGGGGAACAACAAGCCCACATTCGCCTACAACAACACCGGTCATACTGGTTCGCACAGCCTTAGCGCCACAATGGCTAAACATAAGGGCGGCGATGCAAAGTGGTACCCGGACCCTGTGAGCGTAACGCCGGCAACGCAGTACACGTTTAGCGATTGGTACGAATCCTCTGCCGCGGGCGAAATAGACGCAGTCGTGACAACCAATACTGGCCAAACTACCTACATGTGGCTGGCTAATACCAAGGCAACCACCGCTTGGAAGCAGACCAAGATCACGTTCAACACCCCGTCGAACGCCAGCAAGATTACGTTTTATCACCTACTTAATAAGAATGGCACGCTTACGACTGATGATTATGACTTTGAACAGGGTTCAGACATCACTCCTCCTACGCCGGTCATACCGACTCCGGATCCAACTCCTTCGCCGCCCCCGGTGACCCCGCCCCCGGCGCCCACAGCTCCCTCCATAAGCATTACAAGCCCTGTGTTCGGTGCTGCCGTGAAAGGTGCGCAAACTATAGCCTCAAACGTGTCTGATGCCCAAGGCATAGCCAAGGTTCAGTACCTACTGGACGGTAAGGACCTGGGTACTGTCACTACAGCTCCGTACAGTTTGAATTGGGACACCACCAAGGTTGTTAATGGTAGCCACACACTTACAGCTGTTGCTACGAATACAGCCAACCTTAGTACCACGTCCTCTGCCATTTCCGTGAACGTCCAGAATCCAACGCCGCCCTCGCTGCAGATTACCAGCCCGGCCGGCGGAACCACGGTAAGCGCTACCCAGACCGTAAGCTCCAACGTCAGCGACGCTCAGGGTATCGCCAGCGTACAGTACATGCTGGATGGCCAGCCGCTTGGCAGTCCGGTCACGACGGCACCCTACAGCTACAGCTGGGATACCAAACAGGTTGCCAACGGTAATCATGTCCTGACCGCCGTAGCGACTAATATAGTGAACCTGTCTACCACCTCGGCATCGGTCACCGTGAACGTGTCCAATCAAGTTGTCGTGCCGCCTGCGCCGCCAGTCGGCTCTACTGCAAATACTATTCCAAACCCATCGGTCGAAACGCCTGATTCCAGCGGCGGCCAGCCGCAGGATTGGACGGCCGATTCATGGGGCAGCAACACAGCGGCCTTCAGCTATCTGAACACTGGCCACACCGGCAACCGCAGCGCGAAAGTTACCTTGAGCAACTATAAGAACGGCGCCGCTGACTGGGACTACACGGCTCAGAACGTGTCGACGGGGCACTATCGCTATACCGACTGGTACCAAAGCGATGTCACCAGCGAGATTGACGCCGCGGTCACGGTGAACGGCACGGTCCAGTATTATTACCTTGGCACCGTGTTGCCATCAGCCGGTTGGGCGCAAGCCTCGGCTGAATTCGATATTCCGGCCGGCGCAACCTCCATCACCGTATTTCACTTGATTTACTCGAACGGCTCGCTTACGACCGACGACTTCGACTTTTCTCCGTACACGCCGGCGCAGTTCAACCAAGGTATCGTCAGCATAGATTTTGATGACGGCTGGACCAATCAGTACACGAACGCCGCTCCGCTTATGAATAAATACGGCTTGCATGGCACTTACTACATTATCTCAGGCGAGTTGACCGATCAGCCTGATTACATGAGCAAGGCTCAGATCAGCAGTCTTATTGCGAACGGCAATGAAATCGGCTCGCACACAATCACGCACCCGGACCTGACCACGCTGACGCTGGCCCAGGCGCAGAACCAGATGCAGCAGAGCCAGGCCACGCTTCAGAACACGTTCGGGGTACCGGTGACTGACTTCGCTTATCCGTACGGAGCCTACAATGCGGACACCATCAACATCGGCAAACAGCTTTATGTTTCGCAAAGGACCGTCGACAGCGGTTTCAACACCAAGGATAATCTGGACCTGACCAAGCTGGTCGTCCAAAATGTATTCAACACTACCACCCCGGCACAGGTGGAGGCCTGGATTGATCAGGCGAACCAGCAGCACACCTGGCTGATCCTGGTATACCATGAGATTTCGGTAACGCCGACGGATCCCACGGACGTCCAATACAACACCCAGCCAAGCGATCTGGACACAGAGCTTAACTACATCAAGAATTCGGGCATAGCCGTAGAAACCATGCAGCAGGCAATCAACGAAGTCAACGCCCAGCACTAGAGTAAACTCTATTGCAAAACTTTCAGTAAAGTTGTATAATTAAGATATTATGACACAGAAGGTGAGTACTCTGCCTACTGGCGTGCCGAAGGTGCGTCTTTCTCTCCGTACGCATATATTACCGCCGTTGGCCGGCGTAGCCGCCATGTTGTTTACGTACGTGCTGCTCAATCTGCCGTCGTTTGAGGCTCAGGCGCGCTATTACATAGCGCAGCTGGAAGCTCCCAAGGCGTCTACGAACAGCGCTCCTGCCGCTGTCGTGGACAGCAGGCTGTCAGACATCATAATACCCAGCATCGGTGTGAAAGCCCCGGTCATATACGAATCCAGCGTCAACGAGACGAATATAGCCTATGACCTAAGGAGCGGCGTGGTACATTACGGTACGACCGCGTTGCCGGGCGAAAAAGGCAACGTAGCCATCTTCGGGCACTCCAGCGGCCTGACCTGGGCGCCGGGAAACTACAAGTTCGTCTTTACTTTGCTCAACAAGCTACAACCGGGCCAGCAGATCAGCCTGGACTATAAAGGCGTACGCTACGTATACGTAGTTACGGATAGCGAGATAGTGGCTCCCAGCGACATGAGGGTGCTGGATTCCAACGGCGCGTCCCAGCTGTCGCTTATAACCTGTACGCCGGTAGGAACCAGTAGGAATCGCTTGATTATACACGCTAAACAGATACACCCTGACCCAGCCGGTAATAAACCGTTCAAACCTGCAGAAAAGTCGGCGGCTGGCGTACTGCCTACCTAGTTAGCGGGGGTCGGCTTGTAGCGCCGGCCCTTGGTGCTCCACATGGCCTCTGTAACTTTGAAGCGCCGTAGTAGCGCGATTTCTACGAACGCGCGCAGGAATACGGCCAGCGTAATCCAGCGCAGAACGTAAATCTGCGGAAAGGCGCTCAGGATGTCCCAGCGCCGCGAACGCAGGCTTACCAGCGCGGTCAGTGCCAGGGTCGTAGCCACATCGAACAGAAACAGGGTAGCTATAAGGCTGAAGGAGTGTCGCCTGAACGCTATATAAGGCATGATGATTGCGTAATTGACGAAGAAGATCAAGTTCTGCAGTATCTGATACGAAAGGTAAGCGTCGATGCGCTGGAACCTCAGGCCGATCCTGTGACGCCTGGAACCCTGCAGTATGCCGCGGTTCCATCGCGTTATCTGTTTGATGAAGTCGTGCAAGTTGCGCGGATCCTGGGTGAAAGCGATTGCGCCGGGTATGAACTGCACCTTGCCGAACTTGTTGCGGTGCAACTGCAGCGTGACGTCAAAATCTTCGGTCAGCGCCTTTACTGCGAAGTCCAGCCGCTTGAAGATATCCGAACGGAAGCAGGCGGTAGGGCCGG
This sequence comes from uncultured Candidatus Saccharibacteria bacterium, assembly GCA_963820105.1. Lineage (GTDB taxonomy): Bacteria > Patescibacteriota > Saccharimonadia > Saccharimonadales > UBA4665 > CAWFYI01. The sequence continues at coordinate 859,215 of CAWFYI010000001.1, read as the reverse complement.
GGACTATGGGGACGGTGTGGGTCAGGGCCTGGAAGCGCCGGTGCAGCTCCATGCCGATGGTGTATTCGTATACCCGGTACTGGCTGATGCTGTAGCCGGGCAGGCTCTTTACATAGCCGGTAGCTACCGCGTACCTGGGGTCCAGTTTGCGACGGAAGACATAGAAATAATCCCTCGCGAACGCGCCGTCGGCATCGGCGATATGTATCCATTTGTAACGTTCGGTCAGTTGGAATTTGTTCGAGCCTTTGGAAAGTGCCAGGCCCTTGCCGCTGCGCTCGACCCTCCACACATTCTTCCTGCCCAGGACGGCGCGGGCCACCTTGCTGGTCTTGTCGTCTGAGTTGTCGTCCACTACGTAAATGTCCTGCTTTTTCATGCCGCCCCTGACAGCGGAACGGATGGTCTGTTCGATCACCAGCTCTTCGTTGTGGGCGGCTATTAGAAGTGCTAATTTGCGTTTGTGGACGCGCGGCAGTTTGAAGGAACTCTTGGTGCGCGCCGGCAGAAGTAGACGCGGCTTGGACAAGGTATCGGCCCGGGCTTCCACGATCTTCATGGGCGGCACGTATGAGAACTTGGATTTAGTATGTGAGGCAGACCTGCGAAACATGGCTATTCCTTCGGTGCAGGCGGCAGGCTGTCCATTACCTGACCCATGGTTACGATGCGCACGTTGGTGCTACTCAGATAATCGAGTTGTTTCTTCAGACTGTCCGAGCTTAGGCTGTACTTCGTGCCTTCTTCTTCGGCTTGGTGGTATGTCAGTACCAGCCAGCCGTTATGCGCTACGGTATAATTAACGGCTGCATGCAGTTCAGCGGCTGTAGTGTCATGATGCACGGTCATCCCTATGATGTTATAGGGGCTGGTATTACCCGGCAGATTAATGTCGGCATCGCTAATGCCGTCCTTGAAGGCTCCCCCGGTGCTGCGCTCTGAACGGAAGACCTTGCCTATGCCTTGGATTACCCTTGGGTTAGTGGCGCCGTACGGCGCAGCGAAGTCCTGGACATCACCGAAACCCTTTTGCGCGAAATACTGCTTGCACCCACGCAGCTGATAATCAAGTTCCTTGGGAGAAACCTTGGTAAGGTCGGGGTGCGATACTGTGTGGCAGGCAATCTGTTGGCCGTTGGCCTTCAGGGCTTTGACCTGGTCCAGCGACAGATAAGCAGGGTTGTCTAACAAGCCGGTGATGATGTATTGCGTGGAGTGTATGCCATCCTTCGCCAATATCGGCGCGGCTACGGTGTAAGTGGTTTCCCAGCCGTCGTCGAACGTAACGGTAATAAGCGGCTCTTTGTACAGCTGCGGCGGCCTCTTGTTGATGTCGGCCGGGCGGTCAACGAAAGCGGGCAGGGGGGTGGCTTTGTTGGTGCGCAACAGGCTGGCGTCCGTCTTCCATTGGCGTAGACCCAGCAACGGCAATACGACTACTATGGCGCACACTAACAGAGCGCCAACGCCTTTCTTTAGCGCGTCATGAAGAACGCTTGTGTTCAATCTTTTCATATGCCAGTGCCCGGGATTCCTTAACGAGAGGCACGTGTAGAACGTGCGTAGATATAGCCCCAGACTATCAATCCGGCGCCGACAGAGATGGCAATATTAATCAGCAAGTTGCTACCGGTATTTGGCAGGATCAATGCACCTCCCGTAGTAACCGTTGCTGCACCGGCGCCTAAACCGCCCTTGTACATAACTCACTCCTTAACTTAAATCTGCTCAATGAGAGACTTTCTAAGAAGTAGAACCTCTAGAAACCTCTCCTTGTGTTTAATACTACACTATTAATGCAGAATTGTAAAGTATATTATATGAGTGCTTATGCTTAGGGGTTCGGGCGTTTAAGATGTACTTGTTTCAGTGCTGTCCGCTTTGCGCAGAAGGCCGCCGATTATCAGGGCCAGAATCGCTACGATTAGCAGCCACCACCAGCCGAGGCCCAGGAAGTTCGAACTCTTGCTGCTATTGTCGCTCTTTGTAGTTGATTCGCCCTTTACGCTGCCATCATTGCCGCTAGAGCCGCTGTTACTGGTGTTAGGCGTAGTCGTGGTAGCGCCCAGGACCTGCCCGCCGCCACCTCCGGGGTTGCCCGCGGTTACATTGGTGAAGCCTGTACCGCCACCACCGCCTGTACCGCCGCCCGTTCCGGTAGCTGCAACTGCAAATGAGGTTACGGTAGGTACTACAGGAGTAGTGTATGTGAAGCTGAATGTCTTGGACGTGGAATTGCCGGCAGCGTCAGTGACAGTCAGAGTAAAGTTGTAAGTGCCGTCTGAGAGCACAGTGAAATCCGGTTCCAGAGCCGTATCGTCGGATATGGTGACGTTATTAGTAGAATCCGTATCATTCGGCGTCCATGAGTAGGTCAGGGCAGTACCCGGAGCCGGATCAGTAGCCGTCACATCCGGAGTTATCACATTGCTGACAGCGCTGTAGCCGTTTATGGTCACGTCAGGTGCCGTGTTGTCTACGGTTACCGTCTTAGTGTCGACTGAACCGGCATCTTTGTTGCCGCTAGACGATGTGCCGCCAGCCGCGTCACGAGCCTCTAGATCTATGGTGTAAGTGCCGTCAGCTACGCCGGTAGTATCCCAGTTGAAGTCAGCTACCGTGTGCGCATTGACCGTACCTGGCCCAGCAACTACGTGGTTGCTGGCGTCCTTTACTACCAAGTAGTAGTGGTCAGGATTCGCATCTGTTACAGTACCGCTAATAGTCACTGTGCCTTTAACTATTGAATCAGTCGGGGCAGTGATATGCGATACAGGGGCGGTGCTATCAACTACTAACTTCCAAAGAGGACTCCAGCCGCTTTCATTGCCGGCTGCGTCAACCGCTTTTACGCGCCACCAGAAGGTCGTGTCGGCTACGTTAGTGGCTGTCTTGCTGGTAGCGGAGTACGTGTTGTGGTAGCGAAGGCTGGTAGCGGTGGAATTGTTGTAGCTCTCGTAAATATAGTGGTCCACATCGCCGGAAGTATCGCTCCAGGCTTGGGTTACGCTAGCTCCTTTGACTACGGCGTTGTTGCTTGGGCTAACAAGTGTCGGGTCGGCCGGAGGTGTAGCATCATAGAAGTAATGTACTTGATTGCTCCAGCCACTTACGTTGCCGGCGGCATCGTAAGCACGCACGCGTATCTTCACGCCGCCTTGTTCGCTTGTGTTGGGAGTATGGTTACGCTGTGATTGCGAACCAGGCGTCTCGCGGTATGGGGCGCCGCTAAAGGTATGCCCGTCATCGTAAACATATTCAATCTGGTAATGATCGACACCGTTCGCATCTGTAGAATCAGTCCAGTCGTTAAGTATTGGGGTGCTAGTGAAGTACTGATTGTCTGATGGGAACGTAATACTGGGCGTGGTAGGAATAGTATTATCCACGGTCAACTTCCAGGGAGTACTCCAATCACTTTCATTGCCTAAATTGTCTATGGCCTTTACGTGCCAGTAATAGACACCTTCAGGAGTGCCGGGAGTAGGGATTTGAGAACTGCTGAGCAAGCCGGACGTGTACACGGGCGAGGTGAACGAACCGTTAGGGTTTGTAGCGGATGAGTGAGACGATTCATACTTGTATTTAATCGGGCTTGCATCACCGGTGGAATCGCCCCAATCAATAAGCGTTTGATTCGCCGTGGTCTTGTAGGAGCCGTCAGCCGGGGATACGTGTACAGGTACGGACGGCGGCGCTATGGTGCTGGTAGATACATCCACGTTGTCGAACAGGAAGCCCTTGCCGGCCGTAGATGGTGCCGCTGTACCGGCCGCACGGAAAATAAGTGAATCAGTCGTTCGCGGCGTCTGCTCCGAGCTAGCTTCTGAGTCGTAGCGGTAGTAATTCTCCCATGTGGTTCCGGTGTGAACCAGAGCGCCATCTATGTAAATTTTTACGATGTCATTTGATGGACCATCCAAGTAATCTATTACAAATTTGATGGTGTGAGGCTCGGTGCGGGAAATAGTCCCAAGGTCGATGGCCTCGAAATCGGCTGGATTATGGGTTCCTTGTACATCATAGAAAGTAACGTCTATGCCGCCTGCTGTATCAGCGAAGCTAAGGTAGCTCATGCGTGAACCGTCTCCGCGGTCAGGAGACACCGAAACGCCTAAGCCTGATTGTTCGGTAGACTGGGTCGATGCGATATCAAACTGAGCTTCATAATGGTTCTGCCGGGTACCACCTGATTGCCCGCCGCTCGTAGAATCTGCTTCGCCAGCTTCGTTCGTGGTTGAATACGAGAACGTCTGGTCGCCGAACGAACCGGTGGTTACAGCATTCGACAGCCTCAGCGACTTACAGCCAAAGGTCGGGTATCCGTAGGAGTTATCAACTATGGCTTGGTCGTACGAGCCTGTAGATTTCCAATCATGCTGACCATCTACGCTACCGTCGCTGAAGGTATCGAAGGTAGTATTATCCGAACTACATGCAGGTACAGGATTATTGAATTCCAAACTGGCATTATCTATATCCACAGAAGCGATAGCGTTCTGCGAAGGCTGTTCGTCAACAAGCCATCCATAGCGATGGCCGCCAACGGTACTGCCTATGACGTCTGACGGATCTGACAATGTCCAGGAACCCACGACGCTATGGTCGCTGACCTTGACTATGCTCATGGTTACGGCGAGTACCCCGGTTCCATCGTCGTGGAAATTGCTCTCAAGCGTATACCAGCCGCTGTCTGTAATAGTAATCGGGCTGCGGCTTGTGTCCAGAGGCCAGCCTGGAGCATTGTTGCTGACGCTGGCTCCCCACTGGCCGGCAGTATTTGGGTCTGTACCCAGACTAAATATAAAGTCGCGGCGATGATTACCTGAAGGATCATTGATTGCCGAGGAAAAATCAAAGCGTTTGTCCACACCACCACCGGTAGCCATAGACATGTCCAAATAAGTGTCTACCTTAGTAGTGTAGCCGCCAGCTGGGAAGGTGCTTTCATAACCCCCCCACTTTGTGTAAGCACCGTTGTCTGCTTGCGCAAAATACGATCCTCCGCTGGCCGTAACGCCGCCGGTTGGCGAAGCGACCCTAGTGGCACTTACCCAATCGGTCGTATCAGTCTCAAAACCATTGTTATAAGATGTAGCCGCGAATGCTGTGTGGGATAAAATCAGCAATGCGATCCCGGTAAGTAATACTGTTACAAATGATGAAAATGCGCTCAGGTTGATAATTTTTGTTTGGACGCTTTTTGTTATACCTTCAGATGCGGTATATCTCATCAAACGGTCTCCCCTTCGCCACTAGTTGAATACTTCCCAATAGGCATACCAATTCTAAACATACTTTTCGTGACTTTGCAAAGAAATTATTACATGGTATTTAATAATTCTCCCTGTAGAATCGCGCCAGAGCATGTTGTAATACAATAGAACGCATGGATCATAAAACCGTCGAGGACTATATATTAAGCATGCCCGGCGCGTGGCTGGATTATCCGTTCGGCGAGGGCGTGGCAGTATATAAGACCGGCGACCCCGCCCGAGGGGCGGGGCAGGACAAGATGTTCGCGCTCATCCGGGAAGGCAAGGATCCCATACAGCTTAGCTTGAAATGCGACCCCCAGCTATCCAAGCTTCTGCGTGAAAAATACGATGAGGTCATGCCGGGTTATCATCTTAATAAGAAGCATTGGAACACCATGGTCCTGAGCGGGCAGCTGGGCTGGGAGGAAGTGCGGGGGCTGATCCGGCACAGCTATGAACTGGTAGCCAGTTAGTTCGGTCCAGAGAGCTGGGTTTCGAACAGGCTGATCTGCTTGTAGCTGTCGTTTAGCAGGGCGCGGCCTTTCTTGCCTTTTTCCAGCCGGTAAGCCTTTTGTATGTCCGTGCCGTAGTCACTTAATTTAGTCTTCATTATCTGGCTGAAGGTATCGTTATAAGTACCGGACGCGGCGGATGCCGAAAGCTGATCGTTGGTAGCCTTTGAAATTTTCAGGCTAAGCTGCGAAGCCTTAAGCTTGATGTGGTTGGTGGCCATATAGCTGCGAAGCTGGGACTGCGAGCTGCCCAGACTGATTTGGATGTTCGCCGCGAAGTTCTGATTACGGCTGGACAGGCTTTGCTGCAGAGGTGTCTTTTTGGTCACATTAAGTATTTCCTGCTGGTCCTGCACTACGTTTACGAGCGCCGCGGTAACGGTCTTATTGCCGGACCCAAGGATGCTTTTAAAGATACTGACGCCTATTACCAGTATTATGATAACGCCGACCACCAAGCCTACGCGCGTTATTATCGAACCGCCGCCCGGAAGCATTTCCATAGGTGATCGCTTGGGGGGCACCCCCGGATTCGTTATAAAGGAGTATGAAGCGTCCCGCGACTGTTCCTGTTGTTCCTGCGGGCCCGGGCCGGGAACGGTCGGCGACAGCGCGGGGCCGCCAGGCGGTTCTGCCGCCGCGGCATCCTGCCCCGGCCGCGCAGATAAGGGGGCTGTGGGCATCACTGTTCGCGGAGGCCCGGAAGATCCGGAAGGCCCTGAAGGTCTGGAAGTTTCTTGGGACGATCCAACTGGGTCATTGCCGGAGTGTACGACCATGCCCGGACGTATCACGCGCTGCTGCATGTACGCGCCGGCGTACTGTTTCATATGCGAGGGCAGAGTGTCCTGCAAGTGTTTCTGCATAGCGTCCGCGGCATGCTGCGGCACGTAGGCGCCGGAGTCCTGGTATTTCTTAAGGTTGGCGGGCATGGAGCCCTGCAGGTGCGCAGTTACGGCCTGCTCTATGTTGGGCGGCAGATAGGTATCCATGTCGCGCGTGACTTGTTTCTGGGCAGAGGAACGGAAAGGATTCGATGGACGGAGCATGAGTTAATTAAACCATAAGCCTCTTGTGTACGTGAAGCTTATACCGGACTATTCTGCTATTCTTATTATTATGACTAGGCAGCAGCGCTTAGTGCTGGTGGTGAGCATCCTGGCTTCATTCGTGGCATTTTTGGATAGTGCCATCGTGAACGTGGCGCTGCCGGCCATACAGCGCGAACTCGGCGGCGGCCTGACCGTCCAGCAATGGGTGGTCGACGCCTATCTGCTTACGCTAGGGTCGCTGATACTGATAGCGGGCTCGCTATCCGATCTGTTGGGACGGAAACGTATCCTGGGCATAGGCCTGTGGGGCTTCGGCATAGCTTCGTTGCTCTGCGCCCTGGCGCCCACCGGCGGCTTATTGATACTGTCCCGGGGCCTGCAAGGTATAGCCGGAGCCTTACTGGTGCCAAGCTCACTGGCTCTGATAATCTCTACTTTTTCCGGAGCGGCCCAGGGCAAGGCCATAGGCAGCTGGACCGCCTGGACCGGGATTGCTTTCATACTCGGGCCGCTAGTCGGCGGAATATTGGTCGATCAGGCTTCATGGCGCTGGATCTTCGCTATCAACGTCTTGCCCATCGCCGTGACACTGTATTTGCTAAGGAGCGTGAAGGCAGCCGAAGAAGACCGCGGCAGTACGAAAACCGTGGACTTCCCAGGTGCTTTGCTCGGCGCCCTTGGACTGGGCGGTACGGTCTACGCGCTGATTGAACAACCGCGCTACGGGTGGAGCGATCCGCGCATCTTCGTGCCGCTGGCAGCAGGTGTATTATTGTTCGCTGCCTTCCTGCTTTATGAAAAGCGCGCGAAGAAACCCATGCTGCCGCTGGGCCTGTTCAATAATCACAACTTCAGCGTCGGCAACGTGGCTACCCTGGCGGTCTACGCCGGATTGACCGCGTCGTTCTTCCTGCTGGTGGTCTTCCTACAGCAGGTGGCCGGATATTCGGCTCTGGCAGCCGGGCTGGCCGGCGTTCCCGTGACTATAATCTTGTTTCTGTTGTCGCCGACCATGGGCGCCATGGCTGGTAAGTACGGTCCGCGCCTGTTCATGGGTTTCGGCCCGATTATCGCCGGCGCCAGCTGGCTGCTGCTGACGCGCCTGGGCTCATCCGTTAATTACTGGACGGAGGTCCTGCCGGCCATCGTGCTGTTCGGCATCGGTCTGGCCGTTACCGTGGCGCCGCTGACGGCAGCTATACTGGGCGACGTCGAGCCTTCGCAAGCTGGCATCGCCTCGGCCGTGAACAATGCCGTGGCCCGGGTCGCGGGCCTGATCGCCGTGGCCGCGGTAGGGGCCATAGTGGCCACGCAATTCCACAGCTCCCTGGACAGCCAGCATCTGGCCGGCCCGCCGCCGGACATCATAGCCAAGGCCAGGCGCGCACCCTTACAGACCGCTCCTCCGAAGCCGTACGGGAACGACCCGGTATTCCAGCGCGTGCTTACCGATGCTTCAATATCTGCTTTTCGTGCAGGGACCTTCACGATTTCCGGCCTGATGATCGTCGGCGGCGCCATCTCGCTCGCCGGCATCCGGAATCCCGCCATTAAAGACTAAAGACTAAAGACGCTTAACCTATGCTGCTAATCCTGAGTCTGGGCCTGAGTCTGGGCCGTAGTGCTACCTCTTGCACCGACGATATATGATATATTGTATGGCTCAATCTGTTATCCATATGATATATCATATATCACCAAACAGAGCAGCGGTGTTAAACTCAGCTTCTGGCGCAGGCATCTCTGCGGGCATCATACACACCGGCAGTGAATGACGTACAATAAGGGTCATGGACGCGGTTGAAGAGGTCAAAAGCCGGCTCTCGATAGAGGACGTAGTCAGCGAATACGTCCAGCTTAAGCGCGCCGGGCGCAACTGGCGGGGCCTGAGCCCCTGGACCAACGAAAAGACGGCCAGCTTCATGGTCAGCCCGGAAAAACAGATATGGCATGATTTTAGTTCGAGCAAGGGCGGCAATATGTTCAGCTTCGTCATGGAGGTCGAGGGCCTGGACTTCAAGGGCGCGCTGGAACTGCTGGCGCGCAAGGCCGGCATAGACATCGAGCAGTACCGGAGCGCGGGGCCAAGGCGCGGCGGACCGGACAAAGAAAGACTACATAAACTGCTGGACTTGAGCGCCAGGTTCTACCAGGAACATTTCAAGAAAAACAACGCCGCGCTGGAGTACATATTCAAAAAGCGCAAGTTTACCAAGGAAACGGCACTCGAGTGGCGCATCGGCTATTCGCCGAACAACGGTTCGGCCCTGATAAACTACGCTAAGTCCAAAGATTTCACGGACAAGGAACTTCAGCAAGCCGGTCTGACCGCTCGCAGTTACCGCGGCGGCGCGGTGGACATGTTCCGCGGCCGGCTGATGATACCCTTGCAGGATCCGCAGGGAAGGCTGATTGGCTTCACCGCGCGCCAGCTGATCGAGGAACCGAACGCGCCCAAGTACATCAACACGCCGCAGACCGTGCTGTATGACAAGAGCCGGCATATCTACGGCCTGCATCTGGCCAAGGAAGCGATTCGCAAAAACAAGTTCGCGGTGCTGGTGGAAGGCAATATGGACGTCATAGCCAGCCACCAGGCCGGCGTACGCCAGGCGGTAGCTACTGCAGGCACGGCGCTCACGGAAGCGCATCTGAAGGGCTTAAGCCGCTTTACCGGCGACATTCGTCTGGCATTCGACGCCGACAAGGCCGGGGTGGCCGCCACGGAGCGGGCGATTCCGATTGCCAGCCGGGTCAAAGTGACGCTCAGCATGATTGACATCCCGAGCGGCAAGGACCCGGACGACCTTATTCGCAAAGACCCAAAGCTGTGGGAGCAGGCCATCACCAAGCACCAGTACGCGCTGGATTGGCTGATGGCACGTTACGCCAAGATACTGGACATAACTTCGGCGCAAGGCAAACGCGAATTCACCGATGTTCTGCTACCCGTAGTCCGCGGCCTGTCCGACGACGTGGAGCGCGACCATTACCTGGGCGCCATCGCCAAAACCATCGGTACCAGCCGCGAGGTCCTGGAGCAGAAATTCCAAAAGACCGGCAGCTCCGAGCCGCCGCCCAGACGCCGCCGAGTCAAAGCCGCCGATACCAATCTGGACAAAGCCGCCATCGATAACAAGAAAGCCCAGGATAATTTACTGAGCCTGATGCTGATGCGTCCTACGCTGCGCGAATTCCTGGAGCTGGTGACGCCGGATATGCTCTATGACGACGACGCCCGCGAATTACTGCAATTTTTAAAGAAAAACCCCGATTTTGACGGAAAAGACGGCTTAAAAGGGGTGAAAGATGTTGCGGATTATGTTAAAATAGAATCATTACTCTATGAGGAGCTGTACCAGGATCTTGAATTGAACGAGCTTCACGACGAAGCCGCCCGGTTACAGGCAAGACTGATTGAAAACTTCGTAAAGACCCAAAAAAAGAAGCTGGCCATAGAGTTCGGCGCCGCCGACCAGACGGCTACGCGCGAACTGTTGGGCCAGTCCAAAAAATATGACGAACTATTAAAGAAAGTGAAAGGAGCCGCTTAATGGCTAAATCCGACAAGGCCGATAAGGCCAAGCCTAACAAAAAACCTGACCTCAAGTCTAAGTCCAAACCGAAAGCCAAGCCCGCGCTTAAAGACAAGGCCAGGAAGGCCAAAGTCAAGGCCAAGGACAAACACGCCGCCGAAGAACAAGCGTTGGAGCAGGTGAAACTGCAACTGGTAGAGCGAGCCAAACGCGATAAGCGTATCGAACAGCGCGACATCTTCGCGGCCATACCGGAAACGCCGGCGAACGCCGAAATCCTGGACTCTTTATACACGGAATTGGCTGATTTGAACATTGAGATTACTGCGACCGAACCGGACGGCTCTAAGCTTTCCGGCACCTGGGAGGCTGAAGAAGAGGAAGAAGAGGAAGCGCCAAAGACCAATACCGCCGTCTACCTGGACGACGACGTTGCTGACGACTCGGTCCGGCTGTACCTGCGCGAAATCGGCAAGATCCCACTTTTGAGCGCCGAAGAAGAATTGGCGCTGGCCCAGCGCGTGGTTGCCGGGGACAAGAAGGCAAAGGACGAGATGGCCGAAGCTAACATGCGGCTGGTAGTTTCGATCGCCAAGCGCTACGTGGGTCGCGGACTGGACCTACTCGACCTGATCCAGGAAGGCAATACTGGCCTGCTGCGCGCCGTAGAAAAGTTCGACCCCGACAAAGGCTTCAAGTTTTCTACTTATGCCACTTGGTGGATCCGCCAGGCTATCACCCGCGCCATCGCCGACCAGGCGCGAACAATCCGTATACCCGTGCACATGGTCGAGACAATCAACAAATTACTCAGGACCCAGCGCCGCCTCACGCAGGAATTGAACAGAGAACCGACCAACGAAGAAATCGCCAACGAAATGGAGATCGACGTCGACAAGGTCGAACACATCATGAAGATAAAGCAGGACATCTCCTCGCTGGACGCTTCGATACGCGACGACGAAGAAGACTCGGTGCTCGCCGACTTCATCGAAGACGAAGACACCATATCGCCAGAGGAATCAGCCACCGGCCAACTGCTGAAGGAACAGGTCAAAGATATGCTAAGCGCCCTGACCGAGCGAGAACAAAAAATACTCAAACTGCGGTTCGGGCTGGAAGACGGCAAATCACACACCCTGGAAGAGGTCGGCCAGGAGTTCAGCGTGACCCGCGAGCGCATCCGCCAGATCGAAGCTAAAGCCCTGGCCAAACTGCGCAAGCACCGCGACGCCAAAAAACTCCACGACTACATCAAGTAACTTTACTTTGCTGGATTTAACAATATAATATGTTGCAATGAGAAGTGTTGACGCCAGTGCAGCAGAAATTAAGCGTAGCGCCGACGCCCTAGTCGGCGCTGACGTCGCGGATACGGACGTAGACTATTATCAGACCGAAGACGAAGACCTGGCATCACCAAGCCTTCCACCCTTGCTTATCCCAGCTACTGATATACGCATAAAGAGCGGCCGCAGCAGTAATGGGTCGGGTGCCGGCCGGGAATGTGAAATAACCCTCAGGGACTTTGCCGGCTCTGCCGCACACAGGCGCACAGCCGTCTTTGATGCCGACTGGAACCTTACGAGCCTGATCGTGGCAGGCGTGGTTGAAAGCGGTGAATCATACCATGTAGGCGCCGATCTCAGCCAAGTGGAAAGAACGCTCGCGCTTGATGCAATGGCCGAACGGCTACACGCTACGGATTACCATAGTTAAACTGTACCTCTTGTATACTATTTAGAATGAATATCATAGGAATAGCCGGCACTAACGGATCCGGCAAGGACACCGTAGGGCACATGCTGGCCGACAAGCACGGTTATCTCTTTGTGTCGGTTACAGATCTGCTCAGGAAAGAGGCGGTGCGCCGCGGACTGCCGGTAGAGCGGGAAGTTTTGCGCTCCATCAGCGCCGAGTGGCGCCGCGAGTCGGGGCTTGGCGTGCTGGTGGACAAGGCCGTGGCCGAATACAAGGCTTCAGGCGGCAAATATGCGGGCGTGGTGCTGGCTTCTTTGCGCAATCCCGGCGAGGCCGACCGCGTCCACGAGCTAGGCGGCACGGTGCTTTGGATTGATGCCGACCCGCGCGTGCGTTACGACCGCGTCCAGGCCGCTATAGACAAGCGGGGCAGGGCTGGCGAAGATGCTAAGACCTTCGAGCAGTTCAAAGCGGACGAAGCTGTAGAGATGAAGCGCAGCGGCGACTCCGCCACCCTGGACATGGGCGGCGTCAAGCGGCGCCGCGACATCACGGCCATAAACAACGATAAGCCGCAGGATGAATTTCTGAAAGACGTCGAACAAGTTTTGGGGTTCTGATGAGGCTGGAAAGGCAATCTATGCCGCGGACGTACTCATATCTGGTAGCCTGGCTCGAGTCGCACCCCACTGAACCCAAGAATTGCTAAAAGTATAGTTATAGTGTATAATGTATAGATATGCCAGCAAATGAAAGCGCACCCAGTCCGCATCAGTATGCCGAACAGGTATTAGCTGATACCCAGGCTACTTTAAAAGCTGCAGTAGGCATAGTTTCACCCGAAAATGCTGATGCAGACCCACGAACTGTATTCCCAAATCCCAATGTCCCAGTACGCGCTGAAGGCGACGAACCCATGCAGCTTACGGATGAACAAAAAGAACAGCTCATGGCCAGGGCTGACGAATTGGGATTTGGCCGCGAGGAAAGCATGACCATAGGCGAACAGGGGCTTGGCGGATCCATGGTAGTCATAGAGGGCGGGCAACCGCACAAAATGATGGCGGAAGCACTTCTTGTGGCCAATGACACAGATGCTAAACCCAGGGCTATTATTCTTACTGCGAGCGCACAAAGAAAGATTGAGGGTGAAGCAGAAATTGCAAGTGCTGTTAATTTGTTTGGCGGTGGTCAAACAGGTAACACTGAATATGATATGGCCCTTCAGGTATTACGAAAATTGCCTGATTTCAGGGATCCAGAGGAACATGAGATACAGGGCGTAATGAGCCTCTCTTATGATATACAAAATGGCTATGCTGTATCTCAAGAATCAAGCGGCCAGCTAGTCCGCGTTGGTTACCTGGGTTCCGGCAGTCTAGCTACAGCTGTTCATATGTTGCGGATTGACAGAGAAGATTATGTTGAGGACGGCAAGCCAAGGTATCGTAAACAACCTAACACCGCTGACATCATAGGGATAATAGATGCTGAACAGAAATTAGCTTGGAATACCGAAAGACCCATTGCTTTTGTTACCAGTGGCGTGTATCGCCCATCCCGCGCCGTTCTAGTAGCATTAGCTGGTTTGGAAACCGGGCGGCATGTTGGCTTGGCTACTTATGGTAACGCTCTTGTTAACGAGGTACGCGGCACTGATTTGCCACCTCCAGTTAAACAATTACCTGGTGAACTACAGTACATGGCTGAGATGTCCGTGAAGCTTGAAGAAGCCTTAGGAGCCGAGGATGCTGACGGAGCGGGCGATTAATAGCGCCAGCGTGAACACGGAAACAAGCGCCTGCAAGGCCATCAGCATCTTTGCCTGGCGGGTCAGCGGCTTTGAGTCGGCCGGAGCGAAGTTCACGGCATTGGTGATCGATATGAACAGATAGTCGGCGAATTCCGGGCGCCAGTCCGGGAATTCGTCTACAAAGCCTTGCTGGACGAACTGGAAGTCCTTGTCGTGGCGGGACCAGCGCGTGCGGGTCAGGCCGGGGCTGTCTATTTCCCAGTACCACAGGCCGAACACTATTATGTTGGTTATGAATATCGCCAGTCCGGAAGCCAGTAGACTTTCCCCGTTCACCGTGCCTCGCTGGACTATCAGCGAGTGCAGGACGTAAATCAGCCCGCTGGCGTTAGCAGCGGAGATTATGCCCATCAGCAGGACGGCGAACACATGGTACAGGCCTATGCCGCTGGTGCGGCGGTTGTTGACGGTAAGCCCGATCAACACTGCCAGCACCAATTCAGTGATGATAATGAAGTCGTGCGAGCCCGGCAACACATCTGTGCCAATGCGCCTGGCTAATATCTGCAGGGCTATGGCCACCAGCAGCGCTATCTGGGCTTGGACCAGCTCCCCAAAACCGATTCGGTGACGAAGCATGGTTTTAGTTTAGAATAAAGGAATGGATTCTACCAAACAGCAACTGCGCAAATCCTTGCAGGAAGCCCGCATGGCCCTGGGCGCCGCGGACCGCCAGCACAAGTCTACTGCTATCGCCTCTGCGCTTTTGCAGGAGGTATATTGGCCGAAGGTTGGCAGCGTGCATTGTTTCGAGCCGATCATGTACCTTGGTGAAGTAGACCTGGTGGATTTTGTCACGGCCCTGCAGACCGACAAAGCCGACGTCCGCGTGTATACTTCGCGCAAATTCGGGGACGAGTGGCGGGTAGTGGACACCGCTGACGACCGGCCCGTAGCCGAAACACCCCAGTTCGACGTGATAATCGTGCCGATGCTGGGCTTCGATGAAAAACTGCACCGTGTGGGCTACGGCGGCGGCTATTATGATAAATTTCTGGCTGGCCAGCCTTCGGCCAAGAAAATCGGCGTTTGTTACGAAGCATGTAAGGTTGCGCGAATTCCTATTGAAGCCCACGACGTACGATTAGACATGATAGTGACTGAAAACGGCGCGCGTACACGCACAGCTTAATGGACGATATATAATATATCATATGGCCTACCCCTGTTATTCCATATCATATATTATATATAGCAATCTCAGTATGTGGCGAACCAGGGCGTATACTTGAAAGTATGAGTAAGGAGCCGGCTGGCGAGGCTAGGAAAAAGTTCGTCATAATCGACGGCAAGAGCGTGTTTTACCGCGGGTACTATGCCATGTCGAACTTGGCGACCAAGGACGGCATGCCGACCGGCGGCATCTTCGGCTTCGCGACCATGGCGCTGGAGGTCGTGCGCAGACTGAAGCCGGATTACGTGGCGGTGGCATGGGACAAGCCCAAAACGAACATCAGAAAGCGCGTGGAGATGTATCCTGAATACAAAGCCGGGCGCAAGCCGGCGCCAGAGGATTTCAAGGCGCAGATTCCGTTGCTGCATGAACTACTAAACGCGTTCGGCTGGCCGCTTTATGAGCTGGATGATTACGAAGCCGACGACATTATGGGTACTTTGGCGGTTCAGGCGGCCAAAAAAGACATAGAAACACTACTTGTGACCTCTGACCTGGACATGCTCCAGGCTATCAATCCGCTTACGCACGTCTACGCGCTCAAGACGGGCCTGAGCAACATAGAATTGTATTCACCAAAGAGTTTCGAGGCCAAATACGGAATCCTGGTGAACCAGTTTCTGGATATGAAGGCCTTAAAAGGCGATTCGTCCGACAATATTCCGGGCGTGCCGGGCGTGGGCGAGAAAGGCGCCGTGGAATTGCTCAAGCAGTACAAGACGCTGGACGGAATCTACGACAATCTGCCGCTTATAAAGGAATCTACGCGCAAGAAACTGGAGGCTGGCAAGAAGCTGGCCTATCTGAGCAAGGAACTGGCTCGCATCTGGACGGACGCGCCGATCAAGCTGAACTTGCAGGAAGTCGACGGCCACCATATGCAGCCCGGCAAGATACTGGAACTGCTGCAGCAACTGGAGTTCCGTACGCTGGCCCGCCAGCTGCCGGAAGTCATGCAGGTAGCCGTGGACGACCACCAGGCGAAGAACGGCGGCCACCCGCTGGCCGCGGGCAGGAACACGTTGATTGACAGCAATGAAAAGGCGGCCGGACTTAAGCTGGGGGACTCCGAATACTTTTATATCCACGGGCGCTCGGCCGGTAAGTCCGGGCGTGATCCGGAAGTGCTGATAATCAGCCTTGACGGCAAGAATACGTATACGCTGGACTTGCGCAAGCTGGACCATGCCGCTATTGCCAAAGAGTTCCAGGACGTCAGACCGCTAGTTGGCTACGATCTGAAGTCCACGCTAAAAGTGCTGGTCGAGCTTGGCGTGAAGCAGTTGCCGGAAATCGGGCACGATGTGCTTATCGGCGCTTTTTTACTCAATGCCTTAAGGCGTGAACAAACTTTGACTGAGCTTGCCGAATCGGACTTGGACTATGAGGGTTCGCCGTTCGAAAACCTTAGCCCGGACGAGGTAATCAGGCATGCGCCCGAGATTATAGCGACCATCAAAGCTTTGCACGATCAGCAGGCTGCCGACCTGAAAAAGACGCCCAAGCTGGTCAAGCTGGCCAAGGACATAGAATGGCCGGTCATCCCGGTGCTGGCGCGCATGGAGCATATGGGTATCAAGCTGGACGTAAAATACCTGGAGAAATTCGCGGATGAAGCCGGTGATCTGGTATCGGACTATGAACAGCAGATTTACGGTTACGCCGACCAAGAATTCAACATCGGTTCGCCCGCCCAACTTGCCGATATTTTGTTCGAGAAGCTGAAGCTGCCGACGAAAGGTATAAAAAAAGGCAAGACCGGTTACAGCACCGCCGCCAGCGAACTCGATAAATTGCGCGGTACGCACCAGATCATAGATTTAATTACTCAGTACCGTGAAGTCGCCAAGCTGAAGAACACATACATTGATACGCTACCGCAGCAGGTCGATGAGAATTCGCGCTTGCACACCACGTACGCGCTGACCGTCGCCCAGACCGGGCGCCTAAGCAGCAACGACCCGAATTTACAGAATATTCCTACGCGCACGGATCTGGGCCGGCGCATCCGCACGGCGTTCGTGGCGGGCAAGGGCAACAAGCTGGTCAGCGCGGACTATTCGCAGTTCGAGTTGCGGCTCGCGGCGGTGCTGGCCAAGGACAAGGAACTGATCGATATGTTCAACCGCGGCGCAGACATCCATAACACTACGGCGGCTTTAGTTTACAACCGCGAACAGGAAGACGTCACCAAACAGATGCGCCGCGCGGCCAAAGTGATTAACTTCGGCATACTTTACGGCATGAGCCCGCATGGCCTGGTCAAAGCCACAGGCATGAGCCACGAGCAGGCTACCAGCTTCATTGAACGCTACAAAGACCTGCGCAGGCCGCTGTTCGATTACATGGAGCGTATCAAGGAATTCGCGCGCGAAAAGGGCTACGTGGAAACCCTGTTCGGCCGCCGCCGCCCGATGCCGGACATCAAATCGAGCAACTTTATGGTTCGCCAGGCCGCCGAGCGCGCCGCTATCAACATGCCCATCCAGGGCACCGAAGCCGACCTGATGAAGCTGGCGATGATTCAGGCCGACGAGCTCTTACGCAAACAGCACCCCGGCTGCCACATGCTGTTGCAGATCCATGACTCCCTGATAATCGAATGCCCGGCGGCTGAAGCCGCCGCCGTGGGCCGGCTTTTGAAGAAAACTATGGAAAACGTCTACAAACTACCCGTCCGCCTGGACGTCGACACCACCACCGGCACCAACTGGGGCGAATTATAATCACCGGTTGCGATACTTGGCAGTGTCCTTGCGCCATGGCTCACGTTTGCGGCGCTGGCGCGTGATTTCCAAAGCCACTTCTTCCTCTGACTGGTAGACAGCGGCTTTGCCGAGCTTCTTGCCCTTGGTCATCAGCTTTTCCCATTCCCGGTCCAGTGATTTAATTCTCTTCATAAGCATGGTTCCAGTATACATTGACATAGAGCTCGATGAACAGCGTATAGAGTTAGCGATTTATTAAAACAATATTATGTTTAATTGACGATTCCAATAAGACTTAGGAAACTATAAGTAACGAGGCGTCCAGATGAAGCACTACACAATTACCGAGATAGACATTTCCAGATATAAATCCATGTAGCTGCTGCAAGTATTAAACTGCTATTTTTCCGCTGAGTCTATTTACTTTGATTGATGTTTTAAGCTGGTTTTTCGGCGAATCCCTCGACCCCTGGGGCAAATAAACCGAACACCCTGCGGCCAAATTCCGTGGGTTCATACTGGCGCATCTGCCTGGTTCTTCCATCCCCCGTTGTACCTTCTTCCCATGAGCTTGCGAGCAAGCCAAAGTCCTCTTCCATTTTTTCAAGTAAGTTATGAACGTTGCCTTTGTTGCGGTTAGTAGCCTCGGTAATTGCTCCCATATAAAACCATTCACTGTCCGAAACTGCGCGTGCGATCGCCTGCATCGCCAAAGCTTCTACGAAGCTGACTTCCCGGTCAACTATATTCTCGGCCCTCAAGACCGCAGTAGCGGCCGCCCTGGCTTGCATAAGTTCAGCCAACTCTTGTTGATTAAGTTCTTCAGCTCCACGACCCATGCAATTAGAATACCATAAAAACAAGCAAAATCAAATAATGGCTGTTTTTACTTAGCTTGGTACACGCTGTAAGTGCGGATTTCTTTGTCGCCAAGGAAGCCGCCCAGCTGCGGGCTGGATTACAAAAAGAATATCGCATTATCCAAGAAGTTTTTAATAAACTAGCCGCCTTGTTTAATGCTAAGATATAGGCAATGATTAAAACCAAAACTCGGCTTTTAACGTGGATATCGCGCACATAATTATAAGCTTACTGGCCGGAATCGCTGGCGGGTTCCTGGGCGGGGTCACGGGCGGCGCCGGCATCATATCCATACCGGTGCTAATATTTCTGGGCTTGTCGGCGGATTCAGCCATCGCTACCAACTCGATGACCGGACTCGGCATAGTGGCGTCGGCTCTGCCCGTGTATCAGAAGGCCGGAATGGTACGCTGGAAAACCGGCTTCAAACTGGTGCCAGCGTCAGTACTAGGCGGACTCCTGGGCGCCAGTGTGCTGGTCCGTGTCAATGCCGACGCATTGACCGTCGTAGTGGGCGTACTTCTGTTGCTGTTAATCCCTGTAGTTATATTCAACTCGGGAAAGGGCCTTAAAACCGTCCGCGAGGGCAGGAACAAGGTAGCGGCGGGTTACTTAGTATATTTTTTGATCATGATATACGCCGGGTTCCTGGGCGCCGGTGCGGCGGTGTTCGCTATGTATGCCATGGTCTACTTCTTCGGCATGACTTACATACAGGCCAAGTCGACGATTTCAGTGACCACGATTTTCGTGGCCGGCACGGCTTTCTTGGTTTTTCTGACCCATGGACTGGTGAACTTCAGGCTTGGGGTGCCGCTTACCGCGGGCATGTACATAGGCGCCGGCATAGGGGCGAAGACTGCGCTCAAAGAGGGCAACGCCTGGGTGAGGGCAGTGTTCATAATCGTGGCCATAGCATCAAGCATCAAACTTCTGTTCTTCCGCTGAACCGGGGCCAGTGCTAGCTTTCCAGATTGTGGCGGCGCTGGCGTTTGCGGCGGCGGCCGCCAGAGGTGATGCGCTGACCCTCGGACCGCATAAGCCGCCAGGCCAGGACGATGATCCAGACCGCCAGAGCCAGATCCAGCAGACTGGTGGCCAGCCCCAGTATGTCCGTGTGATGTTTGGCGTTGAAAGATGCTATCAGGGCTATCATGCCTTCGGCGCCTATGAGCAGCAGCGCCAGGCGTTTATTGCGGCTTTCCTGCGTCATGGCGCCTAGTACCCAGACTGCGCCGAACCACAGAGCGGTCAGTATGAAGAAAATTATCGATACGATCAGATTGCTGATGCAGTCGGTGCTGTCATGCCGGCAGGTAGTGACCACGGAGTTAGCTCCGTTGGCAATCCCCAGGAAGCTTAGGAGAATGAACTGGATCATCGTGGCTATGCCGGTCTGATAGGTCAGTTTCATACCTCATTATTTTACACTACTTAACGCCTACATGATGTTGCAAAAAGCGCACAATAGTGGTAGTATAAGTACAATCACGGTTTGTGAGGCAGAATATGCGCTATTTCATCGGTTTGATCATCACTCTCGGATTGTTAGTACTGCTGATAGTACTGTTGCTTAGTGGCGGCGGCAGTAAGTCCAAACCCAAAGTCGCTTCCAAGCCGCTTTATGAGTACGCGTCGACCGATGCTCAGGTCATACTGACCATAGACGGACCGATAAATGCGGAGTCGGACCACGAACAGATACGGATTACCGTGGATAACGGCGACGTGACCTACGAACACATCCAGGGTTACCAGGGCAATGCCGTCGACACCAGGCTCTACTCAAACAACCAGGACGCGTACGACGCCTTCCTGCATGCTCTTATGCGCGTCGGGTTCACCTATGGTAGAAACGACTCCGCACTGCGTGACGAAAGCGGCTACTGCCCGCTGGGCGACCGTTATATATTCGAACTGAAGCAAGATGGCAAGAACCTGGAACGCTATTGGAACACCAGCTGCGACCACACCAAGACCTACCTTGGCGGTACGGACATTACGCTCAAGCTGTTCAAAGCCCAGGTGCCCGGCTACAAGGATCTGACCAAAGACATAAACCTGTAGCCCGACCGGTTCTTAGCTGTTTGGCCGCCTAGCCGCCTATACGGAACGTCAGGCGTTTATCGATCTGACAGCGGCGCTTGATTTCCGGCCCGCGCAGGCGCAGCGTATTGGCCATAGCCGCGTTCGGCACTTGGATTACTATGTCTTTATCGCGCACCAGCACCGATACCGCGACCTTGAATTCGTCCTGAACGTACTTCTTGATGCTTGCCATCTCCGGCGGCTCGTCAAAATCCTTGCCGCTTAAAATATTGCGAAGACTATCCATGCTTTCATTATAATGGACTTGATGCCTGAGTTGCCTGAAGTCGAGACTATACGCATGGGGCTGGCGCGTCTGCTGCCAGGGCGGCGCGTGTCAGGCGCGGATTTTGATTGGCCGAAGAGTTTTCCGAATTCCGACGCCGATGTGCGGCAGTTCCTGGTAGGTGCCGAAATAAAGTCCGTGAAGCGGCGGGCCAAAGCCTTGATCATTGAGCTTTCCAGCGGCTATTCGTTGGTGGTTCATCTGAGGATGACGGGCCAGTTGGTGCTGCGCGGTCCGCACGAGCGTTTCGGCGCGGGACACCCCAGCGACTCGCTGGTCGGCGACCTGCCGGACAAGTCCACGCGCGTCACGCTCAAGTTCGCGGAAGGCAGCCGGCTTTTCTTCAATGACCAGCGCAAGTTCGGCTGGATGAGGCTGATGCCCTCGTCCGAAGTGAAAAAGCTGGAATTCTTCAAGAAGATGGGGCCGGAGCCGCTAGGTCCCGGTTTTGACGCGAAAGTATTGCAGGCGCGAATGGCAAAGCGCAAGAACACCAGTGTCAAAGCCGCGCTGCTCGATCAGACCGTGCTGGCCGGCGTGGGCAACATATATGCCGACGAAGCTTTATGGGGCGCGAAGATACATCCCGCCATTTTGGTCCGGGACTTAAAGCCCGCGCAGTTCAAGAAGCTCCGCGATGAATTGGTTTACGTGTTAAGGCTGGCGATCAAGAAAGGCGGCTCCACGGACAGGAACTACGTAGACTCCGGCGGCAAGAAGGGGAGCTATCTGAGTTTTGCGCGTGTGTTCCGGCGCGAAGGCCTGCCTTGTCCGCGCTGCGGCGCGACGATCCTTAAATCCAGGGTGGCCGGCCGCGGCACGCACTTCTGCCCGGTCTGCCAAAAGCCGCCGAAGCCCGCTTGAGCCAGGGCTATTTAGCCAGGGTCTTGAGCAGTTTCACGGCTTCGGACGAGTCGTGCAGGCGGAAGTGCGCGGCAGTGCGGCCACGCCCGATTTTTATGCTATAGGCCGATTCCGGCAGGACCTCGAACAGTTCCTCGTCCGTCGCGTCGTCGCCTATGAACAGCACGAATTCGTAATCGCGGCCAAGCCATCTGTCGGCAGCCGCGCCTTTGCTGATACCCGGGTTCTTGATCTCCAGCGCCTTGTTTCCCTGCATCAGCTGCAGGCCGTGCGTCTTCAGCAGCGGTTTCAGGACGCGCTTAAGGGTCACAGCATGCTTCTGGGCATAATATGCCGGCGCGCTGCGGTAGTGCCAAACAAGAGAGTGCGGCTTTATTTCCACGCGGGCCTTGGGCGTTTTCGCCGCGTATTTTTCCAGTATAGGAAGCACTGATTTCTTCCAATGGGTATCGATCTTTTCAATGGTGTTCCACGATTTGTTGCCGGTCCTTTTGACTGCCGCGCCATGTTCAGCCACGATGCTGAGCGGCAGTCTGCCGAACCACTTTTCCAACTCATCCGCATGGCGGCCGCTTATGAGCACCACGTCATTGCGGTTGTCCGAGCCCAGGTCTTCAAGCAGGCTTATCAATGATTTCGGAGGCTGCGTCGCCTTGTAGTCTTCGGTGAAGGGTACCAGACTGCCGTCATAATCCAGAAACAGTAGTCGGCTGCCGGCCGTGCGATAATCCTTGAGCAGACGCGAACGGGCTCTGGACCTGAGCGCGTAGGTGATGGTGGGCGTGCCGGGTACCGGTTGCTGCAGGGTCGCCACGAAGCTGTGGGCCCAGTCCTGTACGGTGTTGCCCGATAGCTGTTGCTGCATGCGCTTCAACCGGCCGCGTAACTCGCGTTTTTGCATGTTCAAGGCTTGCTGGAGAGCGTCGACCAGCTCTTCCTGCTTGCGCGGGTTTACCAGAATGGCGTCCGGCAGCTCATGGGCGGCGCCGGCTGTTTGGCTCAGTATGAGCGCGCCGCGCTTGCTCTTGGAAGCGATGAATTCCTTCGCTACCAGGTTCATGCCGTCGCGCAGGGGAGCTATGAAAGCCACGTCGGCGATCTTGTACAAAGCAGTAACCTCTTCGAATGGTACGGACGTATTGATGTAATCGATGGGCTGCCACGTGCTCGTGCCATACGCGTCATTGATTTCATCTACCAGGGACTTTAGTCGTCTGGCCAGGTTCCGGTAAGCCGCCACGCCGGTGCGGGAAGGGGCGGCCACCATGCTAAAGATTATCTTGCCGCGCATGCGCGGCTCCAGCTCCAGGAAGGCGCGGTAGGCCTCTAGGCGTTCTACCAGGCCTTTGCTGGGATCCAGCCTGTCGACCGCCACTATGACGCGCAGCTTCCTGTAGCGCTTGCGGTACTTGCGGACGGCCGCCTTGACCGCCTTGGATTTGCCGGCCGCAGCATACTTTTCATAGTCTATGCCCATAGGGAAATTACCGACCTGAACGGTATGGCCGCTCATGGTAATCATGTTGCTTTCGGCCTGGGCCAGCCCGGTCGCCTGGCAGTTCTCTAGGAAATTGGCCGTATAGATCGGCGTATGGAAACCTATGACGTCCGCGCCCAACATGCCGCGCAGCAACTTTTTATGCTCCGGCAGACGGCCGAGACCTTTAACGTTCGGGAACGGTATATGCAGGAAGAAACCGATATTTATGTCCGAACGCTCTGCGCGCAGGAGTTCCGGTACAAGCATCAGCTGATAGTCATGGACCCAGAGACGGTCTCCTGTTTCGGACATGTTGAGGGCTGCCTGTGCGAATTGCCGGTTGACGCTGCGGTACGACGCCCACCAGCGCCCCCGCTCGCCGTCGTCGATATCCTTTTGTTTCGCCAGGTCATGAAACAATGGCCACAAAACAGCGTTACTGTAGCCGC
Organism: uncultured Candidatus Saccharibacteria bacterium; assembly: GCA_963820105.1. GTDB lineage: Bacteria > Patescibacteriota > Saccharimonadia > Saccharimonadales > UBA4665 > CAWFYI01. Next base: position 835,433 of record CAWFYI010000001.1, on the reverse strand, counting down.
TGTAAAAGTTATCTATTTCTCGCTGGCTTAGGAAAACAGGGCTGCAATTACGTTTTGCCAGTTCGGTCACGATTGCTTCCCTGTCCTTAGCAGTCAGTTCGTCGCTGGCGATACCGGGCCAGCCAATCCAATGGTTTTTGGAATCCTTGACGTACGAGGCCAAAGGCGCGGCGAAGCCGCCGATACTCGTAGAAAAACTTAACTTGCCATTGTCTTTTTTGACACTTACGGGTAAACGATTTGAGACTATTATAACCTGAGGCATAAATGATTTAACCCCTCTAGCATAGCAAAGATTGGCGAACGATGCTGTGACCAGGCTTACTTCGGACCGCCCATAGCAGGTACAATATAGCTTGATGATAGTACTGACGGGAGAAAATAGCTTCGCGCTGAAGCGGGAGCTTCAGAAGTTGACGAGCGCCTATGCCGCCAGGCACGGCGACCTAGAGCTGGAAAGGATAGACGGGGAGACGGCCGATCCGTCCCGTGTCCGCGAGGCGTTGACCAGCGTGTCTTTCCTGGCGCCCGAAAAAATGGTGGTGATCAGGAGCCTGGGAGCGAACAAGCAGGCAAGCGAGCAGGCCGAACAATTATTTGACGGTATGTCTGATACCACAGAGGTGATTATCGTCGAGCCGAAGTTCGACAAGCGCACCGCGTACTATAAGTTTCTGAAAAAACACGCGGATTTCCGTGAATTTCCGGAACTTGACCCTCAGGGCCTGGCGCGCTGGCTGGCGGCTGCGGCGAAGGAGCGCGGGGGCTCGATTGGTCCGGGCGATGCCCGCTATCTGGTGGAGCGCGCCGGTGCCAGCCAGCAGTTATTGTCGAACGAGCTGGAAAAACTGTTGCTCTACGACCCGAAAATCACGCGCGAAACCATAGATCTGCTTACCGACACCACGCCCCAGAGCACCATTTTCCAGCTGCTGGAGGCGGCGTTCGCCGGCGATCAGCGGCGCGCGCTGCGGCTGTACGCCGAACAGCGCGCGCTCAAAGTAGAGCCTTCGCAGATCATCGCCATGCTGGCTTGGCAGCTGCACGTCCTCGCCGTCATAAAGACCGCCGGCGAACGCCCGCCCGACACCATTGCTAAAGAGGCCAAAATCAATCCTTTCGTCGTCCAAAAAAGCCGTTCCGTCGCCCGCAATCTAAGCCTTGCCCAGCTCAAAAAACTTGTGGCCGGCCTCCTGAAGATCGATAGGCGCATCAAACGCACCAGCACTGACCCCGACGAAGCCCTCAAACACTACCTGCTCACCCTCGCTTCATAGTATTGTCAATTCGACTCAAATATCTTATAATATATCTTTATGAACATGCCGGGTGTTGCCAGCGTTGCTACTGAAGAGGCCAAGCCGTATACGTTTGGTCCGAAACCGGACGTAGCTCCAGAAACGATGGGCCGGTTGGCCGTGACCTTGGATATAAAGACTGACCTGGAAGAGCTTTCATTTATGGGTGTGGCGGAAGAAACTGATGCAGATTTGCCGTCGCCATCTGAACAGCTAGAAGAATCATCGGACGAATTTTTCAGAAGACGGCGACTGGAGGTAATTGATGAACAACTGGCTGATATACAGAGCCGTTTGACGGAACTGGACGACGATGAGTCAGCGGTATTTGATTCGTACTGCGAGGTAACGCCTGTTTCAGGAAGGCTGCTGGAGGCCAAACGGCAATCCGCGCCTAACAGTACATGGGCGGAATGGCTGGGTACCGCGGAGAAACCACAGATACTGAGTTTCCTGCACTGGCATGTACGCGCCATTGAAGCGCTTGGCAAGGATCCCCGCGTGGTGGAGGAGATCCAGCGAGAGAGGGCCGAGCATAAGGCCGGCATCAAGAAAGGGGTTACTGACGGATGGGTACATCCGCATGCCCGAGACTTCTTAAGGAGGGTAGACGAGGCAAGCGTATATGTGGGCGACATATTCAACACTGACTTTCGGAACATGGGCGGCTACTGCGTGCGTGACTGGCTATATGTAGTCATTGGAAAAGCCAGCGTACCTAGCCCGGAAAACGGCTACGAAAACCTATTAGTACGAATAGGAATAACGGCCAAACATGAGTTTAACCACCTCTTAGGCAAGCTGGGTGAGCGCTGGCTTGACGAAGCGCTGACGGAGCACATTGCCCACTCCTTGGACCACGGCCGTCCGGAAGTTGTCAACCCTGACATGCGCATGAATTACACGTACCCCATGTATAGGTATGAACGCCAGCTGCTGTCTCACATATTGACAGAGGGCAGGCATGTCATTCCGGCACGCCTGGCCACCACGGCCTACTTTGAGGCTCCGGAGTTTGATAAGGCCCGCGATAGTTCCACGGCCAGTTTCACGAACGCGGTGAATGAATCCTGGGCCCATCTGGCGCCGGAAGGCGGAATGGCCCTGGACGGTTTGGATGCTTTTGTTACACGGCTTGAGGCCCAGAACATGCAGCTAGGCATGGATCAGATAGAAGCCGGCGCCAAAGCGGCAGTTTATACTCTACAAACTTTAGTACATAACCCCAGGGTAGTTTTTGAGGGTTCGCAATCCGAACCTGGTTACTCCCCGGTTATTTAGTTTTTTTCGTGACGGTTTTCTTGGTTGGCGCAGTTTTCTTGGACGTATTCTTGGTGGCGGGCTTTGCAGCTTTCGGTGCGGCTTTCTTGGCAGCAGGCTTCTTTGCGGCAGGTTTGGCTTTCGTGGCCTTTGACGGCTTCACCCCGGCAGCCTTGGCCTTGGCAGCGGCTTGGCGTTTCAGACGGGCGGCCTTGTTCTTGTGTATTACGCCCCGCTTCACCGCCAGGTCGAGTTTGCTCTGCGCGCTACTGTGGGACTGAGCGGCCGGTTTGGCCGAGAACGCCTTTAGCGCGTCGCGCAGGCCGCGCCTGGTCCTGCTGTTGCGTATGGCGGCCTTGCGTGCAGTCCGCACACGTTTTTTCGCTGACTTGATTATTGGCATAGACAGAGACTATAACAGATAAGCATCCTTCTTGTAAAGAAATCGTACGCCGCGGTACACGGTAATGCCCTATACATCCCTTGGGTGATATATGATATATCATATGACTAACAGATTGAGCCATACGATATATCATATATTCTGCGATGGGCAGTACAAGCTTGGATTAAAAGTGGTGGACAAGCGTAAGCTTTTATGGTAGGCTCAAAGGTGAACGAAGCGCTAAAATAAACACCCTATAAATAAAAAAATGGATGACGCGAAACAGCAGCTTATAGACAAGCTCAAAAAGGCCAACAATATCTTGGTAACGGTAAGCCGCAACCCTTCGGTGGATCAGCTGGCCAGCTGTATCGGTCTGACCATCCTGCTCAACAAACAGGGCAAGCACGCTGCCGCGGTGTTCAGCGGCAAGGTGCCGTCCACCCTCGAGTTCCTGCAACCCGGCGACACTCTGGAAACGAACACGGATTCGCTGCGCGATTTCATCATCTCACTGGATAAGACCAAGGCTGACAAGCTGCGCTACAAAGTAGAGCAAGACGTGGTGCGCATCTTTATCACCCCTTATAAGACCTCGCTCAGCGCGGATGACTTGGAATTCAGCGAAGGCGACTTCAACGTCGACGTGGTCATCGCGCTCGGAGTACAGAAGCAGGAGGATCTTGATCAGGCCATAACGGCGCACGGCAGGATATTGCACGATGCCACGCTGACCAGCATCAACACCACGGCCGACAGCGGGCTGGGTACCATAAATTGGAACGATTCCCAGGCCAGCTCCTTAAGCGAACTGGTGACCGATCTGGCCCAGGCGCTTGACTCCGGGCTGCTGGATGAACAGATTGCCACGGCTCTTCTTACCGGCATAGTATCCGAGACCGGACGCTTCAGTAACGAGCGGACCAGCTCCCAGACCATGAGTGCCAGCGCGGCTCTGCTGTCGGCCGGCGCCAACCAGCAGTTGGTTGCGAGCAACCTCGAAAAAGGACCCGCTACCGTAGCGTCTTCCGGCGGGGAAGTATCGGCCGGCGCCGCCGCCGACGGCGCCGACGGCGGAGTGCTAAGCATAGATCATGCCGCCGAACCGGAAAAGAAGGACGGAGCCCAGCCTAGCGCTTCGCCCCCGCCCCCGCCACCCCAGTCACCTCCGCCGTCCTCTCAGCCTGCGCCTCCGCCACCCGCGGCACCGCCCAGACCGCCGGAGCAGCAAGAAAACGGCTCTTCAGCTATGACACGCGGGCCGAAGTTAGTTACTGAGCCGCCGAAGATGGGCGGCACACTCACGGCCAACAGCGAGACGGAGCACCTGGATCCTGTTACCGACCCCATGAGCATGCCGAAGAACGAAGAAGCGCAGCTGCTATCGCGCAGCAACGACAGCGCTTCGTCCGAACCACGCCCCGAATCAACCACAGATGCGCCTCCACTGCCGCCCCAGCCGCCGGAACCCAAAACCTCGCCGCCTTCCGCGCCGAAGACCCAGCCGCCCGCCGGCAAGTCCGATGACATCACGCTCACCGACTTGGAAAAGTCGGTACACAGCCCTCATTTGAAAGACACTGAGCTGGATTCGGTCCGCAGCGAGGTAGACAAGGCGCTTAGCGGCATGGATCAGAACAGCCCGATTGAAGCGCTGAACGCACGGCCGTTGGGCGATGACCTTCATCCGTCACAGCCCGCACAGCCGGGCGCGACACCCATGCCGCCTTCGCCGCCCCAGTCTCCCGCCGCGCCGCAGAATAACGACGACGCCAACGCGCCGCCCCCTGTTCCTCCGCCGATCCCTTTCCAGTTCGGTAACTCCCCGCCGCCGCAATAGACCCATGCAAGGCCTGCTCTTAGTCGATAAACCGGCCGGGTGGACCAGCTTTGACGCCGTGAACTACGTGCGCAAAATCGTAGCGCAAGCCGAAAATAAGCGCCCCAAACAGGTCAAAGTCGGCCACACCGGCACGCTGGATCCGTTCGCGACCGGCCTGCTGATCCTGCTAATTGGCAAGGAATACACCAAACGAGCGGGGGAACTGGTCAAACTGGACAAGACCTACGAAGTTACCATGCGGTTGGGCCAGACCAGCTCCACCGGTGATCCCGAAGGGGAAATCACCCCTTTTGAGGCAGTACCAGGTACTGCTCCCACCGAAAAAGCCCTCACGGAGGCCTTAAAACGCTTTACAGGCCAAATCTTGCAGGTGCCGCCGGCGTATTCGGCGGTCAAGGTGGGCGGCCAAAGGGCCTATAAACTGGCCCGCGCCGGTAAAAAGGTCGAAATCGAACCTCGCCAGGTGACGATTAACAGATTGGAACTGGTCGATTATATGTACCCGGACGTTAAACTTGTCGCCGATGTCTCCTCCGGCACCTACATCCGTAGTTTGGTCGAAGATATCGGCAACGCCCTCGGCACCGGCGCCTACACGACGGCGCTGAGCCGCACCATCATCGGCAAATTTTATCTGGCAAAGGATACGCCCGCGCCAAGAGACATAGACGCTGCGCACATAGAAATCCGCCAGCCCTAAATTATTATAAAAATTTTTATAATAATCGAAACCTGCCGGCTTAAAGAGCAAAAACCGAGCGTAACAGCTAACGCATGTTGACAATATGACAGGTCAAGAAAAGATGACACAACTTCAGTAACGGCAGCCGCCAGTGCGGTAGGATTATTTGTAGCAGGGAGTATAGAAGCAAGAGTTTTTATTCGTGCAGGTCGGGCGTCTAGGAATGTGGCTCGCATAGGCGCTAGGGTGGCGGCACAACAAGGCGCGGAGAGCCCTGAATAAATTTTCGGGCTTTCGGGGTTGCACAGAATAGCCTCATCTGTTAAAATGTGTGTACATGATTCAAACGGAGAAAAAGAGCGCGGCTATAAAGAGCGCGCAGGCTCACAAGAACGACACGGGCGGTGCGAGTGCCCAGGTCGCTGTGTTGACCGAGCGCGTCAAGGAGCTTACGGAGCATCTGCAGACACATAAGCACGACTTTATGGCCCGGCGCGGGTTGCTGCAGATGGTAGGCAAGCGCCGCCGGCTGCTCCGTTACATAGCCAGAAGGGATAGTCAGGCCTATCTTAAATTGATCAAACAGCTCGGCATCCGCCGCTAGCCGTGCCCAGACCGGGGGCCTCGGGACACCGAGACCGCAAGCTTGTGCACATTAATGAACCAGAGAGCTATTCCTCGTCAGAGCCGCAGATATATTGCACCTTGCTAGCACAAGAGGCGCCGTATATTTGAACTCTGCCTGGGAAGACTTCCTGGATAGAAAGGAATCCCCTATGGGACAAACCATCAACCCGTTCGGTAAACAGATCACTAAAGTAGAGACCGATTTTTGCGGCCGCAAATTAAGCCTGGAAATCGGCCGCGTGGGCTTTCGTAGCAGCGCCAGCGTCATCGCTCGTTACGGCGACACTGTGGTGCTGGGCACGGCCATGGTCGGCAACAAGCCGATAAGCATGGATTATTTCCCCTTGAGCATCGATTACGAAGAGAAGATGTACGCCGCGGGCAAGATTAGCGGGTCGCGTTTCATTAAGCGCGAGGGCCGTCCGAGCGACGACGCGGTGCTGATTAGCCGCCTGATTGACCGGCCGATACGGCCCCTGTGGCCGAAAGGCTACAGGCATGAAGCGCAAGGTGTGGCTACCGTTCTGAGCATGGATCCGGACTTTCGCCCGGACGTCATAGCCATGATTGCCATGAGCACCGCCTTCATGCTGACCGGCGCTCCGTTCGAAGGCCCGATAGCAGGCCTGCGCGTAGGTTACGACAAGGACGGCAAACTATCCGCCTTCCTACCGCCCGAACAGCTTGATGACGGCGGACTTGACCTGGTAGTGGCCGGACGCAAAGACGGCGTCATGATGGTAGAAGCCGGTGCCAGCGAAGTTAGCGAAGCGGCTGTAACCGAGGCTATAGATTTCGCCTTCAAGGCTTTGCAGCCGGCTGTCAAACTGCAGGAACAACTTGTAGGCAAGGCTAGTGTCACCAAACAGGAATACGAACTTAGCCTGCCGGATCCGGAAATCCAGAAGGCCGTCGACGGATGGCTGGAAGGCAAGCTGGGCGAAGACCTGCGACAGCCCTACCCCGAACGCAACGAATTCGTAACCCAGCTGCGCGACGAGATGCTGGACGCCTTCGCTGAAAAGCTCGACGCGGCCGAGTTCGAGGAACTCCACGGGCACTACCGCGAGGCTTTCCAGCAGGCGCTGCACAACGACGTGCGCAAGGGCATCGTAGAAGATAGCATGCGGCCCGATGGGCGTAAAATGAACGAGATCAGGCCTCTGAGCAGCGAAATTGACTTGCTGCCGCGGGCTCACGGTTCCAGTCTGTTCACGCGCGGCGTGACCCAGGCCATGAACATCGTCACGTTGGCGCCGACTAGTTTCGCGCAGATGGTTGACACCATGGAGCGGGAAGGCGAGCGTCGCTACCTGCATCACTACAACGCGCCCGGCTACACCGTAGGCGAGGTCAAACGCCTGGGGTCGCCCGGCCGCCGCGAGATCGGCCACGGGTATCTGGCAGAGCGGGCTTTGATCGCCGTACTGCCCAGCGAAGCGGATTTCCCCTATGTCATCCGCTCGGTCACTGAAATCATGTCCCAGAACGGCTCTACCAGCATGGCCGCGACCTGTTCCAGCTGCCTGGCGCTGATGGATGCCGGCGTGCCTTTGAAGGCTCCTGTCAGCGGTATCGCCATGGGCCTGATGCTGGATGGCGACAAGCATTACATCATGAGTGACATCGCCGATGCCGAGGATTTTGCCGGCGATATGGACTTCAAGGTGGCCGGCACCGCCAAGGGTATAACTGCCTTGCAGATGGATATGAAAGTCCACGGACTACCCGTAAAGGTGCTGAACGAGGCTCTGGAACAGAGCAAGACCGGCCGCGACGCCATCTTGGATCACATGTTGAAGACCATCTCGCAGCCGAAGGATGAACTAAGTCCGTACGCCCCGCGCGTAGAATCTATCCAGATCAACCCGGACAAGATCCGCGAGGTCATCGGCAAGGGCGGGGAGACCATCCAGAAAATCACCGGCGAGACCGGCGCCGACATCGACATCAAAGACGACGGCACCATCATGATCGCCAGCCCGGACGGCGCCAGCATCAAGGCCGCCAAGCAATGGATCGCTTCTATCGTGGAAGAGCCGGAAGTCGGCAAGATATACAAGGACGCGCCTGTCGTCAGCGTCATGGACTTCGGCGCTTTCGTACAGATAATGCCCGGCAAGGACGGCCTGGTCCACATCAGCGAGCTCTCGGAGGAGCGCGTTGGTAAAACCAGCGACGTGGTCAAAGAAGGCGACAAAGTGGATGTCAAGCTGGTCGCCATTGACGACCGCGGCCGCCTGCAGCTTTCCATGAAAGCCGCCAAGAGGGAGTTGGAAGACAAGAAGAAGTAGCATGTTGAACAAAATCGATGCCTGGCACAAGACTAAACCCGGACTTCTGTTGTTCGGCCTTGTCGAACTGGCTATCGCCTACGGCTTCGCCAGCCTGTCGATTGACCGCGGCAATCTGTGGTGGTACCTGCTGACTCTCATATTCCTGGCCGGCGCTCTGCAGAACATCGTCAAACTGATAGGAGGACTTGCGCATGTCCGCAGGCCGGAGCGCTAGCACCTTGCTGTTCGCGCTCGTATCTACGATTGTATTGTTCGCGGTATTCAGCGTGGTGATCAACCTGTCGGCGTTGTCTAAGTACTCGTATGATCCCGGCTACGGATGGCAGGCCGAAAAAGCTACGGGTGCGCTGCGAGGGATATGCGACAGGCCGCTCACAACTAAAGGCTTTCCGCTCACAACCCGCCGGCCGGCTAAGGATGATCCGTCCGGCTGCCTGGATGAAACCAATACTCTGGCCAAGGATATAAACCTGGCGCTTTGTTTCTCCCTTGCCGCCATAGTATCGGTCGGAGAAGCAAGCATAATAAAGAATATGCGGTCATGACTAAGCAGAAACAGCTGGACGATATTAAGCAGAAGATTCTGGACGACAAGGTCACGCCGGATCTGGCGAAGGGCGCCACGCAATTAGTATTCGGCGTAGGCAGCCCGGATGCGGAGATTGTGTTCATAGGCGAGGCGCCTGGCAAAAACGAGGACCTGAAAGGCGAGCCTTTCGTGGGCGCGGCTGGCAAGTTCCTGGATGAGATGCTGGAGATGATTGGTATGAAGCGCGCCGCCGTATACATCACCAACATCGTCAAATACCGGCCGCCAGGCAACCGGGATCCGCTGCTGGACGAGAAAGAGGCCTTCATGCCTTATCTGGACTCGCAGCTGGACGTCATTAAGCCCGTCCTGACCGTCACACTGGGCCGCCATAGCCTGAACTGTTTCCTGCCGGCGCTCAGGATTAGCGAATGCCACGGCCAGCCCAAGCGCTATAAAAGCCGGGTTTATCTGCCGCTGTTCCATCCTGCGGCCGCACTTTATAACGGCGCTATGCGCCAGACCCTGATCAACGATTTCGCGTTGATTCCCGCTATTATCGAGAAAATTAAATCATCTTAATAAATTTCTAAGAAAGGAAACTGATGAAACCCAACAATAACAATAACTCTAAACCCGGACAATCGTCCGGACAAGATTCCGGTCGTTCCAAGAATCAAGGCGGCCGCCGGGGCGGCAACGCCAGGCGCCAGAGCGGAGGCCAGAAACCGCCAATGAACACCAATCTGACCACCTCGCGCGGCCAGGCTGTCCGCGCCCAACGGCGTTCGCAGCAGGATGCACAGCGCATCGCCAACCAGTATCTGACGGCCGACAACAAGCCCGCGCCAGCCAAGCCTGGCCGCGCCAACGTCATCGATGACAGTCCGCGCCTGCGCATAATCGGCCTGGGCGGCATGGACGGCGGCGGTTCCAAGAACATGATTCTGGTCGAATATAAGGACGACGCGGTTATCATGGACTGCGGCAACGACCTGGGCGTGGATCTGCCGGGCATCAACTACGGCATTGCCGACACCACCTACCTGGACCAGATTAAGCACAAACTGCGCGCCTATCTGATAACGCACGGCCACCTGGACCACATCGGCGGCCTGCCGCACATCGTGCCTAAGTTCCCCGCACCAATCTACGGCAGTAAGTTCACCATCGGCCGCGTAGAGGAAATATTCGGGAACTTCGGCCTGCCGCTGCCCGACGGCTTCGAGCTCAAGACCGTGACTATGAACGAGGACACCCACGAGCGTCTGAAGATCGGCGAATTCTTCGTGGAGCTGGTGCGCGTGACGCACTCCATCCCAGGCAGTAACGTCATAGTTTTGGACACGCCTGTCGGCCGCATCGTCAACACCGGCGACTTCCGGCTCGATCCTAACCCGCTAGATCACGAGCGCACCGACACTGAACGGCTTAAAGAGCTTGGCAACGAAGGCGTGCTGGCCCTGCTTAGCGAATCTACTACCACCGAGCGCCTTGGCCGCACGCCGTCCGAGTCTACCATTGAACAAAGCTTCAAAGACATCATGGACCAGGCCCCCGGCCGCATCTTCGTCGGCCTGTTCAGCACGAACATGAACCGCGTACAGATGATCATCAACGCCGCTGTCCACCACAACAAGAAGGTGGCGATGGACGGCCGCAGTATGGTCAGCACCCTGGAAATGGCCGTGCGCCACGGCTTCGTGCGCATTCCCAAAGGTACGTTCGTACCAATCGCCAGCGCCGCCACGATGAAGGACCAGGACCTGGTCGTGGTTTGCACCGGCTCGCAGGGCGAGCCCAGCTCAGCGCTCCAGCGCATGAGTAACGGCGAGCACCGCAACGTTAAACTTAAGGAGCAGGACACCGTAATACTGTCCAGCACGCCGATCCCATACTCCGGCAACGACGCCAAGATCCGCGTGATGGTCGACGAACTGCTTAAGAAAGGCGTCCACGTCTTCCGTCACGAAACCCGCGAACTGGACGGCATCGGCCCGCTGCACGTTTCTGGCCACGCAAGCCGCGACGAGTACGCCGAGATGATCGACATGATCAAGCCCAAGTTCTTCGTGCCGATTTATGGCGACTTCACGGCCAAGCGCTATCACGTCGAGCTGGCTGTCGAGCACGGCATTCCGCGCGCTAACACGCTGAACGTTGGCAATGGCCAGGTCATAGCTTTCACTCCAGACAAGATGGAAGTCGCCGGCGAAGTGCCGCACGGCACCGTGTTGGTCGACCAGACCGGCGCCATCGTAAACAATGTCGTCGTGAAAGACCGCGTCCTCTTGAGCGAAGAAGGCCTGGTGGCCGTCGTGCTGACCGTCGACAAGAAGAACGGCACGCTGCTGACTAGCCCGGACATCATCAGCCGCGGCTTCATCTACATGCGCGACAACGAAGAGATCATGAACGGTCTGCGCATAGAGCTAAAACGCGCCGTCGCCCAGCGCTTCAAGCGCGTGGACCTGGACCGCTTCAAAGCTGAGCTGAAGGAGCACGTCACCCACTACCTGTTCGAACACACCCAGCGCAGCCCCATAGTCATACCGGTAGTGAACATCACCAGCGGCGCCGCTGGCAAGCAGCAGGCTGCCAAGGGCAAACCGGGCGCGGGGCAGGCGAGTGGGCAGCCAGGGCAGCCAGGTCAGGCAGGTCAGGCTGGGCAGGTAGGTCAGCCAGGGCAGGCTGGGCAGACAAGCCAGCAGGCCAAGCAGATCGCCAAACCGATGAAGGAAAAAACTCCCGAAGAGATCGCGTCCGAACAGCAGAAGCGCTTCGAAGAGATGCGCGCCCGCCTGCTCACCCAGGACGCCCGCATCGACTAAACACCTTAAGCGAGTTGACAAACTACAGATACGCGAGTATAGATAAGGGTATCGGTGATTTGGCCGGGTGGGCCATATCCAATTCTCAAGAGGGTACGGAGCTGAAGATGCGGAGCACGTTAACAGCTCGCGATATCAAACGAAAACATTAACGGAGGGCAATAGAATGCCTAATAATAATGCTTCAAACTGGTCCGGCTGGATCGCCTTCGCGGGAATTCTGATGATCCTGCGCGGTATTTCCCAGGCTTTCCTGGGGATTACGGCATTGGTAAACAAGCAGTATCTGCTGATTACCGGCGACAGCCACGGCTTGGTCCTAAGCACGGCGCACACCGCCGCCTGGGGCTGGGTAGACCTGGCCGTAGGCCTGGTCGTACTGGCTGCTGGCTTCTCACTGCTTCACGGCAGTAACTGGGCGCGCATATTCGCGATAGTCTTCGTGGGCTTCTCGTTCCTGGCGAACATGGCTTTCCTGGGAGTTTTCCCGGTCTGGTCCATCGTCGCCATGGTGGTAGACGCTCTGATACTGTATGCGCTGGTCGTATACGGCAAAGAAGTTACGCGCTAAACACGCACTACATTGTAAAAAGCTTGCGAGTGGGCAAGCTTTTTGTTTTGCCGAAATCCGAAGCCTCTTGACTATAGTTGTAAAAATTGCTATAATTAGCTTCACCCTATAATGGGGCTTCATAAGTTGATATAATCAAGGGTGATGGCTAAAAAGAAAAAGACGGCTAGTAGAAAGAAGAAGAAAACCGCGAAGGCCGCGGCGGAGCTGCCGGAGCATTCGGCGTTCCTGGCCCAATCGGGCGCGGTAGTATTGATACTGGCGGCCGTTCTGCTGCTTCTGGGCGGTTTAGGTACCGGCGGTCCGTTGCCGGTCAACATGTTCAAGGGCGTTTACTGGGCTCTGGGCTGGGCGGCCTATCTTACCCCTGTGGCACTCATATACTGGGGTGTTTATAAATTCAAGTCCGAAGACGGCCACATACCGTTGCCGAACCTGGCCGGTATGCTGGCGGTATTGCTGTTTTCCAGCGCCTGGTCCTACACTGCTTTCGCCGCCAAGGACACGGCCGGTGCTTGGGGGGGCGGACACGGCGGCTCGGTCGGGAGGCTAATCGGCAACGTGGTGCTGAACGCCCTGGACCGCACGCCGGCGGCCATAATTTTCTTCGTATTCGCCCTGTTGGCGATACTTTTTGCGTTCAGTATTAAGCCCAAGGATCTGGCGAAGCTCGCGGATTTGTTCAAACGTAGCGAGGGCGGGGAAGAGTCAGAACTGGCAGCGCTGAAGGCCAAGGCGGCGGAGGCTCCCGGCTTCAAACTGACGGAAGGCGTGCCGGTCGAGCACCACACGCCGGGCGAAGCGCCGGCTCCCAAGCACTCCAGCCTTAAGAACACCGCCAAGAAGCTGACTTCCGAGGAGGAGCACAGCGCCCTGACTACCACCGGCGACCCGGATTGGAAGTTTCCCAGCGTCAGCCTGCTGAACCAGAAGCAGGACAAAGCCGACGCCGGCGACGTGAACGCCAACGCCCAGGCTATCCACGACACCTTCCAGAACTTCAATATAGAGGTGAACATGGAGGGCGCCAACATCGGTCCGCGGGTCACGCAGTATACGATGAAGCCGCCGGCAGGTACCAAGCTGACTAAGATTACCGCGCTGGAGAACAATCTGGCGCTGGATCTGGCGGCGCATTCGATCCGCATAGAGGCGCCGATTCCGGGCAAGCGCGCCGTGGGAATCGAAGTACCCAATGTAAAAGCCGCCACGGTACGCCTGAGCTCCATGCTTACTTCGTCGCAGTGGCAGGATCTGCAGGAGCCGCTGGGCTTCGCCATCGGCAAGGACATCTCTGGTACGCCTATAGTGGCCGATCTGGGCAAGATGCCGCACGTGCTGGTGGCCGGACAGACCGGTTCCGGTAAATCCGTGATGATCAACACCATCCTGACCAGCCTTTTATATAAGAACTCGCCGGCCGATATGAAGCTTATCTTGGTCGATCCCAAGCGCGTTGAGCTTAAACCCTACGATGACATCCCACACTTGCTGACGCCGGTGATAACCGAGCCGGAAAAGTGCATCAGCGCTTTGAAATGGGCTACGGCCGAGATGGAACGGCGCTACCGCGCGCTATCCGACGCCCACAAGCGCAACATCGAGGAATACAACGCCCTAAAGCAGGAAGAGGGTATGCCTTATATAGTGATCGTGATTGACGAGCTGTCGGATCTGATGATGGCGGCCGCGCGCGACGTTGAGGCCTTGATAGTACGCATAGCCCAGAAGGCCCGCGCCGTGGGTATACACCTGGTGCTGGCCACCCAGCGGCCGTCCGTGGACGTCATAACGGGCTTGATTAAGGCCAATGTGCCGTGCCGCATCGCCTTCACCACCCAGAGCCAGGTCGACAGCCGTACCATAATCGACCAAGCCGGTGCCGAAAAACTACTTGGCGAGGGCGACATGCTGCTTCTGACCAGCGAAATGCCCAAGCCCAAACGCGTCCAGGCGGCACTTATCAGCGAAGGCGAGACGTCCAAGGTCATGGACTTCCTGCGCATGCAACGGCCGCCGCAGTATGACGACGAAGTGGTTTCCCAGCCGGTCCAGCTGAACGGCAAGGGCGGCATAGTAGCCGGCGGTGGCGGGCAGGATACGGACGACGATATGTGGCGCGATGCCGTCCAAGTGGTCATAGACAACAAAAAGGCTTCGACGAGTCTCCTGCAGCGCCGTTTGAGGATAGGCTACGGCCGCGCCGCCCGCCTAATCGAAACCATGGAAGAGCAGGGCATAATCGGGCACGCCGACGGTTCGCGCCCACGCGAAGTGCTGGTCAACTCGGCCGACGAAGTCTTCGGCGGCGCTGGCGGCGCGGCGACAGACTCGGGCGCTGCGGCATCTGGTGAAGCCGACGCCGCCCTCGACGAAAACTTTCCCGACGAGTAATCTATTTGACAAACTACACACTATAGAGTATACTTTTAAGCAAATGTCCGAACAAACACAAACACCCCAGCCCCAACCTATTGAAGCAGTTGAGCATGCTATCGACGGCGATCCCCAGCAAGATTTTGAAAAGATAATATTTAAGGGCAGTGTAGCCAGGTTATGGCGGGTTAAAGGCCAACGTGTTGGATGGGATTCAGACATAACAAACCCTAATGATGAATGGATGTGTTCTGTCCTTGCGATGAGTAGTGGCAAACGTGTGGCTGTAGGGGCGGGCGTGGTAGCGTTCTTGCCACCACTCAATACTGAAACTGGACGCTTCGGTGTCGGAGACGGCACAGATATCAACCCTATTGAAATATCCGAAGTAGCACCTGACGGTTTGTTTGAGGCTGTAATTGGTGAACCTTGGGCTTTAGCACCTAGCGATGGAACCATCGAGAGCGTAATGACATTACAGGGCCCTCGTGTCTTGGGAGATACCGAAACGGACGGACTAATAGATATGAACGACCCCCTTATACCGCTTGCTGAACTTCTTCGAAATAAGAGTCATGACCTTCTCGATGCAGGTCGCGGACCGGATGATCCACCTCAGCCGCGAGCACCGGGTTTTGGCCCATCTTATGAGGTTCCGCCCCATCTCACTTGACGAACAGGGGTGATTCAGGTACAATTCAACTACTATAATCTTCAGCTTACATCCCCTAGTGAGTGTAGGCTTTAACCGAAGGAAGGAGCGAGAGTTTTGAATCAGTACGAAATCGCGGTTTTATACGATCCGGATTTGGAAGTTGACCTCAGTAAAGCCGAGGAGCGGGTCAAAAAAATCGTCACCGACAACGGCGGTAAGGTACTTAAAGACGACAACTGGGGCAAGCGCAAGCTGGCCTACAAGATAAAGGGCAGCGAGCATGCGATCTACGTATTTTACACGGTAGAACTGCCTGGAGAGGCCGTCAATAAGGTTGAGAGCACCCTAAACATAACCGGTGAAGTTATCCGTTTTCTGATTACCCGGCCGGACCTGAAGGCCATCGCCAAAGCCGAGGCCCTGAAGGCCGAAAAAGCCGAACAGGCTGCCAAACGAGGCGAACAGGAAGACGACAAAGAAGAAAATGACGATGAAGAATCTTAAGAAATCATTAAACTCTGCAACTTCGGATAGCCATTTGCTTGACTGGCATTCGGCCTTGCGGGTAGGGTGAGTGTAAAAGCGAAGGAGTTTTTATGGCACGAAGTCTTAACCAAGTAACATTGATGGGCAACCTCACGCGCGACCCGGAGCTGCGCCAGACGCCTACCGGCCAGAACGTCACTAGTTTCAGCCTGGCGCTGAACCGCAGTTACAAGGACGCCAGCGGTGAATGGAAGGAAGTCACTGATTTCGTAGACATAGTATGCTGGGCTACCCTGGCTGAACGCGTAGCGCAATATATGAGCAAGGGCCGGCGCTGCTTAGTGCAGGGGCGCCTTCAATCCCGCTCCTGGGAACAGGACGGCAACAAGCGCAGCAAGGTCGAGGTACTGGCCAACGACGTGACTTTCCTGGACAGCCGTGGCGGCGATAGTGGCGCCGACGGTGGCGCCGACGGCGGTGATGAGCCGGCCGCATCCGGATCATCCGATGGCTCGTCCTCAGGCGGCAGCGGCAAGCCCAAGCCTGGCAACGCCGCCAAGTCTACTAAAACTAAGAAAGACGATGTGGTCATAGAGGACATAGGCGATGAGCCTATCAATCTGGACGACATACCGTTTTAAACCTTAAGGAGAGCTAAATGGCAAAGATATTCAAGCACCGCACCGACGTAGCATTCTTCGATTACAAGGATTTCAAGACCTTGCAGAGATACGTTAATTCCTACGGGCAGATAGAAAGCCGCAAGAAGACCGGTCTGACAGAAAGCCAGCAACGCCGCCTGAGCGTGGCTATCAAACGTGCGCGCCATATCGCGCTGCTACCGTTCGTTGCAAGCAACTAAAGGCGTACGGGTATGTCATGGCGCTTAGCATAACCGATCTTAAAAAAGGCACGCTTTTCCAGTGGGAGGGCGAGCCTTTCCGAGTGGTCGAATACAAGCAGAAGGTCATGGGCCGCGGGGGGTCCATAGTCAATGTGCGCATCAAGAGCCTGCTCGACGGCAAAGTTCTGGAAAAGACTTTCAAGGGCAACGAGACCCTGGATAGCGCCGATGTCACGACCCAGCCCGTCCAGTATCTGTACAATGATGGCAACAACTTCTTTTTCATGAACGAGAAGACCTTCGACCAGTTTGAAGTACCGGCAACTCTTGTGGGGGAAGATGCCGGGTACATAAAAGAAGGTGACCAGGTCCAGCTGCAATTCTTCAACGGCCGCCCGATCAGCCTTGAACTTCCCAAGAACGTGCCGTTAAAAGTTACCTACGCGGAAGGTGCCGTAAAGGGCGACACCACCTCTTCAATAACCAAGGACGCCAAACTGGAAACCGGCATTAGTGTGAAAGTCCCCGCCTTTATAAAGCAGGGCGACGTAGTGTCAGTAGACACTGCTACAGGTGCCTACCGCGAGCGCATCAAAGATTAGCCGCGCAGACCGGCGTCTTTTAGCAATTTTTTCATACCGGCCCGGGCTTGGCGGTGTTTCAGAGTTTTTAGAATAATGGTGGGATCGACTTGATTGAGGTCGCGGCCCTGCGGGCGCAAATACCAGAGTATGGCTATACGGATAATGTCGCTCCTGGTAGTGAAGTCTTCTTTGGCGGCCACGTCGACCATATCCAGCAGGCCTTTTGAAATACTGATGGTTATGCGATTCATTTTGGTTCCGTATCTGTGCCTTTCCTTTTTCTTTGGGTTGTTGATTTGTTTTGAGGGAAGATTCCTCATACCTTTCTCCTACATGGTTGCTTAAAGTGATGTACTTAGTGTGAAAAAATCATACTTTTTGCATCACTTTAAGGCAAGGGCAAAAAGGACTATAGCAACCATGACATTAAATAAGTTAATAAAGTGGCGTGGTAGACTTAAGCCAATGAGGACACGTCTTGACCAAGGTCTGGTTAAGCGGGGGCTTGTGCGCTCGCGGAGCCAAGCGGAGAGCTATATAAAACTTGGCGCCGTGAAGGTTAACGGCAAAGTTATCGCTAAGCCGGGATTCATGGTCGGCGAGGACGACAAAGTTGAACTGGGCGGCGGGGCCGCGACCGAGCAGTACGTCAGCCGGGCGGCGCTCAAGCTGGACTCCGTGGCGCAGGCGCTGAAACTGGACTTCAAAGATAAAATAGTGCTCGATGTCGGTAGCAGTACCGGAGGCTTTACGGATTACGCCCTGCGCCACGGCGCGACCAAGGTCATAGCCGTGGAGGTAGGCCGCGGCCAGCTGCATCCCAGTCTCCGCGGCAATCCGAAGATCGAGCTGCATGAACAGACTGACATCAGGGAGGTAGATGGATTAAGCAGCTGGCCGGACATCGTGCTGGCCGACGTGTCTTTCATTTCTCTTAGGAAGATTCTGCCGCATGTCGCCAAACTTTGCGCCCCTGAGACCAGGCTGGCAATCATGGTAAAACCGCAGTTCGAGGCTCGCAATAGTTCTTACAAACACAAAGGGGTGGTGAAGAATGATGCCATGCGCCGCGAAATCCTTAAGGATTTCGAAAGGTGGGCCACGCGACATTTCGTCATCCTGGATAAGGCAGATTCCGCGGTCAGCGGCGCCCGGGGCAACAAAGAGCGTTTCTACTTCATGCGCAAAATATAAGCCGGCGCCTTCTTCAACTCAATCATTAAATGTAAAAGCATAAGCGTGAGTGGTACACTCTTAGGTGATGTACTTTGCTTCGCGCGTGCAGGCCGGCCGTATGCTCGCGGCTCAGCTTGTCAAGAAATATCGCTACGAGAACTGCGCCGTCCTAGCTGTAGATGACGGTGGAGTCATGGTCGGCGCCCAGATAGCCAGTCAGCTGCACTGCGTCCTGACATTGATGATGTCAGCCGAGATCAAATTACCGCAGGAGCCGATGGCCATAGCAGGTATCACCGCCGGCGGCACACTGTCCTACAACCACAGTTACTCAGATGGGGAAATCAATGAGCTGGCGGGCGAGAACTTTGGCTATATAGAACAGCAGAAACTGATAAAGATGCATGATATGAACCAACTGGTTGGCGGCACGGGCACCATCGATAAAAAACTGCTGAAGTGGCACAACGTGATAGTAGTAACGGATGGCGCTAAGACAGGGTTTCCTGTTGATCTGGCCTATGAGTTTCTAAAACCGATAGAGATCGAAAAACTGATATTCGCCGTACCTTTTGCCAGCGTGGAAGCAGTGGATCGCATGCACGTTCTGGCTGACGAGTTATACTGCCTTAACGTACTTTCAGACTACCGGGACACGGATCATTATTATGACAAGAAAGACGTCCCTGATCACGAAACGGTACTGAAAATCCTGGAGCGCATAATTCTTAATTGGAAATAAGCTTGCGCAGGGCATCCACGTTCTTAAGCAAGGTAAAGGAGTTGCGGTTGTCTATGAGACCCTTGCGCACCAGGGCGGCGATTTCGCGGCTGGTGGTCTCGCGCGTGGCATTGACCGAGCTGGCTATGTCCTGGTGGCGCAGAGGCACTTCGATGAGCAGGCCTTCCCGGGTATCGTTTCCGAAGCGTTGGCTCATGGTCAGCAGGAATGAGATGATGCGTTCGCGCACGGTACGGTATTCAAGGTTAAGTATGCGCTCGCCGTGGAGGCGGTACATCTCCATGGTCATATCCAGAAGCGGCGCCAACGCGTCAGGGTTCTGGCCGATGAATTCGAGGAATTTCTTGCGGCTGATGCGCCAGGTGACAGTAGGGGCCAGGGTACGGTAGATTATGGCACGCTCTTTGCCGGTTATGGCCCAAATGAGCGGAAAGATCTCGTCCTGTTTGCGGATTATCAGTAGGTTCTCTTCCTCGTACTTGGTTATGTCGTAGGCCTTGACCAACCCTTCGTAGATATAAAAAATCCCGGGCGGAGCTTCGCCGGGTCTTACGATAAAGTCACCTTTTTTATATGTCTGTTTGGCTCCGTGTAGCCTGAAGAAGTCCACCAGTTCCGCCGTCTGCTTCAGAGTGGCTAACATCAGGTTAATTATGTTATAAATCTACCCTCTGTGTCAATTACGTGTCTATCGTCACATAAGGCCCGTGATTAAGTTCTCGTAGCGTTAGTTAATATTTTAACCACACTATATGTAGTAATTAGCTATCATTAGAGAGTAAAAACCAAAGTGTGGAGAAAGTGGAGGTTGTCAAAATGGTTACGCAACAATCAGTAGCAGCCCAGCTGAAGCGCATAGGGTTCAACGAACATGCCTGGGGCAGGGCGGAAGTCCGGGAACTTCCAAACATCATTCTTCCCGACGAAGAGATATTCGAGTGCGTCAACGGAATTTACGAAGGCGGTTTCGCACTTCTAGTCGCCACCGACGTGCGCGTACTTCTGATAGACAAGAAACCGTTCAATTACCTGACGGTCGAAGACCTGCGCTTCGACATGATTAATGAGATTGACTATAATCACCGCGTGTTCGGAGCCTACGTTAAAATAACGACCGGCAACCGGGAACTAAAGTTTCGTAACTACAACCAGCCGCGTCTGAGAAAATTGATAAATCACGTTCAGCTCCGCATGGCCGAGATCAAGAAGGACCAGGTTACTCACCAAGAGGGCCAGAACCAGCACCTTGAGCAGATCAACAGCCATCTGAGGACTTATCTGATAGCCCAATATAAGCACCAAGAGGAACTGCAGCAAAAGCTGGAAGAGGCGCAGAAGCGCGGCGCGGCCGTGAAAGATGGCCCGGAGCCGCCTCGTCCCAGCCCCGAGCTAACGGATTATATGTTGGCTCACGGTCTGATGAAGCAGTACGAGGAAGCAACCGGCCGCAAGATAAGCGAACAGGACGAACTTTACACCGAGGGCTTGCGCGAGGTGTTCGGTGAGCGTCCCCCTATAGCTTCTGGCGATGCCGCGCACGAATTTCCAGGCCCGGGAGCAGCTTCCGCGGCGCGGCCGCACCATCCGTTCGATGTGAATCCGCTCAGCGTAGCCTACTCCAAGTTGCCGATGGCAATGCGAAACCGCAAATTCGGGCGCCCATCACTGCACGCGCATAGCCAGGCCAGGGCGCTGACGCCGGAAATGGAAATGGCGCCGGAATCCTAACCGCCTGGACTCGCGGCATGGGTTCAGGCGAGACAGAAATCAGGATACGTTGAATCGGAATTCGACTACGTCGTCGGGCCGCATAACATAGGTTTTGCCTTCGGTCCGGACCGTGCCCGCGGCTTTGGCGGCCTGGAGCGATCCGGCCTTGATCAGGTCTTCGTAACTGACGACCTCGGCGGCTATGAAACCGCGCTCAAAATCGCCATGAATGACGCCGGCCGCTTGCGGCGCGGTCGCGCCTTTCGGGATGGTCCAGGCGCGCACCTCTTTCTTGCCGGCGGTCAGGAAGCTTTGCAATCCGAGCACGTCATAAGCTGCGCGGACGAGCTGTACAAGGCCTGATTCCTTCTGCCCGTAGCTGGCCAGAAGTTCCGCGGCGTCGGGCCCGTCCAGGTCCTTTAGTTCGCTTTCTAGCTTGGCGCAGACGAAAACCGCACGCGCCGTAGCCACGGATTTGTTCAGAGCCTGACGCCGCGCATCATCGTTCATGCGTGCCTCATCCAAGTTGAACAAATAGATGACAGGTTTCATGGTGAGTAGCTGTAAATCGGCTATCAAAGCGCCGTCTAACTCGGGGTGGTCCCAAAGCGGTTCGCCCGCATCCAAAAATTTATGCACTTGCTTGTAGGCTTCCAGAACCGGCTTCAATTTAGGGTCGGCCCGCGTTTCTTTCTCGAATTTTGGCAGGCGCCTGGATACGGTCTGTAGGTCGGCCAGGACTAACTCGGTATTAATTGTTTCGATGTCCTTGGCCGGGTCGTGCTTGTCGTCGACGTGCGTCACATTCGGGTCGTCGAACGCCCGCACGACCTGGACGATGGCGCTGGTCGCGCGGATGTGGCCGAGGAACTGGTTGCCCAGGCCTTCGCCCTCGCTGGCGCCCGAAACCAGACCGGCGATGTCCACGAAGGTCACTGCGGCCGGCACGATCTTGTCCGTCTGGTACAGCTCCGCCAGTTTGGCCAGGCGTTCGTCCGGCACCGCAACGATACCGGTGTTCGGCTCGATGGTAGCGAACGGATAATTGGCTGCCAATATACTGTTGCCGGTCAGGGCGTTGAACAGCGTGGACTTGCCCACGTTCGGCAGACCGACGATTCCAATGGAAAGACTCATAATATCTATACTAACAGTAGCTATTTAGAAGTACGGTACAGCTCCGACGGCCACCAGTTCCAGCGGCCGAGCAGGGCGACTATTGAAGGTACCAGTAGGGTGCGGACGAAGAACGTGTCCAGCAGGATGCCGAAGGCAATTGAATAGCCGATCTGTTCGACCTGCTGGTTACCGCCCACCAGCCCCAGTATGGTGAAGGTGCCGGCCAGTATGAGGCCGGCAGAAGTAACAGTGGTGCCGGTGACGCCGACGGCCTTGGTGACCGCTTCAAACAGGGTTTTTTCCTTGTGCGCTTCCTCGCGTATGCGGCTCATGACCAGGATGTTGTAGTCCTCGCCCAGCGCCATGCTGAAAATGAACATAAGGAAGGGCAGGATGAAGTTCAGGCCGCCCTGGTTGCCCAGATGGACGAAAACTATCATCGCGAAGCCCAATGCAGCCAGATAAGAGAAACCGACGGTGGCAATCAGATACCACGGTGCTACCAGACTGCGCAGCAATATAGCAAGCAAGAAAGCGATGATTATCAATACGACCGGTACGATGCGTTTTAAGTCGTTGGTAGCCGTGTGGTTTATGTCGTAGCCGACGGAATCAATGCCGTAGACCTGGTTCTGCTCGGCACCGACGGCGGTCGCTACTTTTTGCAGAGCGGCGCGGACCTGTGGCGTGGCATTGGTGGCGGCCTGGCTGCCGCTGGAGCCAGCCTTGAAGATAGAATAGAACTGGACGGTCCGGCCGTCCGGGCTGATGAACTGTGAGACAGCTTGCGCGGCCGGGCTATTGCCCGGGGCGGCATGTATTTGCTTCAGCAAAGATGGTGTCAGATCGAAGCCGTTGGCGTTGAAGGGGCCGCTGACAGCTTTGAATTCCTTGGAATTCGTGAGTTCGGTCTGGGCCTTGTATACGGTCTGCAGATTGTCGTTGTTCCAGACCGGGTTCTTGAATTTCAATATCAGCAGGTCAGGATTGTTGTTCGCTGCCGGGAAGTGCGCGGCGATGGCTTTCTGACCCTTTGCCGAATCACTGCCGGACGGCGCCGCCTGATTACCGAAGCCTGTAGTCTTATACCCGGAAATGCCAAGTGACAGGCCGCCGAATATCACCACGCCTGCTACAAGCATCAACGCTGGCTTCTGTATTACTTTGTCGGCCACCCGTCCCCAAAGTCCGATCTTTGGCTCGCGCTCACGGGTCTTGGACGGCCAGAAGACGGCCCGGCCCAGGATTGCCAGCAGGGCCGGCAGAAAGGTCAGGGCGGCTATGAGCATGATGCCCAAGGCTATGGCCAGGGCCGGCCCGAGTCCGTTATACAGGCCAAAGGTAGCAAGCATCAGACTGAGCAGGGCGGCGATTACGGTGGCCGCAGAGAACGTTATGGATTCGCCCACCCTCGCGAGGGCTTTTACAACCGCCTGTTTGGGCTCCAAACCCCTACGCAGCTCCTCACGCACGCGGAAGACCAGGAACAATCCATAGTCCGTTCCTGCGCCCAATATAAGCACGATGAGCAGTATCTGGGTTATGAACGATACTTGCACGCCGATCTTGGTCGATTCGGCGATAACTGGCTGGGAAACGGCCAGCACCATAGCGGCCGGCAACAGGGTTATCAGTGGAGCCAGCAGAGCGCGGAAGACCAGTAGCAGCAGGATGATTATCAGTATGATTGTGTAGAATTCAGTACTATTGCGGCCTTTCTGGTTGGCGGATTCGGAATCAACGCCGGCAGCCAGGTCGCCGGTCAGGTGCAAACTAAGGCCCGGTGGCAGGTCTTTCTGCATCTGGGCGCGTATATCGTGAACTATGTTCGTGGCTTCGTCGCCGAAGGCCGCGCCGCCTACGCCCACTAGCAGTTCGCGGGCATGCCCGTCGGCCGAAACGCCCTGGTTCTGCATGGAAGTCACGTGTTTGACGTGTTTTATAGCTGCCGCATTACGGTTGATGGCGGCGTTGTCGGCCGCTGTCAGCGGTCCGTCATCGCGTACGGCGACGATGGCCGCGGTGCTTGCGGTCTTTTCGCTCTGGAAAGCGGTTTCCAGCTTGCCGGCTTTGGTGGTCGGACTGCTCTTAGGCAGGAATTCGGTGTTATCGGTCTTTGAAACGTCGTTGATGCTGGGAAAGTTGGAGGTAACGACGGGTATTAGAACGATCCAAAAAATAATTATGAACCAGCGGAAACGGACTGAAAAACGGGCGATTTTCTCAAACATTATTCGTAGCTTACCCAAATCGCAGGCCATTTGTCCATTAATTTGTTTTGACAGAGGCATTGGCAGAGAAGTACAATGAGCGCTAATGGCAAGAGGAAAAAAACAAACTAACCATTGGCTCATATTGGTGCTTTTGGCGCTGGCGCAGTTCATGGTGGTGCTGGACGTTTCCATCGTCAATGTGGCGTTGCCGGCGATCCAGCAGGCCTTTCACATGACCCAGTCCACGCTGCAGTGGATAATCACCATGTATTCATTGACGTTCGGCGGTTTTCTGCTGTTCGGCGGCCGCAGCGCCGACCTGTTTGGCCGCAGAAAAACGTTCCTGGCCGGTGTGGGGGTGTTCACGCTGGCGTCGCTGGCCTGCGGTCTGGCCCAGTCCGAATCGTGGATCATAATTTCCCGTGGCATACAGGGCCTGGCGGGAGCGTTCATGTCGCCGGCCGCGCTATCTATCATCTTGGTGACTTATAGGGAAGGGCACGAACGCAACGTGGCGCTTTCCGTATGGGGCGCGGTAGCTTCCGGCGGCGCGGCCGTGGGCGTACTGGCCGGCGGCATAATCACCCAGTACCTCAACTGGCGCTGGAACTTCTTCGTAAACGTGCCGGTGGGCATACTCGTCATCATTGCGGCACTGCGCATACTCGACAAACATGAGTCCACGCTGGAGCACAACGTGCTTGATCTGCCCGGCGCCATACTGGTAACCGGCGGTCTGATGTCGCTGGTCTACGCGCTGGTAAAGGCTCCAGCGGACGGCTGGACGTCGCACACGGCGCTGCTGTTCTTCGGCATTGCCGCGCTGGCGCTCATAGAATTCATCAGGAACGAACAGCATACCGACCATCCGCTGATGCCGCTTAGAATCTTCAAGATACGCAACGTAGCGGGCGCTGACCTACTAATGCTATGCATGGCTTCCGGTCTGTTTAGCGTGTTCTTCTTTACCACGCTGTACATGCAGGAAATCCTGGGCTACACGCCCATAAAGACGGGCGTAAGCTTTTTGGTAATACCGATTGCGGTGGCGATTACCGCGACCAACGTGCCGCGCGTAATCAAAAAGATCGGCTACAAGCCGGTCCTGATGGTGGCGCCGCTGGTGGTCAGCGCCGGATTGTTTTGGGTGTCGCATATCCCGGTGAACGGTACCTACTGGCATGACGTCGCGCCTGGCATGATACTGCTCGGTCTCGGCATGGGCGCTACTTTCGTAAGTGCCACCATCGCGGCCACCTCGGGCGTGTCGCATCATGAGTCGGGTCTGGCGTCCGGTTTGCTGAATACTTCCCAGCAGCTTGGCGGCGCCTTGGGCCTGGCCGTCCTAACCGGCATCGCCACATCCAGTACCACGCGCTACCTGCATAATCTGAATCTCATGGCGCCGCCGACACATCAGCAATTGGCGACCGCTACCGTCCATGGCTTCCACGACGGCTACCTGATAGCTTCCACGTTCGGCATCGCCGCCGCCTTGGTGGCCACCTTCGTGATCAAACAGCAGAAGGCCAAATCCGACCCCAGCCACGCCGAATCCGGCCTGCCGGTCTAAGAGCCAGACTCCAGAGCTAAGGCTTTTTTGCTTTGCGGCTGTGTTTCTTCAGCCACGCGGCCACGGATTTGATGTCCGGTTTTTTGGTGGCGATGGAAACGGTGTAGTTCTCCAGCTCTTTATTGGTTGCGGTTAACTCGTAGCCGTTGATCGTCAGGAAGCGGTAGGAGGCTATGGCCGACACCCTCTTATTGCCGTCGATAAATACGTGGTAATTGCACAAGGCTTCATACAAACAAGCTGTTTTAGTAAAAACGTCAGGATACAGTTCCGTACCGCCAAAACTGGTTTGTGGCTTATTGGCAATAGATACCAAAAGTCCTGGCTCGCGGACACCTAGCGAGCCGCCAGTTTGTTTCACGACTTCGTCGTGAATAAAAACAATATCATCAGCTGTCAAGTACCGCATGACGCTGTTTTATCTTTTAGCCAGAGCTTTAAGAGCGGGGTTGTAGCGTTTTATGGCTTGCTGAGTCCAGTCTTCCAGCTCCTGCTTGGACGCGCTGTTTTCTGATGGTGCGGATATCGCGAATACCGGCTTGGAGCGCTTGACCACGATGAATTCTTCGCCCTTTTGGACGCGCTCGGCAATTCGCCCGGCGTTTTGCGATAATTCTTTCAATCCTATAATAGTCATAATTATATCCTTGAAGTTACCTTAAAAGTATACCTCTATGTATGCTTTAAAGTCAACCTAATTAGCTATTGACTTTTTTGACCAGGGTGTTATAATTGAATAGAATCTGAATTTAAGCAAGGGTTCATTGCCAAATGATTGATCATAACCAAGCACCTCAAGTAGATGCCGCGCCAGTAGATGTCGCCAACGTTCCGGCGCTCTCGGCACGGCCGTTTGATGCAGCACCAAGTACAGATATACTGGACACTCCGTTGGCGGCTGAAAGCAGCGCTGACGATATTATAATGCGAGCACAAGCCAGCGCAGGCGGCCACCACCCTCATTACGGTCCGCTTGTGAAGAAAATGCTGCAGGCCAGCCGGCCCCATGTCACCGAGGCCGAACTCGTCCGTAGGGGCAGGACAGGCCAGGTCATAAATTATGGTATTCATTTTGATCCTGCTCCTACAGCTGCAGCTGGTATATATCGGCGTGTTGAGCAGTTGCAGATAATAATTAAAGCCAAGGATGGTAAGGTGCGTCCTTTTGAAGGGCCGCCGGGCTTCTGGGGTACCTACGGCGCCTACGCCGGCAATGCAGCCGGTGATCTGAGTACCAGCGGCCTCAATAAGCCACCGAACTCCCCAGATAGCACCGTGCGGCACGGCGAACACGCTTTCTTGCTTATGCGCGAGCGCGTACAACGCCTGCGTGACAAGAAAATAGTGGCCGAAGCCGTAAAGCGGCACGGTCTTAAAGAAATCCGCGAGAAGTAGCTCAAAAACCCCGGTTAATAAGGGCAGGCGCAGATACATTTAGGCGGCATAGCTATACCTTGGCTTTGCTTGCGTTATAGAGCTTATGCTCCTATACTGTCAGCCAGGATATATCCATGGTTGCGGACAACAATAAAAAATCAGCTCCGGGGGCTCAGGAGACGAATTCCCAGGTAAGGGTGGGCGGCGATGGTAATAAAACGGCTCGCCGCTACAAATCGGTACTCAAACCTTTCCAGCGGATCGGCTGGAAAAAGCCGTTCGTGGCGATGCTCGCAATTCTGGTGCTGGCTACCGGGTGGGCAGTTATTGAACACAAAACTTCTAACAGCAACCCCAATCTGTATGCTGAAGCGGCCGGCCATAAGATATACAAGAAAGACGTGCAGGGCCTAATAGGGAATAACAAGGATATTAGCAAACAGCGGGCCACTGAGGTCCTTGCTGACAAGTACCTTACGGAAGCTTTGGCCAAAGAGCGCGAGATTACCGTTACCGACCAGGACATCCAGGCTCAGTATGGTTCAGGCGCCGACTTAAAGCAGTTGAAGAAAGACAGCCCTTATTCCTACCAGGCCCAGGTCAATAGCGCCTATTTCGATAAGTTACGAGACCAGGTTAACGGTATATATAAAGGCTATGTGCTGGTAACGCAATTCAACCGCTACATACCGGCCCGTCCGGTTGATCCAGGGTATAAAAAAGCCATTCCGCAGATGGGCGACCCCAAGGCAATAGCGGCGGATAAAAAATACGCGGAAAATCTTATAAACAGTTTGTATAACCGCATAAAGGCCGGTGAAATTACCTGGGAGCAGGCCGCGCAAATTGAAAAGCAGGACCCGGTGGTGGGCACAAAGCCATATCCGGCGCTTAGTCATTCGGGGCCGTTTGATACGTCCAAGGACGCCCAGCCGCTCTTTACGGCGCCCGGCGTCCAGAAGACGATTAACGGTTTGAAAGCCGGCCAGACCAGCAAGCCGTTCGTAGTAAGCGTCTACTCCGCGGGCACCGGCAAGACCAATGATTCATATTTTCTGGTAGTGCGAATGGATTCCAGATCAGGCGGAAGCGACACGGGGGACTTCAGCCAGTACTTAACACAGGCGAAGAAACGCCTGGGGTATCACATATATGTTTAAGTTCGTTGCAAAATTCGGGTTGGCAACGCTAGTCATGCTTATTGCATTTACGTTCATGTCCGGCGGCAAGGCCGCGGCGAATCCTACGGGCTGCGCGCCGTCCCCGGACTCGACTTCACAGACGCCAGTTATATTCGGATTCAACCAAGGCGAGCAGTATGACGGCTACGCCGGCGTGACGGTAACCGCATACGTAGGGACTGACACGGACGGAAACGTACCCGTTAACTATCACGATCCTGTCAACATTAATTTCACGCTTCATGCGCAGCTACCCAGCCTGCCCGCCAACGCGAATTATATTAATAAGACGGGCAATCCGGACATAAGTTATAACGACCGCATCTTCAAGCTTAACCCGAAGAATCCATACGGCGATCCGGACAGCCGCACTGCAAATCATCAATTTACCACTGGGTCGAGGACTTACGATGCCCGCAGTACCAGCGCTACCGCCGAAAACGGTCATTACTTCCAGTGCAACGGTCTGATGGCTGTAGGACCGGGTTCGCAAGTTCCCAATTATCCGTTCGCGGAGTACGGTAACCGCTGGGGCCTGGACTGCGGTGAAGCCTGGGTCGGTACCGGTTCTGCATCCGGTACCTCAGGTACCTTTAGTACGAAGTTCTGGATTGACGGTACACCGACGGCCCCTGGAGCCTATTGGGACATACAGTCAGGCGGCAACACATACAGAAACGGTGACATGAGCTATAGCAACGGCGCCTTTACCGTTACCAACGGGGCTACACATCATATATACCTGGTTTATCACCCCAAAGCGCCCCAGGGCACGCCGTCTGCCAGCTGCAGCAAAATAGACCAGTACAACTACGGTAATTTCAGCTTCTACAACGATGCCGGCGTGCTTATAAAGGACCGGCCGACCAGAACGCTCGTAGAAACCGAAAATCCGGGCGCTGTAAATAATGATACGGGGGGGCCGATCCATGCCTACGCCCCGGGAAGTGGAGGTTCGACTGATAAGTCGGACCAGATATGGAATATCACGGCTACGGCGGGATCGTTCAAGTACTATACGACTAGGGAATATAAACAGACCAATGGAAACTGGAGCTATATAGACAATAACGGCAACCGAAGTTCAACAGCGACCAGAAATGCTCATGACGTAAATGATTGCTACCACGCGACCTGCAATGGTGTCCCGGGAGAGGCAATTACGGTCAAAGGTTCTGATGACCCGACCGACATTGTCCAGGCGAACCACCAGTATACGGTAAGCATCCCCGTCTGGAACGACAATACCAGCGGCAACGCCGAGCCCATACCGCAGAGTCCCGGCGGCTACGATTTCAGCCTGACCGAAGGGCCAGATGACCGCCAATACGGGTACGTGAAAAATAATATAGGTACGTACCTTAATCTTGGCGAAAAGACTAGAGTGAATGTAACCTTCACCGCGCCGAACCAGATTAGGGACATGACTCTGAAGTTCTACCCTGATCTATGGGGCAGCGGCTCCATAGGTGACACATGCGAAGTACATATACGTGTCTACCAGCAATTTAATTCGCACCTGGGGGGGCAATCTACCCTGAAGCCCAATACGGAGCATCCTTACCAGGGAGATGATTACAATACCACGATTAATGTCAGCAATGACCTCAGCCATGATGTGAATATACCTACGTCCAGCCTGTTCTACAAGAAGCCTGCTGGCGGTGGTCAGATCAACCTGGCCTCTAACAGTAATGGAGGTCCTTTCCGTTCGTCGCCGGGGGGAACGTGGAACACGGCGTGGTCCGGCCACTACAACATACCCGCCGGTTCCTACGCGGGCGGGGACGAGTACTGCGTAAGCATACATGCCGATTACACGACTGGTTACGTGGGGCCGGACAATAACGTCGTTCACAGCAGCACACCGTCAGACTATAGCAACTGTCCGCGGATTGCCAACGAGCCGTACTTCAAGGTTCTGAACAGCGGCATATCGGCCGGCGGAGACTTTGACCAGCGTACGGACAACGGCGGTCTGCTGGCAGGCTACAATGACATAAGCGACCCGGCCGGTACCGACCGCGGCGCCAGCTCCCAGCTCAGCGCCTTGGCACTAATTAAGATTAGCGGTGTGGCCAGCGCCCAAACCCCCGGCAATATCACTCGTTCGCCGACCGATCTGACTTTCGCTAACACTGGAGTCCAGGTAGATAGCACCGGCGGCGAGAAGCCGGTTCTGGGCGGTGAATTCGGCGGCAAATTGCAGCTGACCAACGAAACGGCTCCGGCCGGCTCGGCTCTTGGCGCGTCAACCACCGCCAATCTGGCAACAGGAAACTATGAACGTAACGGCGACCTGACCATAACCGGCGGCAATTTGCCGGTGAACCGGAACGTGACGATTTTCGTAAAGGGCAACGTTTACATATCCAATAACATTACGTTTAACCAATCCACCGGCTGGGATGCAGGCACCGCGCCGTCATTTATCCTGCATGCCACCGGCAAAATCTACATTAAGCCGAGCGTTACCAGTCTGGCAGGCCTGTATATAGCCCAAAAAGACAGTGGCGGTAGCGGCGGCAAGATCTATACCTGCGCCGATTCAAGCGGCTTTGCTCCTCTGCCAGCCAAGAACTTGTACTCCTGCAAC
The DNA here is from genome assembly GCA_963820105.1 of uncultured Candidatus Saccharibacteria bacterium. Taxonomy (GTDB): domain Bacteria; phylum Patescibacteriota; class Saccharimonadia; order Saccharimonadales; family UBA4665; genus CAWFYI01. The sequence goes on along the minus strand of CAWFYI010000001.1, from coordinate 804,478 downwards.
AACCAGCTTGTCGTCTACGGCAGTTTCGTGGCCGACCAGGTGAACCTGATGCGTACTTTCGGAAGTCTGCGCGACGAAGAGCCAAATCCTGCTACTCCCGGCGGACCCGGACCAACACCTCACTTCTTGTGGAAAGGCTGCGGTACGCCCGGACATGGCGTGGGCGGCGAAGCATGCCCGACACAGGCGCAGATGGATGCCAATAACTGCATCAACATAAACGAGCCGAGCGAACCGTCATCGTCAGGCTGGTACGACAATCAGCTGTGCATAGACCCGGCCTCGGGCGTAAACCTGGTCTGGACCTATGCTGGCGGGGTGTCGAACCCGAACATACCCGGTTACCCATATTGTGCGCGGTTCAATGTGGCCGACCCCGACTACTGGTACGATAACTGGCTATGCAGCGACAAAAATATTAACTTATCCGTAACCACTAGCCCCATCGGTGGCCGGTCATGTGTGAGAATGTATGAAATAGCTGAATCCGACGCTGCCTGGCGGTCCGGCTACTATCTATGCGCGACTGCCGCGCCGGGCCCGCCGGCAACGCCGCCCACGGCGCACGTTGCATCGCCGTGCAGCAACGGAGGCGTCCAGACAGTTACCAGCACCTGCGCCGCCGAAGTCTTTGAGTTCAGTCCGCAGATGTATATTACCAGTGGCGGCGGCACCGTCTGCCCGGCAGGCGGATGCGGGGGTCCGCCGCAATGGCAGTCATTAACCAGCCAGCCGCCGGTGTTATGACCTAAGAAAATATGGGTGGGAACATGAATGAAATCACGAATGCCGGAACCGTCTGTTTCCTTCGTCGCGCCGAAAGTGCTTATGATATAATTCCACGTATGACGAAACCGAGGGCCGGATCATGAGCTCGATTTTAACTGGCGGCACCGGCGACTTCTTCAGCCTGGACATAGGCAGTACTGCCGTGCGCCTGGTGGAACTGCGCGGCCACGGCCTGCCCAAATCACTGGTCAAATACGCCTACGTGCCCCTGGAAAGTTCCATGTCCATGAGCGACTCCAAGGCTGACCAGCAGAAACTGGCTCAGATTATATCGCAGCTTGTAAACCAGGCCCACGTTACTACGCGCAACGTATCGGTTGGCATACCGTCCGGCCGGGTATTTACGACGGTGGCCGACGTAGACCGCATGTCGCCGGGCGAGCTGGCCAAGGCCATGCCGTTCCAGGCCGACGCGCTGGTGCCGACCCCGCTTTCCGAGTCAAAGATTGACTGGTCGCTGCTGGGCGACTCGCCGTTGGACAGGACCAAACAGGAGATATTGCTGACCAGCGTGCCGAACAAATTCGTGGAAGCGCGTCTGGACATGTTGGAGTCAATTGGCTTGAACGTCGTTGCCTTTGAGCCGGACAACCTGGCTATGGCCAGGGCGCTCACGGTGCCGGATGCCGGTACCCAGCTCATAGTGGATACGGGGCACAAGGCAACTGATTTGGTCATAATACAGGGAGACGCGCCCCGCCTTACCCGCAGCATACCGACGGGATTGGAGGCCATCGTACGCAGTGCCGCCCAGAGTCTGAATGTCGACCAGAAACAGGCCGAGCAGTTCGTATTCAAGTTCGGCTTGAGCGAGAATAAGCTGGAAGGGCAGGTCTTCCAGGCCATAAGCGGCACGGTAGACCTGCTAACTACGGAGGTAGAGAAGTCCATCAAATTCTTCCAAAAGCGCTATACGCAGGCCAAGGTCGAGCGCATCATCGTCACTGGCGGAGCCTCGGTAATTCCCGAATTCCCGCTGTATCTGGCAAATAAGTTCGGCATCAACGTCGAGATCGGCAACGCGTGGCGCAATGTCACGTACAGCCAGGACCGCCAGAACGAATTGCTTGCGATATCTAATCAGTTCAGCGTAGCCGTTGGACTGGCGGAGCGCGACGCATGATACAGCTCAACCTCTTGCCGGACGTGAAGTTGGAATATATCAAAGCCCAAAGGGCCCGGCGCCTGGTGCTCAGCGTTTCTATATTAGTAGCCGGTGTTTCAGTGGTCATATTGCTACTGTTGCTAAGCGCCGGCGGCCTGCAGAGAAAGCACATGAACGACTTGGCGCGCGATATAAAATCCGGCAGCGACACGCTACAGAAAAAACCCCAGATAAACAGGATGCTGACGGTTCAGAACCAACTGGAAAGCCTGACGCAGCTGCACTCCGGCAAGCCGGCTGCCGCCAGGCTGTTCGCATACCTGAACCAGGTTACGCCGGCGGACGTCAATATTAATGATTTCAGTATAGATTTCGCGCAAAAGACGATTTCGATTACCGGTACGTCCGGTAACCTGGCCAAAGTTAACACCTATGTCGATGCGTTGAAGCGTGCGAAATTCATCGCGGGCAAGCAGAACGGCCAGAACGACCAGGGTCACCCCGCTTTCAGTAACGTAGTACTGAGTAGTTTCAGCCTGAACACCGATACCCAGATTGCCGGAGAGGCCGCGAACTACACCATCAACCTGGCTTATGATCCGGCCATCTTCGATATCACGCAGGACGTGCAGCTTGCCGTGCCCAGTGAAACCGTTACCAGGCAGAGCGTAGGCAAGCCGAACGACCTGTTCCAGGCTGCGCCATCGACAACCAAAGGGGGTCAATAATGGCGGCGAAAGAGATTTCTACCAAGCATCTGGCAATCAGCAAAGCTAACGCCCAGATGGTGGGCATAGTTGCGGCCGGAGCTTTCGTGACCATCTTCTGTTTGGTGGCGTCCAAAGCGGTTTTCAGCCAGAACCGCTACCAAGCAAAGGTTATCAATGCCCAGGAAAAGGCGCACAAACAGCTGCAGGACAATATAGACAGCTACAGAAGCTTGTCCAAAGCCTACACCACGTTTGATTCCGAATCCCCTAATGTCATCGGCGGCAACAAAGACGGCACCGGCGACAATGACGGCCCTAACTCCAAGATCATACTGGACGCCTTGCCGGACAGCTTACGACTTCCCGGCGCTAACTTCAAGCATCGAGAAAATCCTGGGTGATAACGGCCTGAAAGTTACGAGCATAACCGGTACGGACGACCAGCTTACCCAGCAGAACAACCAATCCAGCACCAATCCTGAACCCGTCAATATGCCGTTCGCTTTTTCCATCAGCAACGCCAGCTATACTTCCGTGACCCAACTGGTCGCGAAGCTCCAGCAATCAATCCGGCCCATACAGATCGATACGCTTGATGTCAGCGGCAGCGTGAACAACATGACTATCACGGTCAACGCCCATACGTATTACCAGCCGGGTAAAAAGGTCAACATAACCAAGCAGGTAGTGAAATGAAACAAAAAGACATAGCCCTGATAATCCTTATAGTCTTCCTCAGCGGCGTAGTCTCGTTCTTCGTGTCCAGCCGCATATTCGGCACGCCGGCCAGCCGCCAGAAACAAGTAGAAGTAGTGCAGCCCATTACGACAGATTTCCCACAACCCGATGATAAATACTTTAATAACAAGGCCTTTGATCCGACCCAACCTATCACTATCGGCCAGAATGCAAACCAGAATCCGTTTAGCAGCGCGTCGCAGCAGTAAACGGATGACGGGGCGAACCGGAGACGCACTATGAGTGTACTATCAGCGGTCAGTGAACAACAGCTCCAGGACGTACTGGTTTCCAGCGGCATGCTCGATGCCGGCAAGCTGGAAAAAGCCCGCAAGGCCGCCAAGGACAAGAAAGAGCCGCTCTTCGGCTACCTGATCAAGAATAAGCTTATCAGCGACGAACAGCTTACCAAGGCCAATGCCACCGTTACCAAGGTGCCATACGTGAACCTGACCAAGGCACGCGTAGACCCCAAGGTACTTCAGCTGCTCCCGCAGGACATCGCCGAACGCTACATGGCGGTACCGCTCGGCGAAATGCAGCACCGCCTGGTCGTGGCCATGCTCGACGCAGGCAATGTCCAGGCCGTTGATTTCTTAAGTAACCGTATCGGCAGGCCGCTCAAAGTCTACGTAGCTTCCGAAGCCGGCATACGCCAGGTGCTAAGGCAATATTCTACGCGGCTGGATACACAGAACATGAAGGCCGAACTGGAGGAAAACGTCGAAGAAATCGACTCCGACACACCCCAGGATAAATCCAAGACGCCCAGAAAAGACGATAAGAACATAAAGACCATCGTCCAGGACTCGCCGATTTCCAAAGCCTTGTCGGCCATCCTGGAGTTCGCCGCCAGAAACCGGGCTAGCGACGTGCACATAGAGCCGCTGGAGCATGAGCTCAAGATCCGTTGCCGCGTAGACGGCGTGCTGCGCGAAATCATGCGCCTGCCGAAGAATACCGAGCCGGCGATGATTTCGCGCGTCAAGATCCTGAGTAATCTGAAGATTGACGAACACCGCACGCCCGCAGGACGGTGGCTTCACGGTACTGGTCGACAAAAAGCCCATTGACCTACGTATCGCCATAGCGCCGACAGTGTGGGGAGAGCAGGTGGTTATCCGTCTGCTGGACAAGACCGGCACCTCGCTTCTGCTCGAGGACATGGGCTACGCGGGACGGTCGTTGCGACTTATACGCAAAGGCTTGAAACAGCCTAACGGCATGATTCTGACCAGCGGCCCCACAGGCTCCGGTAAGTCGACGTCGATGTACGCCATGATCCAGGAAATTAAAGACGACGCCATCAACATCGTCACGTTGGAAGACCCGGTCGAGTACAAGGTCGACGGCATCAACCAGATACAGGTCAACCCGGAGGTTGGCCTGACTTTCGCGAATGGTTTGCGCAGCGTATTGCGCCAGGACCCGGACGTCGTGATGGTCGGCGAGATCCGCGACAAAGAAACGGCCCAGCTGGCCGTCCAGGCGGCGCTGACCGGCCACCTGGTCTTCAGCACGCTTCACACCAACAGCGCCGCCGGCATCCTGCCGCGTCTCTTAGATATGGGCATTGAGCCTTTCCTGATAGCCAGCACGGTGCACACGGTCATAGGCCAGCGTCTGGTGCGCCGGATTGCCGATGACGGCAAGCAAGCCTACCAGTCGTCTCCGGCGGAAACCCAGGCTATCCAACAGACGCTTGGCCAGCTGCTACCCCGTACTAAGGAAACCGTAGCTTCCATCGCCGCGGATCTGGGATATAAAAGCTTGCCCTTAAGCGGTCAAACCGCTTATACTTTAACCCAGGGCACGGACAATCCGGACCATCCTGGGGGCTACCAGGGTCGCATGGGACTTTATGAAGTATTTGAAGTAACAGAGGCCATCCAAGGGCTAATCATGAAGAGATCAACAACCAGCGAAATAGAAAAGACGGCTCTTGGTGAAGGCATGATCAATATGCGCCAGGACGGCTATCTGAAGTCGTTGAACGGCTTCACGACCCTGGCAGAAGTCAATCGCGTGGCAGCAGAGGGCACTTCATGATGAAGGGGGTTGGGTATGGCAGCGCAAGCGCCTAGGATCGAAATCTTATTGGACGAAGTCGTAAAGAAAAAGGCTTCCGACCTTCATCTGCAGGTCGGTCTTCCGCCTATACTCAGGGTTGACGGCTCACTTACACCGGTCAACGGCAGCGACACACTCGACGAAGAGGCTGTGGAAACGCTGATTTTCGCCATTCTGGACGAGGACCAGAAACAGATACTTTTAAAGGATAAGGAATTTGACTTCAGTTTCGCATACGGCGATCTGGGTCGTTTCCGCGTCAACGCCTTCCATGAACGCGGCAACATGGCCGCCGCCCTGCGCCTCATTCCGAACGAGATACTGAGCATAGAGCAGCTCGGCATGCCCGCGATAGTCAACAAGTTCGCCGACTATCCGCGCGGCTTGGTACTGGTAACCGGTCCTACCGGCTCGGGCAAATCCACCACGCTGGCAGCTCTTGATCCATAAGATCAACCAGGAAAGGGCCTCCCACATCATCACCATTGAAGACCCCATCGAATATACCCACAAATCGCTGAAATCCGTCATCGTACAGCGCGAAGTCCACTACGACACCTACTCCTTCAGTGCCGCCCTGCGCAGTGCGCTACGCGAGGACCCGGACGTGGTCCTGATCGGCGAGATGCGCGACCTGGAAACCATAGCCAGCGCCATTACCATCGCCGAAACCGGCCACCTGGTGTTCGCCACTCTGCACACCAACAGCGCCGCGCAGAGCATCGACCGTATGATCGATGTCTTTCCGCCGCACCAGCAGCCGCAGATCCGCGCCCAGCTGTCCAATATCCTGATGGCCATCTGCTCACAGCGCCTGATACCTGCCATAGGCGGCGGCCGCACCGCCGCCGCCGAGATATTGACGGCTACTCCCGCCGTCAGGAACATAATCCGGGAAGGCAAGAGCCACCAGCTGGAAGCCGTCATCCAGACCGGCGCCGAATACGGTATGCAGTCCATGGACAAGACGCTGGTAAGCCTGATACATGCCGGAACCATCACTTACGACCAGGCCAGGAATTACGCGGTCGATCTTGAAGAGCTAGACAGACTTATGAGAGGCTAAAATGCTTACCTTTGACTACGAGGCAAAAGATTCGAAATCCGGCAAGAAAATCAAGGCCCAGGTCCAGGCCGACAACGAACAGGCTGCCGCCAAACTGATACGCGAGCAAGGCTACACGCCGCTGAACATCAAAGCTCTCAGCGGCGATAATAAATTCAGTCTTCGCCGCGTACGCATCAAGGATAAAGTGCTTTTCAGCCGCCAGATGTCCACGCTTATCAATGCCGGTCTACCGCTGGTGCAGAGTCTGCGCCAAGTCTCCCAACAGACCACAAATAAGAATTTCCAGATCGTCATTAACCAGATCATCACCGACGTCGAGGCCGGCAAATCCTTCCATGAAGCGCTGGAGAAGCACCCCACGGTGTTCAACCGCGTATATGTGAGCATGGTCGCCGCTGGCGAGGCTTCTGGTACTCTGGATACCGGCCTGGAACGCCTGGCCGACCAGCAGGAAAAAGACGCCGATATCCTGGCAAAGGTCCGCGGTGCCATGATTTATCCCGGCATCGTGATGCTGGTGATGCTAGCCGTAATCACTTTCATGGTAGTGAAAGTCCTGCCCCAGGTACAAATCGTTTACAAGGGTCTGCCTGGCGTGTCCTTGCCGCTGCCCACGATAGTACTGCTGTGGGTATCGCACTTCGTTACGCACTTCTGGTGGCTGATACTGATTATAATAGCCGTACTGGCCTTCGCGCTGTCGCGCTGGGCCCGCACGCTTGGCGGCCGGTCGTTCATAGACCGCTTCAAGATGAAAGCCTGGCCTACGGGGCACTTGTTCATGAAGATGTATATGGCACGCTTCGCTCGTACGGGTACCACGCTAGTCGCAGCCGGCGTGCCGCTGATCCAGATGCTGGAAATTACCGGCGAAGCCGTCAATAACGTACACATTTCGCGCTCGATCGCCCGCGCTATCACCAAAGTCAAAGGCGGCAAGTCGTTATCGGAATCCATTACCAATGACCCTAATTTTCTGCCGTTGGTGCCGAACATGCTACACATAGGCGAACAATCCGGTGCCATGGAAACCATGCTGGCTAAGGTCGCCGACTATTACGAGAAAGAAGTCGACAACGAGATCAAAGCTATCAATACCATAATAGAGCCGGTGATGATAGTCATAATGGGCCTGATCGCCATCACTATCGTCGCTGCCGTTTTACTGCCGATCTATGGTTTGGTCAACCAGTCCGGCTTTACTAGCAGTATCTGATGAAAACCGCCCGCCGTACAACACTTGCCGCACGCCGCACGCCACAGAGCCGGCGCGCGGCCGGATTCACGATTTTGGAGGTCATGGTCGTGATGGCGATGGCCGGACTGATTCTACTCGTCGTGTTACAAGCTATTCCGGCTTTGACCCGGGGCAACCGTAACAGCCAGCGTAAACAGGATGTACAGACCATACTGCAGGCGGTGTCGCACTATGAGCTTAACAATTCCGGAAAATTCCCGGATGTTTGCGGTGATTCCGGGGTAGCCGGCCAGCCCTCATGCACGGTAGCGGAGGGCGTCAGCGCCCCCAACGACTACTTCTTGAAAAACACGGTCAACAAATTGACCTCCCCTTACAAGGATCCCTACCATGTAAAATTAATACCTCTGCCTGCCGGTACTCCCGGCAGCCGGTCTGTTACTGCTCCTGACGGTGTCGCTATCTTGAACCATCAGAAATGCAAGGCTAAGGGCGAGAGCATATCTGCGGGCGCGGGCTATAATGATATAGTGGCGATTTATGCTCTTGAATCAGGCAGGGGGAGCGTTGGCACGCCGCAATGCCAGCAACTGTAAGCGGCCGGTTCACGTGCTGTGGAAAACTGACAAACCAGCTTGCTTTTACTCTTATTACGGATTATTATCAAAGACATAAGCGCTAATGTTTAATTGCAAAGGGGCACCTGCAATGTCAAAGAAACTACAAAAACCTAACGACAAAGGCTTCACCATCATAGAAATCGTGATCGTGTTGGCCATAGCCGCCTTGATTCTGCTGATTGTCTTCCTGGCCTTGCCAGCGCTACAACGCACACAGAGGAACACTTCACGTAAAAGCGATGCGGGACACATGTCCTCGGCTGTCAATAACTTCGTTTCCAATAACAATGGCATCCTGCCGGGTAACATAGGGGGTAACGGCAACTCCTGGGCAGCCGATTGCGCCACCATCGTCGGCGACGCGGGAACGCTTAGCCAATACACTGCCGGCAACGGTTTCGCTTGCAGCGGCAACGGTTCGGGTAACGGCCAGAAGGACCGTTTCCAGTATCACTATGGTACTTTCACCACGAGCAGCGTAACGGGCCAGGCCATGATACTTGACGAAAATGCCGAGTGTCCGGCCACGGCCAGCACCCAGCCTACCACTGTAGCGGCGAACACTCCCAGGGAAGCTGCACTGCTGTATACGGTCGAACAGTCAAGCGGCCCTTGGCTGTGGGACTGCATAACCTCGCAGTAAATCTTAAAGGCAACAGTTACGATTAAGAAACAGGCCCTCCCAACCGGGTCTGTTTTCTTTGTGATAACATGGTGCTAATGATTATTGCCATCCTGATCGTCGCGGGGCTAAGTCTGGGGAGTTTCGTAAATGCCTTGGTCTGGCGCCTGCATGAGAATCTGTCCGTCGCCAAAGGCAGGTCGATGTGCCCGCACTGCCGCCACGTACTGGCTGCTAAAGACCTGGCTCCGGTGTTAAGCTGGCTATTCCTTCGAGGTAGATGCCGTTACTGCGGCCGGCCAATATCCGCGCAATACCCGCTGGTAGAGCTGTCCACGGCCGCTTTGTTCACAGCTTCATACACATGGTGGCCGAACGCGTTCGATTCGGCTCAGACGGCTATTTTCGTACTCTGGCTGGCTGTGCTTACGGGCCTAGTGGCGCTCGTGGTGTATGATCTGCGCTGGCTCACGCTGCCGAACCGGATAATCTACCCTCTAGGCGCCATTGCCGCAGTACAAGCGGCCGTGCGCGTGGCCGCCGCCGACCATGCGCTTGTGGCGCTCTTGAACGTGATTCTGGCAATCGTGGTCGGCGGCGGCCTGTTCTACGTGATTTTCCAGATTTCCGGAGGCAAATGGATAGGGGGCGGCGACGTAAAGCTGGGCTGGCTGCTGGGGCTCGTCGCGGGTACGCCGGCGCTTGCCGCGATGTTCATCTTCTTGGGGTCTTTCCTGGGCACCATCGTAAGCTTACCGCTGCTGGCCAGCGGCCGCTTGAAGCGCCACAGTACCATACCGTTCGGCCCCTTCCTAATAGCCGGTGCTGTCTTGACGGTTTTGTTCGGAAGCGACGTACTGCACTGGTATCAGCATACCTTGCTGAACCTATAACAGAGAGAGCACCCCATAATGCTTATGATATACTGAGAGCACTATGATAGGTGGCGAAAATAAAAGCCAACCGCTAGGATATACCATCACTGAAGTCATGATAGTGCTGGCGATTTCCGGAGTCATGTTCCTTATGGCGGCTAATTTTATCAGCGGCAGGCAAGCGCGCACCGCTTTTACCCAAGGCGTAAATGAAATGGCTTCGCAGCTACAGAGCGTCATCGAGCAGGTCAGCGACGGACAATACAGCGACATACCGCTGAACTGCGCTTTCAGTCCCGGTCCTCCGTCTCCGGACACAAACGCCACCTTGGTGCCGCCGCCATTACAGGATACGCAAGGCCAGAACGCTCCCTGCGTATTTCTGGGCAAGGCTGTATATTTTCATCAAGGTCTTAGTTACTACCGTGTATATTCCATGGCCGGAGGGCGTATTACCCCCACCAGCAATGACCCGGTTACGGCTTTGCTCCAGGCCGATCCGGTGAGCGTAACTTCGCTTATAGTCAAACAAGACTTCCCGCAGTCCCTGGAAGTACACGGTATAACTTCTACGGAAACGAACGGCGCGGTCCATCACTATACGGGAGCCTGGAGTACTAACGCCCTGGGATTCTTCCAAAGTCAGGGAAATGTTAGCGGCGGCGCTATACAGTCGGGGGCCCAGACAGTTTCGCTTATACAGACCTGGGGTGGAACCGACGGGCATGGCCAGTACGCTTTGAGTAACGGTATAAGCCTGTTACGGTCCTCCAGCATTTGTATGACGGACGGCCATCGCTACGCCGAAATCCTCATCGGGGGTGATACGACCGGCGTAAGCGGCAGCCCGCTCACTGTAAGCGTAAAAATGGATAATACGACGGCATGCTGAACGAATTGAAAACGGCATTGGATAGTCGCGGCGATACCATAGTCGAAGTAATGATTGTCCTGGCGGTGCTTAGCCTGGCCATAAGCATCTCGTACGCCACGGCCGACCGCAGTCTGCTGAACGCGCGCCAGGCACAGGAAAATTCCATCGCGACCGAGCTTGCCCAGGGGCAGGTAGAAGAGCTGCAAGCATTGGGCTGTGCCTCGGGCGACCCGGCTTGCGATTCCACCGACCCAGCCAACCCCAGCTATCAGCTATTCCATCAGGCCGGACCGTTCTGTCTGGATGCCTCATATCCTCCCCCAAAACCCCCCTGCTTTATAGATTCGCTTTATCACGTCCAAATCACCTATCTAGGAGGAGCTGTGGGTCAACCCAGTACCTTTGAAGTGCTGGTGACATGGGACGACGTACTGGAAGGCAAGGATACCGTAACGCAGGATTACGTAATACCGCAATGATAAATACAAAACCCCGTTCACGCCAACAGTCCCTGGACCAGAAAGGCTTTACCATAATCGAGCTGATGATAGCGTCCGGTGTGCTGGCGACCATCCTACTGATAGTGACTGTGGTGATGATTGGCATCGGCAACCTCTACTACAAAGGCATAAGCCAGGCCCGGGTCCAGGACGATACGCGCACCATCATAGATGAAGTAACTAACAATTTGCGGCTCAGCGGCGGGTCGCTAGCTACGGACACGTGGGCCGCCAACAATGAAGAAGGCTACTGCATAGGCAATGTGCGCTACACGTACGTGCTGAACGTACAGATCGGCAAACCGCCTCCCGCAGGAGGCCCTGTTTATAAGCATGTTCTCTGGAAAGACGTCAATCCCACGCCCGGCAGCTGCGACATCGGTTCTATCGATCTTACGCAAGACACGCCTTCGGGGGGCGGAACGGAGATGATAGCTCCGTATTCCAGGCTTACGGTATTTTGCATAGGCGCGTCTGTCAGCGCCAGTAATTGTCCTTACGGCTCAATCAGTAATAGTTCGCCGTTCCCCCTGACCGTAGGCGTAGCTTACGGAGAGGACGATCTGCTGACGCTTAACGGGTATGACACCCAGTGCAAAGGCCACACGGGCGACCGCTTCTGTTCTACGGCCCGGCTAAAGACCACGGCCGTGCAACGATTGTGAATAAGTTGTATACTTGAGGGAAAGAATAAGCACCATGAGCCGGAAACCTAACACCAAACTCAACGAAAAAGGTTTTGCTTCCATAGTCATAGCGCTTATATTCATCATAGTACTGGCGCTGCTTACGGTCGGATTCGCCCAGCTGGCCCGCCATGAACAGCAGAACGCCTTGGATAAACAGTTAGCCACCCAAGCCAACTATGCCGCGGAAAGTGGCCTCAACGCCGCTCTGAAGGACATAAAGAACGGCTATATAACCGATGGTCCGGGTTTCAAGAACGGCATTGCCACGGTACCGGCCGATCCCGACCACTGCATGCCTTCATCCTCGGATCCCCATGCTGCTACCTATTCGTCCACTCCGGGCGTGTCGCATCCTGTCGCTACCACCAACGGCGTAAACTACACCTGCCTGCTGGTTACCCTTCAGACCGATAACCTGCCCATTCCCAACCTTCCGCCTGGCTCGGGCCGTCATATGAACTTCACTACGCAGGATCCGCTGTCCACACTGACCATCTACTGGGGCAGCCACAGCGGCAATAACAGCAATTTTCCTTCTAACCCTGGCGCCAAACTACCTAACCTTACCAGTTGGAGCAACAGCCATTATCCGCCAGTGTTGCAGTTCAGTATCACCCCGACCAGCGATCTGAGTACCCAGCCCAACCCAACGCAGTACTTGATTGATCACACCACCAACGTCTATCTGTATCCCGCCTCGTCCGGCAATAATACCTGCACCACCACGGGCGCCACGCCCTGTGCCCAGGGCCAGATTCTATCCGGCGATTGCAATCCCAACACGCCGCGGCCAACCAGCGAGCCGCCAGCCAGCACTCACCCCTGTTCGGTCACGATTACCGGCCTGGGCGGCAAGGATTATGTAGTCCACTACCTGGATTTCTACGATACCGCTGATATTTACGTCGACGGCACGGTCAGCACCGGCGGAGGAGCAATGTTCACCGGAGAGCCGCAAATTGACGTGACGGGCAAAGCCCGCACTGCCTTGAAGCGCCTGCAGTCCCGTTATCTCATTAATGGCGGCATAGATCACACTCCTAACGACAACGACGTCTACCCGAACGGTGCGGTGGAAGCCCAGAACCTTTGCAAGCGCATACAGGCCGCCCCTCCCATATATGAATACACGTCCATAGGCAGCACGTTTGATCCGCCCCCCGGCGCGCCGTCCGGCGCTTGCGACCTTAGCAATTAAGGGTTGACGGCCCATTAGTCCTGGCCGTTAGTCCTGGCTGCTCCGGTGGAACTTCTCGTGCACGCTCTTCAGGTGCGTGTCGGTGACATGCGTGTAAATCTGGGTGGTAGAGATGTTACTGTGGCCGAGCATGGCCTGCACGCTGCGTATATCAGCCCCGTTCATCAGCAGATCGGTGGCAAACGAATGCCTTAAAGTATGCGGGCTAACGTGTTTGGTTATGCCGGCCAACCGCGCATAGCGGGCGACCAGACGCTGGACGCTGCGCGCCGTCAACCGGTGGAAATTGCCGGATAAGTCTACCTTCTTGGCGCCGCTGTAGCGTACGAACAGGGGCCTGGACGTGTCCTGGCGCCTGTCCAGATAGCGTTGGACCCATTCTGCCGCTTCGTCACTGATGAAAATCGGCCGGTCCTTCTGGCCCTTGCCGCGGACCATGAACTCGCGGCGCTTCAGGTTGATGTGGTCCCGGTCCAGGCCCACCAGCTCGCTGACGCGCAGGCCCGAGCTGAACAACAGCTCCAATATGGCCCGGTCGCGCAGACCGCCAATCGCGTTCGTATCCGGCTGGTCAAAGACACGAGCCAGCTCATCCTCGTCTAGGAAAGTGACCTGTTTGCGTACTGTCCGCGCCAGCTCCACCTTGTCGGCGGCCAGGGCAGGGATGCCGCGCTTAGTGCAGTACCTAAGGAAGCTGCGCAGGGCTATCAAGATGGTAATTCTGCGTAATCTTGCCCAGTTCGTCAGAGGTGTTAGTGCCAAGGCGGTTCAGCCACAACCGCCATTTGCGGACCATCTCCGGATTGATGTCGCTAAGCTTTATGTCGCCCGCGAAGTCTATCAACCTTGTCAGGTAGTGGTCGTAGTTCTCGATGGTCTTCTGCGAGCGGTTCTGTTCGATCTCCATATATTCCAGAAAATCGGTTTTTGCTTTTGCGAATAGCATAAGCTTATTCTACCACCGCCGCTGACATTGTGCGACGCCACCCGGAGCTGCCCAGAAGTGCCCGGAGCCACCCCGAGTCTGCACGCTTCACCGACCGATATATAATATATCGTATAGCTCAATCTGTTATCCATATAATATATGATATACTCCTAAGAGGAACGATATAGGGCGGAATCAGGTAATTCCGGCGCGGCGAAGGAAATTATTTATGGATGAGTATCACGGTACGGCTGAAGAGGTCAGGCAATTGCAGGCCGAGGCCATGAAAAAATTAAAGGCGGACATTGCCAATACAGCAGCCTCAAAAGACCCTGTAAGGTATGAACGCAAGATGTTCGGGTCGGCGCTGGCGGCGGCCAGGCTCAGGAAGAAACTTTCACAGGCTGATCTGGCGGCCAAGCTAGGCACCAGCCAGCCGGAAATTTCGCTGATAGAGAGCGGCAAAGGCAACCCGGGACTCAGCACCTTGCTTAAGCTGGCCAAGACGCTGGGCGTCAATCTCGTGTTAGAATAAAGGTACTAAACAAGGAGTTAAAGTGGAACGGACTCTTATAATATTCAAACCGGACGCGGTGATGCGCGGCATAGTCGGCGAAATAGTCACGCGTTTTGAGCGCGCCGGGCTGAAAATCGTAGGCGTCAAAATGATCGAGCCTGACAACGAGCATTACGAGCACCACTATGAAGGTATAGGCACGCTGAAGACGCGCAAAGGCAAGGAAATATTTGAGAGCCAGCTGGCCACTATGCGGGACGGTCCCGTGATTGCCATGGTACTGGAAGGCGTAGAGGCCGTGGAGGCCGTGCGCAAGATGGTCGGCGACACTCAGCCCAAGAGCGCCGCGCCCGGCACTATCAGGGGCGATTACGCGCATGTAAGCTACGGGCAGGCCTCTAGTGCCGGGCGTGGCGTGGCTAACATCGTACATGCCTCTGCCGACTCCAAAGAGGCCAAGCAAGAGATTGCCCACTGGTTCTCAGAGAGCGACATCCATGACTATCTGACCGTACATGAGCGGTTCACCCAGCCCAGGCCGCATAAATGACCGGCGGTTACGCGTCCCCGTAGTTCAATGGATAGAATAACTCCGTCCTAAGGAGCAGATAGCGGTTCGAATCCGTTCGGGGATACCAGAACACCGTACTGCGTACGGCAGATAGAACCGCCAAAGTGCTACAATACACTTATGGCTGAAAAAGCTGAAGCTGGCGCAAGCGGCCGGAAAAAACATGAAAAGTACTTCGATGACCAGTTCGACGACGAAGAAGTACTGTACGTATTCCGCAAACACCCCATAGTTATGCGCAAGGGCCTGATCCTGGGCTTGTTCGGACCGCTGCTGGGCATATTGCCGGCGGCCATCAGGCCCGAGCTGGGTTTCGGCGCCTTCTTCGGCGGGCTGGCCGCCGGCTGCATCATAGGCTTGGTATTGTTCTTTCCGAGTTGGATCAGTTGGCATTTCAGCGTGTTCATCGTGACCGACCAGCGTTTCATCCAGATCACGCAGAAGGGGCTGTTCCACCGTGCCGTAGCCGATCTGGGGCTGCAACAGATTCAGTCGGTCAATTACGAGGTTTCCGGCATGGAGGAAACCATGCTGGGATTTGGTACAATGAAACTGCAAACATACGTGGGGGATCTGACGATCCGCAAAGTCCATCGTCCGGCGAAGATCCAGAAGAAACTCCTGAGTATTTTGCGCCAAGAAGGTGTAACCGCCACATCGTACCCGGCTGCGAACCAACAGCCGGACAATATGCATGAAGAAGCCGAAGAAATTATTCAAGAAACCTAAACTGCCCGAAGCTCCCCGTAAGATCGCGGGGAAACTTCCTTTGAAGCGGCCCGGAAAGTCTAAGTCCGCCGAAGAGAAAGTTTCCAAGGCCTTGAGCGACGTGCCGCACATCACCAACGAGACGGTCACCGAACACCGCGAGGAGATGCTCTCCAGCGCCCGCAAATACATCTATCCGCTGCAGCATTCCAAGCATCACATAGTACGCATATCAATCAGCCTGTTCATATTCGTGCTGGTGGTATTCTTCGGCGCCTGCAGCCTGGAACTTTATAAATTCCAGAATACCGGAGGCTTCATTTACGACGTGACAAGCATCGTGCCGTTCCCGGTGGCCAAGACCGGCAGCCATCGGATAAGTTATGAGTCATATCTGTTCGAACTGCGCCACAATATGCACTATTACCGCACCCAGCAAAGGGCCGACTTCTCGACCAAAGGCGGCAAGGCCCAGCTGGCCCGCCTGAAGAACCAGGCCATGGACCAGGTGATCCAGGACGCCTACGTGAAGCAGCTGGCCAAACAGAACCATGTGTCCGTGAGCGGCCGTGACGTTAGCAATCAGGTCAATCTGCTGCGCGCCCAAAACCGCCTGGGCAACAGCGACCGCGTGTTCCGCGACGTACTGAACGAATTCTTCGGCTGGAGCGAGGCCGACCTGCGGCGCGAACTGCAGCAGCAGCTGCTCCAACAGGCCGTAGTCGCCAAGCTGGATATTGCCACCGACGCCCGTGCCCAAGCGGCGTTTAATCAGCTAACCAACGGCGCCGACTTCGCCGCCGTGGCCAAAAGTATGTCCGACGACCTTGCTACCAAGGATAACGGCGGCCGGTATCCGGACGCCATCACCAGGAACGACCCCAACGTATCACCGGTCATCACGAACGAGCTGTTCAAGCTCAAACCTAACCAAGTGTCCACCATAATCAACACCGGTTACACGCTGGAAATCGTCAAAGTCCTCGACACCAACGGCAAGATCGTGCATGCCGCGCACATCCAGTTCACCCTGAAGGGCATCAGCACCTACACCAAGCCGCTGCAGGCCAAGCAGCCGCCGCACGAGTACATCAAGCTGCCCAACGTCTCGCGCTGACCCCTTAACGGCCGCTTAACGACCCAGTTGCTTTTTATAAGCCGAATTGTTATGATTACCCCTGTTGCATTGACGAAATTCATCGCACGATAGGCAAGGGCTCGTAGTGAAGAGGCCTATCACGCCTCCCTGTCACGGAGGAGATCGCCGGTTCGAATCCGGTCGGGCCCGCCACATTGACAAATTATATCTTTTGTGCTACTGTGTTATTGATGTCAGAAACTACAGAAGATAAAAAAAGATTTAATCAAAATAGAAGAAGCCGTGTCAGAACGACTCTCGTAGAAGCTTACGTGGCTGACCCCGAACAAGCAGCAGATCGTCGTAGTCATCTAGAAAAACTGTCTTTAATCGAGCTGGATGGTCAACAGAGTATCGCAATTGGAAAACTAAATAATAAATTAAAGAGAGATTCGCGAGTTGTCAAGATTAATGCAAAACAAGGTACGTTTGATGACAGGCAGCTAACTCTCCCACCTGTTAGTGGTATCGGCGCAGTTACTATTCAGACTGGTGAAGGCTGGGACTCTGGAGTAGTCAAAATATATACTGGCGAAGCGAGTGAATTACTGGCGACTGAGCCAGGCCAACCGAAAACCGAATGTTACCCCAGTGTTGTAATTGCTGGCAGTAAGGGGATGAACAATGCTCAGTATTGGGAGAAGCTTGCTAGATCAAGCATAAGAGATATGCAAGGTGTAGCTGAGAACATTATATTGCTGGAAGCATTGACCGAACAACTTGTTACTAACGCAACGCCTGTAGCAACTCAGGCTGGCGAATTGGCTGTTCGAGCAGGCCAGTTGTAAAATAGTTCCAGACCTGCTCCGCTACGGCCCGCCAAAGTACTCATGCTTAACTGATTAATTTATGGTACTTTTTACGGATGGATATACCTATCCTTTTAGAGGCTTTGTCACCGTCCGAGACCCGGGAGCTGGCGGCCGCTTTGCCGCCTGACGTTTTAAATGGTGCACTTGATGACCAAATGGGGCAAACCGCTTCATTTGCAAGAGACAGTACCTTTATAGAGCGTGCTTCGCCAGAGATGTTAAAGGCTGAACTTGTTCGAAGGGGTGAATTGCCAGCTGACATAGATGGACTCATTGATTTCATTGAAGCAAGTCTGGCAAACTATGAAGACCATGACGAGGACGGCTATAAACGACTGATACATATGTCCCAGATTTGCGTAGATGCCGCAACAGGCTTGCGTGACCGGGCAATGCAAGTGCGAGGTGAAGTTTTTTATGAGGTAGGCGAAGAGCGGGGAATCCTAACTCGCCGCGCAATCAGTGAAATTATCCCACTTTCCACAGCAAGAATTCAACAAGTGATTGAAGCTAAGCGGAAAACTCGCGAAAAGGAGTAAACTCACGCTTGCGTCACCGCGGCCCGCCAGTTTGACTGGTTCAACATATAGTTATATAATGTGTTATTATGGCAATAGATCAAAGAGAACCTAAACTTGATAGCCAGACAGGTATCGGTGTATTGGATGGCGAAGCTTTCGCTACTGTCATGCCCGCACTATCAGAAGAAGAAATACAAGTTTTGGAATGGGCGGGTATCACACAATCTGATCAAGTCCAGAAACTCGATGAAACCTGCGATATCGTAGGCGTAGAGCCACAACCTGATACCCTGAAGGCGGCGGTTGGAGTAGCTACCCTTATAGCTGCCCAGATAGCAATGGTCTTTAATGCCTACAAAATAAGGGATGAATTAACTATCGTAAGTGCCGTACCTGTAGACTTTAAATAGGCTGGTTGCTTAACTGATAGTTCGAAAATCCGACTCCACGACCCGCCAAGTGGACAAAATACTACTTTTATGGTAGTATGTTGTTATGTCTCCTGAAATAAAGGGTAAATTAAAAACACTAAAAACAAAGTTAAAAATACCAAAGGGCGTTATACCTTCACCCGAGAAAGTCTCGGAACCCCAAGCCCACCTAGAAGCAATCATAGACAGATTTGAGCAGGGTTGGGCCCAAAAAGGGTTGTCCAGTCCAAGGTCTGAGAGAAGTTGGGGCGACTGTAACATTGCGCCAGATATCCTTACTTATGTAGTTCGTGAC
The DNA here is from genome assembly GCA_963820105.1 of uncultured Candidatus Saccharibacteria bacterium. Taxonomy (GTDB): domain Bacteria; phylum Patescibacteriota; class Saccharimonadia; order Saccharimonadales; family UBA4665; genus CAWFYI01. The sequence continues at coordinate 785,500 of CAWFYI010000001.1, read as the reverse complement.
CAAAGCAAAAGGGAAAGCTTTACTGCCGATAGTCAACAATACCAAGTACAGGCGCTGCACGAAGCAGCTGGCGGTCCGATAGCTTAAGCATTCCGGCATGCTTTTAACGTAGTTACCGTAGAGGATAAAGCATTTCTGGTTGACTTAACGTTTGCCCAATTTTTGGGGAAAGAAGGCTACTTATACCAAGTGAACGACCGATACAGCTCAAAAGTGGAAAATGATAATCCGCTTGCACAATCTTTAATAACTGACGGATATGTTCCACTTACAGACACAAATCTACAGGAATACTTAAGGATTACTTCACTAGCTGATAACCAGAGCTATATAAGTAATATGACGATAGATCGGCTTGCTTCCGTACCCACTTTACCTATGGAATTGATGGAGGGTGATGGTGTCACTCCTGAATTTGGGCAACAGATTTAAAACGAAATAGCTCCAGGCCTCTTCCGCCACGCCCCGCCAAGTGGACATAATATCATTTTTGTGGTATCATTTAGTTTATGACAGAATTTGGGCCTGGCCAGCTATTAGCAGAAGGTGAGCTGAATTGGACGAGAGGTGAAAGAAGAACCGATCGCTATGGCGCAGTGCATATTCAAACTGGCGGTTTTTTTGCTCGTTCGCTCGATGAATTAGAAGCAGACCTTCCAGAGGAATACGCGGCATTCGAAGATGCGCCTGTCGGTATGGCGGGTCGTTTGTTGGTAGAAGTTACTGCGGCTCGTGAATCGTACCACATCGGAGATCTTAGCCATAACGTTAAGCCCACAACTCCTGAGGTTGGCGAACGGATTGTTCTTGGCGAAGGAGAATTATTCGTAGAAATTGACGACTATGAAGACGTTGCTACGGTTGGCGTAAAACCAGAAGATGGCAGGGAAACCGGATGGATGGATATACGGTCTTTGTACCGCGCGCATTGCCAGACTGTAAGATTATATTTTGAACCTGTACAGCCTGAATCAACCGCAGAAGCAAGATAGTTCCAAACCTGCTCGGCCGCCACGGCCCGCCAAATACTCGACATATAACATACAATTATTGTATGAGTAAATTATCTGCTAATACTAGGACGATTAATATATCCCTGCCCAAGGAGCTGGTCAACGAGATGGATAAGGCTACCAAGGGTGAATACGCTACCCGCAGCGACTACATCCGTGACTCCATCCTGCGCAAGCTCCGCACCGGCCAGGAGCGGTGGGAACTGGTGTCTGATTTTACCGAGATTAAAAAAGGCGGCGTAGACATTGACGAACTACTCAAGCGCCTTTAATCTGTTCTGAATGACCGGCACAAAAGATCTGCAGATCGCAAAATTAAAGGGCCATCAGGATATTTACAGGGTCCGCAAAGGCCGGTTAAGAATTATTTATCAACAAGGCCAACGAGACACCGTTATAAAGATTTTGGCGATTGAACGCCGTTCAGAAAAAACCTACAAAGACTTTTAAGGACATGGCGGTGCTATAATGTGGCCATCATGGATGGCGACGGCGATGGCGGGCGGCAACCGATACATCAACAGCTCGACATAGTGGCGCTGTCGCAGCTGGATACGTTGCTGGAACAAGCAAACCAAGTACTCCTGAAGTGCAACACGGTGTTCCCATTCGACCCGTTTCCGAATACTTTGATAATCGATTACAACAAAGTCGACATCATCTACCGGCACTTTTTCGGCACAAGCCAGACGGTCTCGGTACCGATTGCACGTATTAATCACGTAACCGTGGACTCGGTGACCTTCCTATCCACGCTGAAAATAGAGGTAAAAGGCATGGACAAGAATCCTGCGCCCCTGACGCTCCTGCGCTCGCGCGACGCGCATCTGGCGAAGAACCTGTTGCTGGGACTGGTTGGCGCCCATGCCAACGGCGTAGATTTATCGCGGCTCAGCGGCCAGGCTGTGATCGACAAGCTGGTAGAAATCGGCCGCTCGATCTAGCCAGGGACAACTAGCCACTACGCGGTTATTCCTACCAGGCAGGCTTGCCGCCCACTTGGGCCTTAGTATAGACATGGGCCACGATGCCAAGCGGCCACCCATGATAGATTCCGGGTTTTTGAATGTTGTAAAGTACGGTATTGTATTCGGCCTCACTGGTCGTAAAGTAGAAGGTCTGGCTGTCGGCAGAGTAGACGCCATATAGGGGCACGGTGTCCGGTTTAGTCGATGTCTGGACATAGCCGATTACTTCCGGCTTGCAAGTAGAGTTCTGCGTGAAACAGGCATTATCTTGGCCTTGGGGTGTCCCGATGGTGTGTACGGCCTGGTCATAGTTGGTGGTCAGGAACGTGTTTTTGCGGGTGAGGCTGGTGGGCCTGGTGTAATACAGGGGAACACTGCCTTCCGTCTGGGTAGGTAATATGTAGCCGATGGTTCCGCCGGAACAGCCCGAGGTGGTCCTATCATTAGGTTTGGGCGGACTGGACTGTGCCTGGTAGAAGTGGTAGCCAGGATATATACTTCCGCCGCAGTAATAGCCATTGAATTTGACGGCGATTGACTGCCCAACGACTGGAGCTGGAAGGCGGCCCGTGTAAGTGCTCCACAGCGGAGTGAGCTTATCGTCATTACTAGAGAGCTTATAAAGGACTGCGTTCCCGTCGCCCTGCATAAGTAGCTTTAAGTTGGAGCCTGCACCGCTAGTTGCGGAGTTCCATACGGGCCTATTCGCCGAGGTATAAACCACCAGATTCCCATCGCCTTGCATGACCAACCGGTTGTTGGATCCTGTTCCGTGCGTGCCACTTTGCCAGATCGGCTTGGTAGCCGCGTTGTATACCACTAAATTACCGTCGCCTTGCATTATGAGCCTGTAGGCGGGGTTGGTCGGACTTGAGCCCAGGATCTGGTTAGTGTACAAAGTCTGCCCCGTTACCAGTTGGGTGGTAGTCGAATAATTATGGGCAATCACCCCTGTATATGTACTCCAGATAGGCAGTGGATCTGTAGAATCAGTATAAAGGACTACGTTCCCGTCGCCCTGCATAAGTAGCTTTAAGTTGGAGCCTGCACCGCTAGTTGCGGAGTTCCATACGGGCCTATTCGCCGAGGTATAAACCACCAGATTCCCATCGCCTTGCATGACCAACCGGTTGTTGGATCCTGTTCCGTGCGTGCCACTTTGCCAGATCGGCTTGGTAGCCGCGTTGTATACCACTAAATTACCGTCGCCTTGCATTATGAGCCTGTAGGCGGGGTTGCCAGAGTTGGGTATGTTTGTAACCACCGCCTCATTGACGCTAAGAGTGCGGTTATTGCTGTTCAGTGATGTAAAATATCGCAGTTTGGGCGGGGCAGCATGGCTTGATAGAAGCATATACGAACCGATTACGCCGAATATCAAGGCAGTAGCTATGCTACCGTAAACCTTTAACCTTCTTTTTTTATCGTTTGCAGAGGCGAGCTTAGTCGAACCCACTGTGACTTGGTCTTGATCAGGTTTCTCGGTCTTATTTTTTGATTCCATGGTTTTGATTGTATTTTTGATTTTTGTTTTTGTAACTCTGGTCGCATATTAGCATAGATGCCTAAAAAAAGCAAGCCCTAGCAAGCGGCAGGGTTTAATCTTTCCCCTCCATGATTTTGCTATCATTAGCATATGAGGATTACTATATTCGGCGCTGGCGGCAAGGTCGGTCATTTGGTGGCCGAGGGCGCGCTGGCCGCCGGGTACGAAGTGACTGCCTTCGTGCATCATCCGCCGGAGTTTACTGATGACCCTAAGTTGAAGATAGTGCAGGGCGACATCCATAAGCCTAAGGACGTAGGCAGGGCCGTGAAGGGCGCGGATGTGGTGATAAGCGCGCTGGGCAGCTGGGGCACCAAAAGCAAGGATATAGTCAGTTCCGGTATGGCCAATATAATTCCCGTCATGCAGGATAACGGAGTGCGGCGCATTATCTCCTTGACGGGGGCAGATGCCAGAGCAGAGGGCGATAAACTTGGATTCATGCACAGGATGACCCATATGGCTATAAAATTCACGCCGCCGCGCAAGATATTGGCAGATGGAGAGCGCCACATCAGGCTATTGGAGCAGAGCGGCTTGGACTGGAGCGTGGTACGCTCGCCAATCATGAACGAACGCGGGGACGCGAAGGGTTTCAAGCTAAGTTCGCACAGGCCGGCGCCGTGGGCGACCGTCAACCGCCATTCGGTGGCACTGAGCATGCTCGATCTGATAGACGATGACACATATTCATGCAGGGCGCCCTTCGTAACCCGTACTTGATAGTGCTATTTCGCCTGGTGTACGACACGCTGGGGGAAGGGTATCTCGATGCCTTCCTTGTCAAAGGCTATCTTGAGCCGCTTGCGCAGTTCGCCGGTGACGTCCCACTGTTTAAGGGGTTTGACACTGCCGGTTATCTTGATATCTATGGCGCTGTCGCCCAGATCGTCCACGCGCATGAAGGCCGGCGTTTCGAGTATGTCGTCCGCCCATTTGGAGTCTTTGGCCAGCGCTTTACCGACTTCGTTAACGACTTTTATCACGCGGTCCAGGTCGCTGTCATAGCTTACGCCTATGTTGAGGTTGATGCCTGAGTGCTCGCTTGAGTAATTCGAGGCTTTTTCTATCGATCCGTTGGGTACGTGATGGACGACCCCGTCCAAATCGCGCAAGACCGTGGAGCGGAGGGTTATGTGTTCGACCTGGCCTGTCGTACCGCTCAGATCGATTACGTCGCCGACGCCGTACTGGTTCTCGGCGATGATGAACAAACCTGAAATTACGTCTTTGACCAGGCTCTGGGCTCCAAAACCAAGCGCCACACCGATCACACCAGCGCCGGCTATGAGCGGACCGACGTTAACTCCCAACTGGGCGATGATAAGTATCAGGGCCAGAGGCCAGGTTATTATGTTCAAGGCGCCGGCTACTATCTGGATGACCGTCTCTTCGCGCTTCATCTCTTCGGCCCTGGTCTTGTGCGCGTGCGGCCGGATGCCATTCACGACCGTCTTCCTGATGGCTATGCTGCCGAAACGCACGACCACCCAGGCGCCCAGCAGGATGAGCGCGATCGACAGTATCAAGGAGTCGTTATCGCTTATCCAAGATCCTATGCCCGGCCAGATTTCTCCCATAGGTTTCCAGTATAACAACTATGCGGCCGGGCTTGAAACGGCAGGGATCCAGGCGGCGCGATTATTAGTGGAGGCGGCCCGTATAGCTGCTCCACAACGGTACGAACGCGGAGCTAGTGTCGTAGAGCACCAGATTTCCGTCGCTCTGCATGAACAGCTTCTCGACGGTGTAATTGCCGAAGGTCTGAGAATTCCAGACCGGCTTGTTCGCCGCGGTATAGAGCACCAGGTTCCCATCACCTTGCACTAACAATTTGCTGGCGCCCGAGCCGTGGGTGCCGCTCTGCCATACAGGTTTGTTCGAGTGGTTGTATACGACCAGATTCCCGTCACCTTGCAATATGAGCCTGTAGGCCGGGTCGGTGCTGCTGGAGGCTACGGCCTGGTTCGTGTATAGGAACGGCTGGGAAGAGCCTGCCTTGTTTAGGGTTAGGAAGGTGGTGTTGTATCGGTCGTTCGGCGCGCGGTCGATCTTGCCGGTATATGTGCTCCAGGATGGCTCGGCCTTGCTGCCGCCCGGACTGTAGTTATAGAGCACCAGATTCCCGTCGCCCTGCATGATGAGCTTTTCGGACCCGCGGGTCACGTTGTTGATTACGTCTGTGGTCTCGGAGTTCCAAACCGGTTTATTGGCCGCGGTGTAGAGCACCAGATTCCCGTCACCCTGCACGACCAGCTTGTTGGCGCCTGAACCGTGAGTGCCGCTCTGCCATACAGGTTTGTTCGAGTGGTTGTATACGACCAGATTCCCGTCGCCCTGCATGATTAGCCTGTAGGCTGGATTAGTCGTGCTGGAACCTAGCGACTGGTTGGTGTAAAGGGTTGCGCCCTCGGTCAGCTGCGATGTGTAGCTTGAAGATGACGAGCCGGATTGGAACAGCCCCAGGCCGTTGGGCGCCCCCAGGCCGCTGGGAACGTCGAAGCCGTTTGATGCCGTACAATTCTGTTGCCCGCCGCCGGTGCAGTCATTTCCGGAGGTGATGTCGTGGGAGTTCGCCGAAGAAACGTTCTGGTAAGGCAGGGTGACGGCGCCGGTACCCGAGGGCAGGTCGTTGGCCAGGGCGTACATGGATGCGATCAGAGGCGCCGACAAAGAGGTTCCGCCGATGATATACCATGAAGAACCGATTGCTATGGCCGCGCCGGTACTGGGATTAGCGTCGGCCGCCAGGTCGCCGAAGGCCCGTCCGCCGTTACCGCAGCCGTGAGAGGCCCAGTCGCCGCGTGAAGTCTGCCAGGAAGGCGCCGTGTAATTGACGCTGCAGCCGCCCCCCGAGCCCGACCATAGGGTTTCGCCGGCCCAGGTGTTATCCGTATTAAGCTGGAGCGTACTGCCGGCAGCCGACACTACCTCCGGGATGTCTGCCGGCCAGCTCTGGCCTCCGGTGAGCGTGCCGTTATCGCCGGTGGCGGCTACCACTGCTATGCCGCTGTGCTTGAAAGGATTGTCATACGCCGTCTGGTCGACATCCGCGCCCCAACTGTTGGAAATAGCTATGGGCGAGAAGCTTGCGGCTGTCACTTCGGCGGCGGACAGGCTGTCCGTGTAATCGTCATCGGCTTCGACCAGCACTATCTTGCAAGTCTGGCAGATCATATGGGCGCTCTCTACGTCCAGGGCGATCTCGGAGCTCCAGCCGCTGCTGACGTTTGGCGGCAGGGGAGAGGCGGCGCCGGATTGGTTCACTATGTTCAGACAACCGTTAGCGGCCGTGCAAGCCGGCAGCCCGTAATAATCGTCGTAGGTTTGTAATGCGGATTCCAGGGCGCCGCTGGCGCCGTAGCTGCCGGCGTCGACGATTGCTATGGTCTGCGGCCCGAAACTGTCCGGAGCGGCGCAGACGCTGGCTATCGGGCCGCCGGGAGTACACGGCAGCCTGTAGGCAGTGTGGAACTCGGCCGGTCCGTAGCCGCCGCTGGTATTCGGCGCCACGGCCTGGGCGGGGTCGTTGAAACTACCGATAGATACGTCGGCCAGGCAACGGGCCCGGCCGGCTGTCACCTGGGCGCAGGCCGCATGAGTAGGCACGGGCTCCACTTTTTCGGCCTGCTTGGCAGGCGAAGCGGCCGATACGATGCTATTTGCGCCATTGATCAGACAGAAGGTACATACTATGCCCAAGACCAGCACGCGCCTGAAGCGCTCAAATCCGGCGTGCCGTCCTTCGGCTGTGTGAAGACCGGGCCTGGCCCGGCGCCTTATACCGTTCATTCTTTGTTGTTTTTATTTTGGCCTTACCATACTAATTATACCCTATATCGCCAAAGCTGCCAATTACCCTGCGCCAAAGCAGCGACGGACCAATTAATGAAACAGCTACTACTTGTGTTCGGAGCCCTTGTTGTTCAAGGGGCTTAGCAGGCTGTCGACCAGGTGTTCAGCTTGTTCGTAAAAGGCAGGGCGCTTGGATTTTTCCTGCTTGACGGCCTTGTGAAGCTTGTGCATGGACGTAGGCGCTTCCAGCTTTGTCAGCAGCTCCTGGAACTCGCCGTCCAGCTCGGCCAGCTCGTTGTCAGTAAGGGTTTCCAAGCCGATGAACGTGTCGCGCGCCTGCTTGTTGGATGCTATCAGCTCGTTCAGCTTCAACTGTATGGATTTGCTGTCGCGGTACTGCGTGTTTTGGATGGAGAAGACCATTACGAAGATTATTACGTCCGTTATAGCTGTAATCGCTATCAGCCAGGTATCGGAGAAATGGAAATACGGGCCGGTCGTCAGCCACACCACCACGCCGACGATAGACAACACGAAACCCATGGTAGACCCGGCCCATTCGGATATCTTTTTAGAAACTCGGCGAAAACTGTATTTCATATTTTTGTTGATTTTTTGAACCTAAGACCATTGTAGCACGCGAAGCCGGGGTGTTCAGGCTTGACGGCTATCCGGTGGTCAGAGGTATAATTTTGTAGTCACTGCCAAATCGCTAGCATGAGTAAGCAATACATATTCGGTTACGGCTCGCTGGTAAGCGCCAAGGACATCGCGCGGACGCTCGGACGTCAGCCGTCCCTCATTCATCCGGCAGTTCTCAAAGGCTGGATCCGGGACTGGAGCGTTGTAATTGATAACACAGCAGCGGAGCATAGATGCGTCAGACTGCCCGACGGCAATCTGGCTCCGGGGCACATCGTGGTGCTCAACGTGCGCCGCCCGGCGCGGGGCGAAAAACCCACTGATCCTAATGGCGTCCTGTTCGAAGTAACCGAGGCGGATTTACAAAAAATGGACAAAAGGGAAACCCACTACACGCGTCTGGACGTTACCGAGCATGTTGTGAATAAACCTACGGGTATTACGTGTACGATTTATGCCTACAGCGGCCATGAACGGTTTCTGATCAGCCGCAGCAAGACCATAAAGGCCGTCATACCTGGTGCCTACAGCGAGCTCGTGGAGCAAGGTTTTATGTCGCTCGGCACCGGTATGCGCGATGAATACTTAAACAGCACCGTCGTTTCAAGCTTGCCGATTTTCTAGCCTACGCTGCTATGGGCAGCGGTTAAGGGTCGGTTTGAGATGGGCCGTCATACTTTCAACGAGGCAGCGGGAATATCTTCGACCCCCATGCCATACACTGCCAGATTCCCAACGCTTGCTCCGTACTGCATCCTATGAAGTTCGGCCTGGCGTGGATCCATCCCCCTAGCTTCTGCCTCATCTCTATGGAACCTTGCGTTAGCCATTATGGCGTCTGCCCTAAGCGCCTCGGCTATAAGATCGCTATCGTACGTTGGTCTTGCTGCACCCGCGGCTTCTATAAAGTTCATAGTGCCTACGTCCTTCTTTGGTGGTCCCGACTAAAAGCGGTGTCCATAATTTTTATTGTTTAAAGTTACAATTTCATTATCCGCCGAAATTTTAAAAACACAAGCATAAATCCCATGATAAATTGTGATATTTAACACCTGGTCAACTGTTATAATACGGATTGACTTTGCCACCTTAGCTCAGCTGGCTAGAGCGCCGCTTTCGTAAAGCGGAGGTCTGGGGTTCGAGTCCCCAAGGTGGCTCCACGCTTCAGCAACGCGCGCGAGCCGCGCGTATAGCTTAGCGAGTATAGTTTAGTGGCAGAATGCAACCTTCCCAAGGTTGAGATGAGGGTTCGATTCCCTCTACTCGCACCATCAGATTACTCCAGAGATGTTACAATAATATGAAATCATATGGCCGCTACCAAAACGTATTTTCATGATCATTTAGTGCTGTTGCTGCTTAGTGTCAACGCTTTCCTGGCGGTCGCTGGCAGTATCTTTATCTTGCTGCGCCTCAGCACCAGCCACGGCACAGGCTACATCGTGCAGTACCGCGCCAGCTTAGGGATCGACGCCTTCAGGACCGGCAGCGTGATCGATTTGATAAGCTTCATAGCCTTTGCTTTGCTGATTCTGGGCATACATACGGTGCTAAGCCTGCGCGCCTACAAGATCCACCGCCAGCTGGCCATCACCATACTGAGCCTTGGCATATTGCTTCTGGTGCTCACAGTCATAATCAGTAACGCCTTGCTCGTACTGCGTTAGGACCCATGACCGACTTAGAGATTCCGTACGAAAAGGACCGCCGCGGGCATTACCGCTTCTTCGAGATTTTGCCCGGCGCCCTCAGTTGGACGCTCCTCCTCTTGCCGCTTATCCTCAGCCTGATAAACGTTACCGTGGCTGTATTCTTCATCCTGGGCTACCTGTTGATTTTCTTCGTGCGCTCCATAGCCTACACCACCCGCGCTCTGGCCGGCTATCGCACCATGAAACAACACATGCGCCTGGATTGGAACGGCCTGGCGGCGGATATCGAGGCCGGCAAGATGACGGACAAGAAAATCAAGCGGCCCAAATGGCATTTCGAAAACCTGAAGCGCTACCGGCAACAGGCCAAAGAGAATAGCGGAGTCTTCAAGCCGAGCGAACTGACCCACGCCGTTATCATCGCTACCGTCAACGAGAGCAGGGAAGTGTTGGAGCCCACCATCCAGGCGGTAATCAACTCGGATTATGACGCCGGCAGGATGATTCTGGTCATCGCTTACGAAGGCCGCGCCGGGCAGCCGGCCGAAAAACGCGTACAGGAGTTGATTCAGGTGTACGGCGGCAAGTTCCGCCACGCCATGGCCGTGAAGCATCCGGCCGGCGTGCCCGGCGAGATAGTGGGGAAGGGGGCCAACATCACGCACGCCGGCCGCGCCCTCAAGAAATACCTGGCGAAAGCGAAGCTCGACCCAGCCAAGGTCATCGTCACCACGCTCGATGCCGACAACCGCCCCCACCCTCGTTACTTCGCTGTGCTGAGCTACGTCTACTGCGTGGCACCCAATCCGGTCAAGGCCTCGTATCAACCGCTGCCGATGTTTACTAACAATATCTGGGACGCGCCTACGCTGATGCGCGTCGTGGCCACCGGCAACAACCTGTTCTACATCGTCAATACCCAGCGCCCGCACCTCAGCCGCAACTTCTCGGCGCACGCACAATCAATGCGCGCCCTTATCGACATGGATTTCTGGAGCGTACGCACCATCGTCGAAGACGGTCACCACTTCTGGCGTTCGTACTTCCACTTCGACGGCGACTACCGGGTCTATCCTTTGAGCATACCCATCTACCAGGACGCGGTACTGGCCGAGGGCTATATCCGTACCCTGAAGGCCCAGTTCATCCAGCTGCGCCGCTGGACCTACGGCGCCTCGGACGTGGCCTACGTGGCCGACAAGGGTTTCTACCACAGGAACAAGGCGCCCAAGTTCGACGTCGTTGCCAAGTTCTTCCGCTTGCTGGAAGGCCACGTCACCTGGGCCACCGGGCCCTTACTGATATACTTCGCGGCGTTCATCCCGCCCCTTGTGCACCCCCAGAACCTGGCGGCCAACCAGCTACCGCTCATCGTCAGCCGCGTCCAGCGTATTGGCATCCTGGGCCTGCTGGCCACCATATACGTATGCCTTATAACCCTGCCGCCGCGCCCGGCTCGCTACAAGCGCCACCACCACATATTTATGCTCACGCAATGGATATTCCTGCCAGTCACCAGCGTGGCCTATGGCTGCCTGGCGGCTTTCAATTCGCAGACCCGCCTGATGTTCAAACGCTACCTCAGTAAATTCGACGTCACCGAGCATGCCACCGTGGTTGGCGGCAGGAAGCGCTCCTCCGAGGGCGAACTGCGCGGCCGCGGCAAATCCGGGAAGCGCCGCATACTCCGCCGCCGCGGCGCGTCCAGCTAACCCGCGCCGGCTACTCAGGCCGGCTAGCTAGCCTTGTGGCGGGCCGCGTAGTGCACGCTGGCCGCCTTGTCGAAACGGTTCAGAGCCACCTGTACTACCCCAGTTATGTCGCCTTTATCGACCGTACCGTCTTTCACATGGGCCGCCAGCTTGCTTATGACGGTCTCCGTAAGGCCTCTGGCGTCGCTCAGAGCCGTTCTGCGGTGTCCACAGCTATCATGCAGGCTTAGGAACAACTTATCGCGTGAAAAGGGCTTAGGACGGCCACTGTCCGATACCTGCCAGGCCAGGCTCAATTGGGCGGCCTCCCCGGTGCTGAAAACCGCCCCGCAGTCCGAGCAGCGCCGCCGCCGCCAGATCTGATTATCTTTCTTTTGCAAGCGGGAATTAACCACCCTCGTATCTCCGCCGCAGTATACACAAACCATGTCAACATATTGACATAGCGCTATTAAATCATCAAGCCGGCGCCAGGAGCGGCGCAAATAAAAATCCGGCGAGACTTACGTCTCTCCGGTGGGGCTTTCCGGGACTCGCCGCTACTTATTAACAGTGGTGGAGCGGATCCGGCGGATGCGATTGGTGCTGGGGTCCGAGGAAATCAATTCCTCGTAAAACAACTGAAATGCGTCTAAGGCGCTTGGTTTACGAATACACAGTCCCTTGATTAATTCGGACTAGTATATAGGACGTTTTGGTCCGGGTCAAGCCCCCGGCAGCAGCTGTTATAACAGGGGTAAGAATGTAATAATGGTGGGCGATATAGGATTCGAACCTATCACCTCCACAACGTCAATGTGGCGCTCTAGCCAAATGAGCTAATCGCCCGTATCCGGGCCAGTCTAACAGGCTATAACGTACCTTAAATGACTGCGGCGCGCAAGGTCACGGTACTGTTAACGTCAACCATGATGTCAGGGCAGAACAGTTATCCCCATGTGTACATGTGAGAATTACAGCATAAATAGGCTAGCCTTATAATACTAGCCCTGCTATAGTACTTCATTACAGGTGAAGTTTTGCCGAGATTGTTTTGTCCCGACGAAGCTTGTCGCAAGGGGGTTGAATGATATGCGAGGTCATTCAACCCTTTTTGTTTTTAAGAAAAGTTATAATACTGCTGTGGCGCCTGTCACCTTAATTAAGCGCGCCGACCGGAACAGGAGTGGTATACTGAAAATTAATCATGGGTGACTCAAAGGATGAACTGGAGGCTATGCGCCATAGCCTGGCGCATATAATGGCAGCGGCGGTGCAACACCTGTGGCCGGAGGCTAAGTTCGGCGTGGGGCCGGTGGTGGATGACGGCTTTTATTACGACATAGACCTCGGCAAGGCTAAGATTTCCGAAGAGGACTTCGGTCGTGTGGAGGCGGAGATGCATAAAATCATCAAAGCTGACGAGCCATTCGAGCGGTTTGAGAAGCCGGTTGACGAGGCCATGGACTGGGCCAAACAGGCCAAGCAGCCCTATAAGGAAGAGCTGCTGAACGATCTGAAGCGGGCCGGTACCACGCTCGCCAAAGACCTGGATGCCGCGGAGCTGGGCACCATCGCCGAAGGCGGCAAGGCGGCCAAGGTCGCCAACGTATCGTTTTATAAGAATGGCGACTTTACTGATTTGTGCCGGGGGCCGCACGTGGCTTCGACGGGCAAGGTGGGGGCTTTCAAGCTGATGCGCGTGGCCGGGGCCTACTGGCGCGGCAAAGAAGACAACCCGCAGATGCAGCGTCTGTATGGGGCGGCCTTCGCTACGGAGGAAGAGCTTGAGAAGCATCTGGAACTTTTAGAGGAGGCCAAGAGGCGCGACCACCGCAAGCTGGGCCGGGAACTGGATCTGTTCGTGATGTCCGATCTGGTGGGACCGGGCCTGCCGCTGTTCACGCCGCGCGGAACGGTGCTAAGGGACGAACTGATACGCTTTTCGGAAGAGTTGCAGCGCGCCGCCGGGTACGAGGCGGTGTGGACCCCGCACATGACCAAGATCGAGCTATACAAGACATCCGGGCATTATGATAAGTTTCCGGAGCGGTTCGACGTGTCCAGCGTGGAGTCGAAGGATAAATTCATGCTTAAACCCATGAACTGCCCGCATGTGACGCAGATATACGCGGCGCGGCCGCGCAGCTACCGCGATCTGCCGCTGCGCCTGATGGAAACCACCACTCTGTACCGCGATGAGAAGAGCGGCGAGCTGCACGGATTGTCGCGGGTGCGCTCGCTGACGCAGGACGACGCGCACGCCTTCGTGCGGCCTGATCAGATTGAAGCCGAGATGCGCTCCATATTGGACATGGTCAAACAGATGTACCTGGCGCTGGATATGCCGCTGAGCGTAGTGCTGTCGTTCCGGGACGACAGCGACGGCTACTTCGGTGATCCTAAGGCCTGGGACGAGGCCCAGAAGACGCTCGAGAAGGTGGCCAAGGAAGCAGACCTGGATTACCGGGTGGATCCGGGCGAGGCGGCTTTCTACGGGCCGAAGATCGACATAAATGTTTCCGATGCTTTAGGCCGGCTGTGGCAATGCGCCACCGTGCAGCTGGATTTCATTCAGCCGGAGCGCTTCAATCTGGAGTATACGGACGAACATGGCAAGAAACAGCGGCCGGCCATGATCCATAAGGCTATCCTGGGCTCAATCGAGCGGTTCCTGTCGGTTTATATAGAGCATACGGCCGGGAAGTTCCCGATTTGGTTGGCGCCGGAGCAGGTACGCTTCATTGCGGTGAACCAGGAGAAACCGACGCTGGATTTCGTAGATGACGTGGTGCGCAAGGCGAAGGTGTTGGGACTGCGCGTGGGCATTGATGATTCTAATGAGTCGGTGGGCAAGAAAATCCGTGCCACAGAGGTTGCCAAGGTGCCTTATTCGGTGGTGATCGGCGAGAAAGAGATTGCTAGCGGGGAAGTGACGCCGCGCAAGCGCAAGGATATCGTGGTATCCGCCGAGCCGATGGCGCTTGGGGTAGAAGAGTTTTTGAAGACGGTCGCTAACGAGGCCAAGTCGCGCGTGCTTAAGACGTCCCAGTAGTCCGGGGCTCCCCGATGACCGAAGATACCGGCAGCAATTTCAGACAGCAGGTGGAAGCGCTGGTGGCGCGGATACCGCGCGGCCGGGTGATGACTTACGGACAGCTGGCGGCTTTGTGCGGCCGCCCGCGCGCGGCGCGGATTGTCGGTGGTATTGCCCATTTCGGCGACCCGGACCTGCCCTGGCAAAGGGTGGTGAACAAGCAGGGCATCCTGGCGGCCGGCTACCCCGGCGGCCGGCGCGGCCATAAGCAAGTGCTGGAAGCCGAAGGCGTGGCGGTTTCAGATGACTTCCGCGTTGACGTCGGAAAACTTCTTTGGCGGCCAGGAAGCTAGGCTGGTACGGTGACAATTTGTGTGTGATACTGGTCATAGGTATGAAGCCACCGAAGTTATTGGTGATAGTAGGCGAGACGGCGTCGGGCAAGACGGAGCTGGCGCTCAAGCTGGCACATCGTTTCAACGGCGAGATTATCTGCGCCGACTCATGGACGGTGCGCAAACAGGTTGACATCGGTACCGCCAAGCCTACGTCCCGGGAGCGCGCGGAGATCCCGCATCATCTGTTGGACGTGGTGGAGCCGTGCGAAGACTTCACGGCGGCAGTGTTCAAGAGGCTGGCCAACGAGGCTATCGGCGATATCGCCGGCCGGGGCAAACTGCCGATTATGGTAGGCGGCACGGGGCTGTACGTGGACGGCGTGATCTATGACTTCGACTTCTTGCCGGCCGGCGACCGCCGGGAGAGGGAAGAGCTCAATCGCCTGAGCATTTCGCAACTGTTGGAGAAGATCCGGGGCCTCAAGTTGGACCTGGGCGGGGTCGATACGCGGAATAAGCGCCGGTTGATCCGTCTGATCGAGACGAAAGGCCGCCGCGCCAGCCGCCAGCCCTTGCGCGGCGATACGATAATTATAGGCCTGAAGACGCCGCGCGAAGAAATCGAGCGGCGCATCGTGAAGCGCCTGGACGATATGCTGGCGGCTGGCCTGGAGGACGAGGTCCGCGGTTTGGCGGACCGCTACGGCTGGGACTGCGAGGCGCTCAAAGGCATCGGCTATGCGCAGTGGCAGGGCTACTTCGCGGGCGATCAAAGCCTGCCGGAAACCCGTAACAAGATCATCAAGGCCACGTTTGAATACGCCAAACGCCAACGCACGTGGTTCAAGCGCAACAAAAGTATTCAATGGTTTGCTACCCCTGTTAAAATGGCGGATGTCGTAGACTCAGTGACAACATTTTTAGAGACGTAAGTTCCGCAATGGACCATACTTTGCTACAATGGCAGAATGATTGAGCAACTCTTTGGGTCAAAGACGAGGGTCAAGCTGTTGCAGCTGTTTTATAGCAATCCGAACCGGTCGTTTTTCGTCCGTGAAATTACCCGGAAGATTGATGAGCAGATTAATTCCGTGCGCCGCGAACTCAGCAATTTGCTCAACGTCGGCATCATAACGTCGGAAAACACCAACAATAAGCTATATTATGAAGTCAACCAGAATTTTGAGTACTATAAGCCGCTGCAGACGATTTTCGGTGGCGGGGTGAAAAAAACGGCCAAACGCGGCGCCACCACCACGGACGGAACCGCGGACGAGGCGGAATCCGAAGGTGATCTGAAGAGCGTAGGCCACATCGAGCTGGCGGTCTATACGGGCCAGTTCACCCGTGATGACTCCAGCGGCATCGATTTCCTGGTCGTCGGCGATGTTAATCCCAACGCCCTCAAGAAATATGTGGACGATTTGGAAAAGAAAGAGGGCAAAAGCATCCGCTATACCTTCATGACCTTGCCGGACTTCCGCTACCGCCAGCAGATCAACGACCGTTTCGCCGTCGGCGTCATGAACGCCAAGAAACAGATACTGGTCGATACCCAGGGGCTGCTGTCAGAATCAAAGCCCGTAGCGGATAAGAAACAAGAAACTAAAGAGGAGAAATAGCCGGCCATGGACCTGCAATTTTACGGAGCTAATTGCGTGAGCGCGGCGCACAAGGGCGCGCGTGTAATCGTAGACGATAATCTGGCCGATCTCGGCGCTAAAAGCGTCACTAAACCGGACGATGTAGCATTGTTCACCGGTCCGCACGAAGGCGCGGGCGCGGGCCGCCTGGCTTTCGACGGCCCGGGCGAGTACGAAGTATCGGACATTTCCGTAATCGGCATAGCGGCCCGCGCCCACGTGGACGAAGCAGGCACCACCAATGCCACGATGTTCAAACTTGTAGCCGGCGATCTAAGCGTACTGGTGACCGGCCACATCTATCCTGAGCTGACCGACGATGAGTTGGAAGAGGTCGGTATCGTCGACGTCCTGGTCGTACCGGTCGGCGGCAATGGCTACACCGTGGATCCGGTCGGGGCCATGAAGCTGATCCGGGCTATCGAACCGAAGCTGGTCGTCCCCACGCACTACGCCGACAAAGCGCTAAAGTACCCTGTGCCTCAGCAATCCCTGCAGGACGCGCAGAAAGAACTGACCATAGAAACAAAGGAAACAGTGTCCAAGCTGAAGCTCAAACACGGCGATCTGGGCGACGTTACCCAGCTTATCATCCTGGAAAAACCCTAGTTATTTATTCGCCGGCTCTTGCTTTGCGGGGGTTTCGGCGGCGCCCAGCAGGCCCTTTTTCTTGAGGGTGCGGATGGCCTGGGTGCTGAGCTTCATCTTCACCTTCTTGCCGTTGACCACGACGGTCTTGGTCTGGAGGTTGGGCTTCCAGACCTTCTTGGTATGGCGCTGTGAAAAGCTGACGTTGTGGCCGTACTGCTTGCCTTTGCCGGTGAGATCACACTTCTGCATAAGGAGTTATTCTAGCGAATCTTATCTGTTTAGTCAACCCGCTCTATGATGGACTTGAGCCGCGGGCTAAGGTTATCCAGCAGCTGTTTGACAGTCTTGCCGCTGGACGGGTCCCTCAGGCCAGGATCAAGGTCGCAGAGGGGCTGAAGCACGAATTCGCGCCCTATAAGGGCGTAATGCGGTATGGTCAGATCTTTCGTTTCGAGTTTCAGATCGTTATAAAAGATGATGTCGATGTCGATCTGGCGCGGACCGAATCTGAAATTCCAGGTGCGTCCCGCGTCTCTCTCGATTTTCTGGGTGAATTTAAGCAAATCTTCGGGCTTAAGGTCGGTCTCGCCGCGTATGGCGGTATTCAGAAAGTCGGGCTGTTCTTCAAAGCCGACGGCTCTGGTCTTGTATACATGCGCCTGCTTGATGCTGCGGACTGATTTGCTGAGTAGTTTCACCGCCTCTTTGATCCGGCCGCGCGAGTCGCCCATGTTTGATCCCAATGCCAAATAAACCATTGCCATGTCCTCATATTAGCATGCTGTTGTATGATTAAGGGCATGGTGAAATTAGTAGGGATATTGAACATTACGCCGGACAGTTTCAGCGATGGCGGACAATTTATTGACCCGGCCGCGGCGCTGGCCCGCGCGGCTGAATTATTTGACGATGGCGCCAGTCTGGTTGACGTGGGCGCGGAGAGTACGCGGCCGGGCGCTACGCCCATAACAACAGAGGTAGAATGGCAAAGATTGATGCCAGTCTTACAACGATTAGTTGAGCGTTACCCTGAACAAATATCCGTGGACACCTATCATCCGGAGACGGCCGCGCGTGCGCTGGCGCTTGGGGACGTCATCATCAACGACGTCACAGGCATGAACGATCCGGCCATGGTCGGCCTGATCGCCTCTGCTCGGGCCCGCTGCGTGATCAGCCACCTGCCGGCGCCGGACCCGCAGAGCGCCCACGCCGGCAAGCTGGTAGACAGCGCCAAACAGGTTGCAGACGAACTCTTAGCCAAAGCGGATCTGTTACGGAAAAAGGGATTGCCGAAAGCCAAGATAATTTTGGACCCGGGCATCGGCTTCGGCAAGACGGAGGAGCTTAACTGGAAATTGTTGAAGTTTGCCCGCGAGACGCCCGGTTATCCGGTGATGATTGGTTATTCGTGCAAGCGCTTCCTGGGACCGAAGCGGATGGAACTGGAAACGAACCTGGCAGCAGGCCGGACGGCCATGGAGGCCGGCGCCGCCTATTTGCGCGTCCACGATGTGGCCGGCCACAGGCGCCTCGCGTAGCTGTTATACTAGGAATCAAGCATGTTCAGCGACCTGGCTACTCCAAACCTTGTTTATGTGGTGATTTCTATCATCATCGCCTTGTCCATACACGAGGCCATGCATGCCTTCGCGGCCCACTGGCTGGGCGATACGACGGCGCAGGAAGAAGGCCGCCTGAGCCTGAACCCGCTTCAGCACATAGACCCCTTCACCACCGTGCTGCTTCCGATCATCACCCTTGTCATCTTCCATGTCCCCATACTGGCCGCCAAACCTGTACCCTTCAACCCGGACCGGGTTAGGTTCGGCGAATTCGGGGCTGCCATCGTGGCCGCCGCCGGTCCTTTAACGAATCTGGTGCTGGCGGTCCTATCGGCCCTGCTGCTGCATATGGTTGCCGGCGGAGCTTTTGTGGAATTCCTGGTCATCTTCATCGAGCTGAACGTGGTACTGTTCATATTCAACATCATACCGATTCCGCCCCTGGACGGCTCGCGCGTGCTCTATGCCTTCGCGCCCGAACCCCTACAGGACTTAATGAAACAGATTGAACCTTGGGGTCTGTTCATAGTCTTTGGCTTGGTACTCACGGGCGTGCTAATACCGTTGCTCACAAATCTGGATAATTTCATCCTGCAACTGCTGCCGTAGCCGAAGGGGTTTATTCTTGACTCTAACGGCGTAAAAGAGTAAATTAAAAGTCAGCCAGTATTCGCCGCCGATTGAATCGGTGCGAAAAATAAACCCCGACCATTGCGGAAGGGGTTTATTTATTACTGGCTTGGCGGTGGGGACGGGATTTGAACCCGTGGAACACTTCACCAGTATTCGCCGCTTCCTGAAAGCGGTGCAATAGACCGCTCTGCCACCCCACCACGGCGAACCCCGTCAATCCGGGGCTTGAACAGCGTATCTGTAACCCTGGCGCGGCCGAAGCATAAGCGCGGACTTTTGGGCTAAGAAGTTAAAAAAGTTAATTGTCTAGTATAATGTAGCTTAGTCGGGTAGAGCTTAAAAACCTCCTCGCCGGGTGAATATTATCTGATACTACGATTTAGGGAGCCTAAGATTTGCTTTCGGCCGTGGCCGGAGCGTGAGGGCGCCCACCTGGCAACTGCTCAGGTAATCGAATCCGGTACCCGATTATCTATATGTCCGGGGTGTGGCGCAGTTGGTAGCGCGTACGGCTGGGGGCCGTGAGGTCGCAGGTTCAAGTCCTGTCACCCCGACCATTGCTAAGTCATGCAGTTTATTATATTATTTGGCAATGGCTTATTCCTCTACGCAGTTAGGACAGACCGAACACCTGAGTCGGCTGACTCAGGCCGACATACTGGATGCTTCCGAAGAGACATATGGTCGCCTGGCTGTCATATACAATCGCGACATAGCCGTAGCGCACAGGGACGGGCTCTGCGATCCCGCTAGCAGACTCGTGGTACGGTTACTGGGCGAAAAGGGCCATGAAGCCGCACGCGTACCTCGCTCCATGCCAGTCCTGCACTTCTATGTCGATCTGGCGGCAGAGGTTCAAGGTGATGAACGCGTGCTTGTCGATCCTACTTGGCAGCAGTTCCTGGAGGAGGATACTCTTGACCCTGAGATGCCGAAAGTACTCATCGGCGTACGTGATGAAATAGTGGCCGCCGCCCAATCCCACGGTGTCCCTGACCGTTTCCTGGATCTGTACCTCCCCTGGGATACGATGACGGACTACGAATACGACTGCCCGCCTGGCATGGTAAGATAGAAGCAGATGTGGAAGGAAACCAAACACGGGCTGTATAAGCAGTTTAACTTCGAGGATTTTAAGCAGGCTTGGGCGTTCATGGAAAAGGTCGCAGCACTGGCCGAGGAATTCCAGCACCACCCCCGTTGGGAGAACGAATGGAGCGTGGTTCAGATCTGGCTCATAACCCACGAAGGCGGCACAAAAATCACTAAGAAGGATCATGAACTGGCGGAAGCCATAGATGCTGTGGCCAAAGGCATGTCGCCGGCCGAAGCCGCTGGCGCCGAGCCGGATGCACACCCGGAAGAGGTAAAAGTTTTCACCGATGGCGGCTCGCGCGGCAACCCCGGCCCCAGCGCCAGCGGCTTCGTCGTACTGGACATGGAAGACAACGTGCTCGTCGAAAAAGGTGAATATCTGGGCGTTACCACCAATAATGTGGCTGAATACACCGCGCTCAAGCAGGCGTTGGAAGAGTGCCGCAAGCTGGGCATACGCGAGATACACGCCTATCTGGACAGCTTGCTGGTGGTGAACCAGTTGAACGGCATCTTCAAGATCAAGAACCGCGACCTGTGGCCCATACATGACGCTATCAAGAAGCTGGCTGCATCCTTCGATAAGATAGAATTCAGCCACGTGCCGCGCGAATTCAACAAGCTGGCCGACGCCGAAGTCAACAAGGCTTTGGACGCACACTTAAATTCATAGGGTCCACACTTAAATTCGCGGGGTCCACTATGTTCGGCTTAATCATGGACTGGGTTAGTTGACTAAATTCGTTTCAACAACCCCCATTACTTGATATATGATATATCGAATACATAACAGATTGAGCCATATGGTATATGATATATCGTGAACTCCCAAGGTAGCGCAGGGGCGTTGTCGTCAAACCAACAGGTAGGTATAATAATTAACGGCCAGACTATCGGCTGATCGCGTGCGCTTTACCGCGTACGAGGAAAGTCCGGGCAGCAAAGGGAAGGGCAGTCGCTAACGGCGACCGAGGGCGACCTTAGGGAAAGTGCCACAGAAACGAAACCGCCCCTTAGGGGGCAAGGGTGAAACGAGCGGAGTAAGAGCCCGCAGTCCGCACCGGTGACAATGCGGAGAGGTAAACCCTGCCTGCTGCAAGGAGATGGACCCTTTTAGAGCCTAAAGCTCAAAGTGTCCCGCTAAGGATCCACCGCAAGAACCGCTTGAGCGCGCCGGCAACGGCACGCCTAGATAGATGATCAGCCAGGGCTTCCTGCGAACGTAAGAAGCCCGTGACAAAACCCGGCTTACAGATAGTCTGGCCGCTTATGATTGGTAAGTTGGAGATGACCATGCCGCTCAAGGTATATATCAAGGATCTCGTCATCGTCGGAAAGCACGGCGTACATGAGCACGAGAAAGAGTCGCCCCAGAGGTTCAAGGTCGCGGTGGAGCTCACCCTGACCGATACCAAGGCCACGATTTCGGATAATCTCCGCGATACGGCCGATTGGTCGCGCCTGAAGGCCGACATCATCGACATCGTAGAGAAGAAATCCTACGACCTGATGGAGCGGCTGGCCATGGAGATAGCGGCCAAGATGCTGTCCGATAAGCGTGTTGCCAAAGCAGTGGTTAGCATAGACAAGATTGACGCTTTCGAGTCAGGCGTCCCCGGCGTCCGCCTGGAAGTCGCCCAGGTCTCCAGCTAACTCTGTCGTCGCGGCAGCGACGGTGCAGGTGTGACAGGCTTACTTCTTAGCGGCTTTGACGATGGCCGTGAAGGCCTTCGGCTCGTTGACTGCCAGTTCGGCCAGGACTTTGCGGTCCAGACCGATGCCGGCTTTCTTGAGGCCGGCAATCAATTTGCTGTAGGTGGTGCCGTTTTCGCGGGCGGCGGCGTTGATGCGCGCGTTCCAGAGCTGGCGGAAGGTACGCTTGCGGGTGCGGCGGTCGCGGGTGGCATTCTGAAGTGAGCGCGTCAACGCCTGCCGCCCGCGCCTTACGCTGACGCGGTTCGCATGAGAAAAGCCCTTGGTGGCCTTTCTGATCTTCTTGTGTTTGGCGTGGCTGGTAACGCCTCGTTTTACTCTCATAATTACTCCTTGCCGGCGCTAGGGCCTAGGCCCCCATATTCTTCTTGATATTCTTGGCCATCTTGCCGCTGCGCGTGGTCAGGCCGGTGTTCGCGCGTTTGCGTCCGCCGCTCTTCTTGCTCAGGAAGTGGTTCATATTGCCATGGCCGACCCGGACCTTGCCGTTCTTGGTGATCCTTACGCGGTCCTTGGTGCCGCTATGCGTCTTCAGTTTTGGCATTATTACTCCTTGGATTATGTCTTACGACGAAACTTAACTGTCTCCCGGCCAGCTGAGGCTGTTGGTCGACTATTATTGTATCACCGAAATCTTCGATGACCTTCTTGGCCTTTTCGAAGCCGATTTCCTTGTGGGCCTGTTCCCGGCCCCTGTAGAAGACCGTGATCTTCACCTTGTGGCCGGCCTCGAGGAACTTCTTGACCTTGCTCATCTTTATCCCTAAGTCGTGGTCGCTGATCTTCAGTCCGAAACGCATCTGTTTCATGTCGAGCGATTTGGAGGTCTTGCGGTTCTTCTGCTGCTGCTTGGTGCGTTGGTAGTTGAACTTGCCCCAATCGATGATTTTGCAGACCGGCGGATCGGCATCCGGCGATATCTCTACCAGATCCAACTCGCGTTCCCGGGCGGTTTCCAGCGCCTCGGTCCGGCTTAGGACGCCTAACTGCTTGCCTTCTTCATCGATGACACGCAGCCGGTTTGCCCGAATCTGATCATTCAGGCGGGTATATTTGGCGATGAGTACTTCTCCTTAACTGTTGAATTCAAGGTAACAAGCATTTTAACAGATGACATACCAGAGGTCAAATACTGACGCCGCCGCGAAAGTCCGGCCGGTAGTTCAGGGCTTCGGCCAGGTGGGCGCTGGTTATGACCGGAGAGTCTTCCAGATCGGCGATGGTCCGGGCGACCTTGATCGCCCTCATGTAGGCCCGTGCCGACAGGTTGTATTTGCGCGCCGCCAGATTAAGCGTATTTAGCGCTCCGGCATCTAGTTTCTTGGCCAATCGTCTGATTTCGGTGTTGGTCATGTCGGTGTTCAGTTTGACCCTGCTCTTGAACCGCCCGGTCTGTAAGTTTCTGGCCCGGATCACGCGGACGCGGGCTTCATCGTCGGACTTGGGATCAAGGGACTGGGTCAGCAGTTTGTCATGTTCTACTTCGCGCACACTGCTATAGAGGTCGATACGGTCCAGGATGGGGCCGGAGAGGCGGCTGCGGTAAGCCCTTATCTGTAGTTGGCCGCAGTCGCAGGCCTTATCACTGCCCGCGTAGCCGCAGGGGCAGGGATTGGCTGTGGCTACGAATATGAAGTTGGCGGGATATTCGGCCGTGCCGTGGGCGCGGGTCACACTGATCGTGCGGTTTTCAAGAGGCTGGCGCAGGGTTTCCAGGGTTTCGCGCTTGAATTCTGGCAGTTCGTCGAAGAACAGGACGCCGCGGTGCGCCAGGCTGATTTCGCCGGGGCGGAGCATAGCTCCGCCCCCTGTTATTGCAACCAGGCTGGCGCTGTGGTGCGGCGCGCGGAAGGGGCGGCCGGTCACGATTTGCCCGTAATCATGACCGGCCAGGCTGTGCACTTGGGTAACCTCGAGCATCTCTTCCCGGTTCAGCGGCGGCAACAGGCCGGGCAAGGCCTTGGCCAGCATGCTCTTACCGGTACCCGGAGGTCCGTCGAAGAAGAGGTTGTGGCCGCCGGCCGCGGCAATCTCTAGGGCGCGCTTGGCCTGGGTCTGGCCGACAATCTCGCTCAGGCGGACCGAGCCGGCGGAAGGCGTCGCGGTTGCCGCCGCCGGTCCGGGCTCGTCCCCCGGGCCGCCGTCGCCTGTCTGCACGGCCTTGGCCACAACCTCTCCCGACAGGCACTTATGGAGTCCGGACAGATTATCTACGGGTATCAGCCGTACTTCCGGAACCAGCCGGGCCTGTTCAAGGTTCGCGGAAGGTATGTAGAAAGTCCGGATACCCCTGGCGCGGCCGGCCAATATCTTGCCTATGATGCCGCGGACCGCGCGCGTACTGCCGTCCAGGCCGAGTTCGCCTATGAATACCTGCCGTCCGTCCAGGTTTGGACCTATAAGGCTTGGATCCCCGGCCGCCAATATGGCCACGGCTATGGCCAGGTCGAAGCCGCTATCAGCCTTGGGAATGTCGGCAGGCGCCAGATTAACAGTGATGCGCTTCCTGGGTAGCATTATATGGCTAGTCGCGAACGCGCCCCTGATACGCTCCTTGGCCTCGCTGACGAATCTGTTGGCAAAGCCCACTATTACTATGGTCGGCAGGTTATTAGACAGGTGGCATTCTATATCCACTATGATTCCGGCGGTGCCGTTTGTGGTAATGCTTCGTATTTGCGCGCCCATTGTATGGATTTAAGCTCCGAATCGGTCCTTGGTTCTATAAATACGGCTCCAAGAGCAGGGTGTCACAAAGTAAAGCACCTTGTCCGGTTGGGGACAAGGTGCTTTAAGAATAATTTAAGGTTTTGGGTTTGGTTTTACTTTTAAGGTTTGGCTTTTTCTTAGTGGAACAACGACTTGCGAGAAATCGTTGTTCCGTTTTGTCGTTTTTGTTTTTGAACACTTGATTTGTTCAAGTGCTAAACACATCTTATATAATAGATGAAAAGCCGTCAATAACAATTATGCTTAAGTAACTAATAAACCTGTGCATAACTTCAATTAGAAAATGATCAATTAGCATTTTGCCGGTCCATTAGTTAGTCCTACAAAATCGTTGACCTTGCCGTTATGGTCCATGTTCCAGGAAAATTTTAGTAAGCCTGAATGGTGCAGTAGATGCACGGTACCTTTTAGGTCTTGCGGGGGTATGAAGCACCCCGTAAGTTCGCGTACATGTTCTTGCAGGCCTTCCATCAAATCAGGCCTTTCTACATGCCTGCGAAGTCCTTGCATGTCGCCCGCCAAACGCTGGATGATTAGGGTAGACAGCGCGCCGGTATACGCCTCGTGTGTAATGGTTGAGGCGTCGCCGCCGGTCACGTAAGCATTAATTATACCGCTGGCCTTACTTTGCGATGCTGTCAGGAACTCTTCAAGTCTTAAATCCCTAAGGCGTTCGGGATGCGTGTTGAAAGCAGTAAAGGGATTCTCGTTTTTCCCAAGTTTTTTGAGGGCCTTTTCCTCAATTTGCCGTATACGCTCACGGGTCAGATTGAAGACGAGCCCGACTTCATCAAGGGTCAGCGGAAATTCATCCAGGCCGTAGCGGAGCCTTAGCACATCTCTTTCGCGTTCGGATATTTCTTTGAAGCCGGGGTTCTCGACCGCCACCAGAAGTTTATCCAGCGCTTCTTTGGTCAGAATGCCCTCGGCTTGTTCCGAGGGGTCGGCGTCGGGGTCTGCTATGACCAAAGCCTCTTCAGCCGGCAATAGGTTTTCGTAATACATATTTTCCACAATTCCATATAGTTCAACTATCTCTTTAGGGTCCATACCACTGTATTGGGCTAGCAGATCCGGCCTGAAATCGACCAGCACGGCCTCACCAAGCTCTTTGGCGATTTTGGCCTCGGCTTTTTCCAGTTTCGCTAGTTTCTCATAGCTGGTGGTCGAAAGCCGGATTAGGCCACTGACCCGGGCTTCGTTACGGATGTCTGTTGCCATAGTCGCGCTGATCCTAGCACTTAGCGTAGACTTCTGCGAATTATCATGATGCTCCAAAACCCCATACAGGACCGTAATGGCATGCTGAAACCGGTCTTCCACGGTGAATTCCTCTGTTCCTATACCGTCGTTGCCCGGCGAAGATTTGGCAGTTCCGTAAGCCCTGAGCAGGGAGCGCAAGACCAACTCCTGAACAGCTTCTTTGTCGCCCTCCGCGATCCGCTGGCCGTAGCGTTCCCATTCCGCGTTGCTAATTGATCGGCCTTTCAATGCACTAGTGTTAAGCATGGCCCCCAGCTCTTCCGCTTCAACCTCGCGGCGTAGCGGCTCCTTGGGCTTAGCTATATCGAGATTTGCCCTGCTCTGACCCTGTACGCGAGCGGCTTCAAGAGCGTCGAGCGCCTCCTGCTGGTAGGGCTCAAGCGGTCTGGCCAGGTCGGCGTTTTCCGGGGTCCAAAGTCCCGGATTGGGCGTATGCATGAAACTAATCTTAGCATTTTTATTCCTGTTTGTAAATAGTATCTTCAGGGGTTGATGCTGCATGAGAGGACTCAAAAAAAGCACAAGGGGATTGACAATAAAGGCTTGTCGTGCTAGTGTGGTGATTGGTAAGTCAAAAACAAAAACGTTCTTCCTCACCTCACACCGATGTAAGAAGAAAGCCCTCGCGGGGGCGGACTTACACCCATCAGACGCGGAGTCACCGGGACATCGCGTCAAGCGTCGCTCTGTCCGGCCCTAAAGGCCGGTAGAGCGGTCAGTCTAGCCGATGGCGATAAGCGCTCCAATAGTCTAAATATAACGAGTGGATTTATCGCCTCGGCACCATATCTCCTTTACCCGGTCATTATCATGAGACTCCTCACGCTTCTCATCAAAAAACTACACTTCTGGCGCATTAGCGGCCTGTTGGCGGCCGACGGCCTGTTGTTTGGAACGACCAATCCGAACGATACGCCATCGTTCATACTAATAGTAGGCTTCCTACTATTGTCCGTAACGGCCTACTACTTCCTGGATGGCATGTTGGCGCTGACCAAACTGTACGGACTGCCAATCAGGCACAGGAAGAGGGTCCTGCGCACCCTGGCGCTGGTGATCAGTGGTACGCTGGCGCTGCAATCCATGGGTCAGCTGAGTATGCGCGACATACTTATACTGGCTCCTCTTACAGCTCTTATGTATTTCTATATAGCGTATTCCAAGAGCTCGAAACAGCGCGCCGCTGTCCGTACCCAGTAAGCGTAAGCCTGTTACCAAGTGAGCCCCCAGGCTGTATAATGGTTATATGGATTCTATGCCCAACGAAACCGGGGATCAGACCCCTGTAACGCCGCCCGCGCCTCCTATGAAGCTGCCGCCACCGCCCGCGAAGGCGCTGGTGAAACAACCGCAGCATAAGGACGGACAGCCCCCGGCGGATGATGTTGACGACTCCATGGCCCGTAGCCTGATGTCGGCGATAGTGGATGACGGAGACGCCATAGAGAAGGATTGGGTGGACAAAGCCAGACAGATCGTGGCCGCTAACAGGAACGACCCCCACAGGCAAAGCGAGGAAATGATGATTTTCAGGGCGGATTATATGAAAAAACGCTATGGCAAGGATATAAAATTAAGCAAATAACATAATGGCAATCTTAATTACGATATTCGCGATCATTTTTCTCGCGGTCGTTA
Source organism: uncultured Candidatus Saccharibacteria bacterium (assembly GCA_963820105.1). Lineage (GTDB taxonomy): Bacteria > Patescibacteriota > Saccharimonadia > Saccharimonadales > UBA4665 > CAWFYI01. The sequence goes on along the minus strand of CAWFYI010000001.1, from coordinate 757,947 downwards.
TCATAGGACCGGTCGTCTTCTTGCAGACACGCTCCACGGCCCGTGACCAGAAGAACTATGAACGGGGCCTCAAGATGGTGCCGCTGTTCATCCACCTGCCGCCGCCGAGCGACGACACTGAAGTAGGCATCCGCGATACTCGCGACGTCATCGACGAGACCATAAGCCAGGCCCAGATTATCTACAACATCATTGCCGGCACGCTGCAGAAAGGGTTCAAGCCGTCATTCTACGGGCAACGGCACTTCGCTTTCGAGATAATCGGCTCCCAAGGGCTGGTTTACTTCTATGCCGCCGTGCCGCTTGCGTTGCTGGAAGTGGTGAAGCAGGCCATCGTCAGCGCGTATCCGGCGGCCCGTCTCGAAGAGGTGGCCGAGCATAATATCTTCAGTCCGGTGGGCAAGTCCGCCGGTACTCTGGGCGGTGAATTGACGTTGAAAGAGGAGTTCGCTTATCCGATCGCGACCTACCAGGACTTGAAGCGCGACGCCATGCAAGCGCTTCTGAACGCGCTTTCGACACTGGACAAGGAAGACGGGGCAGGAATTCAGATATTGCTGAGGCCGGCCGACGAATCGTGGCGCAAGAAGGCGTCCAGCCTGGCTTCAGCCAAACGCAAGGGCCACAACGGCTTGAACTTCGGCAGTTTTGCCAAGGACGTTATGGGGGCGTTCGTAAAACCTCCCAACCACGATGATAAAGGCGAGGAAAAGAAGCCTGAGCTGTCGAACATGGAGCAGTCCACCCTTGACGCCATAGACGAAAAAACCCGCCACCCCGGCTACGAAGTGGCAATCCGCATAGTCGTATCGTCCAATATCAGCCAGCGCGCTGACGCACTACTGAAGAACATAGTTTCCAGCTTCCAGCTGTATGACGCTCCGGGCAAGAACGGCTTCAAATATACCCCGGCCAAGGATATAGACGAGCTGGTTACGTCGTATATAATGCGATTCTTCCCGCAGCACCAGAACAAGGATATCCTCAACTCCGTGGAGCTGGCTACCCTGTTCCACTTCCCGGATCAGCGCAACATTCCGACGTCCCAGCTGGGCCGCCAGGACTCCAAGCAGGTAGACGGCCCCAGGAACATTCCGGATACGGGCCTGCTCCTGGGTTTCAACCAGTTCCGCGGCAGCCGCAAACCGATCAGGCTGGCGCTGGGCGACCGCCAGCGCCACATGTATGTCGTGGGTCAGACCGGCGTAGGTAAATCGACCTTCCTGGAAAACCTGGCGCTTCAGGATATGCTGAACGGCGACGGCTTTGCGTTCGTGGACCCGCACGGCGACACGGCGGAGAAGCTGCTATCCATGGTGCCGAAAGAACGGACCGAGGACGTCATATACTTTTCGCCTGCCGAGATGGAATACCCCATGGGCCTTAATTTGTTCGAATACAAAACCGCCGATCAGAAGGATTTTCTGATCCAGGAGGCCCTGAACATGCTGTACAAGTTGTATGACCCACAACATCAAGGCATCATGGGGCCGCGTTACGAGCACCTTTTCCGCAATGCCGCCCTGACCATCATGGCCGATCCTGCAGGGGGTACGTTCGTAGATATACCGAAGTTATTCCGCGATCCGCAATTCGTGAAGCAGAAGTTACAACACGTTAAAGACATGAACGTGCTGGAGTTTTGGCAGAAAGAGATGCCGGCTTCACAACGTTCCAACGAGTTCGGCGAGGTTACTAGCTGGTTCGTTTCCAAGTTCGGCGCTTTCCTGTCCAACGAGATGATGCGCAATATAATAGGGCAGACGAAAAGCGCGTTCGATCTGCGCGAAGTAATGGATAACAAAAAGATACTGCTGGTGAATCTGAGCAAAGGCCGCACCGGCGAACTGAACTCAAAATTGCTGGGCATGGTCTTCGTGATGAAATTCCAGGCCGCGGCCATGAGCCGCTCGGACGTGCCGGAGGACCAGCGCGTGGACTTCAGCCTGTACGTGGACGAGTTCCAGAACTTCTCGACTGATTCATTCGCGACCATAATGTCCGAAGCCCGCAAATACCACCTGAACCTGATAGTGGCCAACCAGTTCACCACGCAGCTGACGCAGGAGATACGCGACGCCGTTTTCGGTAACATGGGTACCATCGTGGCCTTTCGCATCGGACAGAACGACGTAGAATCGCTTAGCCAGTACTTCCAGCCGACGTTCGACGGCGACGACCTGCTGCGGGTGCCGAACTACAATACGATTGTGCGCACCCTGATTGGCGGCGTGCCGACCAATCCGTTCAGCATGGTGACCCTGCCGCCGCTGGGAACGTCGAATCCGCGGCTGTTCCAGGCACTGAAACAGCTGACCGCCGCCAAATATGGACGCCCCAAGGACGAGATCGAACAGGAAATCAACGAGCGTATGAAGACAATCGCGCCGGCGGCGCCGGCGCGGCCGCTGGCCGGCGGCCAGGCTCCGGGACTTGCTTCCAGGGCTGGAGGTGCTTCCGCGGCGGCGGGGAGGCCGGCAGGAGCGGCCCGCCAGCCCGCCGGCCCGCAATCGTTCCTTGACGAGTGGCTGGACAAACGCCAGACCGGCAGGCAGCAGAGCCGGTCTGCCTATATGCAGCCGCCAGCCGCGCCGTCGGCTGCGCCGTCCGCGTCGGCCGTGCCCGCTACTCCTCCGCCGCCGAAGAAGGCCGCGCAGCCGTCCGGCGCGGCCAGGAACATCTCAAGCAATGAGCTGGAAGAAAACGAAGTCCACAAGATAGCCGCTGAACTTAAACAGGAGCTCGATACGCCCGCGCCCGCGTCCGTGCCCGGCGCGAAAAAGCCTGCCAAGACGGAAGACACTATCAATTTGCAGTCGGAAGGAGAGGAGGGCGATACCATATTCATCGACCGCGAAGGCTCGTTCCATGGCGGCGACGAACTCAAGAAAAAGCCCGCCAAGACCGACCAGACGCCCTAGTGTTTCGCCGCGGGCGCGGGCCGTGCGCGGACAGCTTGCCGCAAGGTGTGGTATCGGCTATACTATTATCAGTGGGAAACCTGAACTAATACATAGAGGTGTATAACATTGGCCGAGGGTAAGAAAAAAAAGAGCGGTTATTCTGCCGACCAGATTACCGTGCTGGAGGGTTTGGAGCCTGTTCGTAAACGGCCGGGCATGTACATCGGCGGCACCGGGATCGAAGGCCTGCATCATCTCATATGGGAACTGGTCGATAACGGTATAGACGAGGCTTTGGCCGGCCACGCCACGGCCATATCGGTGAAGATGTTGGCTGACGGCGGCATAACCGTGATTGATGACGGGCGCGGTATTCCTACGGAAATCCACCCGAAGACCGGAAAGAGCACGGTCGAAACGGTCCTTACGGTGCTGCACGCCGGAGGAAAGTTCGGTGACGGCGGCTACAAGGTCTCCGGCGGTCTGCACGGCGTGGGCTCCAGCGTGGTCAACGGCCTGTCCAAGAAGCTTATAGTGACCGTCCGGCGCGAGGGCAAGGTTTATCAGCAGGAATACAAGATGGGCGTGCCGCAGGCCGACCTCAAGGTAATCGGCAAGACGGACCAGACGGGCACGGAAATCACCTTTTATGCCGACGACACCATCTTTCCGAGCCATCCAGTACGATTATGAAGCCATACTCGACCGCCTGCGGCACGCCGCGTATCTGACCAAAGGCATACACACCTCGCTGGAGGACGAAGCTACCGGCAAGCGCTATGGCTTTTACTTCGAAGGCGGCATCCAGAGCTATGTCAAACACCTGAATGTCGGCAAAGAAGCCGTCGACGAGGACATCTTCTACGTCGACAAGACGGTCAAGGACACCCAGGTAGAAATCTCCTTGCAATACGCCGACTCGTATACACGAGACCATCAAGGCTTTCGCTAACAATGTCCTGAACCCCGAGGGCGGCACGCACCTGACCGGCTTCCGGGCGGCCCTGACGCGCGTAATCAACGATTACGCGCGCAAGAACGGCCTGCTCAAAGAAAAGGAAGAGAACCTCACGGGCGACGACACGCGCGAAGGTCTGACGTCCATCATCCTGGTCAAACTGCCCGACCCGCAGTTCGAGGGCCAGACCAAGAACAAGCTCGGCAATCCGGAGGTCCGCGGCTACGTCGAGACGGTCATGAACGAGCACTTCAATTATTATCTGGAAGAACATCCGGCCATCGCCCGCAAGATCGTCGGCAAAGCCCTGCTGGCCGCCCGCGCGCGCAAGGCCGCCCGCGCCGCCCGCGACAACATTCTACGCAAAGGCATACTGGAGGGCGCCAGCATGCCCGGCAAACTGGCCGATTGTTCGAACAAGGACCCCAAGGATTCAGAGATCTATCTGGTAGAGGGCGACTCTGCCGGCGGCTCGGCCAAATCCGGCCGCGACTCCAAGAGCCAGGCCATCCTGCCGCTACGCGGCAAGGTCCTGAACGTGGAGCGCGCCCGCCTGGACAAGATGCTGGCCAACAACGAGATAGTCAGCCTTATAAAGGCCCTTGGCGTGGGCATAGAGGAGTCGTTCGACGTGGGCGGCCTGCGCTACGACCGCATCATCATCATGACCGACGCCGACGTCGACGGCAGCCACATCTCCACTTTGCTGATGACCTTCTTCTTCCGCTTCATGAAGCCCGTCATCGACGGCGGCCATCTGTATCTGGCCAAGCCGCCTCTGTTCGAGCTGGTCCGTCCCAACCGCAAGAACCCTGTCTTTATATATGACGAGGACGCGCTCGAAACTGCCGTGGACGAAGCCATAGGCAAGCGCAAGAAAGAAGGCGCCAAGATAAACACCGATGACGATCGCCTTCGCCAGGCCGGCTTCATAGAGCAGAAACGCTACAAGGGCCTTGGCGAGATGGATGCCGACCAGCTGTTCGACACCACCATGGACCCAGAGAAGCGCGTGCTGATACAAGTCAAGGTAGAAGACGCCGAAAAAGCCGACACCATCTTCAGCAAGCTGATGGGCACGGAGGTCGAACTGCGTAAAGCATTCATCCAAGCCAATGCTAAATTCGTGAAGGACCTGGACATATAATTATGGATGAAGATAGTACTGGCGACGCACCGGCCGAGCTGCCCCTGGAAGACCAAGAAGACCAGTCCCCGGACCAGCCGGTGACGGAAGTCATAGACGATTCCCATTCGCGCAGCGTCGAGCGGCAGAGCGTTGAGAATGTCATGGAAGACAGCTATCTGCGTTATTCCATGAGCGTAATCATTGACCGGGCCCTGCCGGACGTGCGCGACGGCCTCAAGCCCGTACACCGGCGCATCCTGTACGGCATGAACGAGCATGGGCCTGCGCTCCACTGGCCGCCACCGCAAGAGCTCCAACGTCGTCGGTGAGGTTATGGGTAAGTACCATCCGCACGGCGACTCCTCCATATATGACTCGATGGTGCGCCTGGCGCAAGCCTGGGCCATGCGCTACATGCTGGTCAATGGCCAGGGTAACTTCGGTTCCATGGACGGCGATCCGCCCGCCGCCATGCGCTACACCGAGGCCAAGATGGCCCGCCTGGCCGATGAGCTGCTGGCCGACATCGACAAAGAAACGGTCGACTTCCGCGACAACTACGACAGCACCACCCAGGAACCCACCGTCCTTCCTGCTAAATTGCCAAACTTGTTGTTGAACGGACAACTTGGAATAGCCGTCGGTATGGCGACCAACATCCCGCCGCACAATCTCAGCGAACTGATAGACGCAGAAGTGCACGTGATCGAAAACCCGGAAGCTACGCTTGACGACCTGCTGGAGCACATCAAAGGCCCGGACTTCCCGACCGGCGGCGTCATTTACGGCAAGGAATCGATCCGCACGGCCTATGCTACTGGGCGGGGCGGCGTGGTCACGCGCGGCGTGGCCGAAGTCGTCGAGGGCGCCAAAGGCAAGCATCAGATAGTCATCACCGAAATTCCTTATGCCCTGAACAAAGAAACCCTGCTGCTCAAGATAGCCGACCTGGTGCGCGACAAGAAGCTGACCGGCATATCCGACCTGCGTGACGAGACCGCCCGCGGCAAAGTGCGGATTGTCATCGACCTCAAGAAGGACGCTTACCCCAAGAAGCTCTTGAACCAGCTCTACAAGCTGACGCCTCTGCAGAACAGCTTCCACTTCAACATGATGGCCCTGGTGGACGGCATCCAGCCGCGCGTAATGGGTCTTCAAGACATTATCAGTGAACACATCAAACACCGCGCGTCGGTAGTCCGGCGCCGCACCGAGTTCGAACTCAAGAAGGCTAAGGAGCGCGCCCATGTCCTGGAAGGCCTGAAGACGGCGCTGGACCACATAGACGAGGTCATTAAGGTCATCCGCGCTTCTCAGACCACCGAAGAAGCCCAGGCCAACCTAATCAAGAAATTCAAGCTAACCGAGATCCAGGCCAAGGCCATCCTGGCTATGCAGCTGCGCACCCTGGCCGGCCTGGAGCGCAAGAAGATAGAAGACGAACTGTCTGGAGCTGAAGAAGCTTATCGCCAACCTGGAAAGCATCCTGGCCGACGAAAAGAAAATCCGCAAGATCGTCAAGGACGAACTGCTAGAGCTGAAGAAGCAGTACGGCGACGAACGCCGCACCAGAGTAGTGGCCGGCGAACTGGGCAAGATGAGCGACGAAGACCTGATCGCCGACGAACAGGTGGTGGTAACGCTGACGGCGGCCAACTACGTCAAACGCAGCTCGATCGCCGAATACAAGAAGCAGGGCAGGGGCGGCAAAGGCCGCCGCGGCATGGCCACGCGCGAAGAAGACGTCATCGAACACGTCGTTAACGCTTCCACGCACGATTTCCTGCTGTTCTTCACCAACAAGGGCCGCGTGTTCCGCATCAAGACCTACGAGGTTCCTGCGGCCTCTCTGAACGCCAAGGGCGTGGCTTTGGTCAATCTGCTGCAACTGCAACCCGAAGAGACCGTCAGCAGTGTCATAAACATCTCCAAGACCGACGACGCGCAGAACCTGATCATGTGCACGATCCGCGGCACGGTCAAGAAGACGCCGTTCGACCAGTACAAGAACGTCCGCCAAAGCGGTCTGATCGCCATCCGCCTGGATGACGGCGACGAGCTCAAATGGATCCGCATGACTACCGGCGATAACGAAGTCGTCATCAGCACGGCCCAGGGGCAGGCCATCCGCTTCCACGAGAAGGGCGCGCGCCCGATGGGCCGCGTGGCTCGTGGTGTGCGCGGTATACGCCTGCGCCCGGCCGACCACGTCATTGGCATGGACATCGTCGAGAAGGGATCGGATATCTTCGTCATCAGCAAGTACGGCTACGGTAAGCGTACTTCTATCGATCAATTTACGCCGCACGCCCGAGGCGGCGTCGGTATCCGCTCGGCCATCGTGAACGACAAGACGGGCGAGCTGGTGGGCGTTAACAGCGTTGGACGAGGGCGACGGTCAAGAGGTAATCATTATCAGCAAGCTAGGTCAGACCATCCGCTTAGGGCTCAAAAACATCCCGGCTCTGGGCCGCGCGACCCAGGGCGTACGCATCATGCGCCTCAACAAAGGCGACGAGGTAGTCTCACTGGCCCTGGTAGACAAGGTCGAAGACGGCGACGAAGAGGAACCGGCCCAGCCGGAACTGCCCACTGGTGATGCCAAGAAGCCTAAGAAGTAGCATTCTGCTCACGCCTGCAGTGAATAGGTACGAAGGTAGTTTTAAACCATCCCGCTAGGAACTTGGTCTAGCCGATGGGCCGCTTCGCCACCGCCGGCTATGTTTGCCGGCGCGCCGGGCCAGGGTATCGGCCTGTTCGTCAATCAGTTTACCGGCTGCCCTCCACTGATAATCAATGTAGCGTCGCAACGCCGTCTCAACCGGCGTGGCATAGAAGTACGACGGCTGCCCCTCTGTTTTCACGGCTGTTACGAACCCTTTGGCCTCCAATTGCCTTAGCGCCCGATACAGGCTGGCGCGCGGTTTGCCTGAACGTTCCGCCAACTGCCCGGCGCTGGCGCCGCCGTGCTCGAAGAGGTCTTCGTAACAGGCGAGCGCGGTCTGGCTAAATCCGAAATCTCGTAGAACTTTGTATGACGACATGAGGTGTCCTTAAAAAGTGGCGTTTCCACTTTGTCTCAATATTATGATAATAGGTTATGTTGTACACCTTAGAAAATCAAGCGGTATCAAAAAAATGAGACAAACTCGGAAGGGCTTAAACGGACTACTCAGAGTCAATAATCACGAACCTCAAGATCCACGAACTACACGAACTATATGAACTATATGAATGGCCGAGGCCAAGGCATTGGACTACGGGCAGGCCTAACGCGGTAGCCCTAACGCGCCGCCGCGCAGCAGGCTGATGATTTAATTACATCAGCGTAGGACGGTTTACCTCTTGACCGAAACGTTTCAAACGGGGTATGATAGTCTGAATGGCTTGTAGGTGGGCTATCTATAAGTCTCTCCACCGAGACTTGCCCCGCTCAAACGGCCATCAGTACGTTAAAAATTTAAGCAGTGCAAATCTTGCAACCCTGGCCTTACGGTCTCGGTTGCAGATAATCCGCCCGCCTTCGCGATTATGGCTACGCCATAATCCGTTCCGGTAAGCGGATTATCAACGTCAGTTCAGCGCCCCTAACAGGGTGCATGAACTGTTTTAGCAAAGTCAGTGTAGCTCCAGTAGCTACATGTTCGACTGAAGTCTAGGCAGATTCTTTTTTTGGAGAGTTTGATCCTGGCTCAGGATGAACGCTGGCGGCGTGCCTAATACATGCAAGTCGAGCGGTAAGGTCCCTCTCAGTTATTTGATAACAGGAAAGAGAGTGTGCAATTTAAACGTGATCTTGTTGCTAATCGTGACAAATTAGAGGAAATGAGTGTGGAGTACACGAGCGGCGGACGGCTGAGTAACACGTAGGAACGTACCCCAAAGTGAGGGATAAGCACCAGAAACGGTGTCTAATACCGCATGTGCTCTTCGGATTAAAGCTTCGGCGCTTTGGGAACGGCCTGCGCATGATTAGCTTGTTGGTGAGGTAATGGCTCACCAAGGCGACGATCATTAGCTGGTCTGAGAGGATGATCAGCCAGACTGGGACTGAGAACGGCCCAGACTCCTACGGGAGGCAGCAGTAGGGAATTTTCCACAATGGGCGAAAGCCTGATGGAGCAACGCCGCGTGCAGGATGAAGGCCTTCGGGTCGTAAACTGCTTTTATCTGTGACGAATATGACGGTAGCAGATGAATAAGGATCGGCTAACTCCGTGCCAGCAGCCGCGGTCATACGGAGGATCCAAGCGTTATCCGGAATTACTGGGCGTAAAGAGTTGCGTAGGTGGCATAGTAAGTCGGTAGTGAAAGCGTGCGGCTCAACCGTATATACATTATCTAAACTGCTAAGCTAGAGGATGAGAGAGGTTATTGGAATTCCTAGTGTAGGAGTGAAATCCGTAGATATTAGGAGGAACACCGATGGCGTAGGCAGATAACTGGCTCATTCCTGACACTAAGGCACGAAAGCGTGGGGAGCGAACGGGATTAGATACCCCGGTAGTCCACGCCGTAAACGATGGATGCTAGCTGTTAGTCGGTATCGACCCCTGTAGTAGCGAAGCTAACGCGTTAAGCATCCCGCCTGTGGAGTACGGTCGCAAGACTAAAACATAAAGGAATTGACGGGGACCCGCACAAGCGGTGGAGCGTGTTGTTTAATTCGATGGTAAGCGAAGAACCTTACCCAGGTTTGACATCCTTGGAATTTCTGCGAAAGTAGAGAGTGCTTTTGGAGCCAAGTGACAGGTGTTGCATGGCCGTCGTCAGCTCGTGTCGTGAGATGTTTGGTTAAGTCCATCAACGAGCGCAACCCTTGTGATTAGTTGAATTTTTCTAGTCAGACTGCCCTGGTAACAGGGAGGAAGGAGGGGATGATGTCAGGTCAGTATTTCCCTTACATCTGGGGCTACAAACACGCTACAATGGCCGGTACAAAGGGCAGCCAAGTCGCGAGACGGAGCAAATCCCATCAAAGCCGGTCCCAGTTCGGATAGCAGGCTGAAACTCGCCTGCTTGAAGTCGGAATCGCTAGTAACGGTAGGTCAGCTATACTACCGTGAATACGTTCCCGGGTCTTGTACACACCGCCCGTCAAACCATGAAAGTCGCCAATACCTGACGTGCCAGCTTGTCTGGCCCTAAGGTAGGGGAGATGATTGGGGTTAAGTCGTAACAAGGTATCCGTACCGGAACGTGCGGATGGATTACCTCCTTTCTAGGGAGAAAACTAGCAGTCGGGCCGAGCAATCGCCCGCGAGCTAGGTCGATCTCTGGTAAGTTGTAAATCAGTACTGACAACTTACTTTTCCATCCCTTCTTCGGAAGGAATGGACGGGACATCAGTTTCTGAACCTTCGGACTGACGTTTGATTTGCACTGCTTAAATTTTTAACTGAGGCGAGGCGCCTTCGGCGCCCACACTAAAAAGAGCGCCCTGCGAGAGCGCTCCTTTTATTTCTGTTTCCCAAATTTGAGAGCATTGGCCGTGTTTGCAATTAGCTGATCGTAGGTTATCACTTCTACACGCGAGAGGTGTGAATTATAGGTTCGTAAAGTTTCGTACAGCTGAGCGGAGTGCGAAGCGTGCGATATGTGTCCAATTACCACGGTAGCTGAAATTCTTCTACACTCGATACCGAGTTTTAGTTTTATATTGGCACGCTCCTCCTCGAGCTCACGAAGATAATTCTCAGCCTGACCAACGGCTTCGTTCACATCAGGTCCCACGATGAAATGATTACGATAAGGAGTCACGATATTAGGTATGTTGGCTTTTTTGAGCTCGGCGATGTGTAGAGAACCATCGTAACAGATTAAAGGAATATCTAGTTGGTCCAATACCGTCAGTGAGCGTCGTTCAGATTTGCCTATAAAACGGCCTCCGAATAGCCACCAGTCGTTATCGACGATTTCTTGTAAAGTCGCCTCATTCGAAAGTGGGTCTTTAACTGCTTTGTCTAGAATGGCGAGAGTTGCTTGGCGTTGGCGGGATTGAACTGCTTGAGTGAATACTTGGCCGGCTCCCGTAGACGAAAGCGCCGCAATGGCCTCTGACGACTGAGATAACGCCGTAGCAATATCGCGTGCATGCCTCTCTTCTAATTTGCCGCTTTCCAGGAGGCTGATTATTGCTTCTGCAGCGGACTCAGGGTCCACCTTACGATATGTTCCGGTTTCCGATATGACACCATCCAGTAAGGCTTTTAGCTTTGCGATTTCTTCTTCCCCCTCGCATCGCCATGCTGCCTCGGGTTTCTTGAAATCCCACCCAGGTGCAGAGGGTTTGCGACGAAAGGTTTTCAGCACCAAGGACTTGGCCTTAATTTCTTGATTCGTTGGATCAGAGAAGGTTGCTAGCTCTGCTGTCTTATAAGCCAAAGGCCCAGGCTTGATTATCGCCTTGCGACTACGAATGTCGCGCTTTTCATCGGAATAATGGTTGACACTGCCTTGTAGATTCTCGCTGTTTTGCATCATAGCAAATCCCTCCGCTCTTGGTCGTCTGCTGACCCACCTCCAGTAGTCACAAAGAGTCCTTTAAATTGTATTTCCATCGTAACATCAGGGAAGTATTGAAGTCAATGCGCTAATCACAACATCAAATATTAAATCTATAACAGGGGTAATGTTGTTAAAAAGTTTATTATTCGTAAATAATTTGAAAGAGATGGAACTTGTGATCTTCGACTTCGGCTACTAGCTTGCCATCTAGTTGCTGTTTCATAGCTTCTCGCTCATTTTTCGAAAACCAATGGCTTTCGTAACCGGTGTCGGTCTTGAAAAGCCCGGACGCAATATCTGAGTTAGCGGCATCATAGTTACCCAGAAGACCTTGGAGTGTAGCGTACATCGGGATACCCCAATCTTCCATTGCTTCGCGACAGAACAGGGAGATGATAACACTGCCGGCATTTCTCGTGCCCATGGCCTTGAGTTGGTCTATGGCCTCGTCGCGGCTTCCATCCCAAGGGCCAAGTGTGTTCTGGAGCGAGAGGAGAAGGGGGTTCGGGAGAGTCTCTGGCAAGAGTTCAGAGAGATTGTTTCCTGACCCATTGATAACGCTCGCGCCCGGATACTGGTTAGCGCGCTTCTGTAATTCGATAAGTTCATTCGGATCCTGCTCGACAGCAATAAGCGTATCGGTATGCTCCATAAGGGGTGGCAGGACCCGTCCGTATCCTGCGCCTACATCGATTACTACGCCTGGCTGAAAATCATCTGTAGCACGAGTTATAAATTCAAGTTCTCTCTGTTGATACTCTTGAAGTCCAGGATCTGAGCCATTTTCGGCTTCTTCAATATACTTTTCAACGTCCCAAGTGTAAGCCATAATTCGGATTCCAGATTACAATACTTTAAGTAATTGGTGGGCGATGAGGGACTCGAACCTCCGACCTCGTCATTATCAGTGACGCGCTCTAACCAGCTGAGCTAATCGCCCTTAGAAGCGTACGTACGGCGTACGTACGGTGTACGTATTGGTGGAGGCACGGGGACTCGAACCCCGGACCCCCTGCTTGCAAAGCAGGTGCTCTAGCCAACTGAGCTATGCCCCCGAACCGAAACTACCGATGTATTTTACCTAAAAACCCCAGCTTAAACAAGGAATCTCCCCTATGGGGCGCCTTGTTCAGCTTAATAGGCTATTTTTGATGATAATCTTACATCAAGGTTAGTCGTTTTTATCTGTTAAATGGTTGTGCTGATTAATTGAGCACATATTTGGGTCTGCCTGGCCGCGCGAGTCCGGTCAGGCAGCTTCACGGGTGTCGGGCACGACACCTGGTGAGTTAGTTGCTATAATCATAACCATCATGCGTAGGAAGCGCTACGGGCAGTTAATAGCAACAGGGGTAGGCGCTACCCTTATGGTGCTCAGCTTGACCACAGTAGGCGCTTCTTCGGCCAACATCTCCCACTCCTACAAGGCTGCCAAGGGTGTAAAAGACGGCAGCATAGTCAGCCTGGACCCCAGGCATTCCGATTACGTTCAGGCTGCCAACGTTAATAACGCCTCCCGTCTGCTCGGCATAGCTGTCGCGGGCGACGACTCCCTGTTAGCTGTCGATCAGACGCCGGGAGCGGTACAAGTGGCCACCAGCGGCACGGCTAACGGCCTGGTAAGCACGCTCAACGGTGATATTAAGGTTGGGGACCAGATTGGCGTATCACCCTTTGACGGGGTCGGTATGAAGGCTCTGACGGGATCCAAGGTTATAGGCTTAGCCCAGACGGCATTCAACAGCGGCTCTGCCGGCAGTACCACGCAGCAGGTTACGGATAAGGGGCACAAGACCCGCACGATCCATGTAGGCTACGTGCGCATAAGCATCGCCATAGGGTTCAACGCCACGGGTACTTCCTCTGAAAACCTTACCAGCCTGCAGAAGCTGGCCCAGTCCATAACCGGACACACCGTCTCTAATACCCGGGCTATCATCAGCCTGGCGGTGGTGATAGTTTCCCTGCTGGCCCTCATAACGCTGGTGTACTCCTCCATCTACGGCAGTATAATCTCGGTCGGCCGCAACCCGTTGGCTAAATACACGGTTTTCCGGACTCTGGGCACGGTATTGGGCATGGCGGCCTTGACTACGCTGGTTGCGGGAGTGACCGTGTATCTGTTATTGAAGTAGATCCCGAGGGCCCTAAGGCTGTGGATAACTTTGAGGCTCGTGCGGGCATAGTCTGAAGGGCAGGCGATTCTCGGTGGAGTTGGCTGGTACCATTGCCCAAACAGGCTTTTGCGCCAAGTCTTGATTCTAAGAGGTTAATCGTAAGTAAAGTGTTCGAAGTGTGACAGCATGAGAGCCGTGAAACGCGTAAAAAATGCATGTTTTGACAGGTGTTCCGGCACACTTATAACAGGTTGACAAAGTCACGCTTCTGGCTAATACTGAACACTATATTTGCGCAACAAGCCGTAAGTGTAAAACAGAAAACCAAATCAAAAATGCCAGCGAAGAAACTAAGAACCTGCCAGGTATGCAAGCTTTCCTTCAGGGGGAGGAAGGATGCTAAGACCTGTTCGCCGGCCTGCCGCAAGCGCTTGCAGCGCAGCCTGCGGGCCCAGGCTGCGCATAAGGCTGAACGGCTGGAATCCGAGCTAGGTAGGGGATTTCATCGCCTTGCTGACACGTTATTGAAACAGCACGTTCTGCACGAGCCTTTGGTTCTGGCTGACGAAAGGGGCGCTATCGCGGCTCCGGATATTGCTCCGCCCCAAGCTCGCCCCAGAGCGCCGCGCCCATAGCGCCGGCCCATAAGCCAGACGCCCGTTGGCAACAGCCCCAGAAAGTGCCAACCAGCCTGTAGCCCAGCCTGAGTCCAGACCGGATCGTTTGAGGACACGGCTTCTTCTGCCGTGGGCCCATCGCGCTGGAACCCGCGCGCCTCCTGCCAGACGCGTTGGCCGAAACGGCTACGGAGCCTGAACAGCCATCGGGCTGCCGTTAGCGACACGTCGGTCGCACCCCAGACTATCCATCTGGAGGATGAACTCTCAACCGAATCGCTGGAGCCTTCGGCTGCAGGCGAACAGCTGGAATCAGCCGGCGATGATGAAGACAGGGTTACGACGGGCCGTCAGGGGCAGTTCTCACTTTTCCGCTTTAACAAGCTAGCCTTCGCTGTAACAGGGGCGGCTTTGGCAATCATAGCCCTGATAGGCGGTGGTAGCACCCTGCTGCTCTCTAGGCATAATGCTAAAGTCGGCCAGTCCGGAAACCCCGCCGCCAGTTACGCGGTAGGGAGCCTGCCGCTGAACAAAGTGAGTGGCAGTGAGCAGCTACAGATAGGCGAAGCCAGCCACCTGACTGTCAACGGCCAGCTAAAAGTTACCGACAGTTTAGTGCTAGCGCCCATGTCCGTCCCTAGCGCGCCTACGGCCGGCCAGATATACTACGATCAGACGACCAACCAACCTTATTATTACAACGGTTCGCAATTTGTGAGTTTGGCGCCTGGCGTTGGCTCGCTTGGCGGCTCCAAAGGAGACATCGGACTGGGGAGCGGACTGACTATCAACAACAACCAGCTGGCTATCTCGAACTTATTACAACAGCAGATTAATAGTGCCGCTAATCGCAGCGGCGGAGTGCTCAGCTTGGCGGGAACGGCTAACCAAATAAGTGTTTCCGGTAGTACGGGCAATGTAACGTTGTCATTACCACAAAGTATCGCTGTAAGTTCTACGCCAACATTCGGCGGTCTGACAGTAAACGGCACGCTGTCGGTGACGACGATCCAGCAGACCGCCGCTGGCAGCAACCTGAACATCAACGCCGGCGGCGACAACATCAGCTTCACGGCGGACGGACGAACCTTTATCTTTCCTACCAGCGGCCCGGCCTCTCAAACCATCTGTACTACCGGTATAACTTGCGCATCGGGCGGCGGACAGGCCGTACTGCTGCAGCCGGGCAGCGCCCAGAGCGATACCGGCTCCGGTCCTTCGGTGTTCTTAAATAACACCGGCGGAGGCGGGCTGCTGGAACTACAGAGCTCAGGGGTTGACCGTTTCGTAGTCGATAACAGCGGTAACGTGACTGCCGCCGGCTCCCTTACTCTGGGCAGCGCCTTAACTGTTGCTAACGGCGGTACCGGGGCTAATACCTTTGCTACGAACGGCATACTCTACGGCAACGGGTCAGGTGCGGTACAGGCTACCGCCAGCGCCAATAGCAGTGTGCTGGTGACCAGCGGGGCCGGTGTTCCCAGTCTGAGCCAAACGCTGCCGCTGCAGGTCCAGGCCAATATAACCGAGACGGATACTCTGATAAGCGGTGCCATCGGTTCGGGCTTCGGTACTATTTCGACGAATAACAACATTACGACGAGCGCCCTGGTACAGGGCGGTTCGCTGCAGGTTACGGGCGGAAACTTTACCGTTGACTCCTCTGGGAACGTGGTTGCGAACGGCACGGTTTCTATACAAGGGACCAGCGGTGCGACCATAGGCGTTGCTGGAACGACAACAGGTAATCTTGTGCTGGCCAATGTCGGCAATAACAACCTTACCACGGTACAGGGGCTGGCACCGGCCGGTGGGGATCAGACCATTTTGATCCCTGCCACTAACGCGCTGTCAATGACGGATACAGTTTGTCTGCTGAGCTTGGGCAACTGCGTGGGTACCGGCGGTGCAGTCACGGCCAGCGGCGGCGTCCAGAACTACATCACGAAGTTCACCAACGCCGGGGGCAACCAAATCGGCAACTCCTTGCTGTACGACAACGGCACAAGCGTGGGCGTGGGCACGGCCAGCCCGGGTGCCAGTTATCTGTTGGACGTAAACGGTAACCTGAATGTCTCGGGCAGTTCAACGTTTGGCAGCGGCCTGACCGTTTCGGCCGGCGGCGCCGATATCACCGGAGATATATTGCAGAATGGCACAGGTGCCTTCACCACCGGCAGTGGCGCTGTGACCTTGAACGGTGCTACCTCTGTTAGCGGGACTAATACACTTACTGTGGGCAGCGGTGCAACCACCTTGGGCGGCACGCTGGGTGTCACGGGGTTGGCTACACTTAGCGGCGGCGCTACCATATTGGCTCCGGCGACCATTACCGGTACGGCGAACATAAACACCGCGGGCACCGCGAGCACCTCCATCGGTAATGCCACGGGCACTTTCAGCGTAACTTCGCCTGGATTGAACGTATCCACGACGGGGGTCTTAAGCGGGATTACAGGTTACACGCAGACCAGCGGTAACTTTACTCAGAGTGGCACCGGGACGTTCAGTACTGGTACGGGAACAGTATCGCTCAATGGGGCTACCACAGTTACCAGCACTCTGACCGTGCAGGGCGCCAACGCCCTGACCCTGGGTACGGCCGGGCCGGCAGGCAACACCGGCGCCATTATTTTCAGAGGTTCCGGCGGCGCCGGCAACTTGACCCTGAAAGGCCCGGACACGCCTGACACCGGCAACTACACGCTTTCCATACCGGCCATCACCGCCGATGACACTATCTGTACTCAAGGTTCAGGCTGTGCTACGTCTGGCGCCGCTGGCGGCGACTTGAGCGGCTTCTATCCTGACCCTACCGTCGTGGGCATCCAGAATACTCCCGTAGTCTTCACCTCGCTGGCCAGCGGCGACATCCTTCAGTACAACGGTACGAACATAGTGAACAACTCCGTATCAGGCGACATCACCATCAACGGTTCCGGCGTTACCACCATCGGCAACGGCAAGGTTACCAATACCAAGCTGGCTAATAGCAGCCTGACTGTCACCGCAGGCAACGGCCTGTCCGGCGGCGGCCTTGTATCCCTGGGTGGCACCACTAGCCTGGCCGTGTCCTATGGCTCCATTGCCAATACGGCCGTACAGGGCAATACCAGCCTGACTTGCGCCTCCGGTACCGGCAATCTGTCCGGCGGCGGCAACAGCATCACCCTGGGTACGGGCGGATCATGCAACGACATAACCATCACTAACAGCCCAGATTTCACGGGCGATCTGACGGTAGAGGGCGCTGGCGGCATCACCATAGGCGTGGCTGGCAGTACGCCGGGCTACTTGAACCTGGCTAATTCCAGCAGCTATCTGGCCACCCTGCAATCAGCAGCACTGGGCCAAGCTACCATCTATAACCTGCCGGATCCCCTAACGGGCTCGGTAGACATCTGCCTGAGCACCGGCAACTGCGCCGGCTCCGGCGGCGGCGTGACCGGCAGCGGCACCGCCGGCACCATCGCCGTCTTTACCGGCAGCGGCACGTCCAGCACCATAGGCGGCTCCACTCTGAGCCAGAGCGGTTCCACGGTGACGGCCTCGGGAAATGTAGTTATTCAGGGTTCTAGCAGCCTGACACTGGGTACGGCCGGGCCGGCAGGCAACACGGGAGCGATATTGTTCAAGAATTCAACAAATTCAAACACCTTAACCTTGCAGAGCGGCGCCACGGCATCCAATCTGACCTTCACCCTGCCGACGGCTGACGGTGCCAATGGCGACTGCCTGGAGACCAATAGCGGCGGCGTGTTAAGTTTCCAGAGCTGTACCGGCGGTGCCGGCGGCGGCGTAACCAGCTTGAACAGTCTGGTAGGCGTTCTGAATCTGCAAGGCACTGCCGACCAGGTTAATGTTGGTGACAACGGCATCGACACCATCACACTGTCTCTGCCGCAGAGTATCGCTAGCACCTCATCACCGACGTTCGGAGGCCTTACCCTCAACGGCATCACTTCTGTAACAGGTACCAATACCTTCACTGTCGGCACAGGCGCTACTACGCTGGGCGGCACCCTGGGCGTTACCGGACTGGGTACCTTCAACGGCGGCCTGAGTGTGACCACGGGCTCAACCTTCACCAACGCTTCCTCCAGTCTGTTCACTGCCATATCTATCAGCAACGAACCTACCGGCGGCGACATCGGCACGGCCGCTACCACGGTAGACGTAGCCACCACCTTTGACGTCAACCAGACTACTTCCGGCCAGACCCTGACGCTGCCAGACCCAACGATCACTACGTCGGGGCGTGTGGTTTATGTGCTGAATACCGGAAGCGTCAGCTTCACCATGGAAGGTATAACCATTCCGTCCGGGTATGGTCAGATATATGCTTGGAACGGCTCGAGCTGGATTCTTGGTGCCAGCGGCGGCGGCAGCGCCATCACTTTGCAGTCGGCTTATGACGGCGGCAACACGCTTACTACTGCCGACGCCCGTGATTTAAGCGTTACCTTGGCCGACACTACCACCGATGCTAACTTCATTGTCAACGTAGCCAGCGGCAGCACCGGCCAGCTGAAGGTGCAGGATAATGGCACCGACGTCCTGGCTATAGGCAGTGCCGGTCAGCTGGCACTTAGCGTTCAGGGTTCAGGCGGTGGCCTTCTGATAGGCGGTGATGCTACTTTGTACCGTTCAGCGGCTGCTACGCTGACAGGCCAGACCCTGAACGCAACTACCGGTATCAACACTGGTGCCGGCGCTGGTACTCAGCGCATAGATGCTTCCGGTAACCTGGTAGCCATAGGCAATATAACTGGTGCCGGCGCCGTAGCCATCGCCGCTGGCTCCACCGCCCAGAACATCTCGCTGGACGGCAGTACCTCCGGACAAGTCCTGATAGGCGGCACCTCCACCGGAGACATACTCCTGGGCGGCGGCTCCGGCTTCAGCGGCTGTACGGTAACCAACACTACAGGGGCGTTCGCATGTAGCTCCACCATTAATGGTGCTACCCTTAGCAGTTCCGCGGTCAATGGTCTGAGCGTTTCCAGCGGCATAATATCCAGCCCAACCATAACAGGAGTTATCACCGGCTCGGCTCTGGTAAGCACGCCGACCTTTACTGGTTTCGGCACATACAATGGCCAGACCATAGACACTAACTCTATTTTCCTGGGCACAGTTACTGTCAAGGGGGCTAACGCCCTGACTCTGGGCACGGCCAACAGTCATACCGGCGCCATAGTCTTCCAGGGCAGCGGCGGCACCGGCACGCTGACCCTGCAAGGTCCCACGACACCTGATGCCGGCAACTATACGCTGACCATCCCGACTATTACCGCCGCGGACACCATTTGTACCAACGGCACGCTAGCAACGGCATGCAGCAACTACGCCCCGGCGTCAGCCAGCGGCGCCTATCTGCAAAAGAACGCCCACGACACATCCAGCGCCAGCTATGCGGGCAACCTGCTGGATCTGACCAATTCTAGCACCGGCGCGGCCGGTGTGCTGAGCCTGACCAACAGCGGTACGAACTCGGCGCTGAGCATCCTCCAGAGCGGTACAAGCGAACCCGGCACCGGCCAAGCCCTGATACTGGCGAACAACAACACCGCGACCCCGAACGGCAACCTGCTGGATCTACAGAATAAGGGCACCAGCGAGCTGTCGGTGGATGTCAGCGGCAACATCAATACGCTAGGCAACCTTACCTTGGGTGCGCTCGGTACCAGCGATACCAATACGGTGCTGTGCCGCAACAGCATAAACCAGCTGGCGGCCTGCTCCGGCACCGGTAGCGGCGCGCCGTTCATCCAGGGGGGTAACAGCTTCGGCGCCCAGGCTGTGCTGGGCACGAATGATTCAAACAGCTTGGCTTTTGAAACCAACGGCACGACACGTGCCATACTCGACACCTCAGGCAACCTGACTTTCCAGCAGGCCAGTACCATCAGTACGGGCGCCAACGCTTTGACAGTCACCTCTAGCAACTTCAATGTCTCCAGCGCCGGCGTTGTGACTCTGGCTGGCGGCCAGACCAAAGACATTACGACCGCCGACGCCAGTTCGTCGACGGCTCTGACGTTTAAGCCGGGTACATCCAGCGGCGGCACCACGGGCGCCAATCTGACCGTACAGGCGGGTGACGAGTCAGCCAGCGCCAAAACAGGAGGCACGCTTACTCTGCAAGGCGGCAACGAAACTGCCAGTTCCGGCGGTGTAGGCAGCACCGGTGGCGACGTCAACGTTGCAGGCGGCAACGCAACGGGAGCTTCGGGTTCAAGATTTGGCGGTTCTGCGTCCATAGACGCCGGCACCGGGGCGTCCCTCAATGGCTCGGTGTACGTCGGCAACAATAACGCGTACACGATCAGCATAGGTGCGCTTGCCTCCAGCCTTAACAGTATAGGTATCGGCAACACGACCTCGGGTTCCGTGAATATCCAGGGCGCCGGCGGCGTTAACATTGGCAGCGGCGGCGTTGCTAACACCGTACAGATTGGCAACACATCCGGCGCTGTAGCCCAGACCATCAACATTGGTAATAACTCGACAGGCAGCTCGACCAACACCGTTGTAATAGGCTCGACCGTGGCCGGAGCAGTAACTCTGCAGAGCGCCAGCGCCATAAACCTCAACTCTGGCACCATCGTCGGCAATGCCACCACCCAGAACCTCTTCAATACGGTCGCTACGACCCTAAACTTCGGTGGAGCCGCTGGCACCTTCAACATCGGCCCGACCGGCGCCACGGCCACCAGCATCAATCTGGCCGGTGGCTCCGGGGCGGGAACCGGTTGTACCGTAGACGGCGCCACCGGCAACCTGACGTGCTCCGGAGCCATCGTCACCAATGCCACTACCGGTATCCAGGGCTGGTGGACCCGCACAGGCAGTTCGCTGTCACCCACCAACTCAGGTGATGCCATCACCACTACTGGGAATATCTCTACCACCAGTTCAGGCACTATCACCAGTGCTGGTCTATTGACCGGCAGTGCGGGCGCCACCATCTCCGGAGCCGCCACCAGCATCAACGCCAGCTCTAACTTTGCCACCAACATCAACACCGGTAGCAGTACGGGCGCGGTCGCCATCGGAAATACAACGGCAGCACAGACAGTTACTATCCAGGGTGGCACCGGCGCCAGCGCGGTAGCTATCTCAACCGGTTCGGCTGGCACCTTAAGCCTTGGCAATGCTGGCCTGGCAGGCACCATCCAGATAGGCAACACCACCGGCGCCGTAGCCCAGACCATAGGAATCGGCAACAACGCCACCGCCAGCTCAACCAACACCGTAAACATCGGCTCTCAGATCGGCACCAGCCCGGTCACCATCAAGGCCGGCACCAGCGGAGTCACGTTCAACCCTGCCGGTGGCTCATCCAACAACGGCGTACTCATCCAGCCAGCCAGCAACACCACTTTGGCCTTCCAGGTGCAGGATGCGTCTAGCAATACCGTGCTGAACGCAGATACGACTAACAGGCGCATAGGCATCAACACCGCATCTCCGGGCGCCGCTCTTGATGTGCAAGGTTTGCAGCCTAGTGGAAGTGGTGGCACGGCGGCTGACAACGTAATAACTGCTGTAGGGGGTAAAGGGCAGGACAGAACTTCAGTCGGCACTGCCGGGACTGGTGCCGGAGGCTCTATAACCGGAGGTGCTGGCGGTGATAATAGCAGCGGTTCATCTGGTGGCAATGGCGGTGTCGGTGGCGGCTTAACGTTTACTGGCGGTGCCGGAGGACATCCTACTAGCGGATCATTCGGTAACGGAGGCGCCGGCGGGGGCATTACACTACAGGGAGGCGCTGGTGGAGGCGGTGTTAACACCTTTGATGGTGGTGCTGGTGGTAGCGTATCAATCCAGGGCGGAGCCGGTGGCCTCGGTGGCGATGGCAACGGGTTTTACGGAGCAGTGTCTATACAGACAACAAGTGGCAGCACAACTATCGGAAACACAGCAACCAGCTACTCCACCACCATTAAGGGCGGCACCGGTGGCGTCAGCATTGGTAATGGCGGCATCGCCAACACCATTCAGATAGGCAACACGACAGGCGCAGTGGCGCAGACAATAAACATTGGCAATAATACGACCGCCAGCTCCACCAACACCGTCAACATCGGCAACCTTCTAAGCACCTCCGCAACCACCATCCAAGGCGGTACGGGAGCTAGTGCCATATCGCTTGCCACTGGCTCAGCTGGCACGATTAAGATTGGTAGCTCCGGCGTAGCCGGCACCATCCAGATAGGTAACACCACCGGCGCCGTAGCCCAGACCATAGGTATAGGCAACAACGCCACCGCCAGCTCCACCAGCGCTGTCACCATCGGCAACCTATTAAGCACCTCAGCTACCACCGTCCAAGGCGGTACGGGAGCCAGCGCCATATCTATCCAACAGGGAAGTGCCGGCACAATCAGCCTAGGTACTACCAATGCCGGTACAATCAACATCGGCTCCCAGACCAGCACCAGCCCGGTCACTATTAAGGCCGGTACCACTGGGCTTAAGTTAGCGCCTGCTGGCGGAGGCACAAATAATGTGGGTGTGGCCATCCAGCCAGCAAGCGACACAACCGAGGCCTTCCGAGTCAACCTCAGTGACGGTACAAGATTGATTACGGCGGATACAACAAACGGCGAAGTTACCATTGGCAACACAGTTGCAGTTGGCAACCAGCTTTACGTACAAAGCAATGGCGACACGGTAATAAGGGGCAAGAATATCGGCTCCGCCGACCTTCTGCAGTTGGCTAACAGTACGGCGAATACGTTCACTGTATCTAATAGCGGTGCCACAACCATACAAACTTCAACCGACTCCACCAGCGCCTTCCAGGTTCAAGATAGTACTGGCGCCTCGCTCTTTAGTGTTGACACTCAAAACAATCACGTCATTGTTAGTACTGATAGCACCACGGCGCTACAAGTTCAGAACACTTCAGGCGATGTAGTTCTGGGAGTTGACACCAGCAATTATCGAGTCGGTATCGGGAATAATGGTTACCCGCCAGACTCTACCCTTACGATTCACAGTGACGGCCAAAATGCTACCGTAAACATCTACGGCGTTTCCTCCGGTACCGACTACGGCGCCATACAGGTATCGTCGGAGGGCGATCTGAGTAACTCAAGCGCCCGCGCACTTGAGCTACAGCCAAATGGCGGCTCTGTCATAGTTGGTTCGGCAACGGGCACTAACTCTACTACTGAATTCCAGGTCCAGGATAGTAGCGGCAATTCAGTATTCAACGTAAATACTTCTGGCAAGGCCATAACATTATTCGCCGGCGTGACCGGTGGCACGTTGACTTCCGACATCGCTGGCACGGCGACAACTCATGGGGTGTGCCACTCTGGAGCTGCCAGTGCGGCTGCAAACGTCCAGTTCGTGGTCTGTACCGCTCCGGTAGGCGCCGACTACGCCGAGCTATATCCGTCCCAGCCGGATGTAACGCCCGGTGACGTGGTTATGACCACTTCCACTTATGCCACCAGTAAGGACGGCAAGTACCAGGTGCCGGTTGTGGCCAAGACAGACGGGGCTTACGAGTCGGCCGAAATAGGCGTCATATCTGAGATTGACCCCCACTCTGACGAGAGCAACCTAACAGGCAATAACGTCAATGACTCTGATTACCCGATGCCTGTAGCCTTGAACGGACGCGTTCTGACCAAAGTTAATACCGAGAACGGCGACATAGTTGCTGGCGATTACATTACCGCTTCTTCTACGCCTGGTGTCGGCATGAAGGCCACTCAGGCAGGCGAAGTCATCGGCCGCGCAATGCAGAGTTACAGCGGTTCCGGCACGGGCCAGATCCTGATCTTCGTCAACCCGTTCTACTACAGCGGGCCAAGTATCGCCAACACCATCCAGAACGGCGGCGACGCCACGCTATCCAGCCTAAATGTTACAGGTACGGCGGACTTCGCTGATCTGAATGCTTCGGGTACGGCTACGATCCATGACTTGACGGTTACGGGTTCGGCCAGCATAGCTAGCGCCACTATCGGCACTCTGCACGTTACCAGTAGCGCCGAGTTTGCTGGCGACATCACGATAGACGGCCACATCATCACGGCCGGCGGGGCACCTGCTTGCGCCGTTGATACTGGCGATATCGGTACCGGCGCTACCTGTACCGTTTCGGGTAACGACCAGGCCGGCACCATCACCATAACGGCAAGCGGCACCCAATCGGCCGGCGCGTGGGCCACCATAACCTTCCATTCGCCTTACGGCGCGACGCCGCGCATTGTAGCGTCGCCAGACGATAAAGCCGCGTCGAAAATACCTTACGTAACAGACAAGAGCGCCGCGTCGTTCAGGATAGGCGGCGTCCAACCGCTTGCTAGCGGCCAGACCTATACGCTTGACTACGTAGCGGTGCAATAAAAACTACAGATGAAACATAGCAAGATTCCTGAAAAACTGAACCGACGCTGGATCATACGAAACCTGGCCGTACTTGCTGCAGTGGCCTGGCTCATACTCTCTGCGGCGGGCGCGGCAGTCGCGGCCGGCACCGTGGCGCAGACCTATAATGCCGGTCCGTCGGTACTGCCGGGTATGATAGTCGAACCTGAATCAAAGGATCAGGCCACCGTAGTGCCGGCCAGCGGCCGGGACGTCAGCAAGTCCATAGGCGTGGTGGCGCCCGTAGACGGAGCGGATATAGTCTTGACTCCTCCTTCCGTTTCGGAACAACAGGTGCTGGTAGCGCCGAGCGGCCGCTACAATCTGCTGGTAAGCAATCAGAACGGCAGCATCAAAGCCGGCGATTACCTGACGATTTCGGCGCTGGACGGCATAAGTATGAAGGCCGGATCGGACCGGCCGGAAGTAATCGGCCGGGCTGTGGGCAGTTTCAATGGCAGCTCGAACGCCATAGGTACGGAAAAACTGTCAACAAGCGCGGGGCAGCACGCCGCCGTAGCCATCGGCGTAGTCCCGGTTGACATACGCCTGGGCCCTAATCCTCTGTATCACGACAGCAGTAATCTGCCCGGCTGGTTATCTAAAGCCGGGTCGTCCGTGGCCAATAAGCCGGTAAGTTCGGCCAGATTCGCACTGAGCCTTGGCGTGCTGGCAGCGACGCTGTTCATGGCCGGCAGCATGTTCTACGGCGGTATCCGCGGCGGCGTCACGGCTATAGGCCGCAACCCTTTGGCTAAAAAAGCTGTCAGCCGCGGTGTCTTGCAGGCCGGCATCCTGGGCATGATAGTGCTGGTGCTAGGGGTTTTCGCTGCCTATGCAATATTGGTCTAATCAATCACGAAGTAATCGAAACTGAATGACTTGCCGGCCGGGGGCGGTGAAGCATCGCAGATGCTGAAGTTTGCTGATGAACGATTGATATAGTAGTCTAATCCTCCGGCGCTTGAACCGACCGGAGTAATAAGGACGTACGGCGTGCTGCCGTAATGGCTGGTGAAATTGATGGTTACGAAGCAACCGGCCGCCGGGCTGCCTCCGGTATTGACATTGACTGAGCCGGCTATGTCCGAGCCGCTCACGCTCACCGAGCCGCCGCTGCCAAGCGCCGAACCGCCGCTATGGCTTGGCCGCCCGCCGCCCGTGCTGATGTGGTGGGTGAGCACCAGGTCGCCGTTCAACTGCAATTTGTTGGCGGTAATCTGCGGTGCGGACAGTGAACCGCCGAAGGTACCGCCGCCGCTGACCTGCAGGCTGCCGCCTATGGTAGCTGAACCCTGCAGGGCGGTATTGCCGCTGACAGCCAGGTCTTTCTTGACGTTCACTTGACCGAACTGGCTGGTGCCGTTGGCGACGACATCGTTGAACGACGCCGTTCCGCTGATCTGTAGACTGCCGGCTACCTGCAGACCTTGTTTGATTAGGACCTGGCCGGCGAATATGGCGCTGGAGCGTACGCTGAGCACCGATTGGTTACTGCCGACGGTCACATCCCCCTTGGCAAGCTGGTCCAGCGTGCTTTGGCTCAATCCCTGTGTCTTTATCTGGCTGGCATTATTGGCGCGGTGGTTTTGCCGGTTAGCTATGAAGATAATCGTTGCCGCCAGTAATAGCACGAACACAAATAACAATGAATAAACGTTGATGTGGCGCCTCAGCCACTTGAAGCGGGGCGATCTGGCTGGGGGTGTGGCCGGCTGTCCAGTCTTGGCGTCAGAGCCTGTCGGGCCGGACGAAGAAAGCTCTTCCGCGCCTGGATGCGTGCTTGGCCCGGCCGTGTCCGCGCTTTCGCCGTCGTCCGTCGGTTCAAGCGATTGCCCGGGGTCGGGCAAAGAATCCAAGGACTCGGTTGAGAGCTTGTTCTCCAGATGGTCCGGCTCCGGCTCTGGATTTGCCGGGGGCGGCGGATCGTTTGCTTCTGCCATTTTTATTAAAAACCCTTGTGCTTGCTATGAACCCATGATACTACAAACCGCAGTCTATTGTTATAATGATTACGGTATGCGTGTAAAACAAACAGTCGTATGGAGCATCGCACTCGCCCTGCTGTTATTACTGGTGCCTGCAGGGTCGCAGGCCGCGCAATCATCTTCGGCGAACTACCAGGTGAATGAAGTTTTCTTCGGTGCCGGCGGCGAGCTTAATGCCTGCTCGTCCAATTATTGCGCCAAGGAAGCGGCCGGGGAAACGGGCGTAGGCAGCACCTCCAGTACGAATTACCAGGCGCATGGCGGCTTCAACACCGACCGGACGCCGTTTCTGCAGTTCGTGGTCAATGGAACCTCTACGGACATAGGCGTGCTCAGCACCAGCAGTACCTCTACTACCACGGCTACGTTCTCGGTCAAGAACTACCTCTCCAGTGGCTATCAGGTGGTCACGGTATCGAATCCGCCAAAATATAACACCTATACCATGCAGAACCTGACCAGCCCGTCAGCTTCCGTACCGGGTACCGAGCAGTTCGGTATCAACTTGGTCCATAACACCAGCCCGGGCGTAGGCGCCAACCCTGTGCAGGTTCCTAACAGCGGCTTTAGTTTCGGCCAGGCGGCCAGCGGCTACAATAGTAGCAATCTCTATAAATACGTGCCGGGCGACACCGTAGCCTATTCTAATAGCAGTTCCGGCGAAACGGACTACACGATCTCTTATATATATAACATCAGCAACATCACGCCGGGCGGCACCTATGACTTCAACGACGTGCTGGTCGCTACCGCCACCTTCTAATGTCTGGCTGTGGATAAATAAGCATAAATATTTTTGTGATATAGGACAACAGGTGTTATTATTGGGAGCGAGTAGTTCGGAAGAGAGAAACGCCACAAATGAAACAAGTGAGTAGAGTAGAAGCTTTGCGGACATCATTGGGACGCCCTTTGGGCGTTGTATCTGCGGTCGCTTTTATCGCCGCTCTTGTAAGCGGGGTGTTGCCGGGAACGGTCAGCGCCGGCCAGGTGACTAGCCGCAGTATAACCATGGGCAGCTCAGCGGCCAGTGCTACCAGCGTCACGTATACAGTTACCTTCACGCCGGCCACTACTGTTGGCCATCCTGATGTTATCCTAGACTTTTGTTCGAATGACCCGCTGATTGGCGACAGCTGTACCGCGACTGCGGGTACTGACGTACCGGATTTCACCAGTGCCGCCGCCAGCGGTTGGACGGTAACGACCATCGGCAGTAATCGCGGTATTAAATTGACGACTTCAAGCGTCGACTTCACTGCTGCTACCCCAGTTACTATCACGGTGACCGGAGTGACTAACCCCTCCGATACGGCCTCGTTCTACGGTCGCATACTGACTTATGCTACAGGTGGGGCTGGTGCTAACACTTCGGTTTCGCCAGGCTCGTATACGGACTACGGCGGCGTGGCCCTCAGCACGGTCGCTAACATCAGCATCACCTCAAAAGTCTTTGAAACTCTAAGCTACTGCGTGTTCCAGTCTTCCTGCGGCACGCCGCCGGCGCTTACCCTTGGTGATGCTACCACGGGCGCACTAGATATTGCCAACGCTTACGTCAACGACAACGCGCAGTACACCATAGCCACCAATGCCGCCAGCGGCGCCGTCGTAGTTATGCGCGGCAACACTCTTTGTCGCAGCGGCACGCCGTCCAACTGTAATACCGGCTCGTCCAGCGTGTATACCATCACGGGCGTAGGCGGAACGGCGGCAACAAGTTCGGCTGGCTCCGAGCAGTTCGGTTTCTGTGCTGATACCACTGGGGCCAGCGGCGGTTTGGCCGCCCAGGCTCCGTATGACGACACGATCAATAACTGCCACTCGGGTTTGAGTACCGGCACGTACTCCGGGAGTTCGAAATTCGGGCTCAATGACACGACCAGCTCGGGTGGTACCAACAACGCCAGCGGCAGTACCGTTCTACAGTCTACGGGGGCGATTTCTTCATACACCGGTACGTTTGCTTTCCTGGGTAACATCTCGGCCACTACTGAAGCCGGAATCTATTCAACCAGCCTGAACACGGTTGCGACCGGTACGTTCTAACGGGATGGGCAGCAATGCCTGAGCCGCGAGGGCCGATTCGGACTAAGCTTAGACTACTGCGTGTCGTGACAGCCAGTCTTATGCTGTCAGCAAGCATCCTAGTGTTTTCTATGGCTCCCGTTTGGGCCGATCGCCTGGGAAGCCGGGGTTTGGAGCTGGGCGATAGCTATCCTAGCGCCACGACCACCTATAAGTTTTTCCTGACCCTTAGCACCTCTTCAAACATCGGCTCTATAAAGATCCTGCTTTGCAGCAATACGCCGCTTATCGGCGACAGCTGCACCATCCCGGCCGGTCTTGATGTTACGCACGAACATATAGTAGCTTCCAGCGGCTTGCCCGCGTTCTCGGTCTATCCGGTGACGACCAACGAGCTGTTGATCAGCTGGGGGCCTACTGCCTTCACCGCGCCGCAACTGGTCAGTGTGACGCTCAGCGACATCGTTAATCCCAACGCGACCGGCTCGTACTACGGCCGGTATACCACCTATAACACCACTAATGCCACGGGGCCGATAGTAGACTACGGCGGTCTGGCGTTCGCCATCAATGCCAACTTGCAAGTCAGCTCCTACGTGCCACCGTATCTGACGTTTTGCACCGGCATAATCATACCTACCTATGATTGCGCATCAGCGAGCGGCGATTACATAAATTTTGGCAGTCTAAGCGCTGCGCACAGCAGTCAGGCCGCCAGCCAGATATTAGTGGCGACCAACGCCGATAACGGTTATATCATACAGGTGTACGGTATTACGATGACCTCCGGCAATAATATTATTAGCGCCTTGGGCTCCAATGCTGCCTCAAAACCTGGAAGCCCCCAGTTCGGCCTCAATCTGCGTGCCAATACCGTACCGCATATCGGCTCTAATCCCGCCGGACCGGGCAGCGGCCAGCCAGCCTCCGGCTACAATACGCCTAACAGCTACCGTTTCGTCAGCAACGACATCGTAGCAAGCTCGGCGTTAGCCGATAACTGGCGCAGATACACCGCAAGCTATCTGGTGAACCTGCCGTCTGACCAGCCGCCAGGCGTGTACGTCAGCACTCTGACTTACGTGGGTGCGGGGAGCTTCTGACGAGGTTCTTAATCTACAGACGTAGTTCTAATTGGCAAGCGCCCGGCATTCTGGTACCATTGGTACTAGGTAAGACAGGCTGTGACGGAACGAAGATGAAAACAATATTAAAAGCGCGGGCATTCCTCGTAACTTTGATCGCATCACTGGTTTTGATGCCTATAGCCGCATTCGCGGCTTCTTCACCGGCCACCAACGGCTACAGGGTGTCGCCGGTGCGTACCGACCTGACTATAAAACCGGGGGCCAGCCACAACCTGACGGTGTATATACAGAACGCTTCCTCTGCGGTCGAAAACCTCAAGGTCTTAGTTAATGATTTCCAGCCGCCGAAAGACGAGAGCGGCAATCCGGCGCTGCTGCTGAATGATGCCACGGCGCCCCAGCACAGCCTGAAGCAATTCGTAAAAGTTCCAAGCAATACCTTTACCCTCAAACCGGGGCAGCAGGCGCCTGTCAGTGTTGCCATAACCGTACCAGGGGGTACCCCCGGCGGCGGTTACTACGGCGCCATACGTTTCGCGCCCGTGGGGGCAGGGGGCGACAAGAACGTCAATCTGTCGGCCAGCGTGGCCTCGCTGGTCCTGATAACCGTTCCAGGAAATCTATCCGAGAAGATATCGGTTGCCGGTTTCGGCGTAGCACAGGGCGACAGCACGGATACCCGTACTCTGTTCTTCAATAATAAGAACCTGCAGTCCGTGGTACGCTTCCAGAACAGCGGCAACGTTCAGGAACAGCCGTTTGGCAAGATTATCCTTAAGCGCGGCTCCAAAGTATTGGCCACCTATAGCGTTAATAAGTCCGATTCGCCGGGTAACGTATTGCCGGACAGCATACGCCGCTTTACGACCAAGCTGGACAAGGTAGGGTCGTTCGGCAAGTACAAGATTGAGGGCAACTTCGGTTATGGCTCCACAGGCCAGCTGCTTACCGCCAGCGCCACGTTCTATGTCATACCGATAGTAGTCATTATCATAGCCATTGCGGCCATACTGCTCGTACTGTTCCTTATCTTCGGTCTGCCCAGGGTGATTCGCGCCTACAACCGCCGTGTCATCGCTCGCGCCAATCGCCACCAGAGGTAGCGGCGTGAGACCGAACCGGCTCGGCCGTGGTTTGGTGGACACCGGCTTAGCGGTCGTGGCGGCGGTTATGATCAGTTCCGTCCCTGTCGGTACGGCTTTGGCGGCCGACCCGCCGCCACAATCAGGCTCCATCGGCCTGGAAGGCACGATTTCTTCCGCGCCGCCTAAACATGGCGCGACTATCGCCGTACCTAGCAACGGCGCGGTTTTCACATCCGTACCGATTACGGTCAGCGGCCTCTGTCCGTCCGACGTGCTGGTCAAGATTTTCTCTAACGGCATATTTATCGGTTCTACCGTGTGCTCCCACGGCAGCTACTCTTTGAAGGTTGACCTGCTCAGCGGCCGCAATGACCTGGTAGCCCGTGTATACGATGCGCTTGACCAGGCCGGTCCGGATTCCAATATCGTTACCGTGACTTTTAATGACGCCCAGTTCTTGAAGTCCGGCACGCCGCTTTCACTTACCAGCGCATATGGCGAGCGCGGCGCTCCCCCCGGCACCGTACTGGAATGGCCGGTCGTTATCAATGGAGGTACCGCTCCGTACGCTATCAGTACGGACTGGGGTGACGGCTCGCCCGCCGATCTGATGAGTTCCGAAACCGCCGGCACCATAACCCTGAAGCATACGTACAAAACGGCCGGCATCTACAGGGTCATAATCAAGGCGACCGACAAGAATGGCGACCAAGCCTTCCTGCAGGTTATCGGGCAGGCGACCGGCGCGGTCCAAAACAACAAAAAAGGCGATAATACTATAGTAAAGACCAAAGTGATCTGGTGGCCGGCATTTGCCATGGTACCGCTCATTTTCGCGGCGTTCTGGCTGGGCGGGCGGCATAGGGTAGATGTTCTGAACCGCGAATTCGACGAGCAGTAGCCTAGCAGATACTCTAAGGCTGTGGATAACTCCTAGGCTGGCAGACCATGGCTATGGTTTGGTCCTGGGGGCAGGATATTTATAAACAGGCACCCTGTTAATTGACCGAACCTGTAACCTAATTTACAACAGTTTGAACGAGGTTGGCCTGATGTTGGTCTAGTTCTGAGTACGTTTTTTGTTCAAGATTGGGCTGAAAGGGGTTGAATAGCCGCTCCAAGGGGGTGATAATGTAACCGAAGGGCAAAAACAAAACTCCCTCACTAAAAAGAAAAACAAAAAAAACAAA
This sequence comes from uncultured Candidatus Saccharibacteria bacterium, assembly GCA_963820105.1. Lineage (GTDB taxonomy): Bacteria > Patescibacteriota > Saccharimonadia > Saccharimonadales > UBA4665 > CAWFYI01. The sequence continues at coordinate 725,945 of CAWFYI010000001.1, read as the reverse complement.
CTATGTCGGATCATAGGTCGCTCGTGCGAAGACTGGCTGCATACGTCCGCGGAGAACACCTCGCGGGATTAGCTGGCGCTGCCCGGTGCAGTTTATTGTCTACCTCGGTTTTTTTCTATACGCGCGCGACGCGCGCGCCCGGACGTGTCCGGGCGCGCGGCCGCGTAGCCACTGTGCTAGCGCTGGGACTTGTCGTGTTCACCGGTGTTGCGCTCAACGTGGTGCGTCCGGCTCAGACGGTGGCCGCCACGAACGACGTTATCAATTTCCAGGCCCGCCTGGAGAGCAATGCCGGCGCCATCGTGCCGGACGGCAATTATAACGTCGAGTTTAAGCTCTATAGCGCCTCCAGCGGTGGAACCGCTCTCTGGACCGAAGATTACTTGAACAGCGCCAGCCAGGGCATAGAGGTAGCTAACGGCTATCTGACGGCCAATCTGGGCTCAATAACCAGTTTCCCGGGCACCATTAACTGGGACCAACAGCTCTGGCTGACCATGAATATCGGTGGCACTACCGGCGGATCGCCCAGCTATGACGGTGAAATGAGCCCGCGCCTACAGCTGACCGCCTTGCCGTATGCCTTCCGGGCTGGAAAACTGGCCGATCCGGCCAACAGCGGCTCATTGCTGGATTGGAACACCCAGAGCGGCGCCCACGCCATACACTTGCCGGACGAAGCTGGCACGCTGTGTATCCAGAGCAGCACGAACTGTGGTTTCGCTTCCTCTACGGGCTCCGGCAGCTACATCCAAAACGGCACGTCGCCACAGACGGCCGATTTCAACATCACCGGTACCGGTACCATCGGAGGTTTGCTGACTGGCAGCAGTGGCCTGACCATAACTGGCGGTACGGCCAACATCAATGCCTCTGGCTCCGGCGCCACCAATATCGGTAGTACCGGTTCAGGAGGGGCCGTGGTTATACAATCTGCCAGCACCATAGCCCTCACATCAGGCACGACCTTAAGCCTGACCTCCACCGGCTCTAATGCCATCAACATAAACCCTGGCGGCGGCTCTAACACCGGCCTGTTTGTTCAGCCGACCGCGGATTCTACCAAGGCCCTCCAGATTCAGAACCATGCTGGCACATCTAATCTGTTTGTAGCCGACACCACCAATACCAGAATTGGTATCGGTGTGGCATCACCTGCCGCAACACTTAATGTACAAGGGTTCCAGCCAAGTGGTAATGGCACCACTGCAGCTGATTCGGTTTTAACCGTTGCGGGAGGTAAAGGACAGAACCTTAATACTGCAGGCACTGCTGGTACCGGCGCCGCTGTTGGCATAACCGGCGGCGCCGGCGGAGATAACACTGCTAGTAGCGGTGCCTTCATAGGCGGCCTTGGCGGTGCGCTGACCCTTACAGGCGGTGCCGGCGGCCAAGTTACGAATAGTGGTGCCGGTAATGCGGGCGGCGCTGGTGGCGACATCGCGCTGGTCGGCGGCGCCGGTTTCGGAAGCATTAATACTACCTATGGCGGCAACGGCGGCAACATATCGATCCAAGGCGGCGCCGGCGGATCAGCAGGCGCTGGTAGCGGCTCTCGCGGCGCTGTAAATATTCAGACCACCGGCTCTGGAAACGTTACTGTCGGCAATACTTCCAACACTGGCACCTTAACTTTAGGCCAATCCACCCAAGGCGAGACCATCAGCATTGGCAACGGCAACGTTGCCAGCGGCAAGACCAACACCATCAACATTGGCGCTACGGCTACCTCGACCGGCAAGGACGTCATAACCATTGGTAGCACCGTAGCAGCTTCCACACTAACCCTCCAAGGTGGCAATACCTCTTCGGCGGTCAGTATTCAGTCCGCCGCCTCGGGTACCATCAACATCGCTACGGCTAACGCTGCTAACACCGTCCAGATCGGTAACATCGCCAACGCCGTTACCCAGTCAATCAACATAGGCAATAACACTACGGGCAGCTCTGTCAGTAATGTCACCATAGGCTCTACGGTTGCAGGCACCACTACCTTACAAAATGCTACTGCCATAGCTCTTAACGCGCCGGCTGTGACTACCAACGCCACTACTTTAGCTTTATTTAACACAACCGCCACCACCATCAACTTCGCCGGTGCAGCCAGTACCGCTATTAACATCGGTCCGGCTAGCACTACTGCCACCAGCATCAACCTGGCCGGAGGTTCCGCAGACACCGGCTGTACGGTTGCTGGAGACACCGGCAACCTGACTTGTTCAGGTAACTTTGTATCAGGTAGCAACCAGGCGTTTGTGCAAAACGGCAACTCAATGGGTGCAACTGCAGTCCTAGGCACCAACGACTCCAACAGCCTGGCCTTTGAAACAGGCGGCACTACCAAATGGCTGATCGATACCACCGGTAATTTACTGCCGAATGTGGATGATACCTACAACATAGGTTCTGATACGGCCCGCGTCGCCAATATTTATCTTGGCGGCGAGACCGTACATCTAGGTGCCTCTACTTCTGACGAAGCTACTATTAGCTACAATAATACGTCAGACTCATTAATCTTCAAGAATGCTACTAATTCCGCCACTGCCTTCCAGATACAGAATGCGAGTGCAGGGAGTGTACTGAATGTGAACACCACCAGTTCAATAGTTACGATTGGTATCCCAACCATGGTTTATCAAGGCGGTGCTGATGCCAGCGGTTCAACTAACACTGGCACTACAAGTCTCAGTTTCCAAGACTTTGCTGTATCCGGTCAATATGCATTTGTTGCTAGCGGTGGTAACGCCACCGCCTGTTCCCAGGCTGCAGGTAGCGCCGTCGGCTGCGAAATAAAAGTCTTCAATATATCCAACCCGGCCGCGCCTGCCTATGTGGGCGGTGTTGATGCCAATGGTTCGACTACTGGAGCGACCAATAGGACGACTCTCTCTGCAACTATCTCGGGGCGTTATCTCTACGTTACATTTACGGGTAACGCCACCGCCTGTTCCCAGACTGTCGGCAGCGCAGGAGGCTGCGAACTGGAAATCTTTGATATATCCAACCCGGCCGCACCTGCCTATGTGGGCGGAGCGGATGCCAGTGGCTCAGCTAACACCGGTACCGGAAATGTTAACTTCACCGATATTACCATCTCCGGCAGCTATGCTTATATTGCATCCGCGAGTAATAATACTGCCTGTTCCCAGACTGTCGGCAGCGCTATCGGCTGCGAACTCAAGGTCTTTGATATATCCAACCCGGCCGCACCTGCCTATGTGGGCGGAGCGGATGCCACAGGCTCAACTAACAGCGGTACAGGCAACACTAGCTTTAATAGCACTACCGTTTCCGGCAATTATGCTTATGTTACGTCTGCAAATAGTAGTACCACCTGTTCCGCAACCGTCAGCGCTATCGGCTGCGAACTCAAGGCCTTTGATATATCCAACCCGGCCGCACCTACCTATGTGGGCGGAGCAGACGTTACAGGTTCTACAAACACTGGTGCCGGGAATCTTAGCGGTTTAGCGTCCAGTATGGTTAACGGCTATCTCTACGTTACATTTGCAGGTAGTAGTACCGCCTGCTCCCAGACTGCTGGCAGCGCTATCGGCTGCGAACTCAAGGTCTTCAATGTATCCAACCCGGCCACACCCACCTATGTGGGCGGTGTTGATGCCGATGGCTCGACTACTGGAACCAGTAGTGTTAGCGGCGGCTCTAACCTTGTTACTGCTGGCCGCTATGCGTACACGCTTTGGGGTAGCAGTGCTACTAATTGTTCCCAGACTGCTGGCAGCGCGGAAGGCTGCGAGATAAAAGCCTTTAATATATCCAACCCGGTCGCACCTACCTACGTGGGTGGTGCTGATGCCAGCGGCTCGGCTAATACCGGTACCGGAAGCCTTTTCCCTACATCAATCTTTCTCTCGGGTGCCTATCTGTACACTGGGTTTAATGGTAACACTACCACTTGTTCTGCTACCGCCGGCAGTGCCATCGGCTGCGAACTTAAGGACTTCAGTATTTCCGGAATCGATAGTCCGGCACTGACCTCAGACAATATAAGTACCGCCAGCTTGCAAGTCACAAGCAATGGCCAGATATACGGCGACCTTAGTATTCAGGGCGGCCTTAGCGTTAGCCAGAACACCCTAATAAATGGTAGCCTAGGGGTTGGCGGAAGCGTACTGTTCAAGAACTCCGTCAACTCCACAACCGCCTTCCAAGTTCAGAATGCTGCCGGCAATAACTACATCCAAGTTGATACCAGCGGCGCCAATCTAAACCTTGGTAACACCGGCATAGCCAACACAGTACAGATCGGCAACACTTCCGGCGCGGTAGCTCAGACCATTAATATTGGCAACAGCTCCACCGCCAGTTCCACTAACACTGTGAACATAGGCTCTCAGATCGGCACCAGCCCGATTACCATCAAGGCCGGCACCAGTGGCGTTATCTTCAACCCGGTCGGCGGCTCGTCCAACAACGGTGTTCTTATCCAGCCAGCCAGCGACACCACTGAGGCATTCCGGGTTCTGGATTCGGGTGGAGGTGTAGCGTTGTATGTAGATACATCTGGCACACATGACCAAGTTGGTGTCGGTGCCGCGCCTGCCGCGTCCACTAAATTGTATGTTGAATCAGGCAGTTATAATGTTATAACTGCCAACGGTACAGGCAGTAACGATTTACTACACCTACAAAGTAGCGGCACAGACGTTGTCACCGTAGGTAATACTGGCAATGCTACCTTCCAGAACTCCACCGACTCCACCACCGCCTTCCAGATCCAGTTAAGTGACAGCACGCCGCTTTTCACTGCTGACACGACTAATGGCGAAGTTCATATTGGTCCTACTGCTGCCGTTGGCAACGAACTTTATGTCCAAAGCAATAGTGACACCGTGATACGCGGCAAGAACACCGGTTCAGCAGACTTGCTACAGCTGGCCAATAACACCGCGGACGTTTTCACAGTTGCTAACGCCGGTAACACAACAATAAAGACAACGACTAACTCTAACACAGCCTTCCAGGTTCAGAACACTTCAGGCGATGTAGTTCTGGGAGTTGACACCAGCAATTATCGAGTCGGTATCGGGAATAATGGTTACCCGCCAGACTCTACCCTTACGATTCACAGTGACGGCCAAAATGCTACCGTAAACATCTACGGCGTTTCCTCCGGTACCGACTACGGCGCCATACAGGTATCGTCGGAGGGCGATCTGAGTAACTCAAGCGCCCGCGCACTTGAGCTACAGCCAAATGGCGGCTCTGTCATAGTTGGTTCGGCAACGGGCACTAACTCTACTACTGAATTCCAGGTCCAGGATAGTAGCGGCAATTCAGTATTCAACGTAAATACTTCTGGCAAGGCCATAACATTATTCGCCGGCGTGACCGGCGGTACGTTGACTTCCGACATCGCTGGTACGGCGACAACTCATGGGGTGTGCCACTCTGGAGCTGCCAGTGCGGCTGCAAACGTCCAGTTCGTGGTCTGTACCACTCCGGTAGGCGCCGACTACGCCGAGCTATATCCGTCCCAGCCGGATGTAACGCCCGGTGACGTGGTTATGACCACTTCCACTTATGCCACCAGTAAGGACGGCAAGTACCAGGTGCCGGTTGTGGCCAAGACAGACGGGGCTTACGAGTCGGCCGAAATAGGCGTCATATCTGAGATTGACCCCCACTCTGACGAGAGCAACCTAACAGGCAATAACGTCAATGACTCTGATTACCCGATGCCTGTAGCCTTGAACGGACGCGTTCTGACCAAAGTTAATACCGAGAACGGCGACATAGTTGCTGGCGATTACATTACCGCTTCTTCTACGCCTGGTGTCGGCATGAAGGCCACTGCCGCCGGTGAAGTGATTGGCCGCGCAATGCAGAGTTACAGCGGTTCCGGCACAGGCCAGATCCTGATCTTCGTCAACCCGTTCTACTACAGCGGGCCAAGTATCGCCAACACCATCCAGAACGGCGGCGACGCCACGCTTGGTAATCTGACGGTTAGCGGCTTGGCCACGGTCAATGACATCCAGGCCAATGGCACAGCTACAGTTAACAATTTGCTAGCGACTACTGCTAACGTGCAGGACCTGACCTCTACCAGCTCCACTACTGATTCCTTGACGGCTAATTCGTTGAATGTGAACGGTGATGCCAACGTGGGCAATCTGATAGCCAGCGGGCAGGTGACTGCCAACGACTTGCAGGTGAACGGCTCGGCTAACATTGCTGACCTGACGGCTATCAATCTGACCGCTACTAGCCTGTCGGCGGCGTCCGCCAGTATCAGCGGTACTCTGGGGGTTAGCGGCGCCATAACTGCCGGTAGCCTGAATGTTTCGGGCAGTGCCACAGTGGGTAGCCTGACCGTCACCGGCAGCGCGCAGTTCGATGGCGATATAACCATCGGCGGACACGTCATCACCGCCGGGGGCCAGCCGACTTCGCAAGCACAAGCGGCGGCTGGCGGCTCGGCTACTATCTCTGTTGATGGCACCGATACCACCGGTACGATTACGATTACCACTGGCAGCGCACCGACAGCTGGCGACCTGGCGAAGATACTCTTTAGCAAGACCTACGGCCAGGCGCCGCACATAGTGCTCAGTCCGTCTAATGACAAGGCCGCGGGCCTGCGCTTCTTCAAGGGTGCCACCAGCGCCACCGACTTCATGTTCAACGCCCTGGACGCACCGCAGGCCAACACCACCTACACCTTCGACTACTCCATCGCCCAGTAGCGTTGACACCGTTGCGCGCCCTCTGCTACGCTATAGGTAATCACCACGACTGGCTAAGCCTAAGGTTTCGACCGACCGCTGAGGCCAGTCATTTTTTTCTAACGTATTCCAGCCTGGATTTTAGGGTATCAACCCGGACGATTTTGCTCGCGTAAGAGTTCAGTAAACTTGAGTATTTCTTATTTGGAGCCAGGATATGGAGCAGTTTGTTCTTCTCAAGCAAGTATTCGGCAAGACAGCGGAAGTCGCCGTCGCCGCTGACGATTATCGCCCTGTCGTATTGGTTGAAGACTTTGGCCGCGGCGTACAGTACCAACTCGGCGTCCACATTGCCTTTCACGACCGTTTTGCCGCCTACTTTGTATTCCGTAGTCTGCTTAAATACAAGTTGATAGCCCATGTTTTGCAAATTATCGTAAAGCGTTTCTTGGCCGGCCATCTGGCCAATGAACAGGTAGGCTTTGTTCACGCCGTACTTGTTTTTTAGGTAAAGCCGGAATTTTCTGAAGTCCAGCGCCCAGCCTGCGCTTTTGACTCCCAGGTTTAAATTTTGGCTGTCAATAAAGGCATAATTATTCACGATTAAGTCGTAGCCTAGCACTGCCGGCCAGTGTTTAACAGGTTATTTAATCTTTATTTAACCAAGATACTGTTCTCGCGGACCTCATGTTCAACGCCCTTGATACCCCTCAGGCCAACACCACCTACACCTTCGACTACTTCATCGCCCAGTAATAGTACTGCGCGATGTTAATTCTACGATTTTAATTCGCCGCCGCCGAGCTTATAATAATTAATCCAGACAAACATAAAAGGGAGGGGCAGAGCATGATGGTTCATCGCTGTGACAACTGTCAAAAAATTATTGAAAAGGGCGAGCAGGTCATCGTCGGACGGGACATATTCAGTTCCAAAGTCGAGTTGTGTCCCAAGTGCGCCAAGCCGATCATGGACAGCATAGAAGAGTCCGCCCTGGCCTCGCGAATCAAGCAAAAACTAAAGGAAAAATCCAGATTCTAGGAATGTTAACCAAAATCGCCAAATTTAAAGATTTTTTAATCCGGCAAGCGTAGACTTGGGATATGGCAGATAAAAAAGCTACCAATCAGCAGATACTGGAGGCCGTAGAGGCTCTTGGCGGCCGCTTCGACGGCGTGGAAGGCAGGTTTGACGGCCTGGAACGACGCTTCGACGGGCTGGAGGGCAGGTTCGATGGGCTGGAGGGCAGGTTCGACAAACTCGAAAAGATGGTAGCTGCCATTGGTGACACGGTCGGCGGTATTCCAGATAACATGGCGACCAGCAAGGAACTTGAATGGCTGCGCGAAGAACTTGGCAATGATTTTGATAACCTTGAACTGCGCCTGGGCCGCCGAATCGACACAGCCATTTTAGGAAAAACCATTCGATAATACCTACCAAACTGTAGCAAGTTTGACAGCAACAAAGACTTGACCGCCTCTGTTAATTTTGCTATCATTTATTGAACGTATTGAACGCTTGAGTTTAGGTCAGGGCTAGTCGCCAAGACAAAGCAAGGCAGAACAGCTGAACGTAAACTCAAGCTTCTTACAAGATTAGGGTGGAGTGCATTTTAGCACCACAACGTATCTAGGTAAGCATTAGAGTTTAGCAATTTAACAATTCAGTCGACGGATCATCTTCAACCTAAAATTAATTTAATTAATTTTTAAGATGATCTAAAGAGAAAAGCAATTGCGGATGTACTGCAAGGTATATTCGCTTAAAGACAAACGGCAATCGGAGTATTGGGATAACAGATAATGGTATCTGGTAACCACCGATAACCGGTCAATTGCATTAAACCGGTTTAAGGCCAGTCTCACCGACGAAGCCTTAAGCCAATCGTAAAAAGTTACTCAAGCGCGCACAACGAATGCCTTGACGTAAGATACCGATGAAGGACGCGATGAGCTGCGAAAAGCTCCGGGGAACAGCTACATATGTTTTGATCCGGAGATGTCCGAATGGGGAAACCTTGGCCAGGTCATACTGGCCAGCGCCGGCCTGAATATATAGGGCTGGAGAGCGGTAAGCGGGGGAACTGAAACATCTTAGTACCCCGAGGAAGAGAAAATAACCAATGATTCCGTAAGTAGTGGCGAGCGAACGCGGATCAGCCCAAACCTTAATGACTTTTGCCTGGCAATTTATTGCCTAGCAAATAAGTTGGTAGACGAATGTTATTAGGGGGTTGTGACCTGTAAGTAACCTTTTGCGACTGTCCCCTTGGGACGGCCGCATAAGGCGGAAGCGCTACCACTAGCTTCCATAAAGTAAGAAATACGTAATGCGAGTAGAACGGTCTGGAAAGACCGGCCAGAGACGGTGATAGCCCGGTATACCAAGTTTTACGAACTTTATCACTTACAGTGTCGAGTAGGTCGGGACACGTGAAACCCTGATTGAATCTGGAAGGTCCACCTTCCAAGGCTAAATATATCTTACGATCGATAGTGAACAAGTACCGTGAGGGAAAGGTTAAAAGAACCCCGGAAGGGGAGTGAAATAGATCCTGAAATTGTGTGCGTACAAGGAGTCGGAGCCGGCTTGTCCGGTGACGGCGTGCTTTTTGTAGAACGATCCAGCGAGTTATTTACTGCTGCAAGCTTAAGACATTTGTCGTAGGCGTAGTGAAAGCGAGCCTGAATAGGGCGCCATAGTAGTAGTGAATAGACCCGAAACCGGGTGACCTAACCATGGGCAGGTTGAAGCGCAGGTAAAACTGCGTGGAGGACCGAACCGCAGCATGTTTCAAAATGCCCGGATGACCTGTGGTTAGAGGTGAAATGCCAATCGAACTCGGAGATAGCTGGTTCTCCTCGAAATAGCTTTAGGGCTAGCGTCGTACGGTAGCTGACTGGGGTAGAGCTCTGTTTCGGAATGGGGTCCTTACGGATACCCACCCTTGACAAACTACGAATACGGTCAGTGGAACTACGGCAGTTAGAACGGCGGGGCTAAGCTCGTCGCTCAAAAGGGAAACAGCCCAGACCATCATCTAAGGTCCCTAAATTTACGCTAAGTGGGAAACGAGGTGGGATTTCTTCGACAACGAGGATGTTGGCTTAGAAGCAGCCATTCATTTAAAGAGTGCGTAACAGCTCACTCGTCAAGAGATCCCGCGCGGAAAATGTAACGGGGCTCAAGCGTAGTACCGAAGATATGGATGCCCCAGAACTTATTTCATTACACATTTTCATAGCCACCCGTCAGGGCTGGCGTCAAAATGATTAAACAAGTGTAGTGAAATGGGTTCTGGGGCGTGGTAGAGGAGCGTTGATAGGGCACCGAAGCCGGACTGCGAGGTCCGGTGGAGCGCTATCAAGTGAGAATGCTGGAATGAGTAACCATAAGGCAGGTGAGAATCCTGCCCACCGAAAGAGCAAGGTTTCCTGGGCCACGATAATCGACCCAGGGTTAGTCGGTCCTAAGCCGAGGCGCGTAGCGTAGGCGATGGACAACGGGTTAATATTCCCGTACTAGTGTAGTTTTGTCAGATGTGCGCGGCATATTAGCCGGGGCGGATTCACGGTTATATCCGTCTAAGCAGGAGAAATGCCTGCGAATGAAAGAGCATTTAGCTCGATCCCGGTTAAAGTGCTGACTAGAAAAGCAATCTGGCGCGTGAATTATGCTATCCGTACCGCAAACCGACACAGGTGCTCAGGTCGAGAAGACCAAGGTGTACGAGTGATTCTTCGTCAAGGAACTCGGCAAAACAGCGGCCGTAACTTCGGAATAAGGCCTGCTCCCCTAGCGGGAGCCGCAGCTAAGGAACCCATGCAACTGTTTACCAAAAACATAGGTCTGTGCTAACACGAAAGTGGATGTATACGGGCTGACGCCTGCCCGGTGCCGGAAGGTTAAGGAGAGCTGTGTATGCAGCGAACTGAAGCCCCGGTGAACGGCGGCGGTAACTATAACCGTCCTAAGGTAGCGAAATTCCTTGTCAGGTAAGTTCTGACCTGCACGAATGGCGCAATGATATGGGTACTGTCTCGACGAAGAGCTCGGTGAAAATGCATTGGCGGTAAAGATGCCGTCTGTCCGCAGCAGGACGAAAAGACCCCGTGCAGCTTTACTACAGCTTGGCATTGAGCCGGGTTATGACATGTGTAGCATAGGTGGGAGGCTTTGAAGCCTTGGCGCTAGCCGAGGTGGAGCCATCAGTGAAATACCACCCTTGTCATGATCTTGTTCTTACCAGGACCACTAAGCGCATATGATATCCATGATCGTGTGTGATTACTGGTTCTGGGACCGTGTCTGGTGGGTAGTTTAACTGGGGCGGTTGCCTCCTAAAGAGTATCGGAGGCGTTCAAAGGTTGGCTAACTACGGATGGAAATCGTAGTGATAGTGCATGCGCATAAGCCAGCTTGACTGTGAGGCCTACAAGCCGAGCAGGTACGAAAGTAGGAGTAAGTTTTCCGCTGTCCGTACATTTCATGTACATGAGTGTGGTATCGGCAGCGCTTTCGGATAAAAGTTACGCCGGGGATAACAGGCTTATAGCGCCCAATAGTTCACATAGACGGCGCTGTTTGGCACCTCGATGTCGGCTCATCACATCCTGGAGGAGGAGCATCTTCCAAGGGTTCGGCTGTTCGCCGATTAAAGTGGTACGTGAGCTGGGTTCAGAACGTAAATTACATTGCGTTCTACCACTGTAAAGTGGTAAAGTGTTGATGTACATCGCATCTATAACACTAAATCTGACTAAAATCGGTGAAACCCTACCTGGATATGATCGAACGATCCAGAAGGGCAATACCGAGGGTAAGCGCCAGTGTAATGCTGGTTTGATCCCGTAGAGACTGATCTAGGAAACTCGCTTAGTCAGCGAGTGGAACAGTGAGAACGACTGCTTGAGGCATGAGTTCATACGTCAGCCCCTTAATTAGTAAAGACTTTGATTAAGGGTGAAGATATAGTCCGTGCCATCAGTAATGGTGGAATAACACGCGTGAGACAGTTCGGTTTATATCCGCTGTGGACGATAGGAAATTTGAGAGAAGTTGGCCCTAGTAAGAAATTGCTACTTTGCGCAGAAATGCGTAATGACAACGTGGCTAATAACGGTGAAACCTTCGCATGTTCTTGGTTTGAGAATTGTTTACAGGCTAGTCCATCTGTAATATAATTCGCTTGAGGACCGAAAACCTCTGAAAGGCAATACCGTGGGAAGTCGATCAAGTGTTGAGAAAGCATACATCGCGGGTTTTTTAGATGGCGATGGAAGCATAATGTTGCAAATCAAGAGACGAACTGACACCAAACGTGGATTTCGTTTTATGGCAACAATCTGTTTCTACCAAGATACCCGTCATGAGAAGCCTCTTTTTTGGATACGCGAAGTTTTAGGGATTGGTTACATTTCAAGAAGAAATGACGCCATTTCTGAGCTAAGAATAAACGGATTTGAACAAGTTCGGGTTATTCTTACAGAACTTAAGCCTTACATACGCTTTAAGACCGTTCAGGTCGAAGCAATGATAAGTGCTTGTCGCATACACAATAAGAAGCATGTTAACAAGCTTTCGGACAAAAACCTTATGGTGCTTGTAGAGCTGATTCTTGTTATTCAAAACGAGAATTACAAAGCTCACCGCAAGAAAACCAAAGAAGAGTTTTTAGAGATACTTGGTTTGACCCCGTAACGACTTGGTCTTTGAATAGACCAGATGGAAATCACTTTGCTGATAAGCAAAAATATAAGGTTTTCATAATACGCCACTACCTTCGTTCGCCGGCAACGACGAAACAGGTAAAGATATAGTCTGCGCCCTTAGAAATGAGGGAATAACGTGACGAGAGGACCGGGTTGAACGCACCTCTGGTGTATGGATTGTTCCACCAGGAGCATCGTCCAGTAGCTATAGTGCGGAACGGATAAGCGCTGAAAGCATATTAAGCGCGAAGCCGGTCTCGAGATTAGATTTCCCTATGACCTCCCTGAAAGACGATCAGGTTGATAGGCGCAAGGTGGAAGCATGGCGACATGTGCAGCCGAAGCGTACTAATAGAGGCATTGACTTTTTACGACCAGGAGCCATACCGCATGAGCGGTGTGACTCTTGGCAATGCATTGACCGGTTATCGGTGCTTATTGGCACCGGAAACGTTTGTCGCTTGGATCTTTAACACCGTGAACTACCTTGGGCACCAATGAGGCGTTTCCTCACGAGGAAACGGCCTCATTGGTGCCCATAGCCCGAGGGCAACACCTGTTCCCATGCCGAACACAGCAGTTAAGCCTCGGAGCGGTTACAATACTTGGGGTTCACCCCTGGGAAGATAGCACGGTGCCAAATTTTGATTAAGACCTCCGTCCGCGGGGGTCTTTTTCTTTAGTCTTCCAGTAGGGTATTATGAGTTTAAATTATGAGTAAAGCCTTAAAAATGCTGGTAATGGCCGACTTGATTATGCTCGTGATAACAGTAGCTTCCTGGTTGATGACAAACGGTAGCGACAGCGTCATATTAGTCTTCTTCCCCCTGACCGCCACGATCTTCATAACGGTGGCTATCATGGTGCTGGGTTTTCTGACGGCCGTCCGGCAGGCAGTTTCGCCGAAGCGCACCGGTCTTGCGCAGTCTCTCTGGACAATCGCTCCCTTGTTGGGAGTCCCGTTGCTCGGTCTCTATTATGCCACTCACGGGCAAAACAGGCACAGTCTGGTACTCGCGAGCACGGCAGGATTATTTGTAGGTTCCGTAGCTTCGCTATTACTCATTGGCAGACGAACAAGAAGCTAGCCTCCGTCTACTCAAAGCATAAGCGTTGTTACTACCACAATAACTTATCGATACATTAAATAACTAACCGACGTTTTGACGTTTAAACGTCAAAACGTTAGTCTGAAAAAACTATGAGTCACTTCAAAGAACCAAGGAACCGGGTCACCGTGTACATAAATCAGGAACTTCACCTGGAATTAAAGATCAAGGCCGCGAGGTCGGGCGCCACCGTGTCCGACTGGGTGAATGACGCGCTCGCCAAGTTGTTGGCGGAGGAGTCGGGCGCCCGCCAGGAACGCGAGCGGGCCGAAAATGAAATGAATGAAATACTAAGAGCCCTGATGGAGTCCGACAAGCCCAAGCCGTCAGAACGGTCCGGGCCGGCGGAAGACCCTTTTTATATCTCTCGGGAGCAGACTTATTTAGATCAGTAGTCAGGCCGATACCGGAAGCCTGAACTCTCCTGTCGGCGGTTCTACCTGTTCTTCGTCTCCTTCGCCGGGTATTTCTATATGTAGCCCTATATTCTTAGAATAATCCGGCCCTAATGGCCGTATGCGCAACCGGTCGATTTTTTCTGACGCTCCTTCCGGGGGGACAACGCTTAGGCTCCCGGTGTGGACGGATCCGTTGGCTGAGCCCACTTTTATGGCGTCAAAGGTGCCCTCTGCCATGCCTGGAAAGTCTATCTCCTTGCCTTTGCGGCTTAATGCGGTTATGGAGCTGGAAGGAGCGTAACTATGCAGTACGGCGAAGATTCTTGCGCCTTCCAGTCTGCGGGCCAGCCTTTCGTTCTGCATTGCTACGTAAAGCGGCTTTACCAAATCGGCGCCCCGGCGGCCATCCAACTCTTCAAAATACGCCTGCCAGGCCTGGTTTAAACCCTCCAGGGCTTCGGCTTGGTCCGGTTGCTCATCGGCCTTAGGAAGTTCCAGCCCCAAGATTAGCGTTTCCATATGCTCAAGGCTTAGCCTGCCCATGCTGTCCTGTAGGTCTTCGCCAAGCCTGCGGCCTTCTATACTGGGCGTGGCGGGGAAGCGCTCATGCCCTCCTTGCAATACGGTGTGGACCCTTTCCAAGGTGGCAAAAACGTCATCCTCCAAGGATATTTCCCCGTTCGTACCGCTGTTTGTTTCGCCCGGGCCTGCCATTTGCTCCAACCCTCTTATGTATTCAACTCCATTATTACCCCTTATGCCTTCGTTTTACAAGGGTGAAATATGCGGCATGCATAAACAGTGGAAAACCTAAGCTTAAGCGTTGTCATCTGTGCATCAAAATTTAGTGCTCACACACGAAAACCGTTTATTTTACTCCTTACGACGTACATCCTGGCGAGCAGGATTTACAGCACTCTGCAAACGGTTTAATGAATAATTTAATACATAACCGTAGATATCAGTGCAACAGCAGACTAAGCATTAGGTTGACACCTAAACAATAGCGTGATATCATAAGCGGAGTTTCGAAAGAAATAAGAGGGTTTTCTACCGGTTCGCCGGGGAAGACCCTTTTTATATCTCTCGGAGAGGAACTTATAAGTTAAGGGGAGAACTCTAAGATGGCAGGAACTAAAGCAGGCGGCCGCGCAGCAGCCGCAACCAACAAGAACAAGTACGGATCTGACTTCTACGCCAAGATCGGCGCGAAGGGTGGCAAAGTTGGCCGTACCGGCGGATTTTACGCCAACCGTGAACTGGCCCGCAAGGCCGGCGCCATGGGCGGCCGCATCAGCCGCCGCACCAAGAAGACCGCTTAGAAGGTTAAGACCTATGGATAAAAGCCTCCGCCAATCAAGCGGAGGCTTTATGCTTAATAATCAAACTCTTATAGGAAGTATCAAAGATGCCTGAACGAGTACCAAGCCTTGACGTTGTAAGACCGGTATTGAATATCGGACATGAGGAAGTGTCTCGGGTGGAGGAGCGCTTCCTTGAGGAGACCAACGGTTCACCTGCTGCCCAGGACATCATCGGTAGGTTGTTCCGACCGGTGGACGCTTTTCGCGCGACCCTGGTCAGCAATAGGGAGTTTGTGCGCCTCCAGCGTCACTTTTACGGCGGCCTGGCAGAAGGCGATGTTCAGAAGCTCGCGGGCCATCTGCACGAGGTATTACCTACTTCTGCGCAGACGGTCGACCTTCCGACCTTCCCTCTCAGGTTTTATGATGTAGACAGAGCTTCCAGACGGACCATGACCATCGCCGGTGGTCCACAGATTTTGGGCGAGCGGCAAGTCACCCAAGAAGCCATACTCTCATTCATGGACGTTGATGCTGAGGAAGTCGCGTCCAAAGGCGTATGGGACAGTGATCCTGAAAAAACCTCGCGCGTCTGGCTGGCGACCTCCCGCGGCAAAGTGCAGACAGCACTACTGCGTAAATTAGGCGAGATTATCGGCGAAGAGCCGGATCTCTTACCGGCTGTTACCGAATTCGGGCCAATGAAAATCCGCCGGTCAACCTAACAGGCTGGCGCGCAGGCTTTCGTGTTGCGGTACGTCCTTGCGGCGGCGGTAGGCGCGGCAGAAGCGGCTGGTGCTGACACGCCAGACCGTATGGCAGTTAAAGCAGCGATAGTGGACGAAATCTCCCTGTTGAAGGCACTTAGTGCCGCAGGCGGGACAGATGCTGCGTTTGTACAGCCAGTCGCGGTAGGTATCCAAGCTGTTCTGGATATGATCCTCGTCTATGGCCACGCCCAGCTCATCCGCTACGCGGCGCGCCCGTTCCCAGGCGTCGATCTCTAGGCGCAGAAGCTCCAGATCGGCCCGGTACGATTTATGGCCGGACAGCGCATGGCCTGTTTCGTGTAACAGGGACCAGACGGCCTTGTTGCCGCGTCTGCCGGCCTCATAGAAGATCTCGCCCGTCTCCGGCGACCAGTAGAACTCCTTGCCCGGGGTGAAGCTTAAGGACGGAAAATGCGTCCTGAGTTCATCGAGCAGTTCATCCATCGCTGCCGCCGTAGGTCTGCTTAGCTAAGTCGTAACAACCGTAGATGACTGCGTCATCCGGGCGCTGGGCGGGCAGTATGGCTTTGGGCTGGCGGACGATGGGATGCAGGTGTTTGGCCAGGAATTCCAGAATGACCGGACTGTATGAACCGGTGTGCTTGCCGACACTGCCGCCGAGTATAATGACTTCCGGCTGAAGGACCGAGCAGACGGCGCCTAGGCCGTGGGCCAGGTTCTCGCCGATAACGCGCCAATCGGCCGGATCAGTGATTTCATCGGCTTTCTTGTGGAAACGGCTGACCACACTACGGCCGCCGGCGAAATCCTCCCAGTGCACGTATTCGCCGTCGTGCCAGAGCGGCATCTTGCCTATCTCGGTATCCTGGAGGGCGGTTACAATCCTGCCGTCTTGGATCAAGGCGCCGCCGATACCGGTGCTGACGGTCATGAACAGCACGTTGCGGTAGGTGTTCTTTACGAGTTGGGCTTCTGATAAGCCCGCCAGCCGCGAGTCATTTTCTATAAGTACCTGCTTGCCGCCGATCAGGCCCGAAATGTCGTCTCTGATGGACTTGTCGCGCCAGGGCAGATTGCCCAGGGCATGCACAGTACCTGCCTGGCGGTCCAACAGGCCGGAAACGCCCGCGCAGGCGCGAAAGCCGTCCTCAAGACGCAGTTCTTTCAGATTTGCGTCCAGATCGCGCAGGAATTGGTCATAATCATGGCTGGAAGGGAATCGCCGCTCATCAGTAATTTCGCCGTTGTCCGACAAGGCGGCCACCAGCGTCTTCGTACCCCCGATATCGATCCCCAGATACATGCTGTCAGTTTATCACAATGTACATCGCTGTTTGCCGACGCTTCCGCTGCCCATGTTCCGTCACTCACCTCTACAAATTCTTGGATGATATATGATATATCATATGGCTAACAGATTGAAGTATATGATATACAATATATCCGTCAGGAAAGGCAAGGCAGCCAACCGGGCGCGTTGCATCCGCCGGGGTTATCAGATATACTGGAAGTAATCTTGTGGAAAATTTAAGCGGCGGTGCTTACGGGACACCGCTTGAGGATTGACCGCTGGAAATACATTTGAAGGAGGCATGGGAACGTGTCACAAGCAATCACCATGGATGAGCTGCTGGAGGGCAGCGATATAAAAGGTCTGACGGCCGGCGAGGTCGTAGAAGGCGTCGTCACGGCTATCAAGAAGAACGAGGTCTGGATAGACCTTGGGGCGCGGGGCGTAGGCGTCGTCCTGCGGCGCGAAATCGGTTATGGCCAGAAGCTGGAAGAAGGCCAGACCATCACCGTCAGCGTGATCGACCCGGAGCTGGAAGAAGGCCACGCCCTGCTTAGCATGAAGCGGGCCGCCAAGGACCGCGGCTGGGACGAGCTCCAGCGTATACACGAGGCCAATGAAATAGTAGAGGTCATGCCGTATGACGCGAACAGAGGCGGCCTGCTGGTCGAACTGGAAGGCATCCGCGGTTTCTTGCCCGTATCGCAACTTGCCGCGGGCCACTATCCGAGGGTCAGCGGTGCCGATAAAGATGAAATATTGCAGAAGCTTCACGCGCTCACCAACAAACCGCTCAGGGTACGCGTCCTGGACGTCAGCCGCAAGGACAACAAGCTTATCTTCTCCGAAAAAGAAGCCGTCAAGGACGATATGCAGGAGCGCTTCGCCAAGCTGAAGGTCGGCGACATGGTGGAAGGCGTAGTAACTGGGGTGATAGACTTCGGCGCGTTCATCAACGTCGACGGCATAGAAGGCCTGATCCACATCTCCGAAATCTCCTGGGAGCGCGTCGACAACCCGCGCAACTACGTGAAGGTTGGCGAAACGGTAAAAGCCAAGATTATCGCCATCGACAAGGACCGCCTGTCACTAAGCCTCAAGCAGATGACCGAAGATCCGTGGCTGGAGCAGGTCAAGGCGTTCAGCAAGGGCGACATCGTCGAGGGCAAGGTCACGCGCATCACCCCGTTCGGCGCTTTCGTCCAGATCAGTCCCAGCGTAGAAGCCCTGGTACATGTATCCGAGATGAGCGACGACGAGGACGTAGACCCCGAGAAGCTATTCCAGCTGAACGAGAAGAAGGAGTTCAAGGTGCTCGACATCGACACCGAGAACCGCAAAATCGCTCTAAGTTTAAAAGAAGCCAAGACCGCCAAAGCCAAGGCCAAGGCCAAGAAGTAACGATGAGCAAGTAAGTAACCGGCCTTTAAGGCCAGAAAGGAGTCGGCAGGTATGGCAGAAGCAGAAGCAACCGATCAGACCACGATAGAGATCGAAGATATGATTACCGTCGGCACCCTGGCCGAACGGCTATCGATTCCTGTCGCGAAATTGATTGGCGAACTGATGAAAAACGGCGTCATGGCGACGGTTAACGAACGCATAGATTTCGATACGGCCCAGATCATAGTCGACGAGCTTAAGCTCGGCATCGAACTGAAGAAGAAGGTTGCCGAGGAAGCCGCGGCGCCGAAGCGGTCCAAACCGGCAACCGGCAAGGGCGCCAAGGAACGGCCGCCGGTAGTAGCGGTGATGGGCCACGTCGATCACGGCAAAACCAGCCTGCTGGATGCCATCCGCGGCGCCGAAGCCGTCAAAGGCGAGGCCGGCGGCATCACCCAGCACATCTCGGCTTATCAGGTAGAGCACAATAAGCGTGCTATCACTTTCCTGGATACGCCCGGCCACGAGGCCTTCGCGGCTATCCGCGAACACGGCGCCATGCTTACGGACATCGTGATATTGGTAGTGGCCGCCGATGACGGCGTTAAGCCGCAGACCGTCGAGGCTATCCGTTTCGCCAAGAAGGCGGGCGTGAAGATAGTCGTTGCGGCCAACAAGACCGACAAAGAGGGCGCCGATATCAACAAACTCAAGCAGCAACTGTCCGAACACGACCTACTGACAGAGGAGTGGGGCGGCGACACCATCGTTGTGCCGGTGTCCGCCAAGACCAAGAAAGGCATTCCGGAATTACTGGATATGCTGCTGCTGGTCACGGACGTCGAAGAGCTGAAGGCCGACGGGGACGCGCCGGCCCGCGGACTTATAATCGAAGCCCATGTGGAACAGGGGCGCGGCCCCGTCGGCCAGGCGCTCATAGAGGCCGGCACCCTTAAAACCGGCGATTTCATCGTGGCCGGCGGCAGCTATGCCAAGATCCGCAACCTGGAGACCACGGACGGCAAGCCGCTGAAACAGGCCACGCCGTCCATGCCGGTCTTAATCACCGGTTTCAAAACTCTGCCGGCCTTTGGCGATGAGTTCGAGGCGGCAGCCAATGAAAAGGCGGCCCGGTCCCGCGCCGAAGAGTCCGCCGGCAAGCAATCCGACGGCCGGTTGGACATCGGCTCCAGCGAGCTGATCCGCCTGATCAACCGTAGCAACGAACTTCAGGAATTGAACGTTATCGTAAAGGCCGACGTGCAGGGCTCACTGATCTCTGTTCTGGATAGCTTAAAAGCCCTTGATACCGACGAAGTCGCGGTACGCGTGGTGGGCGCCGGCATCGGTCCGGTCGGCGAGAACGACCTGCATCTGGCCCACACTTCCGGCGCCATCATCTACGGTTTCAACGTCAGCCTGCCGGCTTCCAGCCGCAGCCAGGCCTCGCGTGACAAAATCAGCGTGCGCATGTACAAGGTCATCTACGAACTGATCGACGACGCCAAAGCGGAACTGGGCAAACTGCTCAAGCCCAAGGTCGTAGAGACCGAATCGGGCCGCCTGATAGTAAAGGGCGTTTTCAATACCACGAAGACGTCCATCATAGCCGGCGGGGAAGTCACCAAGGGCAAGCTCACCGTCCCGGCGCTGGCCCGCGTAACCCGCGGCGACGAAGAGCTGGGCGAAGTCGAAGTCATAGGATTGAAGCGCGGCCCGGCCGACGCCAAAGAGGTCGTGGAGGGCGAAATGTGCGGCATAGCCCTGAAGACCACGAAGAAAATACAACTCCAGGAAGGCGATCGCATAGACGTCTTTACCCGCCAGGCCTTGGAGCGCAAACTGTAAACCCGGAGATGAACCCGTGACTCACGAACGAGCTAGAAACACTGATCCTATAAAGGCGGAACAAGCTTTGCTGGATGAATTACAGGCTGAGCAACAGCCCGTACTTGAGGCGCGAGGAACCGCGGACAAGGGCCGCGAGGTGGTGCTAGCCAGGGAAAGATATAAAAAGACAGGTGTTGACGCCGGGCTGACTGACGTGTCCGCCCTTGAGCAAAGGTTGAAAGGCGCCCGCGTGGCAGCTTCCTCTGCCAAGGATAAGATAAGGCTAAGGTTTACGGTTATGGAAGGCCGGCTAAAAGGTGTTATAAGCACGCACTACTACGTTGACGTGGCCTATCGGCTCGGCGGTATAATAGAGCCCATAGGCCGGTTCGACGCCGAGGAAGCCAAGCTCATGTCCGGCATGCTGGACAAGGTGGAAGCGGCTGTGGACACTGGTGAATTGCCGCATCTGGCGCAGGACGCGGCGAGTATAATCGACCCCAGTGAGGCCTCAGCGTTTGATTAAAAAACTGTTAGTGTTTATGCGAGCGGCAATGTTACAATGTTTTTAAAGGGGTAGGACATGTTAAAGATAGATAACAGTTTACTCGAAGAAGTAGGTCTGGCTGCGTTGCCGGCCTCTGAGAAGAATAGTTTTTTGAAGCACATCTACGAAACTCTGGAGATGCGCGTGGGTATCCGCCTGGCCGACCAGATGACCAACCAGCAGCTGGACGAGTTCGAAAAATACTTCGAAGCCAAGGACGATGCCGGCGCCTTCAAGTGGCTCGAAAGTAACTTCCCCAATTATAAAGAGATAGTCCAACAGGAGTTCGACAAGCTTAGAGGCGAGGTTGCTCAGAGCGCCCCTCAGATTCTGGCTGCTTCGCAGGACAAGGCTGCCCAGGGACAGGCCGCTGCCGGCCAGCCCGCGCCCGCGTCCATGCCGCCTTCGCCTACGCCGGCTCCCTCGGTTCCGCCGGCCATGCCGTCTTCGCCGCCGCAACCTTCGCAGCCTTCACCCCCGACTCCGACTCCGCCTATGCCTATGCCAACACCGCATACGCCGCCTCCGCCTACGCCTACGCCGGCTCCCTCGGCTCCGCCGGCCATGCCTTCTTCGCCGCCGTCGACACAGCCCGCGCCGCAATCTCCGTTTCCGGCGCCTCCTCCCCCGCAGCATCAGCCCGCGCCGCCTCCGCAACAGCCTCCGCCCGGTCCTGGACACGGCCAGTAGATTACAAAGTCTGGCGCCCTGCCAAGAAGGCCTCTGCTGTCATCTCTCCCTTTCCGACGGGTTTTAGTGCCAGAATCTCAAGCGAGCCCTCTCCGGTGCCCACGACCAGCCTCTTATTCTCTGTCTTGGCCTCGCCGGGCTTCAGGCCATAGCCGCTGTTAATCACGGCCGCCTGGGTTATGATGACCTCATTAGAACCTAGCTTGGCAGGGCTCTTGGGCCAGCCGGCGTAGGCGCGAACCTCGCGCTCCAGGCGCAGGGCTGGCTTCGACCAATCAATGACCCCGTCGGCCTTGCTTATGTGCGGCGTTGATGTGGCGTTTTCGTTGTCCTGGGGAACTGGTTTCGCCGAACCGTCCAGAATAGCCGGCAGATGTTCCAGCAGCATATCGCTGCCCACAGCCGACAGCTTGTCTGCCAGGCCCTGTTTGGTTTCATGGCCGCCGAGCGGCGAAGTTCTGCGGTCGTAAATGGGGCCGGCATCCATTTTCTCTATCAGTTTCATAAGTGATACGCCCGTCTGATTTGCGCCGTCCAGAATCGCGCTTTCTATCGGTGTCGATCCGCGGCACAGGGGCAGGAGCGAAGGATGTATATTGACGATGCCGGCCGGAAAGACCCCCAGGACTTCCGGGGGTACGATCTTGCCGTAAGCTATCAGCACGGCCGCCGGGGCGCCGAAGGCTGCCAGTTCATCTTTGGCTCCCAGCAAATCCGCCGGTGACAGAAGCGGTATGTCGTTTTCCGCCGCTATCCCGGCGATCTCGAGCTCGCGGGCCTGGCGCGATTTTCCTATGTCGCTCTGCGCTACCACTATGGCCGCGATCCTGTAGCCAGCGCCGATTAACGCGCGCAGGGTAGGCGCCGTCGTGCTGACGCCGGTAGCCAGGCGCTCATTCCCAAAGAATACTATTGTTCTTGATATCTTTTTCATAATCCTGTGGTACTAATTTGCCGTCTTCGCCAAGCTTATAAAAGGCTTCTGGATTGCCTTTTATATGATCGATGAAGACCGTGCCATTGCAGTGGTCGATCTCGTGCTGGAAGATGCGCGCCAAGAAGCCCTCTGCCGTTACGCGGAAGCGTTTGCCGGCGCGGTCCAGCGCTTTGACCCGGACCTTGGTGTGGCGCGGCACTTTGCCGTACACGTCAGGCACGCTCAGGCAGCCCTCGAAGTCAGCTTTGATTTCACCCTCCAGCTTGGTAATTTCCGGATTGATAAAGACGGTGAACCCGTGGTTGTCCTTGTCGCTCCAGTCGTTGCGCACCACCACGATCTTGTAGAGCTTATCTATCTGCACGGCAGCCAGCGCCACGCCGGACTCGTGCGCGCGGCTCTGATCCCAGTCGATCGTCGCCTCTTCCATATCCTTGACGATCTGCTTGATTTCATCGGTGATGATGCCGACGCGCTTGGAGCGTTGCCGAAGGTGGGGGTTCGGCAGGGCGATGATGTTGTCTTTGGTCATTAGAGGAAATTATAGCAGGTCGAGGGGGTCGATGTCGTAGGACCAGCCGCTGGGCAGATTTTCGATGATTCTAAGGAGTTCGGAACGCTGGCGTGATTTGATGACCAGCTGCCACTGGTATTTGTTCTGCAGGCGCTCGTAGAAGGAGGGGGCGGGGCCTTCTATGCGTACTTTGGCGCCTGTGGACTCTATTTCTTCTTTTAAGGCTTCGGCGGCGGTGCGGGCGGATTCGATGCTGGCGCGGCGGACTGTCAGCTTCAACAGATAACAGAAAGGTGGAAACACGAACTGCTTGCGCGAGGCCAGTTCATTTTTATAAAAATTTTTATAATTATTCGCGAGGGCGTCTTTGAGTACCGGGTGGTCGGGGTGGTAGGTTTGAATGACCGCCCGGCCGGCGACGTGGCCGCGGCCGATGCGCCCGAGCACCTGACTGATTAGCTGGAATGTGCGTTCCTCCGCAGAGAAATCAGGCATGTATAGGCTGGTGTCGGCCAGCAGTACGCCTAGCGTGCTCAGGCGCGGCAGATCGAGTCCCTTGGCCAGCAGCTGCGTGCCGACCAGTATGTCCACGTCGCCTTTGGCGACGGCCTCGTACTGCGTCTCGAAACGCTCGGCGCGCGGGTTATCGGTGTCAAAACGGGCTATCCGGGCCTGCGGCCAAAGGCGCTTCACATCGTCGGCGATGGCCTTGGTGCCCGCGGTCTTGAATATTATGTTGGCGTGGCCGCATTCGGGGCAGCTGATAGGCGTCCTGGCGTGGTAATTGCAGCTGTGACAGCGCAGTTCGTG
Source organism: uncultured Candidatus Saccharibacteria bacterium (assembly GCA_963820105.1). Taxonomy (GTDB): domain Bacteria; phylum Patescibacteriota; class Saccharimonadia; order Saccharimonadales; family UBA4665; genus CAWFYI01. The sequence goes on along the minus strand of CAWFYI010000001.1, from coordinate 701,995 downwards.
GCGGTCGCCGTGGTAGGTCAGCGGCACGTCGCAGTGCGGGCAGACCGCTTGCCAGCCGCAGTTTTCACAAAGCACCAGCCGCGCCGTACCGCGCCGGTTCAGATACAACAGGCTTTGCTCGCCATTGGAAAGTGCTGTCCCGACCGCTTTTATAAGCTCCGTGCTCAGATAAGGCGAACGGCTGAAAAGACTATGGTCCTTGCGGTCGACGACTGTCACGTTGTTGTGGGCATGACTATGTTCACGAGCTAATTCAGCGAGCCTGATTATAGGTTTGCCTTTCTGCTCGGCAAGATAATAATCGCTGACCGACGGCGTGGCCGAGCCGAGTACCAATGTGGCACGGGCTGCCTGCGCCAGATAGGCTGCCACGCGTCCGGTCTGGTACTGCGGCGCCTGCTCCTGCTTATAAGCGGCCTCGTGGGCTTCGTCCAGCACGATCAGGCCGGGATCCTTGGCCGGGCTGAATAAAGCCGAGCGCGGGCCGATGACCGTCACGGCATGTTTGGCTCGCAGGACGTCCAGCCAAGCTTTGCGCCGTTCGGCAGGCGTTTGTTTGGAATGCATGACTATGACGCGGTCGCCGAAGACCTCGCGGAAGGCACGGGCCAGTTGGGTGGTCAGGCTTATCTCTGGCGTGAGGATGATAGCTGACCGGTCTTCGGCGACCGCCTTGGCTGCCAGCTCTATGTACAGCCGGGTCTTGCCGCTGCCGGTGACACCGTGTACCAGGTAGGTGTCACGTCGTTTCATGGCCGCGAGGGCACTCTCCTGTTCCTTGGTCAGAGGGGGCAACCCGCTCAGATCGGGCTTCGGAGGTGCTGCGGCCGGCGCCGCCGGGGGCAGCTTGGCGGGGAAGTTAGCGGGCAGCAACTGCTGGGCGATAAGCCCCAGCGGCGCCGGGTAGTACGCGGGCAGCCAGGCGGCCAGTTTCAATAAGTGAGGAGGAAGCGCCGGTAAATCCAAAGTTTCTATGATCGGTTTGGTCTGAAAACGGGGCTTAGTGGCCTGGCCGGCCACTACTCCTAAGACAGCTTGCTTCTGTAGCTCGACCCGGACGATCCGGCCCTTGGCCAGCCGCTCCGAAGAGGCATAGGTTAGCGCTTCCTTGCCGTGATAGCGGCCGCTCCTGACCAAAACCAAGTAGTAGTACATACTTTCAGTATAGGCTAAACTTATATTCGTGAAGCAAAGATCACTGCCAAAAATATTAATATTTAATATATTGACCCTGGGCCTATATGAGATTTACTGGCTGTCGCAAACCCGCAGGGAAATAATCGCGCTCTCGGGCAGCCGTATACCGGGTATCGCCAAGTTCGTATTATTGCGATTCAATCCTTGACGGTTTCTCCTGAAATAGGGGTAGTTAATGGGGCCCTGGGTACAGCAGAGCAAAAAAAGTAATTCAAAAAGATTGTTGCTAAATTCTATTTCGGGCGCTATACTGCATATTAACGTTGTTTGGATAACAATAATGCTTAGAGGCAAGTTTTAATGCTAGATGTATTTATCACTTCAAGGGTTCGCCGCAAGATCATAGTCATCTATGCCAAGTATCCCGACTTCAAAACCCATGTACGGGGTTTGGCCAAGCTCATCAAGGAAGATGCCGGCAACATCCAGCGCGAACTCAAACGTCTGGAGAAGGTAGGTTTCCTGACCAGCGAACGCCAGGGCAACACCAAGGTTTACTCCACCAATAAGCAGTTCCCAATCTTCCGCGAACTTCAGAGTATCGTGTTGAAATCACAACGTGCCAACCAGCAAAAACGAATCGCCAGTTAAAAAAACAGTTAATAGATTGCAAATTTAACCCCTGCCGTAGTACAATAATCAACCTATGATACAAGTGACCCGCAAAGACTCCAAGGAATCGACCGAAAACCTGCTGCGCCGCTTCAACCGCAAGGTCCAGCAGTCCGGCGCCATAGCCATAGTCAAGCAGAACCAGCATTTCCAGAAGCCGCCCAGCAAGCCGGAACGCCGCCGCAAGGCGATCATCCGCCAGGAGCGCAAAGCCCTTAAGCTGAAGAAGATTAAGCTCGGCCTCCGCTGAGGATTCAGTCAGACCTCACATGCCGGACCTCACGCTAGAACAGCGCCTCGAGCAGGACATCAAGGCTGCTTTGCTATCCGGCGACAAGACGCGGGCTGGAACCCTGCGCGTAGTCAAGGCCGTGCTGATTAACGTCAAGGTAGAAAAGGGCAAGCGTGATTCGGGCCTGAGCGACGAAGAAGTGCAGGCCGTGCTGGCCAAGGAGTCGAAGAAGCGCCAGGAAAGCGCCGATCTGTATGAGCAGGGCGGCAACCAAGAGAAAGCCAAGGCCGAACTGGCCGAAAAAGCTGTCATTGATTCTTATTTGCCGGAACAACTCTCCGAAGCGGACATAGCCAGGCTTGCAGACGATTTTATAAGCCGGACGGACGCCAAAGGCCCCCAGGCCATGGGCCAGGTCATCGGCCAGATCAAGGCCCAGGCCGGCGCGTCCGCCGACGGCGCCGTGATCGCCCGTATAGTCAAGGAGAAACTGGCATGAAAGACGTTCTATGATATTACTGATGGGCATAGCCGGTTCCGGCAAGGGTACCCAGGGCAAGATGCTGGCTGACAGCCGGGGGTTCCACCTGGTTTCCATGGGCGAGGTGCTCAGGATGTACGTCACCGGCAAGCAGCGCGAGCGCATGCTGGCCGGCGGCCTGCTGGCCGACAAGGAGATCATAGACATTGTCGATAAGGTGCTGTCTTCGTTGCGCGATGACGAAGAGGTGCTGATGGACGGGTTCCCGCGAACCGTACCCCAGGCTGAGTGGCTGATTGGGCAGGTGAAGACCGGACGGTTCGACCTGAAAGCCGCCTTCCACCTGGTGGCATCGCGAGAGGTGGTCAAGGAAAGACTGATGAAGCGCGCCAGGATAGACGACATAGAATCCGCCATAGAGGAAAGATTCAATGAATATCAGCGCTCAACCGCGCCAGTGATAGAATGGTTATCGGAGCACGGCGTCAAGGTGGTCGACATAAACGCCGAACGCCCGCCGGAAACCGTTAACGACGATATAGTCAGCCATCTAAGCGAATAGGGAATCCCCCCATGGTCACCAGAATAAAGACCAGGCAAGAAATTGCCGCCATGCGCGAAAGCGGCCGTATGCTGGCCACGGTCCTGCAGCTGCTTAAGCGGCGTTTGGAACCGGGCATGTCCACCAAGGATCTGGCTGTCATAGCGGCCAAAGAGCTGGAAAAACTCGGCGGCCAGCCCAGCTTCCTGGGTTATCAGGGCTTTCCGGACGTCATCTGCGTATCTGTTAACGACGAAGTGGTCCATGGCATACCGAAGCCCGGCAGAATCATCGCCGAAGGCGACATCGTCGGATTGGATTTCGGCGTGACTTACGACGGCATGATTACCGATTCGGCTATCAGCGCGTTCGCCGGTAAACCTAAGACCCAGGGCCACATACGGTTACTGGAAGATACGAAGAAAGCCATGGAAGCCGGCGTCGCCGCCGTGCACGACCAGGTGCGCACCGGCGACATCGGCAGCGCCGTGGAAAGTTATCTGACCAAACTCAAAGGCCGCCGCTACGGCATCGTGCGCGACCTGGTCGGGCACGGCGTCGGCCATCAGGTGCACGAGGATCCGAACATTCCCAACTACGGCAGACCCGACACCGGCCCGTGGCTGAGCAAGGGCATGACCATCGCCATCGAACCGATGGTAACCATGGGCACGGAACAGGTACACATGGCGCCCGACGGCTGGACGGTCATCACGAACGACGGCAAGCGGGCCGCCCATTTCGAGCATACCGTCCTTATAACCGAAACCGGCGCCGAAATCCTCACAACGTTGTAACAGTGAAGCAATAGCGGTATACTTAGGCCTAGGTCTTCAAAATGCACAACCAAAACCAGGAACACTTTATAGGTCTTGATATCGGCACCTCCACCGTCCGTTGCGTCGTCGGCGGTTTCGACCCGAATGGCAGCAATCTGCCTTCCATAATAGGGCACGGCCAGGCGCCCAACCAGGGCATGCGCCGCGGCGCGGTCGTTCATGTGGACGAAGTGGCCGACGCTATAGTCAAAGCTGTGACCGAAGCCGAGCGCATATCGGGCGTAGGCATCAAGCACGCTACGGTGAACGTGAACGGCTCGCACGTTAGCGGCCAGGACTCCGAAGGCGTCATCGCCATCAGCGCCGCCAACCGCGAAATCACTCCGGAGGACCGCTTAAGGGTAGAGGAAGCCGCCACCATCGTCAGTCTGCCGGCCAACCGCGAAATCGTCCAGTTCTTCGCCAAGAGTTACAGCCTGGACGGACAGAAGAACATCAAGGATCCCGTTGGCATGCACGGCGTACGCCTGGAGGTCGATGCCCACATCGTTACCGCTTCGTCGCCGAACCTGCGTAATCTGGAAATGGCGCTGGAGAAGGCCGGTATAGCGGCCACGCATCACACTGTATCCGGTCTGGCGGCGGCCGAAGCCGTGCTGACCCGCCAGCAGAAAGAGGCCGGTACGGCCCTTATAGACATCGGCGCCGGTACCACTAACCTGATAGTATTCGAAGACGGCGAGGTTCAGCACGTAGCCGTCATACCCATGGGCGGCCAGCACATAACCAACGATCTGGCTATCGGCCTGCGCACCGACCTGGACATAGCCGAAGCCGTGAAGGTCGAGCACGCCGACCTGCGCGGCTCGGCGCACAAGACAGGCGCTGCGGTCAAGATGGGCAACAAGACCCATCATTTCGACTTTGAAGAGGTCGGCATGATTGCCGGCGCCCGCGTCGAAGAACTGCTGGAATACGTCAATAAGGAACTTCATAAGATCAAGCGGGCCGGCAAGCTGCCAGGCGGCATCGTCATCACTGGTGGCACGAGCAACGTGCCCGGCATAGACGAATTCGCCCGCGACCGGCTGGAGCTGCCGGCCCGTGTCGGCAAACTCCGCGGCATCGGCGGCCTGGTCGATACCGTGGAGGACAAGTCATATACCACAGTGGTCGGCCTGATGCTGCTCGACATGCTGCTATTGCCGTCGCTGCCACCGGTCCACGGCAAAGCCGGCGCCAAGCAGGCCCGCGCCATACTCGACGGCATGTTCCGCCGCTTCAAGAAATAATTAGGTGTCTGGGCTATCGCAACAAGTAAACAAAGTGGTTGGGAAGCAGTCAGGGCGATATATCCTATATCGCCCACTGAAAGGTAAGACTACAAAGACTTCGAGCGAACACCGGGCATAACGAAGAAAACCCCGGAAGCATATAATCGAACACAAAATTGCTTAAGGTTGCGAGGCGGCCGGTGCGGACCGTGCAAAAAATCAGTGGCTGGGCGGCCGGCCGCGCCGCGCCCGGAAAAACGGCAAAAACCACTGTGCAAATTTGTTGGACTTGGGGCGGGGGCTAGAGTATACTGACAGCTATACAATTTAGGATTTTGAGGGAGTTTAATGGCACAAGTAGTTGAACCGGCTATCGAGACGTTTGCGCAGATTAAGGTCATAGGCGTAGGCGGCGCCGGCGGCGCGGCCGTCAACCGTATGGTCGACGCCGGTATAGAGAACGTAGAGTTCATCGCCGTTAACACCGACGCCCAGGCGCTTCACCATAGTAAGGCCAACAAGAAGATACACATAGGCAAAGGCGCTACCAAAGGCCTCGGCGCCGGCGCCGATCCGGCCATTGGCCAGCAGGCCGCCGAGGAATCGCGCGAGGATATAAAGAAGGCCATACAAGGCGCCGACATGGTGTTCGTGACCATAGGCGCCGGCGGCGGCACCGGCAGCGGCGGCGGCCACGTGGTGGCCAAGGTCGCCGAAGAACTGGGCATACTGGTAGTCGGCTTCGCCACCAAGCCGTTCGCGTTCGAGGGCGAAAAGCGCCGGCGCAACGCCGAAGTCGCCATCGAGAAGCTCAGAAACGCCGTCGACACGCTCATCGTTATTCCCAATGACCGCCTACTCGAAACCATCGACCGCGACACACCCCTGACCGAAGCTTTCAAGGTCGCCGACGACGTGCTTAGGCAAGGCGTACAGGGCATCTCGGACCTTATTACCGTACACGGACTGATCAACCTGGACTTCGCCGACGTCAAGACGGTCATGGCCAAGGCCGGCTCGGCCCTCATGGGCATCGGTCGCGCCACCGGCGAGAACCGTGCCGTCACCGCGGCCCAGCAAGCCATAGAGTCGCCCCTGTTAGAAGTATCTATCGATGGCGCGCGCGGCATCCTGTTCAACGTCATTGGCGGCAACGATCTGGCGATGCATGAAATCAACGCCGCCGCCGAGGCCATCACCGCCGCCGCCGATCCGGAGGCCAGCATCATCTTCGGCGCCACCATCGATCCCAAGCTGGAGGGCGAGGTCATCATCACCGTGGTCGCCACAGGTTTCGACGCTTCTTACTACAAGCAGCGCCCCAAGACCTCCGCGCCTGTCAGCGCCAAGCAGCCTGACGGCCGCCCCGTCCTGGCCAATACCAACTTCGGCAAGAAGGACGAAAAGGCGCTGTCCGAGATCGACATGAATCTCGACGAAGAGAACGATAACGGGCCCAAACCGCATGACTTTACCGATGACCGTCCGATGCCCAATATCTGGTCCATAAATCACGACGACAAGAAATCGGACGGCGAAGACGATGATTCCGGCCACGAAGTGATTGCCGCTGATCTGGAAGAAGACCTGGAAAAGCCCTCGTTCCTCCGCCGCTTGACCCATCGCCGCAAAGCTTCCAGCCAGCCGCCCGCGCCCGAAGAAGACGATAGTGACACTGAAGATGATCCTGATTCTGAAACGAAGTCTGACACCGACGCCGCTAATGACGCTGGCAATGACACCGGCGGTAATGATAGCGATGAAACGGACGTTGACACTGATGCGGACGAATCCGCTAAGGATGACGCCAAGACGGATGCCGCAATGGATGACGACTCGGACTCGGACTCCGGCTTGGACTCTAACTCGGACTCGGACGAGGCCGAAAAACCGGCAGAAAAAAAGGAAAAAGAATCCGCTCCCGCGAAAAAAGACGGCGGCGATTCTGACGACGAAGACTGAATTACCCTGTCAACCGGCAAACTCCGTATTAAATAATACAGCGATAAATCTATTGCAAACCACCATACGTAGGGGTATAGTGGGTTTAGACAGCACTATATGTAGAAAAGCCAACATATATTGTGAGCACATTTAATGGTAAATAAGGAGGCTTACGCAGTGAAATGCATCCAATGCTCCAGCGACGACATCAAAGTGATTGAGTCGCGCGACGTAGCAGAGGGCCAAGCTATCCGCCGCCGCCGTATGTGCAATGCTTGCGGTTACCGTTTCACCACGTATGAGCGTCTGGAACGGCCGCAGCTGATCATCATAAAGAATGACGGGAAACGCGAACTGTTCAACCGCGCCAAGTTACTGGCCGGTTTGTACAGGGCCTGCGAGAAGACTTCCGTCAGCAGCCTTGAGTTGGAAAAGATGGTGAGCGCCATAGAGCAGGAGCTCTACGCCTGCGGCGACCAGGAGGTACGATCTACGCGTATCGGCGAACTGGTCATGGATCATCTGGCCCGCCTCAACGAAGTCGCCTATGTGCGGTTCGCGAGCGTCTACCGGCGCTTCAAGGACATTGCCAGTTTCGAGCAGGAACTATCGCTTGTCAAACAGGGCAAACACATACCGACCTAGAGCTAGTATTCCTTTGAGAGCAGGAATATGGCTGGCGTCTCTAAATAAACACCAAATAATAAAAACCGTAATAAGTGAGGGAACCAAACCATGTCACAAACTACCAGTCTGGGGGTGGAAAGGCTTTTTACCCCCGTAAAATCCAAGGCTTACGACCAACTTAAGTGGACGAAGCGCGATTCAATCATCAAGAATCCGATGACCGGCAAGGCCGTGTTTGAGCAAAAAGGCGTCGATTTCCCCGAAGGTTGGTCGCTGAATGCCATCAACATAGTAGCCCAGAAGTACTTCACCGGTACGCCGGGCACCAAGAGCCGCGAAAAATCACTTAGGGCGCTGGTTGACCGCGTGGCTGATACCATCGTGCGCCAGGGTCTGCAGGAAGGCTACTTTAGCGGCGAGGCCGAGGCCAACGACTTCCGCGAGGAACTCAAATATGTGCTGGCGACCCAGCGCGCGGCGTTTAACAGCCCAGTGTGGTTCAACATCGGCGCGCCAGAACGCGCCCAGCAGGCTAGCGCCTGCTTCATCTTGGGGATTGACGACACCATGCCGTCTATCCTGAACTGGTACGTCGAAGAGGGCATGATTTTCAAGGGCGGCTCCGGCTCGGGCATCAACATCAGCCCGATCCGCTCCAGCATGGAAGCCCTGGGCAAGAGCGCCGGCACGGCCAGCGGACCCCTTAGCTTCATGCGCGGCGCCGACGCGAGCGCCGGCGCCATCAAAAGCGGCGGCAAGACCCGCCGCGCCGCCAAGATGGTCATCCTGAACGCCGATCACCCGGACGTAGAGGAATTCATCTGGAGCAAAGCCATAGAAGAGCGCAAGGCCCGCGACCTGCAGGCCCTGGGCTGGGATATGAGCCTGGACGGCAAGGACAGCTTCAGCATTCAGTACCAGAACGCCAACATCTCGGTTCGCGTCACCGACGAATTCATGGAAGCCGTCCAAAACGACAGCGACTGGGACCTGCGCGCTGTCACCTCTGGCAAATCAGTCAAAAAGATCAAGGCCCGCGACCTGTTCCGCGAGTTCGCCGAGGCCGCCTGGGAGTGCGCCGACCCTGGCATGCAGTTCGATACCACCATCAACAGATGGCACACCACGCCGGTGGCCGGCCGGATCAACGGCTCCAACCCCTGTTCTGAGTACATGCACCTGGATAACTCGGCCTGTAACCTGGCCAGCATCAACCTGCTGAAGTTCCTTAGGGATGACGACACTTTCGACATCAAAGCCTTCATGCATACCGTGGAGCTAATATTCACTTCGCAGGAAATCCTGGTCGGCTATAGTTCCTATCCGACTGAATCCATCACCAAGAACGCCAAGGCCTACCGCGAGTTGGGCATCGGCTACGCCAACCTGGGCGCCCTGCTGATGGCGCTGGGCCTGCCGTATGACTCCGACGAAGGCCGGGCCATAGCCGCTACCGTAACGGCGCTGCTGACGGGTCATAGCTATGCTACGAGCGCTAAGATCGCCAACCGTATCGGTCCGTTCGCCGGCTTCGCCAAGGATCGCGAAGGCATGCTGAACGTGCTGAAGATGCACCGGGCCGAAGTTTCCAAGATCGACGCTTCGCTGGTGCCGGAAGAACTGCTGAGCGCGGCCGCCGGCGCCTGGGACGAGGCCGTCGAACTGGGTGAACTCTACGGCGTGCGCAACTCGCAGGCTTCAGTGCTGGCGCCTACAGGTACCATCGGCCTGATGATGGACTGCGACACCACCGGCATCGAGCCCGATCTGGGCCTGGTCAAGCACAAGAAGCTGGTCGGCGGCGGAACCATGAACATAGTCAACCAGACGGTACCGCGCGCCCTGAAGAACCTGGGCTATAGCCAGCCCGAGATTGACGACATAGTAGCCTACATCGATCAGGAGAAGACCATCCTGGGCGCTCCGCGCCTCAAGAAAGAGCACGAACCTGTCTTCGCTTGCTCAATGGGCGACAATGCCATTCATTACCTGGGCCACGTCAAGATGATGTCCGCCGTACAGCCTTTCCTGAGCGGCGCGATTTCCAAGACCGTGAACATGCCAGAGGACGTTTCTGTCGAAGAGATTGAACAGTTGCACGTTGACGCCTGGCAGATGGGTATTAAGGCCATCGCCATCTACCGCGACAACTGTAAAGTCGCCCAGCCGCTTTCCATGGCCAAGAAAGAAGGCGCTGCCAAGGACGCTCACGCGGCCGTTCCCTTGGCTGTCGGCCCGGCCGTGCCGGCCACGCCAGCGGCCTTCGCGGCTACGGCCGAAGCCGTCAATGATCGTGTAGTCGTCAAAGGCGCCGTGCGCCGCGAGATGCCTAAGCATCGCAATGCCAAGACTTTCGCCTTCAAAGTGGCCGGTTCCAAGGGCTACGTCACCGTCGGCGAATTCGAAGACGGCACCCCCGGCGAGGTTTTCATGAAGATCGCCAAGCAGGGTTCCACCCTGGCCGGCGTCATGGACGCCCTGGCCGTATCGGTCAGCTACGGCTTGCAGTACGGCGTACCCCTGAAAAGTTACGTCCACGGGCTGACGAACATGTCCTTCGCGCCGGCCGGCATTACCGACGACCCGGAGATTCGAACGGCCTCCAGCCTGGTCGATTACATCTTCCGCCGTTTGGCGATGACTTACCTGAGCTTCGACGACCGCCTGGAACTTGGCTTGGCATCCATTGATGACATGCCCGACGAACAGACCAGTCTGCTGGGTGATGGCGCGGTGATGGATGACGGTGCCATACAGGAAACCGCCGCCATGCAGAAGCCCAAGCCTGTTCAGCCGCCTCAGCCGCCTCAGCCGCCTCAGCCGACTCAGTCGGCTCCAGCCGCCGTCCAGCCCGCAGTCGCAGCGGTCATAGAGCCCGCAGAACCCGTGGCAGCGGTCGCCCGGCAGGCTTCCGCCTCCGCCTCCGCCTCGATCCCGACCCCGACCCCGGCCCCGGCCAAAGCTGCCAGGCAGGATGACACGGCACCCATGTGCTACAACTGCGGCAACCAGACCCAGCGCTCCGGCAGCTGCTACGTCTGCACCGCCTGCGGCTCCACCACCGGCTGCAGCTAGATCCTACGCGGGCAGGGCCGTATTAGCCACTGACTAGTTCTACACCCTTTTGCAGTGCGCTCAAGAGTCCCCGTTGCCTTGCTCTGAATTCGTACCTGGCTTGTTCTACCTCTTCGAGGGAGGCACGTCGGATGGTACCGGCCTTTATGGCACGGGTCTTACCGCCTCCGGCGTGGTTGCCTACGGTTATGGAGTCTACCGCATTCGGGTCGCCAACCGCTATATCTTCGGTACCGGGTCTGCCTAACACGCTATGGGTCAACAGAGCCCATTCATAGCTGCTGTCGCCAGGATGGTTGACCGGGTCCATTATGGCGGCAGCCATGACTTGGTCATGGGGTCCGGACCCATTGTCATGAGCGTACCGATTACCTACGGCTGTCCGGTGCCACCTATATGCTGCATGGGGTCCGAAGATTTCAGCTAATCTTTCACCTACGGGGTGCCAATTGTGTAGATTATCCAGGATATCGGGGCTGACGGCTACGGTTCTCTTCAACATCAGGGTACTGGCATAGTTCGCCAGCGGAGAACGTTCATGCTCAGCCCGTATGCCCTGATGACGGGCTTGCTCAAGCAGTCTGGCCATGACGTCCACATTGGCAGTGTTGCCGGTGCGCTCGCCCACGCCTATGTGAGTGCCTTCTACGCGGTCGAATCCGGCCGCTATGGCGTTCATGGCGTAGCCGACGGCGTTGTCGACGTCGTTGTGCGCGTGGATGCTGGTAGTGACCTTATCTTCGAACCCATACTTCACGGCGACGTTGAAAGCCGCCATCGTAGCGACGTTCCATTCGGCCGTAGGCGAGAAACCGTAGGTGTTGGGCAGGTTTACGTTGACCGTCGAGGCACCGTTTGCTAACAAAGTACTGGTTACGGAGCGGTAGAACTGGACGGCCTGTTCGGGCGCTATGGCGCTGGTAGCCTCTCCAGATATGGAGAAATTCTTGAAGCCGGCGGCCTGAGCACGAGCTGCGGCTACGCTCACTCGGAAGGCCGAGTCCTCTATGCCATAAGGCTCTGAAGCCGTGTTTGTCAGCTTAGGATCGACTCTGTCATATACGTGGACCACTACGTGTTTGGCAAGCTCCTCTTCCCATGTTTCGGGGTAGTTTTCCTTGAAAGCGTCGCGTAGGACCCGGCTGCCTTCCTGGATTTCTCTTTCTTGGCTGCCGAATAACACTTGTATCTGCACGTTTTTGTATCGGGCATCGTCCTTTTCGCGTTCCGCTATGTGTTTCACCAGAGACGTTGCTAGCTGCTGATCGCCGTTCTTATTGCCGAGGTGACCGATTTCTATACGGTCTACGCCCGTGGAAACTATGTTGTCGAAGACGTCGATGCGCTGTTCGACCGTCACTTCGTTTGTCTGTTGCTGTTGACCATCGCGTAGGGTCACATCAGTGAAATATACATAGGAGACATCGCCTTCGGGATTGTCCAGCCGTTCTCTCACTCCAGCCATGCCGGCATCAAGAGCAGGGTGCCCGCCATGCATATCGTTAGCAGCCCACGTGACGGCAAATTCGGCACAGGTAATCTGGGGCGTAGGCGCTTCAATTGCCACTCCTTCTGCGCTAACCATGTTTATTCTCCTTTGTCTCTAAATAAAAAATCAGGCTTTGGTTGAAGCCTGATTGGTGTTCGGGTTGTGCTGGAGCCGCTCTCGGTTTACAGAGGCGGGCTAGGCTTCAACCATGGTGAAGCACAACCCCGTAAGGGCCGGGAGGAGAAGTTCCTGCATGTGCTTCATGGTTTTTGCCATGCGTAAGTTTATACCACAGAGATGCCCCTGTGTGCAAGGGCTGGCCTGACGAAACAAAAGTGGGAAACGCAAATAATTATCAGCCATGATATAAAAGTAAATCAAAACAAGCGATATAAGCTTAACTATTATAAAAAATTACCATAAAAGGTATTATTAAATAATTATTAAACGTTTGAAGGCTGCCCAAATCAGGGCCGTCTTATGCTACACTTAAGCCGTTATGAAAGTACTTGTGCTTTACCGTCCTAACTCCGAGCATGGCCGGCTGGTCGAAGAATTCATCCATGATTTTCAGCGCAGGCATAGTAATGAGCGCCTTGAAGTGCTCAACATCGACACCCGTGACGGCAGCGCCATGGCCAGCCTGTACGACATCGTACAGTACCCGGCCGTACTGGTCCTGCAGACGGACGGCTACCTTCAGAAGCTGTGGCAGGGCGAACAGTTGCCTCTGATGGACGAAGTCGTCTCCTACGCCCACGCCTGATATAATCATATCCATGAAGTTCAAAAAGGGAACGCGCCGCAAGGCGATCGACTACGAGAAGGATCTCGTAAAGTACTGGAAGAAGCACAAGACCTTCGAAAAGTCGGTCGAGCAACGGCCGGCCGACGACGCCTATGTATTCTATGACGGCCCGCCGTTCATAACAGGGGTGCCGCACCATGGCACGCTGCTTACCAGCATCGTCAAGGACGCCGTGCCGCGGTACCAGACGATGAAAGGCAAGCGCGTGGAGCGGGTCTGGGGGTGGGATTGCCACGGATTGCCGGCCGAAGTGTTCACCGAGCAGAAACTCGGCATCCACGACAAGCGCGACATCGGCACGAAGGTGAGCCTGGAGAAGTACATCAACACCTGTCGCGCCAACATGGTCCAGACCGGCGACGCATGGGAGACCACCATCGACCGTATCGGCCGCTGGGTCGATTTCCAGGGCGCTTACCGAACCATGGACAAAGACTACATGGAATCAGTCTGGTGGGCCTTCAAACAGCTCTACGAGGCCGATAAGATCTACGAAGGGGAAAAGGTGCTCCTGTACTGCGTGCGCGACGCCACGCCCATCTCCAAGGCCGAGGTGGCCATGGACAACTCCTACCAAGATGTCACCGATCCTTCGGTCTACGTGAAGTTCAAGCTGAAGAGCCAGGGCGCCTATCTGCTGGCCTGGACCACCACGCCATGGACCCTGCCGGCCAACACGGCCGCGGCCGTAAATCCGAAGCTGGAGTATGCCGATGTCCAGGTCGGCGACGAAACTTTCATCCTGGCTGCCGGCCTTATTAAAGAAGTGCTCACCGACGAAAAACACAACGTTGTGCCGCATACGGTGTTGAAAAAATACAGGGGTGAGGAGCTGGTAGGCAAGCAATATGAGCCGCTTTTCGAAGATCGTGGTAGAAATGCCCACAAGGTCTGGGCGGCCGATTACGTCAACCTGGACGAGGGTACCGGCATCGTTCATCTGGCGCCGGCCTACGGCGAAGAGGACTACGAACTAGCGCGCGAAAAAGGCTTTCCTCTATACCAGAACATCGACGACAACGGCTTCTACACCTCCGGAGAATGGAAAGGCCAGTACGTCTGGGACGCCAACAAGCCGATTGCCAAGACCCTGCATGAGCGCGGCGACATCTGGAAGATTGACTACATCCGGCACAGTTACCCGCATTGCCACCGCTGCGGCACCAAGCTCATGTACCGCGCCCACCCCAGTTGGTTCATGGACATAAACGGCCAACGCCAGGACATGCTGCGCGAAAACTCCGGCGTCAACTGGTTTCCGGCGCACATCAAGCATGGCCGCTCGGAAAAGACCATAGAGAGCGCCCCCGACTGGAACCTCAGCCGCGACCGCTTCTGGGCCACCGCCATGCCGGTCTGGAAGGGCAAGGACAAGAGTGGTAAAGAGCACATCAAGGTGGTTGGTAGCTACGCCGAGCTCAAGGAGTTATCTGGGGTAGAGCTAGAAGATTACCACCGGCCCTGGATAGATGATGTAACCTTTACAATCGACGGTGTCAAATACACCAGGATCGACAAGGTCATGGACTGCTGGTTCGAGAGCGGCTCGATGCCGTTCGCGCAGTTCCATTACCCGTTCGAAAACGCCGAGAAGTTTGAACAAAATTTTCCCGGCGACTTCATCGTCGAGTATGTGCCCCAGGTGCGGGCCTGGTTCTACTACCTGAGCGCCGTCGGCACCGGCCTGTTCGGCAAAATCCCATTCAAGACGGCGCTGGTCCATGGTACCCTGGCCGGTGACGACGGCCGCAAGATGAGCAAGAGTTTCGGCAATTACACCGATCCCAACGAGCTGGTCGACAAATACAGCGCCGACGCTTACCGCTTCCTGCTGATGAGTTCGCCGCTGTTGAACGGCGAAGACTTTGCCCTGCACGACAAGGACGTGGCTGACGCCAGCCGCAAACTGTCGATGATCTGGAACATGTACGACTTCTTTACCCTATACGCCAACGTCGACGAATGGGATTCCGGCCTCAAGGCCGGCGATTTGCCCAAGGATCCGACGCCAGAGCTGGAAAACCCCCTGGATCTCTGGGTCATCAGCCGCGTCCACCAGCTTTCAAAGGAGGTCGACGAACACATGGCACGCTACGACCTGCCCAACGCCCTCAAACCCATGCTGCCGTTCATCGACGACGCCAGCAACTGGTATGTGCGCCGCAGCCGCAAACGCTTCTGGAAGAGCGACAACGACTCCGACAAGCAGGGCGCCTACCGCACGCTCCACTACGTCCTGGTGCAACTCAGCCAGATCATGGCGCCGTTCACGCCCTTCTTGGCCGAGGAGCTCTACCGCCAGCTGATTGGCGGCGAATCCGTCCATCTGTTGGATTGGCCGGAGGCCGGCCATGTCAATGAACTACTGATCCGGGACATGGCCGGCCTCCGGGACGGCATCACCGAAGGCTTGGCCCAGCGCGCCGCGGCCGGCCTGAAGGTTCGCCAACCCCTAAAACAGACTACTATAACCTTCATCGAACCGCTGTTGGCCGAGCATGAAGACTTCTTCAAGGATATCGCCAGGGAAGAACTCAACGTCAAGCAGCTCACGTTCGCCAAAGGCAAAACCGCCAAGGTCACGCTGAACACCAAGCTCACCCCTGAACTTCGCCGCGAAGGTCTGGCTCGCGAGGTCATCCGCCACGTCCAGCAGGCCCGCAAGCAGGCTGGCCTGCAGGTGGACGACCGCATCAATCTGCACTTGTCTACCGATGACAAAGGCCTCACGGCCGTATTAAAAGACGACAAACTTACAGAGACCATCAAACATGAAACACTTGCCAAATCGCTTGCCGAGGAAGTCGAAGACGGCTACATCACCTCAGTTAAAATCGAAGGCGCCGAACTTACGATCAGCCTGGCCAAAGCGCCCTAGGCTATGCACGTACTCACCATCTTGCTCAAAAACGTTGCGATGCTGGTGCCCGGCTTTACAGGGGCGGGGATTTTTGGTATGCTCCTATGAACGTCATGAAAAAAGCAGTAATAACGACCGGTGGTAAACAATACGTGGTCTCCGAAGGAGAAACGTTGAAGGTGGAGCGCATAAAGGATGCCGAGAAGGCTGGCGCCGGCAAGAAGTTGGACTTCGAAGCCTTGCTGGTTATCGATGGCGACAGCGTACAGATCGGCGCTCCTACGGTACCAAAGGCAAAGGTCACGGCCGAGGTGATGGAGGCGGACGTCCGGGCCGACAAAGTCACCTCTATACGCTACAAGTCCAAGAAACGCGTTCACAAAGTACGCGGCCATAGGCAGCACCAGACCGTACTCAAAATCAGCAAGATCAACAAGTCCGCCTAACACCGGCCTAATACCGCTTTCGCCGCACTTACTGGTCGCCATTACCCCTGTTAAAATGCCCTTAGGCGTATATGCGCGGTGTTAAGGTTGATTACGATTGTGGATAACTTCAGCACGATTTAAACCCCGTTATAATTAAATCAACGATTTACAAGCCGGGGTGGTAGTAGTGTCAACGGCCCTACAGGGTAATTTATAGGTTATTTTCCATGGTCATAGACTTTTGTACAACGAAAAAGTACCGGAAAAGTCCCGAAAGGGCTTGATAAAATTGCATATTTTTATTGTTCAAAAAGTCTTGCATACCTCTGTTGCATGACGCATAATGCTTTTACAGGGTTGGTGCCGCCAAGGCTCCGTCCCTAACCAACAAACATTGGTTAAACCAAACAAAAAGCCAAACTGGCTTCCCGGACTATAAAGGCCGGGAAGCCACCAAAACTGGAGTTTAGGTAATTAGCCAATACAAAAACCTTAAAACCAATGCCGATGTCACTATCGCTAAAGGCGGCGTTGTCGCCTAGCACCCGTAAGGCCGACGCCTTAGCGGGCTTTTTGGCATTAGCGCGAATTTTGACCGTTAGCCCCACGAATTCCCGAATCGCGCAAGGCACTGCATGAAGGTTAAAAACTATCAAACTGAATTGTTAGAAAATCGAAGATATGCAACAACAAAAAATCAGGAAGCAGCAGGACGACCGGCTTCTCAAAAGACTGTCCCGCAAAGAGCGCCGGCAGCAAGAGCAATTGCGCAGGATGATCCTGGGCGATCCGCTTTTCAAAACGATTTAAACCCTTAAGCGCGGATATTGTGCGTCGTACGGTTTAGTTTCGAACCCTAGCCCTTAACACCTCCCGATTTAGGGGAGATAATTAAGGCTGGCCGTGTAACTACCCCTGGGTACCCTTGGGAAGCCCCTTTGAGCACAAAAAAACAGGCCAAACACCCCTGTAATTTAGTAACTAGTATTATAAGGCTGGTCTTATATGGCTATAGAATAAGCGGGACAGTGGGTATATACTTAAGGGCTGAAGCGGGAGCGAGAATGACACAAACAATCATCGCGGTCGTGAATCAGAAGGGCGGCGTAGGCAAGACGACTACTGCCATTAACGTTGCCGCCCAGCTGGCTTCACCCAAGACGCCGGTACTGTTGGTGGACCTGGATCCGCAGGGTAATGCTACCAGCGGCCTGGGCGTGCCGAAGGATCAGGCCAAACTCACCACTTATGACGTGCTTTGCGAGGCTGTAACCCCGGTGGATGCCACGCAAAAGACCCACCTTCCCGGATTGTCGGTGTTGCCAGCCAATTCCGGCCTGGCGGGCGCCGAAGTAGAGCTGGTGGGCCGGCCCCGGCGGGAGTTCGCGCTGAAGGAGGCGCTGCCGGCGGCCGGGTACCGGTACGTGATCATCGATTGTCCGCCGTCGCTCGGGCTACTGACCATCAACGGCCTGACGGCCGCCGACAGCGTGATTATCCCCGTACAGACCGAATATTACGCCTTGGAAGGCTTAAGCCAGCTCCTAAATACCATCCAGGCGGTGCGCGCCAGCACCAATCCGCGTCTGGAACTGCTGGGCGTGGCCATGACCATGTACGACAAGCGCAATTCCTTGAGCGAGCAAGTGCAGGCCGAAGTCGCCAATTACTTCGGCGATAAGCTGTTCCAGTCCATCATCCCGCGCAACGTGCGCCTGGCCGAAGCGCCCAGCTACGGCCGCACCATCTACGAACACGACCGCTGGAGCAAGGGCGCGCGCGCCTACAAGGCCCTGGCCAAAGAGGTCAAGGACCGCCTGGGTTAGGTATCCGACGGTGTGGCGGATCGCATGATAGTCTCTAGCCCAGTTGGTCGATGATACGGGCGAGGTCGTCATCGGTTTTGAAGGTGATTTCGAGTTTGCCGCCGCGGGCGGTGCGGCGGATGCTGACGGGGGCGCCGAGCTTCTTGCTGAGTTTTTCGGTATCGGGGGTTTCGGTGGCCACGTGTTCGCGGGTTTTCTTGACGTCTTTGGTGCCGGCCTTGACGCTGGTAGCGAAACGCTCGGCTTGGCGCACGCTCCACCCCTGTTCCTGGATGGTTTTGAGCAAGTAGGCCTGGCGAGCGGCGTCGCCCTTGAGCGCCAGGATGGCGCGGGCGTGGCCTTCGCTGATCTTTCCTTTGGACAAAGCTTTGTGGGCGTCTTCGGGCAGGCGTAGCAGGCGCACGCTGTTCTGGACGGTGGAGCCGGCTTTGCCCAGGCGTTTGGCGATCTCTTCATAGGACAGGTTGAACTGTTCGTGCAGGCGCTCGATACTTACTGCTTGCTCTAGGGGATTCAAATCGACGCGTTGGACGTTCTCGATGAGGGCGACTTCCAGCTTTTCCAGCTCCTTGCCGGTGCGGACTATGGTGGGAACCTGTTTGAGGCCGGCTTTTCTGGCGGCGCGCCAGCGCCGCTCGCCCGCGATCAGGACGTATTTGCCGCCTGTGGCGGGTGATACTACCAGAGGCTGCACCACGCCGTGGCGCTTGATCGAGGCGCTCAGCTCTTGAAGTGCGGATTCATCGAAGTGCTTGCGCGGCTGATAAGGGTTCGGCTCCAGTTTGCCGACGTCGATTTTCTCTATGCGATCATCAGATGCAAGAAGAAGACCCTTATCGAAATCGGCCGGCAGCAGCGATTCGAAACCGCGGCCCAACCCCCGCTTTGGTGTTTGGCTCATATGCTTAAATATAACATGATTTCCGGACGGAACGCCGCTTTAGCAGCTTTAAGGGAACGCTAGAAGACCTTGGCCGCGCCGATGGGGAAGACGCGCATGACGAGCTTGCCGATAACCTGGCTGGCGTTTATGGGGCCGAAACTGCGGGAATCGAGCGAGTCTGGACGGTTGTCGCCCGATACGAATAATTGATGCTTGCCGAGCGTGACGTCTATGTTGCCTGGCGTAGAGGGAATATTCTTGCCGTAAGGCAGGGTGGTGTCGGGGTCGAAGCCGTTAGGGTGAACATGATTGTATACGGTGTATTTGCCATCACGGACGACTACGCGGTCGCCGGGCAGGCCGATTACGCGCTTAATCAACTGTTTGGTGTCGTCCTGGCCGAATTGGCTCAAGCCGTTTTCGCTGAAGACTATGATGTCGCCGCGCGCCGGAATGTAGTCGTGCCCGGTTACGCGCGCCCAGGAGCGGGGCACTTTCCAGATTATAAGTTTGTCGGCGTTCTGCAGGGTGTTTTCCATGCTGGGGCCGTCGACCTGGTAGGACCGGAAAACGAAAGCGATGATGAACAGCGCCACCAGCAGGGCGGTGACCAGGATGCTTACGGTGGAAAAAAGTTCACGCCAACCGGATTGGTGTTTTTGCTTCTTATTGTCATCGGTAGGTTCGTCCGGCGCCGGACTGGGCATACCGCCGGCCGGACCGGGGGTTTTAGGAGCTGTTTGGTTTGCTGTGTTTGCCATACAGGTTTTCACTATAGCATACGCTTAAAAATGCTTTACATGTAAACATAATGGGTATAAACTAAGGTTATCCGAAGAGATGGATCCGTCAAAAAGCAGACGGCCGGGAACACAAACACCCCGCCAAATACCAAAATTAACCTTTGGAAATCCGCAACCTGTGCCGAAGGCTATGCTTCCGCGCCCTCGTATCGGCGACGTTAATGCCAGAAATGCCGTAATTAGCCGGGAAAGTATGGATCGTATGCGCGCCCGGCCGCATGCGCCACCGGCTTTGCGGCAGGGCCAAGGCACGGCTCCGCCAGTTGTCAGCCAGGTTAGCGCTGCCAAGACGCTGCCCGCGCTGGCCGTGGCGGCGGTAGTTTCGCCGGTGGCGCCGGTTTCGCAGGCTCCGCAGGCCGCCCGTCTGGCGCAGAAGACGCCGCTGGACATGGAGCTGCCCGGCGAAGAGAGTCCGTCCCGGTTGGGCGCCCTGTTCGCCAATACCAGATGGCAGAACGTCAGACGCAAGGCTTTCCGCGGCGCGGCGGTAGCCATGGTGCTGCTTATAACCTTGGGCGGCCTGCTGTTTTCGCAGGGCTACCTGAATCTGCACAAGATATTCAAGGGCGGCGCGGGCACTGCCGCGGCCCTGAAGCCGAATGTCAATCCGGACCTGCTAAAAGGCGAGGGCAGCGGCCGCGTCAACATACTGCTGATGGGCCGCGGCGGCGGCGGCCACGAAGCCCCGGATCTGACCGACACTATGATGATTGCCAGCATCGATCCAATCAACCACACCTCTACGCTGGTCAGCCTGCCGCGCGACCTCTGGGTCAACGTGCCCCAGGAAGGCGTGATGAAGCTTAACGCCGTGTGGGAGACCGGCGAATTCAAATATCTGGGCAAAGAAAAGTCCGGCAGCTCGGACCCCAAGGCCATACGGGCCGGCTTCGACATGGTGGATCAAACCGTAAGCGACGTACTGGGGATCGACATACACTACAACGTCATAGTCAACTTCCAGGCGTTCCAGCAGGCAGTCAATACCGTCAACGGTGTAACGGTCAACGTCCCGGCCAATCTGGTGGATCCGACCATGGCCTGGGAGAACAACAACAATCCGGTACTCGCGAAGGCTGGTGTCCAGCATTTCGACGGTGCGCGGGCTCTGAGGTACGTACGCTCCAGAGAGACCAGCAGCGACTTCGCCCGCGCCGAACGGCAAAGGGCCGTGCTGGTGGCTTTGAAGTCCAAGATAGTCAGCATCGGCACCCTGAGCAACCCGGCGAAAATCGCGAAGCTGACCAACAGTTTCGGTAATAACGTATCGACCGATCTGTCGCTCAGCAATGCCCAGCGCCTGTACAAACTCACCAGGAACATCGGCGCGGCCGCCATCACTTCCGTGGGGCTCGATAACGGCAATAACCCCTATGTGGCCACCGGGAACATCAATGGCCAGTCTGTCGTACTACCGAAAGCCGGCCTGTTCAAATACGACGACATCCACCGGTTCATCCGGCTCAAGCTGAAAGATCCGTTCATAATCAAGGAAAAAGCTAAAATCCTGGTACTGAACGGCACTTTGCTCCCGGACCTGGCGACCAACAAGGCCAAGGAACTGGGTACGTACGGATATAATGTCACGGGCGTGGGCAATACGCCAAGCCCCGGCTGGACCAAGACCCAGCTCATAGATTTAAGTCATGGCAAGAAGAAATACACCAAACACTATCTGGAGCAGCGCATAGGCGTATCTGCTTCGACGGTCATGCCGGACAATACTATTCAAACAAACGGTGCCAACTTTGTTATCATATTAGGCAGCGATGAGGCTCCTACGCAACCTTAAACCCGCCAGCGGTATATCCTATTTTCTGCATATAGGATTATTGTTGTTGTTGCCTGCGGCGGTATTCGTGTTGGTACGCCTGAATCTGGCCATACCGGCCGCCGTCATAATAGTGTTGTCCAAGTGGCGTATGTTTGCTGTCCGGCCACGTTTCTGGGCGGCTAACATCCGGGCCAATGCTGTGGATCTGATGGTGGGCATGTCGGCGGTCCTGTTCATGACGCAGTACGACACGCTGCCGGCACAGATCATATGGGCTCTTCTGTACGCCGTATGGCTGACGGCCATCAAGCCGGGTACGGGCATGCTGATAGTCACGGCCCAGGCCTTCATCGGCCAGCTGGCGGCTCTGAGCGCGCTATATGTGGCCTGGGCCGGCGGTCCGGTCTACGCGCTGACGCTTTTAAGCGGCCTGTTCTGTTTCTGGGCGGCGCGGCACTTCCTGGACGCCTTCGACGAGCCTTACGCCAGAATGCTGGCGTACTTCTGGGGTTATTTCGGCGCGGCACTAACCTGGCTACTCAGCCACTGGTTATTGTTCTACAGGGGCGTGGCTCTGCCTACGCTACTGCTGAGCACGCTCGGTTATGGCATAGCGGTGCTTTATTACCTGGACCACGCTGACCATCTGAGCAAGAATCTGCGCCGCCAGTTCATATTCGTCATGGTAGCCATCGTGTTGGTGGTGCTGGCGTTTTCGGATTGGGGCAACAAGGTCGTATGAATGCCTAAGTGTTTCAGGCCCTACTCAGGGTGGATATACTAGAGTGGAATAAAGTTATGAAGAATAAGCCTAAGAAGGAAGAAAAGACGTACAGCGTATCCAGCTCCGCGCGCGGCCGCAAGACCGTGAGTTTCGACGTGCCGGCCGTGAATATGCCCTCTGTGCGCATGCCCCGGGGCGGTGGGGCGCGC
Source organism: uncultured Candidatus Saccharibacteria bacterium (assembly GCA_963820105.1). Lineage (GTDB taxonomy): Bacteria > Patescibacteriota > Saccharimonadia > Saccharimonadales > UBA4665 > CAWFYI01. Next base: position 679,429 of record CAWFYI010000001.1, on the reverse strand, counting down.
AAGCTGTGGGCCGCGCTGGCCATCATTGCAGTGGCGGTATTGAGCGGTTTCGGCGGCGGGTGGCTGGAGTCGCATAACCAGAGCGGGGTGGTCAGCGGCAATCTGACCGGCCAGAAAAAGATCGTCACCACCCAGAGCCAGCTGATCAGCCAGATCGCGAAGACCGTCGGACCCAGCGTGGTCAGCGTTAACGTCAATATCACCGGCAACGCTTCTGGGCAGAGCGGTTTCGGTCTGTTCGGCTTCGCGCAGCCGGAGCAGGAACAGGCGGCAGGTACCGGCATCATTATCGACAAGGATATAGTAGTGACGAACCGGCACGTAGTGCCGGACGGTACCACCAGCGTCAGCGTGACGCTCAGCGACGGCACCGAGCTGAAGGACGTCTCGGTCATCGGCCGCACTGGTGCCAGCGACAGCTTGGACGTCGCCTTCCTGAAGATAAACGACGCGAAAGGCCGCAAGCTGATGCCTGCAGTCATCGGCGACTCCTCGAAGGTACAGGTGGGCGACGACGCGGTTGCCATCGGCAACGCCCTGGGCCAGTTCCAGAACACGGTCACCAGCGGCATCATTTCCGGCTATGGCCGCAGCGTCCAGGCCGGCAACGCTTCGGGTGCCGGATCCGCAGAGAACCTGGTCGACCTGTTTCAAACCGACGCCGCGATTAACGAGGGCAACTCCGGCGGTCCGCTGGTCAACCTGAACGGCCAGGTCATCGGCATCAATACCGCTACTGCCGGCAATGCTCAGAACATCGGTTTCGCCATACCTATAAACGACGTCAAAGGACTGATAGAACAAGTGGTCAAGACGGGTAAATTCAGCCGGCCGTACCTGGGCATAGCCTACATACCGCTGACCGCGGACGTCGCGAACGAATATAATCTGAGCGCCCAGAACGGCGCCTTCATCGCGCCCAGCAACGACCCTGCGAGTCCGTCAGTGGCAGCCGGCAGCCCGGCCGCCAAAGCCGGCCTGAAAGAAGGCGATATTATTACCGCTATCGGCGGCACCAAAATAGATCAGACCCACTCGCTCACGGGTCTGATTAGCCAGTATCATCCCGGCGACAAGGTAAAGCTCACCGTGATCCGCGGCGGCAAGACCTTGCATATCGCTGCCGCTCTTGGCAGCGCGCCGGCCAACTAGCGGTTTGAGCGGCTGAACAGCTTGCAATTGATTAAGAAGACGCCTTTGATAAAACGCCTTGCACACGGCACGCGCGGCTTAGGACGTTTTGCGTACAAAACGTGCGCAAAACGTCCTAAACGTCGACCAAACGTCGACCGAGCGGATGCGGAACACCGGATAATCTATCTTTTTTATTCAGAAATATTATTAAGACTTAAATTTGCAAGTTTAACAGACCATCTTTATATTAAATTTTAATAGCTTCCAGTCAGACGGATTGTGGCTTTGCGGCCCAGCTTGCTATAAGCTTGAACACTTGGATAAAATCGCTTTTTGTCATTAATTTATAATCTGCTTGTTCGGCAATCTGTTCGATGCTGGTGTGCTGGGGCGGCAAAGATTCGGTTAAAATATACAACGGCTGTTTTTTGAGCTGTTTGATCTGCTCGAATAACCTTCTATAAATGTCTAGTCCGTCCGGTCCGCCGAAGATAGCGATCCGCGGCTCATGCATCGCGGCCTGATTAACGGTGTGTCCATCTGGGACGTAGGGTAGGTTACACAGCAGTACATCGTAATCCTTACTTGATTTCGACAGCAGGTCGCTCCTGATGACACTTATGCTTGTTGTGTGTTTTTCTACATTGGTTTTAGCTGTTTTTACGGCTTCCGGATCTATTTCCAGCAGGTCTACGGCCACCTTGCGGTCGTTGGGTAGCTCCAGCTTGGCTGTGATGCCGAGCGCGCCGCTGCCGGCGCCGACATCCGCGATTTTCAGCATTTTCCGGCCGCCGCGGCCCGCTTTGCCGTTTTTCGACTCCAGCTTGCCGCTTGCGGCCAATCGCTTCAAAAGGTCGATCATGGTCTCGGATTCGGGCCGTGGCTCCAAAACTGCCCGGTTGATCACAAAATTTCTACCGTAGAATTCAGTGTGGCCGCGGACGTAGGCAAGGGGGGTGTGCCGGGCCCGCTGATTGAGCAATTTTGTGAGTTTCGCCTGTTCGGCGCGCGGCAATTCATGCTCCGGATGCGCCAACAGCCAGGCCCGGTCCCGGCCAGTGACGTCCTCCAGCAGCACCAGCGCGTCCAACCGCGCCGTCCCGATGCCGGCTACATTTAACTGTTTTTTGGCTTGTTTAAGCCATCTATCAATAGTCATGCACTTTAAGTATAACGAAGGCTAGGCTGGGGATAATTTGGCGCCGGTGTGTTTGGCCAGTTCGCGGATCCAGCGGTTCTGCCGGGTGTCGTTATGGCTTATTGCGAGTACCTCGGCTCGGTAATCTTCTACTCTGGCGGATAGCTCGGCTACGTCGAGTTTGATGTTGCGTATGTCGCCTTCGACCTTGTCGAACCGTTTGTTGACATCGCCTCGGAACGACTCCATGTACTTAAACAGTTTTGTGTATTCGTCGTGGCTCATATGTTATTCCAGAATAGCACCGATTGTTGCCCAAGAACAGGGGAAAACCGTTGTTTTTAATCGTTTTTTAATAAGTCGTGTTCGGCGGCTTGGAGCTTTTCGGTCAGGTCGTCGATGTCGCCGTCCATGGCGCCGGGTATATTTGAACGCGAGTAGCCGATGCGGTGGTCGGTGATGCGGTCCTGCGGGAAGTTATAGGTGCGGATTTTTTCTGAACGGTCGCCGGAGCCGATAAGTTTGCGTCGGGCGTCGGACAGCTCTTTTTGTTCTTCGTCGATCTTCAGCTGGAGCAGGCGCGAACGCAGGACGCTCATGGCCTTGGCCTTGTTCTTGATCTGGGATTTCTCGTCCTGATTGGTTATGACCAGGCCGGTCGGAAGGTGAGTGATACGTACGGCTGAGTCAGTAGTGTTGACCGATTGGCCGCCGTGGCCGCCGCTACGAAATACGTCTATCCGCAGGTCATTCGGGTTGATTTCTATGTCGGATTCTTCTGCCTCGGGCAGAACGGCCACGGTGGTGGTAGAAGTGTGGACGCGGCCCTGGCTTTCGGTGACTGGTACGCGCTGGACGCGGTGGACGCCGGCCTCGAATTTTAGGTTTTTGTAGGCTTCGTCGCCGCGGACGGCGAAGACGATCTCTTTGAAACCGCCGGCTTCGGATGGGCTTTCACTGATAAGTTCGATTTTATACTGGTGATTTTCTGCCCAGCGCGAGTACATCCGGTATAATTCGCCGGCGAACAGGGAAGATTCGTCTCCGCCGGCCGCGGCCCGAATTTCGATGATGACGTCGCGCTCGTCGTTCGGATCCTGCGGTGTCAGCGCCTCGAGTAGTGCTTCCTCATTGGCCGCGAGCTTGCCCTCAATCTCCGCTAACTCATGCATAGCCATATCTTGCATGGTTGGGTCTTCGCTTTTCTGCAGGTCCAAGGCCGTCAGCTTGTCTTCGGACAGCTTCAGCTTAGTGTCGAACAGGGCAATCAAATCGTCCAGCTGAGCCTTGCGCTTGGCCAGCTTAGGGTAATTTTTGGCACCGTAGACCGCCGGATCCTGAAGTTTCTTTTCCAGGTCTGCCAATTCCGACCGCAAAAGCTTCTCTTTATCATCCATATGCAGGGAAGTATAACAACTCTGTTATAGTCACGCGAGTAGTAACTGCTATCATAGTTGCGATGAAACACTCCAAATTAATCTATGTTGCAGCCTCCAAGGTTAAAGGTGCCGGCAGGGGGGTATTTGCTTCACAAGCTATAGCTGTAGGCAGTGTGATAGAGGCCTGTCCCGTACTTGAACTGACAATTGAAGATGAAGCCCTAATGAAGAAAGACGGAGTACTCTACAGCTATTTTTTCCTTTGGCCGAAGATACCAAAAGTTGCTATAGCGCTCGGTTACGGCTCGCTTTATAATCATTCATACAATCCGAATGCCACCTACAAAAAGAAAATAAATGATGCGGTGGTTGAATACGTAGCCATAAAGGATATTGGGCCGGACGAAGAGATCACTATAAATTATAATAACGGTAACCCTAACGACAAGAACCCTCTATGGTTTACGTCCGCTAAACCGCCAAAATTATAAGGAAGTTACTTTTTAGGTTTGGTGTCTTCGGCCTTGGCTTCGGCTTTGGCGACCTTGGCGGCGGTACGCTTGGATTCTTTAGAGGCGGCTTTGGCGCGCTTTTCTTTCGATGCGGCGCCGGCGGCGGCGCGGGCCTTGAACTTGTCGACGCGGCCTTCGATGTCGAGTATGCGCTCTTCGCCGGTGAAGAACGGGTGCGAGGCGCTGGTGATATGGACCTTGACCAGCGGATATTCCTTGCCGTCCTCCCACTTGGTGGTCTCTTCGGCCTTGGCGGTTGAGCGCGTCAGGAACCGGAATCCGTTGTTCAAGTCCTCGAACACCATCAACTGGTAGTTATCCGGGTGCAGTCCTTTTTTCATACGTGGGATACATCGTACCACATCTGTTAAAATGGGGCAAGATGATTAAAGCCGTGATTTTCGATATGGATGGCCTGCTCATAGATAGCGAGCCATTGTGGCTCCGGGCTCATAACAAAGCCTGCGAACCGCTGGGAGCGAAGCTTACGCGCGATCTGCACATAAAATCACCGGCCTCAGGACCGCGGACATCGTGATTGGATTGCTTGAGGAGTTCGACGGAAAGATGCTGGCGCGGTTTTAAGCGCGGGAACCTGAGCCGTTGCTTATGGCTTGCACGAATACGCCCATACCGCCATTCTCGTAATCGTTTGAACGGCGGATAATTTCAAGGATTTTGGGACGACTCGTATACCCGGCTTCTTCGTGCAGGGGATTTATTGTGTGGATGGGCCCAGGCTCGCCGCCTATCAGCGGATATCCGTTTAATAAAACCCAGTGGTATTTGACCTCAGGCTCTTCCTTATGATCATCAGGGAGCTCTTCCTCGCTCAGGGGTTTCCTGTGAAGGAAGGTCACGGAACGGCCACCCTTGAATATCTCATCCATGAGTTTTAGTACTTCTTCCGGATCCTCGATTTGGTCCTGCGGGTCTATCTCGACCTCAGACGAAGCCTCAGGCATTTCCAGCTGGGTCTTTGCGATTACCAGACCTACCGAGCCGTCGTCTTCAACCATTCCGGCTCTATATAGAGCAGCCTGGGCTATATGAACGGGTGCGCCGCTCACGGCGCGAACCATGGCCGCGTAGCATTGCTCGCTGCCTTCAGGCTGACGGGCATGTTGGACTTCGGTATTGCCTACGTATAATTCTGCGGCCAAGTGAACTCCTGGATTTATTGACAATTCGTCTACATTAACATAAATAATTTACTTTGTCTATATAGAAAGGGCTTGCCGCGAGGGAGAAGGTTGTGATATAGTATCAGGCAGTTAACAATTCAGGTAAATATAAAGAGTGCAGCGAGAGACCTAGCTCGACGACCTGCCGGCAACCAGCCCCATTTGGCAGTGGTGCCCCATCTAGACCCGGTTGACGGGAAAGATATTGCAGCCATTGCTTTGCCTTTCCCTATATAACAAGGAAAGGTTTTTTAATGCCCCAAGCCTCAGAACTTCCAACTCCGACACCGGACCGTTATACCAACGAGGCTGATTTGACCGCTTCATTGGGGCGGAAAGGCACGCCGCAACCCGGAGGCGGCCTTTACCCTCGTGACGGCGACCCCTTGGTCACCGAGATTGAACAGGCGTTGTCGCTCGTGACGATCGCCGGCCAGGAGTCGAACGTAGTAGTATCTGCCGGCATGGCAGCTGTTTCAGGCGCGACCCGTTATGCATTGCAACTCAAAGGACGGGAAGGCGTCAAACGCCCAACGCTGGCCCATCCGCCGCAACTCTATACGCAGTCCACGAATTCTTTTGAAGGGCTGAAATTCATGGGGGTGGAGACAACGCTTTTTGATCCCGGTGACACAGCTGCCGTAGACCGTTTATTTGACGAAGACAAAGCAGACGTTATTTTTGCAGAGACAGTATCCAACGTTCCTGATATCCCGGTGCTTGATATAGAACATCTGCTCGCAAGGACACGGGATGCAGGCGAAGAGGCACCCATCCTCGTGCTGGATAACACCCTGCCATTATCGACGGGCATAGATTTTGACGGACTGCTGACGCGCAGGGACAGGGTACTGCTCGTAGAGAGCGCCACGAAAGCGGCTATGCACAATAGTGAACACCTAGGAGTTGTATATAGCCCCCACCAGGCTTTAATAAACGGATTTCGTAAGTTTAAGGTTACTGAAGGGCTGGTCACGTCGGTTAATGCCGGTCCTGCTATATTGGAGGCGCTTGAAGCGACGGCGCCAGGCTTCCACGAGCGTAACAGGGCTCTATATGAAAGTACGGCTATACTTGGCACATGGGTGGCAGCCGCCCGGCGCGCCTTGGGCGACGACGCGGAATTCACTGTTTCGTTCCCAGAGCTCGAAGACCACCCCAATCATGAGTACAGCGCCGGGCATTTAAAGGACGGCGTAGCCCCCGTGGTATTTATGGGATGTACGAGTTTTGAGGAAGACGTGGCCAGAAAGTTCCTGAAAAGAATCTCCGAGCATCCGGCGGTCGAGGAACAGATAGAACAAGGCCAGGTCTACCTTGGCCAGAGTTTCGGATTCAAAGAAGCGACTCTGCTATATGACCCTAACGCCAACCAGGTAAGGGTGGCGGGCGGCTACGACATCGACTCGCACGACCTCGGGCGGGGGCTGTTCCAGGCGATTCTGGATTTCGGCGAGAGTCCGGACTTTTCTTCTTAGAAGAGTTGATATTTACCCTATAAAGTGATATCGTACAACCCAAGCGTTTGAAGCATTATTCGAGGTTATCAGAAATATGGCCGAATTAGTTAGTACCCGCGATCCCGAAGCCGCACCGGTGAACTATACCGACGCCCTAATAACCGGTCTGGCGCCAGACAGAGGCCTCTACCTTCCGCTACGCGGGGAATACCCTCAGGTCACGGCAGAAGAATTTGCGACCTTACCGGGCAAGAGCTATGTCGAAGTTGCCGACTTCATTAAGGGTAAGCTGATAGGCGATGATATCCCCATAGACGACCAACACGCCATAAACGCCAGGGCTTATGGCTCTGAAGCTTTCCCGGATGCTACGGATGGCAACATCGCACCGGTGCGGGAAATGGGCAAGAACCTGTTCAGGGTTGATCTGTTCAACGGATTGACCATCGCCTTCAAGGATTTTCCGATGGCTTCGCTGGCCGAAGAAGTCCATTATGTACTAGACAATCTTGATGAAGATCTGGATATTCTAGGCGGCACATCTGGTGATACGGGAGTATCGGCAATGGAGTATTTCAAGCGGGCGGCCATGGGACATGCCCGCCGCGTAAGTATGTTCATTCTGAGTTCGCGCAATGGCACGATGACCCGGTTCCAACGGGCGCAGATGGCTCTGGCCAGCGACGAGTATACGCATAATTTGACAATTGATGGTTCATTTGATGATTGCCAGGAATGGGTGAAGGCCGTGAAACAGGACCCGGAGTTCAAAGACCTGGGCGCCGTGAACTCCATAAACTGGGGCCGTATAACCGCGCAGATCGTTTATCAATTCTATGCCTACTCCGAGATGGTGCGACAAGGCTACATAAAACAGGGAGATCTTATAGATACGTCTACTCCGACCGGAAACGGTGGCAACGTGTTCTCAAACCATGCTGCCAAAGAGATGGGCCTGCCCGTTAGATGGTCGAAGATGGCCACCAACGAAAATAACATAATGGATATTCTAGTACGTAGCGGCATGTATGCCGAAGCTGAGACGCTGCACAGTACCAGCAGTCCGGCCATGGACATCACCCGGGCCTCTAATTACGAGCGTCTGGTTTATGAATTCTTCGATGGTGATGCCGAGCGCACCCGTGCCTATATGCAGGAATTTGAAAGCACCGGCCAGGTCAGACTACAGGACCACGGCCTGAGCCCATCGGTGTTTGAAGAATTCGGTATCAGAAGCGGCAGCTCCACGCACCTTGACCGGATTGAATCTATCCGTGAGATCTATCGTGCCACGGGCGAAGTCATCGATCCCCATACGGCAGACGCCGTGACCGTGGCACTAGGCGGGAAAGCGGTAGAAGAAGCTGAGCTGGAGGTACCGACCTTATGTTTTGCTACTGCCTCTTGGGTTAAATCCGAACCGGTAATCAAAGAGGCCATAGGCTTCACGCCGCCGCGTCCGGAACGGTTCGAAGGCCTGGAAGACCGCCCCGGCGCAGATAACGCCGTGTTCATAGCTTCGATTGACGCGCTAAAGGCGTACATCCGTGAACACCGCCACCAGCCAGCTATGTCTTAGGAGTCCTCTTGCAGCCAGCGGTCTTATCTGTTAAACTGACTCAGCAACCAATTAAGCAGGCCGGGGTTTGATCCTCCTTGCCATGACCCGTGCAGGGCTGAGCAGGGTTCCCGGTCGAAGAGAAAGGACCATGACTTATGGCTACTGACGTAGATATCAAACAATTATTGAAGGCCGGAGCGCATTTCGGCCATAAGACCGAGCGCTGGCATCCGAAGATGGCGCCGTACATCCACAGCAAGCGCGAAGGAAAACACATAATCGATCTTACGCAGACGGTTTTGATGCTTGATGAGGCGCTGAGCTTCCTTACCAAGACGGCCGCGGCGGGCAAGCAGATCCTGCTGGTCGGCACCAAGCGCCAGGCGCAGGACATCGTCAAAAAGGCGGCCGAAGAGACTGGCATGCCCTATGTGACCGAGCGCTGGCTCGGCGGCATGCTGACCAACTGGAATACCATCGGCGGCCGGGTGAAGCACCTGCAGGACCTGGAAAACCGCATGGCCAACGGCGAACTGGAGAACAAGTACAACAAACTGGAAGTCCAGCGTTTCCAAGAGGAAATTGACCAGATGAATATCATGTATGGCGGCGTCAAGGAACTGAACGCCCGGCCCGGCGCGGTCTTCATCGTCGACATTGTCCATGACGTGAACGCCCTGCGCGAAGCCGCCAAGCTGAAGGTACCTATCGTGGCGATGGTAGATACCAACGCTGATCCGAGTCTGGTCCGCTATCCGATCCCAGCCAACGACGATGCTATCAAGACTATCGAGCTGATTACTGCCTACGTGAAGGATGCCATTAAAAAGGGCAAGACCCAGGTAAAGCCCTCCTCAGCCCCAGCCCCAGCCTCAGATGACAAACCGGCCGCTTCTGCGGCCGTAGCAAAGACTACGAAGCCTGAGCCGCCTGAGCCGAAACAGTCAGATGACAAGCCCGCTGATGACGCCGTCGCCAAGCCGGCGGACAAAGAACCGGCGGACAAAGAACCCGCGGACAAAGAACCCGCGGCAAAACCGGAAGCCAAAAAGGAGGAAAAGGATGGCGATTGATATAGAGCAGGTCAAAAGGCTTAAAGATCTGACAGGCGTCGGCCTGACCGATGCCAAGAAGGCGCTGGAAGAGGCCGGCGGCGACTTTGACAAAGCTTTGGCCGCCATGCGCAAGAAAGGCCTGACCAAGGCCGAGAAGCGCGGCGAGCGCGAAGCCCGGGCCGGCCTTATCGGCAGCTACAATCACGACGGCCGCATCGGCGTGTTGGTGGAGGTCAACTGCGAAACCGACTTCGTGGCCCGCAACGACATCTTCAAGGACCTGGTGAAGGATCTGGCCATGCATATAGCCGCCTCCGCGCCGCAGTACGTTTCTGCGGACGATGTGTCAGCCTCTGATACTGACAAAATCAAAAAAGAATTCGTCGAGAAGGCCAAGTCCGAAGGCAAGCCGGCTGATATGGTGGGGAAAATCGTCGAAGGCCAGGTGAAGAAGCACTTCGCGGAGCGCTGCCTGCTCGACCAGCCGTTCGTCAAGGATCCCGACCAGACCGTCGGTGCGTACGTTAAGGACCACGCAGCCAGGCTTGGCGAGAATGTCGTCGTGCGCCGCTTCGAGCGCATGGCCCTCGGCGAAGTCAGCTAAGTTGAAGTTAGTTAGAGTTTCATTAAAATAAGCTTGTTGTGCATTGGGTTTTGGACACCATAATATAATATACGGCTATTATATTATGAGCTAAAGGTGCGCGTGTATTCAACATGAGGAGCATTACCATCAGCTTAACCGTGTCGCCTGGTCTGCTGGCACAAGTGGACGAGCTGGCCAAGCAGGAACGCGAAACGCGCAGCTGGGTCATAAGGCGCGCGATGCGGAAATACGTTGAAGAAGCTGGAATTGGCGAACCGGTTAGAGTTCATGCAGACGCAGGTCGCTCGGTAATGAAAATATTGCCGCCCAAACCGCCAAGAGATTTTACGGAAGTGATGAAAAAATACCCTAGAACTAATCCTATGGACACGAAACTCCTCGAATTCCTCGATGATTATGAAAACGATAGGCTATAATCTAAGCCATGGACCCAGATAAGATAGTAAAGGACGCTGAGGCCAAGCTCACCCAGGCTGTGGAGCGGTTCAAGGATGATTTGAAGACCTTGCGGACGGGGCGGGCGAACGCGGCCATGCTCGACGGAGTGACGGTCGAGGCCTACGGCACGCCCATGCCGCTCAAACAGGTGGCCTCCATAACCGCGCCAGATGCGCAGCTTCTTCAAGTGACACCGTTCGACCCGAACAATCTGGAGGCTATCTCAAACGCCATCCGCGATGACCAGAGCCTGGGCCTGAACCCGAGCGACGACGGGCGCGTGGTACGCGTGCCGATACCGGCACTGACCGAAGAGCGACGGCGCGAGCTGGCCAAGCAGATCGGCGCCAAGCAGGAAGAATCCATGATTAAATTGCGCGCTATCCGCCACGAGGCCATGAGCGCAATCGATAAACTAAAAAAAGACAAACAGATCGGCGAGGACGACGCTAAGCGTCTGAGCGGCCAGGTCGAAGACGCTGTGGGCAAGGCCAAGACCGCCGCCGAGGCCGCCGCCAAGGCCAAAGAAGCCGACATCCTGACTATCTAAAGAGAGCTTTTAAATTAGGCGTGGACGATCACGGTGGTGCCGATGGGTGCCCAGTCGTATATCCATTCAGCCTGACTGTCCGGTACGCCTATGCAGCCATGGGAGCTGTTGATGGCGCCGAACCAGCTGAGAGGATGCCAGTATACGCCGTGGACGGCACTGCCTTCGTGGAAATAATTGACCCAGTGGACATGGGGCTGGAAATAGGTCGAGCCGTCCAGGTTGTCGCCGCGCATGTCCTGAGAGGTGAATTTGGCGTAGATTTTGAACTGTCCGAGCGGCGTAGGCGTGGAGGGTTTGCCGGCGCTGACCAGCCACCTGTTGACCTGTTTGCCGTTCTGGAAGGCCCACATCTTCTTGGTAGTTACGTCCGCGACCAAAAGCTTATCGAAAGCGGCCGGCGTGACGGCCTGGAAGGCGGAAGTGGTAAGCGGCGTGTTGAACTGCATGCCCGTGCCGTTCAACACGCTCTTGGCGGTCTGCGCGGCCTGCGTCTTCAGAGTACCGGGATCGTTCAGCCTCCTGCCGTTATGCCCCGCGGCTACGACCCGGCTGGCTCCATCCTCTGTTACCGTGATTTGATTGACCGGCGACCTTTCATAATCTTTGGCTTCTTTGGTAAGGGTGCTGGCAATGGCGGCTTCGTTGACGTGTATGTAGTACTCGGTCTTGTGCTTGTTGGCGCTGATCTGCAGCCAGCTTTTGATGATGCCGCCATCAATCTGCTCCGAGAAGCCGCCGACGGTCAAGGTGGCCGTCTGAGAAGTCACGGACTTCAGCTTGCTCTGTAGTTCTGCCGCCGGAACGGTGACGTTGAAGCCGGCGATGGGTTTGCCCGGCAGCGTGGCTACCTTTATCGACTTATCTATGGGCGTAACGTGCTTGGCAACCCAGTAATCGGCGCCTACGTGGATGGCGGCGGCCCCGGCCAAAAGAAACACCAGGGCTGCGACCACTACGAGGTGGCGGCGGGCGAAGCCGGGTGTGGAGTCTAAGGAGGGGAGATGGTCGTGGTTCGCGGGTTGCTGATCGGCCTCTGCCGCCACCGGCGTGACCACGGCCGTTTGCGGCATTACGGATTGGGCCGCTGCCGAAGCTACGTCGAATTGCGGCCTTACCGTACCTGGGCCGATTTTTGACAGTATGTCCGGAAATTTTACCCGACTCATTTACCCTCTACTCATTTAACTCTACACGCTTTGTCTTTTTAAACGCAACACCATTATTATAATCGACATTTTCCTGCTGTAAAGTACAGGCAGAGTGATTCTTATCATAAACGGTTCATAAATAGTGTTTGATACAATATTGAGACTATGTCAGTCGTCTTATTGATAGTTGGGATACTGCTGCTCATCGGCCTGGTGGTGGTGCACGAGTTCGGGCATTTCATAGTGGCGCGCAGAAACGGGGTAGAGGTAGAAGAGTTCGGCATATTTTTCCCGCCGCGGCTTTACAAGAAGAAAACCAAGGGCGGCTGGCTGTTCAGCGTAAATGCCATCCCGCTTGGCGGCTTCGTCAAACTGAAGGGCGAGCACGACAGCGACACCGCGCCCGGCACCTTCGGCGCGGCCAGCCTCTGGGTGAAGAGCAAGATCATGGCGGCCGGCGTCGCCATGAACCTGGCGACGGCGCTGGTGCTGTTCACCATCATCGCGCTCATGGGTATGCCCCAGCTGGTAGACAATCAGTTCACGGTCAAGTCCGACACCAGGCTCATCAGCCGCCAGACACTTATAAGTTACGTGGAGCCGGGTTCGCCGGCCGCCAAAGCCGGCCTGCGGGCGCAGGACGAGATAAACGATATCGCGCTGTCCGGCTACAGCCCGGTGAGCGTCGACGGTTCCTCCAGATTGCCGAAAATCACCAAGGATTTCGCGGGCAAGACGGTAACTGTCTATTACACCAGGGCCGGTAATAGCCACGAGGCACGTGCGACGCTCCGCAGCGACGAGGCAGTGGCCGCCGCCGGTAAAAAGGGAGAATCAAAAGGCTATCTGGGGATTTTGCCTACCGATTTCAACCTGCAACGCTCCACCTGGTCGGCGCCGGTGACGGCGGCCGGCGTGAGCGTCCAGCTAACGACGCTGACGTTCAAGGGTCTGGGCCATGCCGTAGGCGGCCTGGGCAGCCTGATCGCCGGCGCCGTCACCGGCAACCACGCGGCGCGTGAACACGGCCAGACCGCGGCCAGCGACCAGGTCACAGGCCCGGTCGGCATCTTCGTCATCCTGAAGAACGGCAGCCTGATCGGCTACCAGTTCATGCTGTTCATAATCGCCTATATCTCACTGATGTTGGCTATCATGAACATCCTGCCGATCCCGGCGCTTGACGGCGGCCGGCTATGGCTCACCCTGTTATTCCGCGGCATCAGGAAGCCATTGACGGCCAAAAGGGAAGAAGCCATCAACGCCACGGGCTTCGCCATATTGCTCGCTCTGATAATCACTATCACGGTCGTAGATGTCAGAAGATACTTCTAAGGACACTTCGCGGCCCTCTGCTTTGACGGCAGATACGGAAAAGAAAAAGGGCGGGGTGCCCTGGAGTCCGTGGCTCGGCGTCTTGTTCGCGGTACTCGTCTACTATGTTTCGCAGGCGGCCGCTGGATTTTTCCTATCGATCTATCCGGCGCTCAAACACTGGTCCCACTCCACGACGCTTGATTGGGTCGATAATTCGGCCTGGGCCCAGTTCACCTTCGTGGTGTTGGCCGAAGCCTTCACGATAGCTGCCGTCTACTTTTTCCTGAAACGCTACAAAGCCGGTTTCCCAAGCATCGGCCTGAAGCGGCCGCGCTGGAGCGATCCGCTCTATGGCCTGCTGGCCATACCGGCCTATTTCATACTGTACCTGCTGGCCGTGAGCATAATCAGCCATTTTGTACCGGCATTGAACATAGACCAGAAACAAGAGATTGGCTTCAACGGCATACATGGCGGTCTGCCGCTGGCGATGGCCTTCATCAGCCTGGTCGTACTGCCGGCGTTCACGGAAGAGGTCATGGTCCGCGGTTTCCTTTATAGTTCGATGAAAAAGGCCATGCCCACCGTGTATGCGGTAATATTCACCAGCGCGCTGTTCGCCAGCGCCCATCTGCCCGAAGGCGGCTCCGCCGGCCCGCTCTACATCGCCGCGCTAGACACCTTCATACTCAGCCTGGTTCTCATTTATCTGCGCGAACAGACCGGCAGCCTGTGGGCCAGCATCACCCTGCATGCCGCCAAGAACACCATCGCCTTCATCTCATTGTTTGCATTGCACCTAAGATAATGGTATAGTGCGTCTATCATGGTTAGGAAAAAGTTTTTCGTTTCTAACTTCCCGCTGCCGCCCACTGGGGCGTAGTTTCTATTTGTATCTAAATATTTAGCAAAGAACACGCCTCCGCCAAACAAGACGGAGGTTTTTTAATTTGGAAGGAATTTGTAATGAGTGAATTTAGTCAGGGGGAGCTGGTAGTAATAAAGCATGGTTCTTCGGTAGTCGAGAATGATGACGGCATAGGCCTGAATCAGGACAAGATTGATTACCACATGATGCAGCATGTTAGATTACGAGCCGAAGGACTTCGCACAATCGAAGTTGCTTCTGGGGCGGTCGTTGAGGGCAAAGAGTATGTGCGTGAACTTGGAGGAATATTTGCAGGAAGTCTTGAAGATAATGAACTTGCGATGCACGGCACGTCCCGGCAAATACAGCACTGGGAAGAAGCTGCCAGGCTTGTTGACATCATGGTTGCGCAGGCATTGTTTACCCACGAGGAGTTAGCGAAAGAAAGAGATGTGATACGCACCCAGCCAGAGATGATGCATTTGGCACGATATATTCTTGGCTCGATGCATAAAGAGTCGCTAGTAGTCGCTAATGAAAATAGCGTTACTGGCAGCCTAGAGATGGAAGAGTACGAAGAAAATGTAGCTGCCAAAGAACGTGGAGAAGATGACTTTGAAACCGATAACGACTGGCTGGCAGCTCGTTTGGCTCTAGCGACACGTGCCAGCGGATTGCTATTACTCACCAATGTCGATGGTGTTGAGGTTGATGGTAAAGTGGTCTCTGAAATAAAGGTCGCTGATATCGTTGAGATGTGGGAGCATTGTGAGGGTGTGAGCCGATCTGGTGTGGGCGGTATGTACAGTAAACTAGGAGCCGCTGCAGTAGCAGCGGGGGAAGGCATAAAGGTCACCATCGGCAATGCGTTCACTGATCTGCGGCGTCTTCTTGAAGGTGAAGCCGGTACCAGGGTGGTACAATAATGCGCAGACATGAGACGTACAGAGCTATTCGTTAAGACCAGCAAGAACGTGCCGGCCAACGAGACGGCGCGCAATGCGCAGTTGCTGATTCAAGCCGGCTATATCTATAAGGTCATGGCAGGGGTGTACGCGTACACCCCCCTGGGCCTTAGGTCGGTGGAAAATATCAAGCAGGTCGTACGGGAAGAAATGAATGCCGTGCAGGGGCAGGAGCTCATCATGTCCAACCTTCAGCCTCGCGAAACCTGGGAAATCACCAACCGCTGGGACGACAAAGTCGTAGATATATGGTTCAAGACCAAGCTGAAAGACGATCAGGAGATTGGCCTGGCTTGGTCGCACGAAGAAGCTATCATCGAGATGATGAAGCAGTTCGTCTCCAGCTATAAGGATATGCCCATAAGCGTCTATCAGTTCCAGACCAAACTGCGCAACGAGCTGCGTGCTAAAAGCGGCATCATGCGCGGCCGCGAGTTCGTCATGAAGGACATGTACTCACTTAGCACGGACGCCGCCCAGCACGATGCCTATTACGATTCGGTCATCAAGGCCTACACCAAGGTCTATAAGCGATTAGGCATAGGCAAGGATACCTACGTAACCTTCGCGAGCGGCGGCGCTTTCACCAAGTTCAGCCACGAATTCCAAACAGTCTGCGATGCCGGGGAAGACGTAATCTATCTTCATGAAGGCAAGAACGTTGCCATCAACGAAGAGGTTCTGGACAGCGAAAACTTGAAACAACTTGGCATTAAGCGCGACGAGCTTAAAAAAGTGAAGAGCAGCGAAGTCGGCAACATATTCAATTTT
The DNA here is from genome assembly GCA_963820105.1 of uncultured Candidatus Saccharibacteria bacterium. Lineage (GTDB taxonomy): Bacteria > Patescibacteriota > Saccharimonadia > Saccharimonadales > UBA4665 > CAWFYI01. The sequence continues at coordinate 663,339 of CAWFYI010000001.1, read as the reverse complement.
GGCACCGATAAAAGCAAACAGATGGGTTTTGCCTTCACGGATGAATCGGGCGAACGTAAATTCGTGCACCTGGGTTCTTACGGTATCGGAATCACCAGGGTAATGGGCGTGATAGCCGAAAAGTTTGCCGATGAGCGCGGGCTGGTCTGGCCCGAGGCAGTGGCGCCGTTCCAGGTCTATCTGGCCAGGCTGGGAGAAAGCGCCGAAGCCGTCAAAGCCGCCGACAAACTCTACGACGACTTGACAGGAAAAGGCGCACTGGTACTATATGATGACCGAGACGCTCGGGCCGGCGAGAAGTTCGCCGACGCCGATTTGCTCGGGATACCGTACCGGGTGATAGTAAGCGACAAGACGCTCTCCGCCGGTACGTTTGAACTTAAGGCCCGTTCCGCCGAGAAGGCCGAACAGGTTTCCATGGATCAACTGTATAAAAAACTAGGCATTAACATTTAAGCGTTGTTATAATAAGGGGCGATACTTAAAAAACGGCCTGAGCCGGTGACGGCAAAGACTGGGACAAGGAGGGAAGACCGATGAAGAAAATGTTTCGATTGACCCGTGCAGGTGTCGATGAACTGCAGACGGAGCTTGACGCGCTCATCGCTAAGCGCTCCGGCATCGCTGACGCCATCAAAAGCGCCCGCGAGCAGGGCGACCTTACAGAGAACGCCGAGTACCAGTCGGCTCGCGCCGACCAGGAGCGCAACGAATCCCGCATATCTGAACTGGAAAACATCATCCAGAACGCCGAGATCATCCGCAAGCCCCGCGGCGACAGCAAGGTCCAGCTAGGTTCCACCGTCAAGCTGAAGGGCGGCGCCGGCAAGGCCAAGGAATTCCAGGTCGTCGGCACCGTAGAAGCCGACCCTTTGAGCGGAAAGATTTCCGACGAATCTCCCATCGGCCAGGCCATGATCGGCAAAAAGGTGGGCGAAACCGTCAAAATCACCACGGCTACGGATATCCACGCTTACAAGATTGCCAGCATAAGCTGATATACTTTAAGCCATAATGCAGTGGCTGAACAAGGTAGTCGATGAGCTTATCAAGCGCCATCCAGATGGTGAGATAGTGGTGTCCTCCGGGGTGTCGCCGTCGGGTACATATCATCTGGGTACCTTGCGCGAGATACTGACCGCCGAAGCTATAGCTTACGAGGTCAGGAGGATGGGCAGGCGGGCCAGGCACATGCACGTGGTGGACGATCTGGATGTCTTTCGCAAGGTTCCGGCCGGCGTGCCGGAAGATTTCAAGCAGTATCTGGGCAGGCCGCTCTGCGACGTGCCGGCGCCGGACGGCTCCGATGGGTCGTACGCGGATTATTACGTGCGCGACCTGTTCGTGGCGGCCGACAAGATGCACCTGGAGCTGGACATCGTGCGCGCCCACGAGAAGTACAGGCAAGGCTTCTTCGTGGAAGCGATCGAGAAGGCGCTGGCCAAAACCGCCGACATACGGCGCATACTGGAAAACATCTCCGGCCACAAGCTTGATGACCACTGGTCGCCAATCCAGGTCGTAGAGGACGGCTACCTGAAGAACCGTCCTTTCGTGAGCATCGATACGCAGGCCAAGACACTGGTTTTCAGGGACAGGGAAGATAACGAGCGCGAGACCGGCTACGCGCGCGGCGAGGTAAAGCTGAACTGGCGCGTAGACTGGCCGGCTCGCTGGTCGTTGCTTGGAGTGGACGCCGAACCGTTCGGCCGCGACCACGCCACCAAGGGCGGTTCGTACGACACGGGCGCCGTCCTGGTGAAAGATATCTTCGGCGCCGAACCGCCCCTGCCCCTGCCGTATAATTTCATAAACCGTACCGGCCAGACCAAGAAGATGAGCAAGAGCGCCGGCGACACGAGCACGGCGTCGGAGTTATTGGAGATACTGCCGGCAGAGGTCGTCTGGTTCTTCGTGCTGCGTTACGCGCCGGACAAACAGCTGTTCTTCGACGAGGGTCCGACGCTGATGCGCCTGGTGGACGAATTCGGCGAACTGCTGGCCAAGCCGGATAAGAACGAATCCGACAAACAACTTCTGGACCTATGCCTGCACGGCGTAGACAAGCCCACCGTCAGCCGGGTGCCGTTCTCGCATCTGGTGGCTGGCTACCAGGCCGCGCTCAGGAACGTAGACAAAACGCTCGATATCATACGCCGTACCGAACATGCCGGCCCGGTCGACGAGGACGCGGACACAATTAGAGCCGAACTGCGTTTCATCGACGCCTGGCTGGATAAGCGGGCTCCGGACGAGTTCAAGTTCTCCTTGCTCGAAAAGGTTGATGCCAGCGCGTTCGACGATGCCCAGAAAGGCTTCATGAACGAACTGGCGGACAAGGTGGCCGCCGCGCCGCAGGACGCGGACGGCGATTGGTTCCACAAGGCAATCTATGAGTTCAAGGACAGCGCCGGCCTGGCGCCCAAGGAGTTGTTCGGCACGCTCTACAGCGCTCTGATAGGCAAGGAATCGGGCCCGCGCGCCGGCTGGTTCCTGAGCATCCTGCCGCGCGATTGGCTGATAAAAAGGCTGCGGCTCGAAGCCTAAGGCCCGCTATGATGCAAGTCAGCGACGAGGAATTCCAGCGGCTCATAGACCAGGCGCTGACCGAGCTGCCGGGCGAGCATGTAAAGAACATCAAAAACGTGGCCATCCTGTACGAGGACGTACCCACGCCTGAACAGCGCGAGAAGCTGCGGCTTGGCGGCAATCAGACGCTGCTGGGGCTGTACGAAGGGACGCCTTTAAGCCAGCGGCAAGGGCAGACCAGGTTGTTCCCCGATAAGATAACACTTTTCAAGATTCCGCTGTCTTATCACGCGGATACGCTGGCAGGGCTAAAAGAGCAGATCAAGCATACGCTATGGCACGAAATTGCGCATTATTACGGCCTGGACCATGACCGTATCCGCGAACTTGAGTGAACTTATTTCTTAGCGGCTTTTGCCTTCGCGGCGTGGTAGTTGCCGCGGATCTGGAATAGAAGGTAGAGGCCGACGGCCGAGCCGACCAGTGAGCCGAGTAGCCGTCCGATGCCGCCGTAATCGGTGAATACGGCCACGACGCCGTAGGCTACGTTGATCAGGAAGGCGTAGAACAGCAGATCCCAGCCCTGCTTCTTGCGCGCCTTGGTCGCGGGGAAGGCGGCTATGAAAATCAACGCCTCGATTGCCAGCACGACGATGGCCAGCCAGACCGTGAACGTAAGGTGGCTTACGGTGACGCGGGAACCGTTGAGGCTCAAGGTGCTGTTGCCGTAATCGACCAGATAATTGACGGCGTGGGCGGCGCGGTACAGGCCCATCGCTATCAGTAGCGTGAGTATGCCCAGTACCAGGTTGATATAGGGCAGATATGCTACGATGGCCCTTTTGGCGTTGGACGGCAGGGGCGGCGCGTCCTTCACGAATATCTCATCAAGCTTCTTTTCCAGTGACTGCAATGCTTCTATCAACGCATGACTCCTTGCTTATTATCTTAATTATACACAGTCCGTGGGATATTTCGGTGTCGCCGCGGCATGCGGTATACTGGTAAACTTAGAAAGCATTTTTATGGAACAGCACGACGCATACTTACGGGACAAACGCCGCAATTTCTGGGACAGGATCTGGAAGAACCGCGACGGCAAGATTGTGCTGTGGCAGATGCCGAACATCTGGCTGATCGGCTGGGCCGTGTTCACCTGTCTGTCGCTGTTCTTCACCGGTGGCGCCGGCGACGTAGCGTTCTGGATAGCCTCGGCGTCGCTGGTCATATGGTCGCTGCTGGAAGTTATCCTGGGCGCCGACTATTTCCGCCGCGTACTTGGCCTGGTCGTGCTGGTCTACGCCATCGCCACGATAATCAAATCTTTATGAAAAAGACCGGAACCGAACAGGCGATTTTCGCGGCAGGGTGTTTTTGGGGCGTGCAGTACTATTTCGATCAGGTTCCGGGTGTCGTGGAAACGGTCGTGGGCTATACAGGCGGCCATAAGGAAAATCCGACCTATGAGGAGGTCTGCACGCATACAACCGGCCATGCCGAGGCGGTATTGATTGAATTTAACCCGGCTAAGGTCAGTTACGAGATGTTGTGCCGCCACTTTTTCAGGATGCACGACCCGACCCAGCTTAACCGCCAAGGCCCGGACATAGGCGACAGTTACCGTTCCGCTATATTCTGTTTCGGCAAGGAACAGCTGCGGACAGCCAGAGAGGTCATGAGTGAATCGCAGTCCGGATTCAAAAATCCCATAGTCACGCAGGTCGCTGAAGCGGGGGAGTTCTACGAGGCGGAGGATTATCATCAGAAATATGCAGAGCGTACTGGCCGGGGCATGTGCCATGTTCCCTACGAGCCGATCTAAGGTCGGCTCGGGCTGGGAATTAATGCTGTCTGTCGCTCACACTAGTACGTTTTGCGTACGTTTTGCGCGTAAAACGTACTAATCGTCAGGGCTATAGCAATTGTGTACACTATATGAATGGCGGTGATTATTTTTGATTTTGACGGCACGATTGCCAACACCTTTGATTACACGGTCGACTTCCTGAATGGGGAATCGGCTCGCGAACCGCTCAATAAGGATCAGAGAGCGGCATTGCACGGGGTGTCGATGTACGGCATAGCCCGCCGGATGGGCATACCGTGGCATCGTCTGCCGGGCTTGTTCTTCAGGGGTCGCCGAAGGATGAGGCCGGCGATGGACAACATCGAACCTTACAACGGTATGGCCGAGGTGGTGCGCGAACTTCGCTCCAGACAGCACAAACTCTACATATTGAGCACAAACACCACGCTTAATATCAATAAATTTCTGCGGCGGCATAAGATGGAAAATAGCTTCGAACACGTGTACGGCGGTGTGGGCATGTTCGGCAAAGCCCCGGCGCTGCGCCGTCTGCTGCGCGAACAGCACATAGAAACGAAAAAAGCTGTGTACATAGGCGACGAGTTGCGCGACGTCCAGGCCGCGCAGTCGCTGGAAGTGCGCGTCATAGCGGTGTCCTGGGGGTTCGCCCGGCATGACGACCTGAAAGCCCAGGGTCCGACTGCCATGGCCAGGAAACCGGACGATATCACTAGGCTGCTCAAAAAGATCTGACTTTGCTTGCGCCGGCCGCCCCTAAGACGATATGCTTATGCTATATCAAAAAGGGGATCCTAAGGTGGCCAAGGCCAAAGTGAGACGCAAACGCCGCGATGTCCTGGTGCTTTATCCGCATCATCGTAAACCGTACCGGGTCCACCATGTCGCATCGTTGTTGCTGGCGCTGGCAGTAGTTTTCGCGTGCGTGTTCGAGCTAGGCATGGTTATAGGCCAAGAAGGCCAGGCGCCTGCTACGGCCCCTGTTTCCAAGCCGGCCGCCGGCAGCACGACGGTCGTGCGTTCGGCCTACGGCTTTTCATTCACGGCCGACAGCGATACTTTCGTGGTCAGCGGTACTGAACTTGGCGCCAGCGGCAGTACGAACGCGGTGACCAGCCAGGATCAGCTGAAGGCTGGCCGGCCGCTGACGGCGGCTACTGTGAAGGGTAAGCCCGGCCGCTTAAGCGGCCGGCTGGCCGCCGCCGAGTTAAGCGTAGAGTTCAAACCTGATGCCGCCGCTCTGTCCGCGGCTGAAAAACTGCCCGCGAACGCCGGACTGAGTTCGCAGGAAGTAGCCGCTACTCTCTTTCCGGTAAGCGGCGGCAGCGAGGTCGCCGCTCGCAAGCTTTCCGGCAATAAAACCAAACTGAACGACGTACCGGTGCAGAAGACCGTTTATGAATTCACCGATAAGCATGGTGGCGGCAAGAGCTACGCCGTAGTTTGGACCGGAGAGTCCCAAGGCAGGGCGTTCGCCGTGAAGCTGGACGGCCTGGCCGGCTCGGAAGCAGTACCCGGCGAATTCGCGGCCGTGCTGGACAGCTTTAGCATATCGGCCGGCCAGGCCGTCCTCGGCGACTCCATATTAGCGCCCGCGACGGCCGGCGCCACAGGCAAGCTCGACTCCAAATATTTGTCCGACGCGCTGTCGCCGGCCGTCGTGCAGGTTTTCCATACGGTCTGCGGCGTACTGACCGTGGACGGCCAGCCCCTAAGCAGCAGCGACTGCCTTTCGTTCAGCGGCAGCGGCTTTCTGGCGACGTCTTCCGGCTACATCGCCACCAACGGCCATGTCGTCGTCTACACCGCCAAGGACGCGCTGGCCGATTTGATTGCCTCGGACGACACCGTGCTCCACGCCTATCTTCGCGGCCTGGGTCTCACGGAGTCTCAGATAAGCGCTACGAAGGCTAACCCGGCAGCTCTGGCGGCCATGATAGCGAAGATCTACGATCTGCCCGACAGCCGTCTGCACTTTTCGAGCGAGAGCGATTTGACTCTGGTTGCCCTGGGTAGCAAAGGGCCTGACACCGCACAATTGATAGGCCTTAAGACCGGCGCTCAGCTGGCGCAGTTCAAGAAGACGCTTGGCAGCACCATCAGGCAGGCCAAAACAGTAGCCTATAACTATGATTCCAAAGATACCCTCACGGCCATCTCCGACCCTAAGGCCGGTTTTTCTTCCAGCGACGTGGCCTTGATAAAGATCGACGCCCAAAACGCGCCCGCTATTCCCATTGAAACCGGCCAGGTAGTGCAGAACGAGAGGATCATAATCATGGGTTTTCCCGGCAATGCCGACAACCCGCTTACCGACAATCAGCAAACGGACGTGACTGTTACCGACGGTGTGGTGAGTTCCATCCGCGAAGCCGCCGGCGGCAAGGGCAAACTCTATCAATCTGATGCGGCGGCCTCGCACGGCAGCAGCGGCGGCCCGGCCATAGACCAAGACGGCAAAGCCATCGGCCTGATGACCTATCGTTACGCCGACGCCGAACAGGGCGACGCCGCTTCCAGCTACATCCGCGACATCGCGGACTTTACCAAACTGGCCGCCGACAACGGCGTAAAGATCGACGGCGCCAGCACGACGCAGCAGGAATGGGAGAAGGGGCTTGAACTCTACTCGAACAGCCACTATTCGGCCGCTTTGAAAGATTTCCAGAAAGTAGAAATCGCCTATCCGGCCCAGCGCCTGGTTGCCAACTATATCGCCAGCTCCAAAGCCGCCATCGCTGCCGGAAAGGACGTTAGGCAGGTGCCCGTGGACGCTTTGATCATCGTGTTGGTCGTAGCGCTCGCGGGCGCGGGCGCCGCCGGCGTGATAATCGTCCGTCACCACGGCATGCACCGTGTCTACCAGACCTCCGTGCCCGGCGCGGCCAACCACCAGCCGGTCTATCTTGCGCACTCGCCCACCGGGCCGCCGAGCAGTCATAAGGAACTAAGATAACTGCTACAATAGGTGAAATGGCATATTCAAGCAGGAGGTACCAGCCGTACCGGCCGGGTCAGGCAGAACCGTTCAAAGTCAGCCGGTCGAAGATCGAGCTGTTCAAGCAGTGCCCGCGCTGTTTCTGGCTGGACGCGCGCCTGAAGATCAAGCGGCCATCCAGCCCGCCGTTCAACATCAACAAGGCCATCGACGAACTGTTCAAGAAGGAATTTGACGTCCACCGCAAAGCCGGTACGCCGCACCCGATAATGGTCGAAAACAGCGTTGAAGCCGTTCCTTATCAGCACGCCGACCTGGACAAATGGCGCTACAACTTCACCGGCGTGGCGACCCTGCACGAACCGACCAACCTGCACGTCTTCGGCGCCATCGACGACGTCTGGACTGACGCCGCCGGCAATCTAATAGTCGTCGACTACAAGGCCACCGCCAAACAGAGCGACGTCACCATCGACAGCGATTGGCAGATCAGCTACAAGCGCCAGCTGGAAGTCTACCAGTGGCTGTTAAGGCAAAACGGATTCAATGTAAGCGACACCGGCTACTTCGTTTATACCAACGCCCGTTTTGACGTGGGCGGTTTCAACGACCGCGTCGAATTCAAGACAAAACTAATCCCATACAAGGGCAGCGATTCCTGGATCGAACCGACCCTCGCCAAGATGAAAAAATGCCTGGAAGACGACGGCATGCCACCGGTCGGCACGGCCGCCATGGGCGGCCCCTGCGAATTCTGCGAATACGCGCGTAGCCGCACCGAACTCACTCTTAAGGATCTGCAGAAGAAGAAAAAGTGAGCAACCCCGACGCCATAGATTACCAGCCGCTTCTGGTGATGGACGGCGTCTGGCAGATCGCGCTCAAGGACACCGTCAAATTATGGGGACCCGGCATAGTCGGAGGTTTCATATTGGTAAGCCTGGCGGCCTCGCTGTTCTTGGCATCCATACTGGCCATGGGGGCCGTATTCTTATATTTCATAATCCTCTCGATCAGGATCAAAAAACTTAAGAACGGCGTGTGGAAACAGTTTGCGGCGGCCAATGGCTGGACGATCGATGTTGAAACCCCTCCGGAAGTCGTAGTGCCGCCGAGTCTGCAGTTCGGGCATAGCCGGGAATTAAGCCCTGTCATCCAGGCGCAAATAGGGGACATGATCTGTGATTTATTGACCTACTGTTGCGTAACAGGTTCCGGAAAATCCCAGCAGACACACAACTTCACCATAGCCTGTACGTCGCTGCCGCGACCGCTGCCACACATGCTACTGATGAGTAAGAAGTCCCGTGCCGACGTCCGGCGCGACCTGCTGGACGGTGAAAACCTGAAGCTGGAAGGCGACTTCGACGATTATTTTGGTCTCCAGATTGAAAAAGGCCAGGAGGTAGACGTCTTGACGATAATAACCCCGGACGTCATGCAGGCTCTGGTCGACTACGGCCAGACGGAGGACATAGAAGTCCTGGGCAACAATGTGTACTTCATCACCAACAAAGATCAACGCGACTACCGGGACATGCAGGCTCTCATACGTTCGGTGGTCGAACTCGGCCAGCAGATTATCCAGAATATTCCTAAAGTTGCCTGACAGAGTTTATGCGCGTCCTCGCCTTGGGTTATACTTGAGGCATGCTGGACATTCAGTTCATACGGGACAACCCCGATCTGGTGGCGGAGAAATCGAAGCAAAAAGGCTACGAAGTCGACATCAAACAGTTGCTGGGCTTCGACAAGGAGCGCCGCGAACTGCTGAAGCAGGCCGAGGATCTGCGCCGCCAGCGCAACGAGCTGACCGCCAAGAACAAGGGTCAAAAGCCGTCCGACGAACAGGTCAAGGCCGGCCGCGTGCTGAAGGATAAGTTGGCCGATGCCGAGCACAAACTCGCCTCCATCGAGAAAGAATTCACCGAACTGCTCAAGCAGGTGCCGAACATGCCGTTGGACGACGTGCCGGCCGGCGCCAGCGAAGCCGATAACAAAGCCGTTAAGACCGTCGGCGACCCTCCAAAGTTCGATTTCAAGCCCAAGAATCACGCCGAACTGGCCGAAGCCAGAGGCTGGCTGGACAAGGAGCGGGCCGCCAAAGTCGCCGGCGCGCGCTTCGCTTACTTGAAGGGCGACATGGTGAAATTGCAGTTCGCTATCGTCCAATTCGTCATGGCCAAGCTGACCGACAGCGCCTTCCTGGCCGAAGTTATCAAAGAAAACAAACTCCAGACTTCCGACAAGCCTTTCACTCCGGTTCTGCCGCCCTTTCTCCTGCGCACCGGGCCGTACGATGCCATGGACCGACTGGAGCCGCGCGAGGACCGCTACAAGATCGAAGGCGAGGACCTCTGGCTGCAAGGTAGTGCCGAGCACGTTCTTGGCCCTATGCACTCCGGCGAAATCATCGACGAAAAAGATTTGCCCATACGCTACCTTGGCTACGCCACCAGCTTCCGGCGCGAAGCTGGCAACTACGGCAAGGACATGGAAGGTATATTCCGCATGCACCAGTTCGACAAGCTGGAGATGGAATCGCTGACCACTGGCGACCAAGGCCTGCAAGAGCACCTACTGTTAATAGCCGTCCAGGAAAAACTTATGCAGCTGCTCGGCCTGCCGTACCGGGTGATGCAAAAGTGTACCGCCGACATCGGCAAACCGAACGCCCGCGGCATAGACATTGACGCCTGGCTGCCGGGGCAGGGCAAATACCGCGAGACGCACACTGCCGATTACATGACCGACTACCAGGCCCGCCGGCTCAAGACCCGCGTCAAACGGTCCGGCGGCCGCATCGAACTCGTGCACACCAACGACGCCACCGCCTTCGCGCTCAGCCGCACGCCAATCGCCATCCTCGAAAACTTCCAGACCAAGGACGGCAAGGTCAAAATTCCGCCAGCTCTCCAGCCCTTCATGTCCGGCCAGGCCGAAATCTAAAACCGGGGGCTCACCTTATCATGTTGTCTTTCGGCGATTTGCCCTACAAGTTCAAGACCCTTTGGAGTAACCTTGGGATCATCTATATCTTGAAGCAACCCTTCATCCACGGCCTCGTCTCTAAGTTTCCACACGACTTCGCTACCCAATTGCTGTCTTGTGTCCAGCCTGACCATATTAAGCATTTCTGTGACAAAACTTATCCGGTCTTCTGGTGTTTGCAGGAAGGGCGCCTGTCTTGGTCCGTTAGCCTGGGCTGTCCATAATACCACTTGGCTTAAGTCTTCCTGCTCGGCGATCCGGCGGTTCCTTACGGCTTGCTTGACCTGGCTTCCGCCTTTTCTTGCATGGACTATCGTTTCGCCGGCCAGGAACTGCCTTTTCTTCGCCTCTTCACTCTGCCGGGGATTATAATCCGCATGTATATTATCTAGGTGATTCCTTGCCGCACCCAGGATCAAATCGGTGAAATCTTTAATCTCTTCCTGGCTTCTTCTGGTGGCCCTAAATGTCTTGACTGGTTTCTGTGGGCGAGGGCGCCGAGGGGGTGCTGCGAGCAGTTCACCCTTGTCCGCGGCCTCCGCGGCCTCCGCGGCCCGCGCGCTGTCCTGTGCCGCACTGTTAGCATTGCGGATCGCTGCATCAAATAAATGCCCGGCAATCCCTATCTGTTCATCGCGTAGCCTCAAGGTGGTGTCCTTGGGATTTATCTCGAAGGGATATTCGGAAACGTATTCTATCTGCGCATCCAATATACGGCCCCAAAGGTCATATGCTCTTTCGGCAAGCCCAAACAGCTTTTCTTCTGCCGCTATCTGTATATCCTCAGCCATTGATGGTAAATTTTAACACTTCTTATGTAATTTGTCCAAGATGTATCCCAAGGGCTTAGAGGCGTATAATATAAATATGCTCAAAAAATTTGAAGTACAGGGCGTACACACAGTAGTGGACGACAAGCTCCGCTCCCACGTCGACAAAAAGATTGGCGGCCTTGACCGCTACATCTCCCGCCAAAACCGGGAGAGCGCGCACATGGAGGTCCACCTGAAGGAATCACCCAAGAAGGGCAATGATAAGTGTCGATGCGAGGCCACGCTGTATCTGCCGCACCAGACCATAGTCGTCAAGGAAAGCGCGGTGAACATGTATGCCGCCGTCGACATCGTCGAGACCAAGCTCAAACAGCAGCTACAGAAGTATAAGGACTTGCACGGCAACGGCAAAACCCGCCGCCATCTGTTCGCCCGCCTCCAGCGCAAAACCGGCTGACGGAACACCGGAGCAACATAGTAATTAGCAGGGCGGCATTGACAATTTAGCGGTAATTTGCTATGATATGAATTATTAAAGGATAAAATAAAAAATGCCAGAACAACTTGGAAACACCGCACCCGCGCCGCCGGCTGAAAGCCATGAAGGTTTGGACGCGATAACTGATACCCTGAATAGGCTTGAGCCTGTGGACCCGGAACTGATAGGAGCCTTGAAACACGCGCGCGAAGCCGGAGCGGTAACACCCAGTCATTACGGCTACGGCGAAAGAATAGACCCCCACGAACAACCTGAAGCACAAGGCGTGTCGATTGCACTCAGGGATATTTCAAGTATGTCCGAGCCGATGAGGGCGCATTACGCGCCTGGTGTACTGGAGATAAGCGCTCACGAATGGGCTGAGGACGATAAAGGCCGCACCGTAGTCACCGGTACCGTCGTGATGGATGAAAAGGGCAAACTAGCCCCGACGACCGAACTTACGTATCCTACCGACGCTTCCGGCGCGCCAATACCGGGCAGACAAGGCAACGTCGTCCGTACCATCAGGCCTCACAGAGGCCGGATTATGGTACACGAAGAGCGTGAAGGCGCAGGCAACCCCTTGAAGATACGGGCCATGGCCATAAACACGGCCCACAAGATAGCCGGACAGGACCAGGCACCGGAAGTTCCCGATACGCCCGAAGCTGTAGCCGCCTGAATTCCCCTCTTTTTAGGGGTCGCTTTTAGTCTTGGAAATGGCTATAATAGTTTAGATACTTTTGTCTATTTAAACAGGGGGATGTCGTTTCTTAGCGTATGAATATTGTATTTAAGAAAATTTTGGGGGATCCGCAGGCCAGGACGGTCAAGCGGTTGCGGAAGCGCGCTAAAGCCGTCAATGTTCTTGCCGACAAATACAAGAAGATGACCGACAAGCAGCTGCGCGAACAGACAGCGACGCTTAAAAAACGTCTGAAGAAGGAGTCGCTGGACGAGATCATGCCTGACGCCTTCGCCGTGGTGCGCGAGGCTGCCACAAGGACGCTGAAGCAGCGCCATTTCGATGTCCAGCTGATTGGCGGCATGGTGCTGCACGAAGGCAACGTGGCAGAGATGAAGACCGGCGAGGGCAAGACCCTGGTTGCCACGCTGTCAGTCTATCTGAACGCCCTCACGGAAAAGGGAGTTCATGTGGTCACGGTCAACGATTATCTGGCCCAGCGCGATGCCGGTTGGATGAGCCAGGTCTATGGCTTTATGGGCATGACCACCGGCGTAATCGTGGGCGATCACAGCTACGTAGTCGACCCCAAATTCGAGAACACCGATCACGAGGACGAACGCTTCCGACACCTGAAGCCTTGCACCCGGCAGGAGGCTTACGCTGCCGACATAACCTACGGCACTAACAACGAATTCGGCTTTGATTACCTGCGCGACAATATGGTGCGCGAAGAGGACCAGCTGCGCCAGCGCGATCTGCATTACGCCATCGTGGACGAAGTCGACTCCATCCTGGTCGACGAGGCGCGCACGCCGCTGATCATCAGCGCCCCCAGTGTCACCAGCGGCACGGCATACAGCCAGTTCTCGAAGGTAGTGCGCCAGTTAGTCAAGGACAAGCATTTCGAGACTGACGAAAAACGCAAGACAGTCATCCTGAACGACGCCGGCGTCGAGAAGGTAGAGAAGATACTCGGCATCAAAAATCTGTACGGCTCCGAGAACATCCGCACGATTTATCACCTGCAGCAGGCTCTGCGCGCGCACGCGCTGTTCACGCGCGACAAGGATTATGTGGTCACCCAGGACGGCGAAGTGGTGATCGTCGATGAGTTCACCGGCCGCCTGCTGGCCGGACGCCGTTATAACGAAGGCCTGCACCAGGCCATAGAGGCCAAGGAAGGTGTCGAGGTCCAGCAGGAATCCATGACGCTGGCGACCATATCCTTCCAGAACTACTTCCGCCTGTACGAGAAGCTGGCCGGCATGACCGGTACCGCGCTGACCGAGGCCGAGGAATTCCACCAGATTTACAAGCTGGACGTCGTTGACGTGCCGTCGAACAGGCCGCTGGCCCGCAAGGACCGCACGGATCGCATCTACGGCACGGAGAATTCCAAGTTCAAGGCCATAGTGCGCGAAGTCAAAGCCCTGCATACCAAGGGCCAGCCGGTGCTTATCGGTACGGTGTCGATTGAAAAGAACGAAGCTCTGGGAGCGATGCTGGGCAAGGCCGGGGTGTCGCATCAGGTGTTAAACGCCAAGAATAACGAGCGCGAGGCCAAGATTGTCGCCGGCGCCGGCAATAAGGGCGCCGTCACGCTTGCCACGAACATCGCCGGGCGCGGTACCGACATCGTGCTGGGCGAGGGCGTGAAAGAGCTTGGCGGCTTGTTCGTCCTGGGTTCCGAACGCCACGAATCGCGGCGCATCGACAACCAGCTGCGCGGCCGTTCCGGACGCCAGGGCGACCCTGGCGTGACGCAGTTCTTCGTCAGCACCGAGGACGACCTGATGCGCATCTTCGGCGGCGACAAGATACGGAATGTCATGGGGCGGCTCAACGTCGACGACGACACGCCCATCGAAAACCGCATTATCAGCCGTTCGCTGGAAGGCGCGCAAAAGAAGGTCGAAGGCTTCCACTTCGACCAGCGCAAAAGCGTCGTACAGTACGACGACGTCATGAACCGGCACCGCAAGGCCATCTACGCCATGCGGCGCGAGATACTGCGCTCCCAGGACATCAGCAAGCGCATACGTATCATGATCGACGAAGAGATACACGCCCTGGCTACTTCCCCGGAGGTCACCAGTGAAAATTTTGAAGACATCCTGCGGGAAGTATTCCCCTTTGAGGAGGCCGTGCTCGACCGTCTGTTTGATTCGGACGCTACCAAGTTCGAAAAGGTGTTGAAGACCGAGGCCGGCGAGCTGTACGATGCCCGCGAAGTGGCCTTCGCCAAAGACGTGATGCGCAAGATTGAGCGCGACATCTATCTGCAGATCCTAGACAACCTTTGGATGCAGCACCTGGAAAACATGGATCACCTGCGCGAAGGCATCCACTGGATGAGCGTGGGCCAGCAGGACCCGCTGGTGGAATACCGCCGCCGCGGCCAGTTGCTCTTCGAAGAGATGCAGAACGGCCTGCGCCACGACGTGGTGCGTACGCTGTTCCATGCCGAACCTATAGACCAGGAGCAACTGGACCGCGCCACCGAGACCGACCTGACGCTCGCCGCGCGCGGTTCCGTGGACAACGCTTCGCAGATAGTGGAGACCGAGAACGAGTTCGAGACTTCGGACTTCGAGAACCGGCGCGAGGCCAATGCTACCCGCAAAAAGCAGACCGCGGAACGCAAGAAAGCCCGTAAATCGGAAAGAAAACGTAAAAAGGTCGCTAAACGCAGGAAGAAATAACCTTGAAACACAAAGTATCCGAGATTACTTTAAGAAACGGCGTGAAAGGGTTGATGATCAACATCCCTGACGCGTCAGTCATGACGTTCGATATTAATTTCCGGGCCGGCGAATATCTGGTGGAACCTGATAAATGGGAGGTGCCGCACCTGATGGAACACGTCTTGCTGGGCGCCAACGAGCTTATCCCGCGAGCCAGGGATTTCCAGGCCGAGCTAGAGAAGAACGGCGCTTACTCTAATGCCACCACGGGTGTCTACGACATCACGTACGAGGCGGAATGCGCCGATTTGGAATGGGACAGGGTGCTGGGCTTGCTCCTCATAGCAGTTACCAAGCCTTTGTTCATGGACGAGGAATTCGCCGCCGAATTCGGCAACGTGCAAGAAGAGATGGCCGCTCGCAGCAACAACCACTTCCGGCGGCTCAGCCTGGAGATGCGCAAAGAGATCGGGCTTATAGCCAAGACCGACAACGAGCGCCTGGAGTTGATGGGCAATGTCACCGTGGACGACGTTCGCGAGCACTACCAACGTACGCATTTCGCGCCTAATATGCGCTTCATAATCGCCGGCGATCTGCCGGCCGCGCGCAAGAAGCAGGTGGTCAAGATGCTGGAATCAATAGATCTGCCCGCGAAAGGCAGGCGCTTTGCTTTGCCGCAAGAGAGGCCCAAGCGCCTGAAACGCCCGGTTTACGTACCCAACGACACAGTAGAAAACCTATATTTTTTCATAGACACGTTCACCAAGCACCGTCTGAGCGAAGCCGAAAGCGATGCTCTGGGCGTGGTCAACACCATGCTCACAGAGACGCTTTATTCCAAAATCCTGGGTACCGCCCGCGAGCGGGGTCTGGTTTACGGTATGAATTCCGGCATCAGCCACACCAGGAGCGTGAGCAACTGGTGGTTCGGCGCCCAGGTGTCTGACAGGAACGCCCGTCCGCTTTTGAAAATTGCGGTGGATGAGCTACGCAAGGTGATGGCCGGCGACATAACCGACGATGAGTTGGAAGCCACCAAGCAATATTCGTTGGGGCGGTTCCAGCGCGGCGGCCAGACCGTGGGCGGCACCGCGGCCGGCTACGCCGGCCGCTACTTCTTCGACGGCGAGATCGAGCGCTACTACCACGTACCGGAACGCCTACGCGCGGTCACTAAACGGCGCATCGTAGAGGTGGCGCGTGCTATGTTTGCCGACGATATCTGGGGCTTCGGTACCCTTGGCAACTGCGGCGACGTTTTCGCCGAAACCCTGCGCGAAGATATTTCCAGCCTCTGGAGCGTATAAACTCGCTCGGCACATCCGACCCGACCTCGTGACTCTCCGCGGAGCTCGAACTAACTCGCATTAAAAGTAGGACGCATTGCGTACAAGTAAGACGTTTTGCGTACAAGTAGGACGTTTTGCGTACAAAACGTACGCATTGCGTCCTATTCGTACAGAGTGGGTGTCGCCAGTCCTTTTGCTTTATACTGATTCATATGGATTTGAAGAAACGCGCCGACAAACTGCAAACCGAAGTCGCTGCTGCCATGAAGAGGCTGGACATTGCTACGCTGGAAAAGGAGCACGCCAAACTGTTGGCAGAGAGCCAAAAGCCAGATTTCTGGAACGATTCCGCGGCCGCCCAGAAAGCCATGCAGAAGATAGCTAAGCTGGAGAGCAGGGTAAAGCCCTGGCAGGAGTTGTCCGGTTCGGTCGGTGAGGTGGTAGAGCTGGCCAAGAGCGGCGATAAAAGCCTGGAGGCCGAACTGAGCCGGCAGCTGGACAAGGCTGGCAAAAAATTCGATGAACTCAAGAGCGAACTTAAGTTCAACGGGCCCTACGACGATCACGGCGCCATCCTCACGCTCTCGGCCGGCGCCGGCGGCACGGACGCCCAGGATTGGACACAAATGTTGTTCAGAATGTACACACGCTATTTTGAAAATAACAGATGTAAGGTCAAAGTCGTAGACGAATCTCCCGGCGAAGAAGCTGGTCTGAAAAGCGTCACGCTGGAGGTCGAAGGACCGTTCGTATACGGCAAATTGAAGGGCGAGCACGGCGTGCACAGACTGGTCAGACTTAGCCCGTTCAACGCCGACCACCTGCGCCAGACCAGCTTCGCCAAAGTAGAGGTCGTACCGATGATTGACAAGCCAGACGAGCTGGAAATCGACGACAAGGACCTGAAAGTAGATGTCTACCGCAGCGGCGGCCACGGCGGCCAATCGGTCAATACCACCGATTCAGCGGTGCGCGTAACGCACCTGCCGACCGGCATAAACGTGGCCATCCAGAACGAGCGCTCCCAGATACAGAACAGGGAAACGGCCATGACCATATTGCGTTCGCGCCTGGCCCAGCTACAGGTGGAACAGCACGCCGAACGCCTAGGCGAACTGAAAGGACCCAACCAGTCGGCCGAATGGGGCAACCAAATACGCAGCTACGTCCTCCACCCCTATAAGCAGGTCAAGGATTTGCGCACCAAGTACGAAACTGCCGACCCCGACAAGGTCCTGGACGGCGGTCTGGACGGCCTCATTGACTCTTATCTGGAGTATAATCTGCATAGCTAGCGCTTAGTTTTTGCTATAATAGTGCTAATGATTTTGCTCGACAGGGTGACTAAAAAATATCCGCGCAGCGAGAGCGAGGCTGCTTTGGAACGGGTGACACTGCACGTCGATCCGAAGGAGTTCGTAATCGTGATAGGGCAGAGCGGCGCCGGCAAGACCACGCTGCTCAAGCTGCTCACGCGCGAGGAGCGGCCGACTTCCGGCAAGATTATCGTTGGAGGCATCGATTATGACAAGCTCAAGGACAAGGACATACCTACGCTCCGGCGCAAGATCGGCACCGTCTTCCAGGACTTCAAGCTGCTGCCGAACAAGAACGTGTTCGAGAACGTGGCTTTCGCGCTGGAGATCGTCGGCGTGTCCAACCGCGAGATCCGCCACACCGTGCCCAAAGTGCTCGATATAGTCAACCTGAAGGGCAAGGAAAAACAGATGCCGCTGGAGCTATCCGGCGGCGAGCGCCAGCGCGTGGCCATCGCCCGCGCCGTGGTGCGCCAGCCGCGTATACTAATCGCCGACGAGCCCACGGGCAACCTGGACCCCAAACATGCCTGGGAGGTCATCAAGGTATTAGAGAAAATCAACCGTTACGGCACGACCGTGTTGCTGACCACGCACAACCAGGATATCGTCAACAAGCTCAGGCGGCGCGTCATCACCATAAAGGACGGCAAAGTCACTTCTGACCGTGCCAATGCCACGTATAACAGCGGGAAATCTTAGGGGCGGAGAATCATGAAACGACAGCTTACTACTCTTTGGCGGATCATCCACAGCGGCATCGTTAACTTCATCCGCAACGCTACGCTCGCGGTTGCGGCCATAGCCGTCATGGTGGTTACGCTGACCATCGTGCTATTCTCGCTCATCACCAACGCCACGTTCGAGAATACCATCGCGCAGATTACAGCCAAGATCAGCGTTTCTGCTTATCTGAAAGACAGCACTACCGACGCCCAGGCAAAAAAACTGGTCGCGCAGCTGAAGCGCCAGCCGGAAGTCAGCAAGGTCGATTATCTGAACAAGAAGCAGGCGCTGCAGGCCTTCGTAAACGACAAGAGCAACAATAAGAACCTGTCGGCGGCGGCCGTGACGGCCGGAAACCCCATACCGGCGACTATAAATGTTTACCCGCGCGACTTGAACCAGGTGCAGGCAATCAAGGACTTCCTAGACAAGTCAGGCAACAAGCAGCTGCAGACCAGCGATTCGCCGTCCTACCAGGCCGACCGCAAAGAAGCGATAGACAACATAACCCACGCCACCAACGTGCTACGCAAGATAGGCATCGTCACCGTGGCGGTGTTCGCCGTCATCTGTGCCCTGATAATCTTCAACACTATTCAGATGGCCATATTCAACCGGCGCAGCGAAATCGGCATAATGCGGTTGCTGGGCGCCAGTACTTCCTACATACGCGGTCCGTTCGTAGTGGAAAGCGCCATCTACGGGTTGCTGTCGGCCATATTCTCGGTGCTGATAGTAAACTCCGTCTTCCTGGCATCGAGCAATGCTCTGCAGGCCAGCAGCCTAGGGTTGCTCGACATACATTACGCCAATGAATACTTCGGCGCGCACTTCTGGCAGCTTTTGCTATTGCAAATGGCGCTTGGTATAATACTCGGTACGGTATCTTCTGTAATAGCGACCCACCGTTATCTCAAATTTAAGACAAAGTAACAGATAACAGTTTAATATTTATAACCTCGTGAATGAAAAGGGGGTGGGCACTTGATTCTATATGATATAATTAGCACTAGCATAAATAAAACAAAAAATATGCCAAAACAAAAAGAAATATTAAACCGGTTTTATAATTTGCGTACCATCGCGGCCGCGCTCGTACTCGTAGCCCTGGTGGGCGGCGCGGCCGTGGTCCGGGTGAACGCGGACAAATATGATGAGCAAATCAAAGTTCTCAGCGCCGATAGCTCCGCGCGGTCCGGCATAGTCAATGGGCTCGAGAGCCAGGCCGGCAGCTACCAGGACCAGATAGCGCAGTACCAGGCCCAAATCGACCAATACCAGGCCCAGATAGCAGCCAACGAAGCCAAGCAGGCAAGTCTGCAGCAACAGATTACCGATGACCAGAACAAGATAACTGTGCAGAAGGGATACCTGGGCGAAGACATCAGAACCATGTACATCGACGGCCAGCTCAGCACAATCGAGGAACTGGCCACCAGCAAGAACCTCAGCGACTACGTCGACAAGGAAGAATACCGTACCTCCGTCCAGAACAAGATAGACTCTACCATCAAGGAGATAGCCGCCTTGCAGGAACAGCTGCAGAAGCAGAAGGCCGAACTCGACCATCTGCTGGTAAGCGAAAAGGCCCAGAACGCCCAACTGGCTGGCGCCCAGTCCCAACAGCAGCAGCTTCTGTCATACAACGAATCCCAGCAGGCCAACTATAACCAGACCATAGCCCAGAATAGCTCGAAAATAACCGAGCTTCGCCGCCAGCAGATCGCAGCCAACGCCCGTTTCGCCGGTAGCACCGGGGGCGCGCCCGGTACCGGTCCGACCTGCGGAGGCGGCTACCCGTCCAAATGGTGCAACGCGCCGCAGGATTCCCTTATCGACTCATGGGGCATGTATAACCGCGAGTGTGTCAGCTACACGGCCTTCCGGGTAGCCGCCTCCGGCCGCTACATGCCTTACTGGGGCGGTCATGGCAATGCCAATCAGTGGCCGGGTAACGCCCAGGCTGCCGGCATAGCAACGAGCTACGGCGGCGGCGCCCGCGCCGGTGACGTCGCAATCAGTACCCGGGGCGCCTTCGGCCATGCCATGTACGTGGAAAGCGTGAACGGCGACGGAACCGCCAACATCAGCCAGTACAACGTCAATCTGGACGGCCGTTATTCCACTGCTACCATCAGTGAATCCGGCCTGTACTTTTTGCACTTCTAGATTTGTCATTGTTTCCGCGGAGGGTGTGGGTTAGTACGTTTTGCGTACGTTTTGTGCGCAAAACGTACTAGTCCGAATACAAGCAATAATAAATTAGGTGGCATGCAGGTGCCCTAGCCGTTATAATAACGCTAATGCATCAGGAGAGTAACGAAGTACCCGGCCGCCGCCCGGTGCCAGGGCAGGCGAATGCCCGTCCGCCCAGGCGGCGGGCGAGGAAGCCGTTGAAAGGCGCCGCCGGCTTGCTGGTGCTGATACTGGTCTTCTTCCTGGGCCAGGCCGTGGGCGACGGCCGCATAAACGTCAATCTGCCATGGACGAACCAGCCGCTGTCTAGGGGCCTGCCCGCCAAGCTTGATTACACCACGGTCAACCAGGTGTACAGGTCGCTAATTGACAATTATGACGGCAAACTTAGCGAATCCCAGCTGGAAGACGGCCTGAAACACGGTTTGGCGGAGTCTACGCACGATCCGTACACGGTGTATTTCACACCCAAGGAAGCCCGTTCTTTCAACGACGAACTGAACAACTCCTTCAGCGGCATCGGCGCCCAGCTGGGCCAGGACAAGGATAAGAACCTGGAGGTTATAGCGCCCCTGGCCGGCCAACCGGCAGAGAAAGCCGGCATGAAGGCCGGCGACCTGATTACCGAGATTAACGGCAAGAGCACCAGTGGGCTGTCCATAGAGGACGCCGTCAGCCGCATCCGCGGCAAAAAGGGAACCAAAGTAACCTTGCAAGTCGTCCGCGACCATTCGCAGACGCTTGATTTCACCATCACGCGCGACGACATCAAGCTGCCCAGCGTGAAAACCAAGATCCTGAGCGGCAACATCGGCTACATGCAGATTTCCGACTTCAGCGATGACACCGCTGATCTGGCGCGGAAGGCGGCTAATGACTTCCAAAGCAAACACGTCAAGGGCATAATCCTGGACCTGCGCGATGATCCGGGCGGTCTGCTGGACGCCGCCGTGCACGTTTCCAGCCTGTGGCTGCCGCAGGACCAGCTGATATTACAAGAAAAGCGGGGCCAGGAAGTGGTCAATAGCTACAGCGCCCTACCAGGCGGCGGCAAGCTGCACGGCATACCAACAGTGGTGCTGATAAATGACGGCAGCGCCTCCGCCTCGGAGATTACCGCCGGCGCTTTGCACGATCAACACGCGGCCTACCTGATCGGCCAGAAGAGCTATGGCAAGGGAGTGGTCCAGCAATTGATAAACTTCGGCGACGGTTCCCAGCTCAAGGTCACGGTGGCCAGCTGGTACCGTCCGGACGGCCAGAACATCAACCACAAGGGCATAAAACCCGACAAGGCCGTCAAACTGACCGATGCCGACATCAAAGCCGGCAACGACACCCAGCTGAAAGCCGCCGAAGCCTACCTGAACAAATAAACGTTAGCGCCTGGGGGTGGTAAAACCGAGGGCGGCGATGACTATGGTGGCGAAGCTGTTGATTATGACCAGTTGTTCCACTGGCATATTAGGCGAGATGGCAAGCAGGGTGGCAGTCCCCAGCCATACGATGGCGATGACCGCGGCAGTATATGGGTAGCGGACTTGGAAGACCAGGTTAGTGAAATCGCTCATGAGCCTATGGTACCAGTTATTTGTCTATAGAGGAATGGGTCGCTGTCGGCTATGCCAGCCAGCCAGGAGCTCAGGAATTCCAGCGCGTATTCGGGCCGCGGTTCAGGCGTGGGTTCGACTTCGGGCAGGTTTCCTTCCGCGTAAGAGATGGCCCGCCTTAGACCGTTGTACACGACGGGAAAGTTCTGTTCGTAGGTGCCGACCCGGCGGATTACGTTGATGCACGTGCCGGCTGATTTAAGCATGTCTGCGGCGTCCAGGTTGATGGCCAGGCCGAAGCGGTTCTTTTCGTTGATGGATTCGTTGAACAGTTTGAGCATGATCTTGTCGTCGAGCAGGCTGGACGCCCGGGGGCTGGACAAGGCATCGTCCAAAGCCTTTCTGGCGGCGTCGCCGATCTTCTGTATCAGCATGCGCGGTTCCCAGGGTGTTAGCACGCGTCCGGCCACGTTCAGCGCCTGCGTCAGCTCCTCGTCGAAGAATTCCAGCGCGGCGACGGTGAACGTGCCGGCGTCAAAGTCCCCGGCGTAAATCTTTTCGTACTCCTTCAGTATGCCCAGGAAGCCTTTGCGGTTAGCTGGGGCGGCCGCGGCGATGCCGAAGTCTATAAGCCCTATCTTGTTGCCGGGCAGGAGCTTGACGTTGCCGGGGTGCGGATCGCCGATGACGAAATCGGCCGTAGTTATGCCGATGAGCAGTTCGGTGCCGAAGGTTTCCATCTGGGTCCAGACGTTTGAGCCTGTCCGATCATACACGTACAGCGAAACCTCCTCGCCGTGGTCCTGAGCCTGTAACACCTCGGCCAGCGAGATGCCGCCGACCATTTCCTGGACTATGATGTGTTCGCCCGAAAGTTTCGCGTAGGTCTTCGGTACGACCACGTCCGGTTTGTCGGCGAAGTAATCGTAGAACCATTCGGCGTTCTTTACCTCGCGCCGATAGTCCGTTTCGTAATGCACGGTGGCTCTGAACTGGCGGTAAAATTCCTTCATATCGACCGCACCCAATCTGTTCATCATGCCGGTCAGCCGTACTATCCAGCCGATCAGGCGCAGGTCGTACGTCAGGTTCTTGACCAGGCTTGGCCGCAATACTTTAAGCACTACCTGCGTATTGTCGCGCAGCACGCCTTTGTAAACTTGCGCGAAGGATCCGGCGGCGAAAGGCTTTAAATCTATGGTCAGGAAATGTTTTTCGTAATCGGGCATCTCGGCCTTCAGCAGGGCGGGCATGTCTATATCCTCGAACGGCACGGTCTCGAAGACGCCGAACTGTTTTTCCGCGTTGCTCCAGCCTTTGGTAAACTCGTGATCGAGCACTAGTATCTGCAGGAACTTCACGTAGATGCCGCCCAGGTCCTTGAACGTTTCGAACAGCAACCGGTTGATGCGCTGTTGGGTATTGATGTGCGCCTTCAAGCGCAGCCGCAGGACCTGCCAGCTGAGCCTTACCAGTATTCTCAGCCTTGGACTGTTCATAAGGCTACCTCGTTCTGAACCCGATCCAGAATAAACCGACGGTCATGATAAGTGCGGAGTAATAAAGCGCCAGCACATTGCCGGTATGCCTGATGCTCAGGCCCATCAGGATTATGGCCACCCAGATTACCAAGATTGTCAGACAGACGAACGCGTAGCGCATGGTTTTCCCCGTTACATCGGTATTATATAACGAATACAGACTGAATGGTAGTTTTCCCAGATGAGAATTACCTGTAATTCTGCTTGCCAACAGGGAAGTAATAGGGTAGCATAGACCGGTAAGCGAGGTGTACATAAGGTGGCGAAACAAGCTACTAAGTATGTGTTTGTGACAGGTGGCGTGCTTTCCGGACTAGGGAAGGGTATCACCGCCGCCTCAATCGGCAACCTCTTAAAGGCCCGGGGTCTCCGGGTTAACCTCCAAAAATGCGATCCGTATCTGAACGTCGACGCCGGGCTGCTGAACCCGCGCGAGCACGGCGAGGTCTTCGTGACCAAGGACGGTGCCGAGACCGATCTGGACTTGGGCCATTATGAACGCTTTGTTGACGAAGAAATGACCAGCGCCAGTTCGCTGATGGCTGGGCGGGTCTTATTGAAGCTGATACAGGACGAGCGTGCGGGCAAGTTCGGCGGTGACGACGTGCAAATAATTCCTCACCTGACAGGGGCCATCCAGGACTGGATTATCAAGGCCGGGGAAGGCTACGATGTGCACATAGTAGAAATCGGCGGCACCGTCGGCGACTACGAATCACTGTCGTTCATAGAGGCCATCCGCGAACTTGGCGTGAAGGTAGGTTTGGAAAACTGCACCTACGTGCACGTGGTGTATCTGCCATATCTGAGCGCATCCAACGAAACCAAGACCAAGCCGGCGCAGAATTCCGTGCGCGAGCTGCGCGGATTAGGCGTTACGCCGGACATACTGGTGGCGCGCAGCGAGCGCCCGCCCGGCGCCTCGGTCAAGCGCAAACTGGCGCTGTTCAGCGGCGTACCCGAAGAGGCTATCGCGCTGCTGCCGAACGCCCGCAGCATCTACCAAGTTCCACTGACGCTTGAGGATTCCGGAATAGCTGACGTCATAACCAAGCACCTGACCTTGAAGGCTTCCAAGCCGAAGCTGAAGGAATGGCGCGCCACTGTCGCCATGGCTACGGCAGAATACAACAGGACGCTGAAAATCGGTTTCGTGGCGAAATACATGGATAACACCGATACCTACATGTCCGTGTTTGAAGCCTTGAAGTCAGCCGCCTGGAACAATAAGTGCAAGGTAGATATAACCTGGATCGACGCCGAAAAGTTCGACACGCCCGGCGCCAATATCAGCGATGTGGTCAAAGGTTACGACGGCATAGTAGTACCCGGCGGTTTTGGCCAGCGCAGTCTGGAAGGCAAGATCAAGGCCGCGCAGTACGCTCTGAAGAGCAAGCTGCCGTATCTGGGGCTGTGTTTAGGCTTGCAGATGGCGGTGATCGCGGCCGCGCGCAACGCCGGCATCAAAGGCGCTACCACGTTCGAACTTGATCCAGACAGCCCAGACCAGATAATCACCACCATGGACGGCCAGGAAACCAAACAGATGACCGGCGGCACCATGCGCCTGGGCGATTATAACTGCGTGCTGAGCAAGGGCAGCCTGGCGGCCAAGGTCTACGGCGTTTCCAAGATAGTCGAGCGCCACCGCCACCGCGGAGAGTGCAACAACGTCTACCGCGACCGTTTCGAATCATGGGGCATACGCGCCAGCGGAATCAATCCCGACAATGACCTTGTAGAAATAATAGAAGGCATCGGCCACCCGTTCTTCCTGGCCAGCCAATTCCATCCGGAATTCAAGAGCCGCCCGGGCCGGCCGCACCCGATGTTCAACGGCTTCATCCAAGCTTTATTAAAACGAGATTAACCCTAGCGGGTCTAATCATTGCCAACCAGACAGTTGTAAGTTACCATAACCTGTATGGAACCGACAGCGACACCTGCCACTCCTCCGGCTGATGGGCCGGGCAATCACCCCAAGCGCATCCTGCTGGTCGAAGATGATAGCTCCCTTGCCAACGTTTATATAACGCGCTTGCAGGCCGAAGGTTTCGACGTGCGCCACGTTGCCGACGGCGAAGAGGCCCTGGCGAATGCCAAGACCTATCATCCGGACCTGGTTCTGCTTGATGTAATGATGCCTAAAGTCAGCGGTTTCGACGTGCTGGACATCATACGCAACACGCCGGAGACAGCAAACCTGAAGGTCATCATGCTGACGGCGCTCAGCCAGCAGAGCGACCAGGACCGCGCCAAATCGTTAGGTGCCGACGACTATCTGATCAAATCACAAGTTGTAATTTCCGACGTAGTGGAGCGCATACGCCACCACCTCGGCTTGGATTAAATCCCCGTCCCAGGCTTTGATTATTCTACGGTGACGATTATTCTACGGTGACTTCGGTGCGGGAGACGGATTTGCCGCTGAACAGGCGGACCCGGCGCTTGGCGTAATTAACGACGCCGTCTTTGGCGGCGTGTATGGTGTAGTCGCGGCTCATTTTGGTGCCTTTGCCCGGCCGTTTGGTCATGCCGGACTGGCGAACGACAATCTGGCCCTTTTTGACTTTCTCGCCGCCGAACAGTTTGACGCCCAGCCTGCGGCCGGCGCTGTCGCGGACATTCTTGGCGGTACCACCGGCTTTGACATGTGACATATTAGGCTACTTCCTCGTTATTACTATGAGCTGGCGGGCAACGATTTGATCTGATCGATAATAAATCAGCTGGTCATCCTCTGCATGCTCGAAACTTACCTGATTATAGCCCAAGATCGCTCATCTGGTCAATAAGGGGTAGCTTTTTGAATTTTCCGGACGCGGTCTGCCAGGCGGGAACGGCCAGGCATAGGCGCGTGCCGGGCTTGAGCTGCCGGGCCGATATTTTTTAAGAATTTTTTAATGATTAAATTGCAATCGGCAGCGGTCTTGGTCAGCACCTCTGGCGATGGGCGGGAAGTGAACGGCCGGCCCAGATAGGTTTCGCTGGCTACGAAGCCGATGCCCGGTTTCCATTCGTGACTGGTAGCGTCGCCTTGTTCCACCCGGCAGCAGACCGCCGGCAAGCGGAAGTTTACCGCCAGCCATTCCAGGTTCTGCTGGCAGTACTCGACCATGCGCGGTTCCAAGTCGCTTCCGTAAGCTTCGTAACCCATCAGGGCGGCTTCTTGTAGTATCACGCCGGTGCCGCAAAAGGGGTCGAGCACAGTCTTTTCCAGGCGGGGCAGGGGTATCTCGTGGCCTTCGGGAATTTCACAAATGTCCGTGAGCGTTTCGCCGGAAAGTTCGCCGGCGGCCAGGTTGATGATGATCTGAGCCAGCTTCGGGGGCAGCATGCCCACCTTGGCGTCGCGCTTGGGACGGTCACGGTCGCGTTTGGCGTACGAATCTATATCCTGGACTTTGACCGTCTGGGCGATAATCGTTTTCCGCTCATCGCGGAGTAGGATCAAATCCCACCCGGTAGCGCCGGTCAGCTGGTTATGGATTATCTGCGCGGCGTTCAACTCCGGGGATTTATTCGGCACCAGGCGCACGTTTCGCCCGGTTATCTTGATGGCTTTTTTGAGCGTCAGGCCGGTGGATTCCAGTCGCTTCAGGCTTACATCGAGTCCGATTACGCTCAGACCCAGGCGCATCTTGCCCGCGGGCATCTTTTCGGACTGGGCGGGGGAGACCTCCAATAGAAACCTCTCGATTTTCCCCCAATCCGTGGTGTCGAGTTCGGTCAGAATCTTGCAGAATTTCACGCTGCCGCCCAGCCTGTCGAACGCCAGCAGACAGGGGTCGATGTCGACCACGGCCGCTTTGTCTCCGACCTGCCGGATCTTACTCGCGCCGTACATACTTTCCAGCTCGGCCAGCCCCAGCTCGGGTTGGCGCCCCAATATCATCAAACTCTCCATGCCTTACAGTATAGCGCGGGCTTTGACAGCCATCACCACTTGGCTATTTCTCGCGGGCGTCTTCTCCATATCCGTGCGACCTGGCAAATTTTGAAATATAATGATATTTCCCGGTCGATACGATTTAAGCCCAGCGAAGTCAGTTCATAGGGAACACCTCGCTTGGCTTTCAGCCAATAGTAAGGATTGCTGCAACACTCCTCGATAAAGCCCGCCTTCACTAAGACACCAACAGCACTTTTTAAAGTTGACCTGGTGGGGTAGTAGCCGTGATCAGTGAGCTCTATGATTTCCTGCCGCAATGAGTAAATATGCATAGGGCATCTTATCAGTGCGGTCAATATTAGAAATTGTACCTTAGTAAGTTTCCGCATGGGTACACCATATTACTACCAAACCCGGGTACCGTCATTAATAAATGATTAAAACGTGCATCTTCATGGCCCTAATGCCTAATGCAAGACCTAATGCAGGAATAGGACGTTTTGCGTACAAAATGTACGCATTGTGTCCTATCTCTGAGAACCAGGCAGGTTGGCGGGATTCAAATTTCCGGTGTCTCCACCAGGCAAAAGCGGAGGCTCATGGGCTATAATAAGCGGATATGAGCGAAACATATTGGCTGCGGCGGCGCTGGAAACTGGTGGTGAATCTGGTGACCCTGACGGCGCTGGTGGTACTTATATACCTAGTCCGCGACGACCTACTCAACACTTTCCGCAACCTTGGCCATGTTAGCGGCTGGGCGCTCCTGCTGATCATACCGGTAGAGGCCGTGAATTATCACGCGCAGACACGGATGTACCAGCGCTTGTTCGCCATAGTCGGCAACAAACTGTCGTATAAGTTCCTTTATAAAGCCTCGCTGGAGCTTAACTTCGTCAACCACGTTTTCCCGAGCGGTGGCGTGACGGGCATGTCTTATTTCACCTTGCGCCTGCGCCAGGGCAAGGAGCTCAGCGGCGGCAAGGCCACGTTCATCCACGTGATGAAAATCGCGCTGTACCTGCTGGCGTTCGAACTTCTTTTGATATTGGGCGTGTTCAGCCTGGCTATAATGGGGCACATCAGCAATTTGGTCATGCTGGTAGCCGGTTCGCTTTCCACTCTGCTTATCGTGGGAACGTTGGGCTTCTTGTTCATAATCGACAGCAAAAAGCGGATCAACAGCTTCTTTGTCTGGCTTACAAGGGGGCTTAACAGGCTGATCCAGGTGATACGGCCGAATTATCCGGAAACTATCAATGTCTCCAAAGCCGAGGAAGCGTTCAAGGATTTCCACGACAGTTACATGGAAATCAAGAGCAATTACCGCGAGCTCAAGGCGCCGTTCATGTACGCGCTGCTGGCGGACGTCAGCGAGATCGCGGCCGTATACGTGGTCTACATAGCGTTCGGGGAGTGGGTGAACATTGGCGCGGTCATCCTGGCCTATGGCATTGCCAACTTTGCCGGTTTGATTTCCGTATTGCCCGGAGGAGTCGGTATTTATGAGGGATTGATGACTGCGGTGCTGGCCGCGACCGGCATTCCGCCGGGCGTCAGCCTGCCGGTCACGGTGATGTACCGCATCCTGAATACTGTCGTGCAGATACCGCCCGGTTATTACTTATACCAGAAAGCTATTTCCAGGGGTCAGTTGTCGTCGGAGGCGGTCCGTGGCGAACAATAGGGCAAATGACGGTCCGCCGGGCGCCGAAGTGAGCTTAAGTGTCAGCGAGTTCGTGGCGCTGCTCAACCAGACGTTGGAATTCGCTTATCCCAACGTTACCATCACCGGTGAACTGGCCAATCTGCGGGTGTCGAAGAACCGCTGGCTGTACTTCGATCTGAAGGATGAGGCAGCTTCCGTCAAGTTCTTCGGAACTGTTTATAACCTGCCCGGGCCGCTGGAAGACGGCATGCTGCTGAAAGTAAAGGGTCAGCCGCGCCTGCATCCGCTCTACGGTTTCAGCGTGAACGTGATGAGTATCCGGCCGGCGGGTGAAGGCACCATACGGCGCGCCGCGCAGCTGCTGCAGGCCAAGCTGGCCAAGGAAGGCCTGTTCGACGAAGCGCGCAAACGCGGCCTGCCTTACCCGCCGGCCCGCATCGGCCTGATAACCTCCAGACAGTCAGCCGCCTATGCCGACTTCATGAAGATACTGAACGCCCGCTGGCACGGCATGGCCGTGGAACTTATAGACGTGCAGGTGCAAGGGGAAAGCGCTCCGTCCATGATCGCGGCCGCGGTAGAACATTTTAACAGCATGGCCGGACCCCCGGATATATTAGTCGTAATCAGGGGCGGGGGCAGTGCCGAAGACCTGGCTGCTTTCAGTACCGAGCAGGTGGCACGGGCGGTGGCGGCCAGCCGCGTACCTACTTTGGCGGCCATAGGCCATGAAACGGACCTGAGCCTGGCCGAACTGGCCGCCGACAAACGTGCCAGCACGCCCAGCAACGCGGCGGAGCTCCTGGTGCCGGACCGCCGGCAGACGCTGGCGGAATTAAAAGAAGACTCCGCGCGCCTGGAAAGATACGTAAAACTTCAGATTCAAGACGGCCGCACAGATTTAGAGCAAAGCACAGCAGTCCTTACCGACAGGCTATCGCGGTTGCTGGGCCGCAGCCGGGAAGGCCTGCAAACCAGCAGCCAGTTTCTTCAAGCCCTGAACCCCGAAGCCGTATTGCGCCGCGGCTATGCCATAGTCCGTTCGCAGGGCAAGGCGCTCAGGAGTACCCGGCGCCTGGAGACCGGTGCTATAGTGGAAGTACAGCTGGCAGACGGCCGTTTCCGCGCCAGCGTCACGGGTACTAAGAGAGCGAAGGGTTAAGATGGCGACACCGAAGAAACCCCTGAATTACGAACGTCTGAAGAACGAGCTGGATAATATACTGGCTGAGCTTCAGAGCGATGACCTGGACATCGACCAGGCTCTGAAGCACTACGAACGCGGCCTGGAACTTATAAAACAATTGGAAAAATATCTGGACACGGCCGAAAACACGGTGCATGAGCTGAAGACCAGGTTTAATCCGGACGCGAAGTGATCTGGTTGGCTCTGGCGGCGATCGTGGCGGTCTGTTTCAGTGGCGTCCTGCTGTTCGGCGCGCCGTATCTGCCTACCTTGCGCCCCCAGGTAAAGGCGGCGCTGCAGCTCGTGGATCTGAAGCCCGGGCAGACTATGCTGGAACTGGGGTGCGGCGACGGCCGGGTGCTGATCGCCGCGGCCAAAAAGGACATACGCGCGGTCGGGTACGAACTCAATCCGGTGCTGGCAGCCATCGCCTGGCTCAGGACCCGCCGCTACCGCCGGCGGGTGAAAGTGGTCTGGGGCGATTTCTGGCGTGCAGACTGGCCGCCGGCCGAAGCCGTCTTCACTTTTCTGTTGCCCAAGTACATGTCCAAGCTGGACAAGGAGATCAGGGAGTACCGGCATAAACCGGTAAAGCTCGCCAGCTTCGCGTTCAAGATTCCCGGCAAGAAGCCAAAAAGCGAAAAAGACGGCGTCTATCTATATGAATATGACTGAGCCGCTCCGGGACGGTTGCCTCCGACAGTTGCCAGCCGCCTGAAACTCCGCTACCATTGACCTTATGATTAAGCATAATCAGGATGGCGCGATCAACGGCCTGGTCGTATCCCTGGTTTTAACAGTGCTCTTGTTACTGGGCGCAATGGGCTTCGGCTATTGGGCGTTCAGCGGCCGCCAGGATTACAAGGACCACTCGGACGCGAAGGCGGCAGCCGCAGTGAAGGTTGCAGTGGCGAAAAATTCCACCGCCAAGGACAAGCAGTTTGCCGAAGAGGCGAAGAACCCGCTCACCTCTTACAGTGCCCCCGATGCCGTAGGCAGTCTGGTCATCAAGTATCCAAAGACCTGGAGCGGCTATGTCGTGCCTTCGCTTAACAGCGGCACCCCGACTTTGAAGGCCTATTTCAATCCCGGCGTCGTGCCGTCAGTCGGCGATAATAAGGCGGTTTTCGCGTTGCAGGTCGAAGTACTGGGCAAATCTTACTCGCAGACTTTGCAGGAATATACCAACGGCGAACACGCGGGCAGGCTCACCGCGAGCGCCTACGCCTTGCCGCAACTGCCCAATGTCGTAGGAACCAGGGTCCACGGCACGCTGACCAACGGTACTATCGCCAATATCGTGGTCGTGCCGCTGCGTTCCGAAAGCATCAGGATAACCACCCAGGGCAACCAGTTTCTGAACGATTTCAACAACTACATTCTCCCGAATTTCAGCTTTTCGCCTTAAATAGCGGGCCTCGCCACGGCTTGCCAATTGGGTTATACTAGTAGTTAGTTAACGGGGGCGAAAGCGGTATGGCCCGGGAAGATGAACGATCGGTGATTCTGTCACAGCAGCTATTGCTCAGTGTAACCGAAGAACTGAAGTTGCCCTTGTTGCAGATTACCCGCCAGGCGGAACTGGGCCAGATGGGCAAGGAAGCCGATCTGGCGCTCATAAGGTCGTCTGCCGGCACGGCACTCCAACTGCTTGATAATTACGCGCTAGGCGTACGTCTGGCGCAGAAGCCAGAAGATCTGGCCGTGGAATCGGTTTCGGTTTCATCGGTACTTTATGATACCGGCCAGCAGCTGGACGCCATGGCCAAGAGTTACGGCGTGGGTCTGGAGCTTAATATTGCCGGACGCTTCGAGCCGGTAAGGGCGCACCGCCAGGGTCTGCAAGCGGCACTGACCAGTCTGGGCGCGGCCCTCATCGAAGCTTTGCCGGCGCAGGAAAGCACCCAGCTCAAACTTCACCTGGCTACGCACCGTAGCCGTTACGGCATCGTGGCCGGCCTGTACGCCGACACGCGCCAGCTAAGCCGCGAGGCGCTTGCAAGGGGCAGGGAGCTCCAGTACCGCAGCCGCCAGCCGTTCACGGGCCTTACCCATACTTCAGGCGCCGGCGTCTTCGTGGCCGACACCATCCTGCATTCCATGCACCTGCGCCTCAGGCCTTCGCGTCATCATAGGCTGTATGGCCTGGGCACGGTCCTGCAGCCTACGAACCAGTTACAGATGGTATAGCTGTGGCGGAGATACTTCTAATCGAACCTGACCGCCTGCTGGCGGAAAGCTATGTCCGGGCTCTGCAAGCGGCCGGGCACGAGGTGAACGCGGCCTCCAGCGCCCAGGCGGCCATCCTGGCGGCCGACGCCATCCGGCCGGACCTGGTAATCCTGGAACTCCAGCTGGTCGAGCATTCCGGTATCGAATTCCTTTACGAGCTCCGTTCCTACCCCGATTGGCAGGGTATCCCGGTGCTTATACAGAGCCATGTGCCCGGCGCCGAATTCGCGGACAGCTGGCAGCTATTGAAGGACGAACTGGGCGTAAAGGAGTACCTGTATAAACCGCGCACCTCCTTGAAAGAATTGATAGCAAGCGTCAACGAACATCTGCCGGCAGCGGCCAAAACGGCGTGAATCGAATCCAGACCTGCGGTATCGTCCTGAAGCGCACCAATTACGGCGAAGCCGACCGCATAGTCACGGTGCTGACCCCGGACCAGGGCAAACTCCGCCTGATGGCACGCGGAGTGCGCAAGCCCAAGGCCAAGCTCGCCGGCGGCATCGAGCTGTTCAGCGTTAGCGACATCACGTTCCTGCGCGGCCGCGGCGAGATTGGCACGCTTATTTCCGCCCGCCTGGCCAAACACTACGGCAAAATCGTGAACGACATCGAGCGCGTCCAACTGGGCTACGACTTCATAAAGATGCTCGACAAAACTACCGAGGACGAGCCGGAAGAAGAATATTTCAATCTGATGGAACAAGCCCTGAAAGCCCTGGACGACGCCAAAATAAGCCAAGAATTAATAAGAACCTGGTTTAGCGCCCAGCTACTGCGCCAAGCCGGCCATACGCCGAACCTGGGCACCACATTCAAGGGTGAAAAACTTAGCGAGAGCGAAAAATATGTCTTCGACTACGACCACATGGCGTTCGAGCCTAACGAAAACGGCAATTTCCAGGCCAGCCACATCAAATTCCTGCGCCTGCTGTTCGGCGCCAGTGCGCTCCAGCCTCTGGCGCGCATTAACGGCGTAGACGGTCTGCTCGGAAAGTGCGCGCCCCTGGTGGCGGCCATGTTGAAAAGCCAGGTACCAACCTAATCCGGTCTTGCCTTAAGGTGATATATAAAATGTATCACTCAAGGCTTTGCATTATCGTGGTATAATGACATAAAATAAGGTTTATCAAGGAGTTTTATGCCAATCATCCCCGAAGGACAAGCCCCCAGGGCAGCCATAGCTGTAACCGCAGCCTTAGCTGTCGGA
This sequence comes from uncultured Candidatus Saccharibacteria bacterium, assembly GCA_963820105.1. Classification (GTDB taxonomy): domain Bacteria; phylum Patescibacteriota; class Saccharimonadia; order Saccharimonadales; family UBA4665; genus CAWFYI01. The sequence goes on along the minus strand of CAWFYI010000001.1, from coordinate 629,620 downwards.
GTGGGTGCGCACGAACTTGCGGACAGTTCTATTACAACTGTCCAAGAGGCCCAGGATCACAATGCCAGGGTGGAAGCCTGCACTGGACAGCTGGGAGAGCAGGCTACCCGCACCGCACATCTGCCTGATGCATGTAAGCCGTTCGAAGCTGACTTCCAGTTCAATAAGAAATGGGTGAGGGTCAGGGTGCCCACCCATGTCGATTCCGATATGCCGGCTTTCGTCTCCTGGAGAAAGAAGGTATTCCACCTGCCGGCCGCCTATACCTTCGAAACTACCGAACATGAACCTGTGCCCGTAGAGAGGCTTGGGACTACGGAAAACGGCCAGTATGTCCTTTCGGGCGTCATAGGGCTTTGTATGGGCATAGCAGTGTCTGGCGGCATGAGCGACATAGTGCGCACTCGCCGCCGTAAAGAGGCCGAAGCCGCTGAAGCTGCCAGCGCCCCGGAAGCCTAAAATACTGTACGCCGGCGCACTATCTGGTTATAATCTGTAGCTAGATGAGCGACAAAAAGGACGTATCCCTTGATGACATCGTAAGCCTGTGCAAACGCCGCGGGTTTATATACCAGGGCAGCGAGGTCTACGGCGGCCTGGCCGGCACTTGGGACTACGGCCCGCTGGGTGTGCAACTAAAAAAGAACATCTTGGGCCTGTGGTGGAAGAAGTTCGTCGACGAGCGTGACGAAATGTACGGCGTAGACGCCGCCACCCTGATGAACCAAAAAGTCTGGCAAGCCTCCGGCCACGTCGACACCTTCACCGATCCGCTGGTGGAATGCTCCAACTGCCACAACCGCTTCCGTGCCGACCACATCAAGGACGAAAACAAATGCCCGGTCTGCGGCCGCGAAAACATCTTCGGCGAACCCCGCCAGTTCAACATGATGTTTCCTACGGTAATGGGGCCTAATTTTAGGATTAATCATGCTCTTTCCGTCAAAGAGCGTAATGAAAATGAATATGACACAGAAATTAAATATACATCTAGCGCTATGTCATACCTGCGCCCGGAAACTGCCCAGGGCATATTCACCAATTACAAGAACGTCGTCGACAGCTTCTACCCGGACCTGCCGTTCGGCATCGCCCAGATAGGTAAGGCCTTCAGGAACGAAATCAGCCCGCGCGACTTCGTGTTCCGCGCTCGCGAGTTCGAACAGATGGAAATCGAGTATTTCATACACGAAAAGGACTGGGAAAAGATGTTTGAAGGCTGGCGCGCAGGCATCAAAAAATTCCTGACCGACTTAGGCCTGCCAGCCAGCAAAATCCACGAACTGGAAGTGCCCAACAAAGACCGCGCGCACTACAGCAAAAAGACCATCGACTTCGAGTTTGACTTCCCGATCGGCAGGGAAGAACTGCTGGGTCTGGCGTACCGCACTGACTTCGACCTCAAGAACATCCAGAAGGCCAGCGGCAAGAACATGGAATACCGGCCCAAGGACGGCTCCAAACCCTTCGTTCCGCACGTTATCGAGCCGAGCTTCGGCCTGGAGCGCCTAATCATGGCGGTGCTGACCAGCGCCTACGAAACGGACGAAATCAACGGCGAAAAACGCGCGGTCCTGAAGCTCCCGGCCAACCTTGCCCCCGTAAAAGTCGCGGTTAGCCCGCTGCTAAAGAACAAGCCGGAACTGGTCAAAAAGGCGCGCGAAGTCTACGACATGCTAAAGAAGGAATTCGGCGCAGTCATGTACGACGACAACGGCAACATCGGCAAACGCTACCGCCGCCAGGACGAAATCGGCACCCCGTACTGCGTCACCATCGACTTCGACACCCTCAAAGACAACACCGTCACTATCCGCCACCGCGACACCACGAAGCAAGAACGTGTAAAAATCCAAGCAATTAGTGAACACCTAAAAAGTTAAATGACTGCTTCTGAGTCAGCAGGGCTGGTTTACATAACTGGCATAGCTGGCACGGGGAAATCAACAGTGAGGGCTGAACTTGATCGCCGTGGCTATGAAGCCCACGAGGTAGACGGTGAGTTTGCTGACTTTTTTCATACCGAAACTGGAGAGAGATCGACGTCGCATACTTTAGCGGAGCGAACCCCGGAATGGCGCAAACACCACGACTGGATTTTTATGGAAGAGCCGCTGAAAAGGCTTCAGCAACACTCACAAAATCATCTAGTGTTCCTGTGCGGTATGACGTACGACGAGAGGAACTACTGGAATATCTTTGAAAAAACGTTCGCGCTCGTGCTAAACGATGAAACGCTTGAGCAGCGCTTAAGGGGGCGAACAGGCAATGCTTGGGGCGGGTCACCTCATGAACTGGCAGAATCACTAGCTCTGAATGAAGCACAAAATGAAGAATATCGCAGACTGGGCGCAACAATTATAGACGCCGCTCAACCGCTTGATGATATTGTCGATGAAATTCTGCGAGCAACTGAGCCATGAAACTAATCGACCTTTCGGTTCTGTTGAACGAAAAGGCGCCGGTTTATCCGGGGGATCCGAAAACGGTTATTAAGCAAGCGGGCGCTCTGGATAAGGATGGGGCTAACGATAATTACGTGTCGGTGGGGACGCATGTCGGTACGCACATCGACGCGCCGTTCCATATGCTCGCCGGCAAGGATTTTACGGTTTACGCGCTGCCCGTCAAGCTGGAACTCGACGGCGCGCCGGCGCGGGTCATCGCGCAGATTAAGTAGTCGTTAAGGCAGGGATTGTATACCTTAGTTTAAGCCCCCGAGAAAATGCGGCTTTTCACAATTTTACAATAGGTCTTTCACGAGATGTGGGCCGCCATATCAGCTTAACTACTTTGACTTTTTTATATAGCATGTCAAATCCTTAAAGCCGTGGAAGGCTTTCTGGCAGGCGAGGCGAGGTGTTTATTTTTTACAATTCCGCAATTTCTCGGCAGCGTCCGGTAAGGTGTAGAAACTTTAGTGTTATGATTGGTTGCAATGAAGGAACTTAAAGCCAGGATTGATAATTCGGAAGCGGTTGAAGCCAAGCTGAAAGAGCTTGGGGCAGAGTTCAAGGGCGAGGCACTGCACGAGTACGTTTATTTCAAACAGCCTGCGGGGAAGGTGCTGAAACTTAGTACGGAGGACGGTAAGGTTTATAAGACTGTCATCGAGGCGCGGGGCAACCAGTTCGAAATCGTGTCGGACGATGTAGTGGACAATCCGGAAGCTGTCCGCGCCGAGCTCGCGGGGAAGTTCGGCATTAAAAGGGAGCTGAAGAATCATCGCCGGTTCTTCAATCTAGGCGGCGAAAATGTATCGATCAACCGCATAGAAGGCGTCGGCGACTTTCTGATAATCGAAAGCGAAGCCCCGTCCGCCGAAACGCTGGATAAACTCGGCATCATCAAAGACGCAATCGTCACCGACTCGTTCGACAACCTTTGACCCGACAGGTTATATTATTAATATATGAGTAAACTCGTTTCTATCAATCCGTCCACCAGTGATGTCGTAGGCGATGTCGAGGTTTCCAGCGAGCAGGACGTTAAGCAAGCTGTCGCCCAGGCCAGGAAAGCGCAACCTAAATGGGCCGTGTTATCTGTAGCCGAACGCTGCAAGGCCTTAAGATCATTTGAAGAGATATCTAAGAAACGCGCCGAAGACATAGCACAGCTGATTGCCGAAGAGACCGGTCGGCCAATCAGCAACACCCGTACAGGCAACGTCCAAGGCGGCCTTGAGTATCTAAGCGCATATTTGGATATGGCTGAAGACCGCCTGGCCCCGCGAACCACATACGAAGACGACAGCATCATTCATGAAGTAATCCGCGAGCCTTGGGGCGTCGTGGCGTGCATTTGCCCATGGAATTATCCCTATATGAATGTTGTTTGGCAGTGCGTACCCGCGCTTTTGGCAGGCAACACAGTGGTTTATAAAAATTCGGAAGAGAACCCATTATTCGCCAAACTTGTGGCTGAATTATTCGAGCAATCAGGCATGCCATCCGGGGTTTTTAACGTCGTATACGGGGATGGCAAAGTTGGCGACCTACTGGTCCGGCAGGACATAGACATGATTACGTTTACGGGCAGCGCGCAGGTGGGCCAGCGGCTGGCAAAAGTAGCAGCGGAAAAATTCATTCCCATACTGGCCGAACTTGGCGGCTCGTCTCCGGGCATCGTGTTCAAAGACGTCGCGGTAAATAAGGATCTCGCACAATCAATATTCAATGCACGGTTCTTACACTCCGGCCAAATCTGCGGGGCGATCAAACGCTTGATGGTTTACGAAAGCGGCTTCGATCGCATGGTGGAATTATTGGCGGAAATCAGCAGGACGCAGCAACTTGGCGACGCACGCGACGAAAGCACCGATATGGGTCCGCTGGTAGCCGAACGGCAGGTAGTAAAAATAGATGAACAAGTGCAGGATGCGGTCAAGAAGGGCGCCAAAGTAATCTGCGGCGGCAAGCGCCCCGAGGGACTAAAAGGATTTTATTATGAGCCCACCATTCTTACTGGAATTACTCCGGATATGCGGGTCTGGCGCGAAGAAACCTTCGGTCCCGTCCTGCCGGTCGTCACCTATAAGACCGAAGCCGAAGCTATCAAATTGGCGAATGACACTGACTATGGGTTGGGAGCGCATGTTTTTACTGACGATAAGAAGCTATTTGAACGCGTGGCCGCACATCTTGAATCAGCAATGGTCGCCCAGAATGACGTTAATTACTTCAACCCTAACAGCCCCTTTGGCGGATACAAGAAATCAGGCATTGGCCGTCTGCATGGACAGTACGGTTTTGACGAAATCACCCAGCCCAAACTTATAGCGCGCGAAAAGTAATCTTGTGGTATCCACGCTGATCGTCGTGTACACATCCTTGACATCTGGCTAGTTTTATACTAAAGTTTTAGAATTATGGCAGAAGAGGACTTTCCGGCGCAGGAGTTAACTATACCCGACCATGAGGCTTTGGCCCAAGGCGTCCGGGCTATTATTGAGGAATGCGTAGAAAACACAGTTGCCAGCAGGGAACTGCGTCACGAAGCGTGGGGCATATCCGACGATCAGACAAGAAGAAAAATCATGCAGGCCGATGGCTATGACAAGACAGTCGCCACCATAGTAGGAGCCTTGGATAAACACCTGCCTAATCCCAAAGGCGGTTCGTGGCTTACGGAAATAGGCCTGCAGGCCGACGCTCTTGAAGATCAGCGCTTCGGCGATGGCGACGGCTAATAAGCGCATGATGTTATTATTAAACCGTTATGAAAGATTTGGAAGCGCGGGTGGAAGCCATAGAGGCTCGCAACAGGAAAGTCGAGCAGGACAAGGCCTGGGAAACCAGCTGGACGCGGCGCATCAGCATCGCCGTGTTGACCTACGCGGTCATTGTCGCGTATTTACTAGTCATAAATAACAGTAACCCCTGGGTTAACGCTGCCGTGCCTGCCGCGGGCTTCATGCTCTCGACCCTAGCCATGGGCTGGGTCAAGAACGTCTGGCAGGGGAAGTAAACCATGAAGGTATCGGACGAACCTTATAAGAACCACGCTGGTATGTCCATGACTCTGCGTGATCTGGAGTTGCCGGAATTGCCCGAAACCCTGGAAGCGGCGGGCGAAAGCTTCGTGCGCAAGCCCGAATTCCACATCACACTCCTGAACTTCGCGCACTGGGCCGATGCTACAGATAAAGGTAGGGCAGGAGAATTGAGGACCCAAATGGTTGAAGAATTCTACCGGTTCGTAGGCAGTCAGCCGCTCACGGATTACGAGCTTACCGGCGAGCTGCGCTTGGTGGAAGCGGGCGAAGATAACAAGACTGTCGTAGCCATGGCGGCAGTCCGCGGCATAGATGAACTCTTCGGCGCTTTGAGCGCTAAGTTAGGCGTCGATATCCCCGTACAGCCCACGCACATCACGCTCTACACCTTGCCGGCTGACCGGTTCGGCATCGCGATTAATTCTTATGAAGAGCTTGAAAAGATCTCCCAGCCCATCGAGCTTCCCGCGATCCAAGAAGTGCTATGATTAAGGCAAGATGTGGCTGTTACTGCTATTAGTGCATGTGTTCGGTCTGGCCGGATTCAACCTTAGCCTTCGCAAATCCCTGCTAGGCAAGGCCGACCCTTTTACGTTAGCTACCGTTATGCAGACAGGCATAGCTATTCCGGCGGTCTTACTGATGATTTTCCGGCCGATGAACTTTAATGCCTACCAGCCCGCCTATGTTTTTGGCTTCATAACTGCGGTATTGCTGACTATCGGCCTGCAAGTCTCTAATACCAAAGCCCTGGAATACCTGGAGGCCAGCGTCTACCCCATGCTGTATAACCTGCGCATCCCGTTCGTCACCATCTTAGGTATCCTGTTTGTTCACGAAAGCTTCGTAGCTACGAGGATATTCGGCGGCATTCTGATACTGCTGGCTATCTTCATAGTCAGGCAAAAGGGTGATCGGTCCATCACGAATAAGGGTCTGTGGTGGGGCGTCACGGCCGCTTTGGTGCTCAGCTTCCTGAACATGAACGAGAAGCTCATGTTGAACGACGTGGGCTTTTTCAATTATTTTCCGGCGCTTTCAGTGATTGCCGCAGTACTTATGTGGATGTACCTGCTTTCCAGGCGGCAAAAATTTGATGGGTCCATGTTCCTGCGGCCCCAGACTGCCCAGCTCATGGTACTCCGCGCCGTGTCTGCCTATGGATTTACAGGGGCGTTGGCGGTAGGGGCTTTAGTGAGCGTGGCCAATTATATATCGGCTATGAGCGTAATAGTCATGGTCGTTCTGGGCGTGATCCTGCTCGGCGAACGCGACTACTTATGGCGCAAGGTTGCCGCCACCACCGTGGCTGGCGTAGGCTTGACCATAATATTACTAACGAATCTGTGACCAAGAAACTAAGAGCCTTGCATTGAAGACCCCGGGAAAACGCGGCTTTGGCCAATTTTACAATGGGGCTCTCGCTTAATCTGGGGCGTTCTTGCGGATTTTTACTTTGACTTTCGCAAATGGAAAGTCAAATCCTTATGGCCTCAGACGGCTTCCTGACAGGCCAGAAGCGAAATTCATTTTCGCCAATCGGGGACTTTCTCGGTACCCCCAAAGGGACTGCACAAGAACACGCGGCAAACCGAGTCGAAATATTAAAAATGCTATCATAGGTTTATGAACGTGATAGTAGGTGGGACACACGGACTGGGGGCGGAAATCGCGGCGGAACTGAGGCGGCGCGGCGAAGAAACTTTTATCGTGGGCCGCACTTATGACGAAACCATGCACGGTCCCGGCATGCGGGTGGATTTGTCGGACGACAAAGAAGTCGCGAAACTGTTGCAATACGTACAAAAGACCAAATTCAAGGGTTTTTACTGGGTTGCGGGCTACGGCTACAAGGGTGATTTTTCAAAGGAGCACCATCCGCGCAAGCTGGTGCTGGTGAACCTGGCGAACATGCTGCCCGTGGCTCAGGCGGCCTGGAAGAAGCTGCTCAACGCCGGCTTCAAATCCAACTACGTGATCATCGGCTCGATGTCCGGCGTGAAACCCCGCGGGGACGAGGCGGTCTACGTCGCCACCAAGCACGCGCAGGTCGGCCTGGCGCGCAGCTTAGGCCTGGAGAGCGAGCGGCTTAAGTCCGGCATCCGCGTTGCGCTGTTCCTGCCCGGCGGCATGCACACGCCGTTCTGGGAAGGCAAGGAGCCGCCGAATTTCATGGAATTCCTCGATCCGCACAAGGTTGCCAAGAAGGTGGTGGCGGACATCAAGAAACAGCGCGGCTACTTCAAAGAAGTATCGATCAAGCGCGGCAGCCTGTAATAAGACTCTTTAATTATCATTAAAATCCGGCGGAAAGTTTTGACACCGCCGCGCGGCGGCTGGCATCATGCTAATCACCAATTTAAAACGAGGAGGTGATATGATCCGCCATAAGTTCAAAGATATAAAGATGTGGAGGCCTTCGGCCGGCACCGCTGTTGCGCTGTTGATTGTGGCTGGCGCCGTAGCGTTCGCCCTGCTGCAGAGCCAGGTCCAGCTCGGCGGCAACTCAATACAGACCGACAGCGCAGGCTTGTTGATAAGCCGGGACGGGAGCAGCTATTCTTCCAGCGCTACCGGCTATGCATTCGTCCATATAATACCCGGCTCCAAACCGTCGCAGACCGAACATTTCATGCTACAGAACACCGGCAGCGCTCCTCTAGCCATTAACCTGGGTATGCCGAGCGCCCCGGACAATCCCAATGACTTGGACCTGGGCAAGGTAAGCGTCATCATTACTCCCCATGGCGTTGGAGCGATGCCTGGCTCGCCGCAAAGTTTTACGCTTCAGTCGCTGATGGATGCCGCTGACGGCGTAGCGGTGGACGGGCCGGCGCTGGACTTTGGTACCACGGAGGAGTTCGATATCCAGGTCGCGATGGACCCGGACGCCGTTAGCGGCGAGGGCGTGGCACTGTCTGGCCTGAATCTTACCTTCACCGGCGTGGCCGTCAGCACCGACTGAGCGTGCGTCATGGTGTAGACTAGGAATATGGTCCGCAAAGAAAGCAATCAGAACAACTACGCTTTCATCGACAGCCAAAATCTTAATCTTGGCACCCAGCGTACGGGTTGGAAGATGGATTGGCGCCGTTTCCGCAAGTACCTGCGCGACAAATACGGCGTTAGCAAAGCCTACATGTTCATCGGTTACATGAGCGAGAACGAACAGCTTTACGAATACATGCACGACCTTGGCTTCCTGGTGGTGCTCAAGCCCACGGTCGATGTCACCCAGGCTCCTGATGACACGGGCCAGGGCGGCAAGCCGGACAAGGACAAGCCCAGCACCTTTGCTGACAAAGGTGCTGGTAAGCCCGCCGTGAAGGGCAACGTCGACGCCGACCTGGTCCTTTACGCCATGAAGGAGCTGCCCAACTACGACAAAGCCGTCATCGTCAGTGGCGATGGCGACTTCCTGGGACTGATCGAATACCTGGAAGATCAGGGCAAGCTGGAAATCATCCTGACCCCCAACTGGCAGTATTCCAGCCTGTTCAAGCCTTACGAACCGAAGATCGTCCGCCTGGATCAGTTCCGCCGCCAGCTCGCCTACCACGACCGCAAAAAAAGAAAGAAATCTAACGAGCAATAATCGACGCCTGGGCGTATACTGTAGCTATTAATTAAGGGGGAGCTATGTTAGGAAGCAGCGACGTTTGCGCCTGTCTGGCAGTGAAGGACATGGACGCGGCAAAGAAATTTTACGAAGAGACTTTGGGGCTGGAAAAGGGTATGGAATCGCCCGGAGGCACATTCTATAAGTCGGGTAATGGGGGCGTTTTCGTGTATCCGTCGCAGTTTGCCGGCAGCAACAAGGCTACGGCTGCTGCATGGCAGACAAATGACGTCGAAGCCGCCGTCAAAGCGCTGAAGGAAAAGGGCGTGACATTCGAGCAATACGACGACCTGCCCGGCGTGGAGCGCCAGGGCGACATCCACGTCATGGGCGAGCTCAGGGCCGCCTGGTTCAAGGATCCGGACGGCAATATCCTGAACATCGTCAACCAGATAGGCTGATATCGGCCGCTTACCGCTTAACACCCAAGGAGGTTCAATTCATGGCAGATAAGAAATGGGATTTCACCGGCCTGAAGGCATTGTTCTTCAACGGTACCCTGGCTAAATCGCCGGAACCAAGCCATACCGAGCGGCTGATCGATATCAGCGCCGGTATCATGGAGAAACATGGCGTAAAGACAGAGGTCATCCGAACCATAGATCACCCGGATATCGCCACAGGCGTCTGGCCGGACATGAGCGAACACGGCTGGCCCAAGGACGAGTGGCCGAAAATTTACAAGAAGGTCATGGCGGCCGACATCCTGGTGCTGGCCGGCCCGATCTGGCTCGGCGACAACAGCTCCGAGATGAAAAAGGTCATCGAACGCCTCTACGCCTGCAGTAGCATCCTGAATAAACAGGGCCAGTACGCCTTCTACGGCAAAGCCGGCGGCTGCCTGATCACAGGCAACGAGGACGGCATCAAGCACTGCGCCATGAACATCTTGTATAGTCTGCAGCACCTGGGCTATAGCATCCCGCCGCAGGCCGATGCCGGCTGGATCGGCGAGGCGGGCCCCGGCGCCAGCTACGGCGACGACGACGGCAAGGGCGGAAAAGTCGGCTTCGACAACGACTTCACGAACCGCAATACCACCTTCATGACCTGGAACCTGATGCACCTGGCAAAACTGCTGAAAGATAACGGCGGCATCCCCGCGCAGGGTAACCAGCGCTCCAAATGGGACGCCGGCGCGCGCTTCGATTTTGCCAACCCCGAATACCGCTAAAAAGGAAACCTGTATGAAAGTAACAAAATTTGTTCATTCATGCCTGCTGGTCGAAACGCCGGACCGCACGGCCATTTTCGACCCCGGTACCATGAGCGCCGCAGCGCTCGGCGCGGCCATCCCGTCGCTCAACCGCCTGGACGACATTTTCATCACCCACATCCACCACGACCACAATGATCCGGAACTTATAAAAAGTCTGGTAAAAAAATTCCCGGACGTGCGCATTACCGCCACTCCGGAAACCGTAGCCGCACTGGCCAAGGAAGGTATCAAAGCTTCCAGCGAGCCGCCAGAGGGCGTGACCTTCTTCGATTCGCCGCACGAGAGCGTCGCGCCCCTGTTCGGCCAGCCTCCGCAGGAAATCGGCGTCCATTACCTGGACAAACTCAGCCACCCCGGCGACAGCCACAGTTTCAAGGAAACCAAAGATGTGCTGGCTCTGCCGGTGTCTGCGCCATGGGGGAGCACCATCCGGGCGCTCAATCTGGCACTGGAGCTCAAACCCAAGTACGTCCTGCCAATCCACGACTGGCACTGGCGCGACGAGGCCCGCAAAAGCACGTACGACATGTACGAGCGCATCCTAGGCGAGCAGGGCATCACCTTCTATAAGCTCGAAACGGGCCAGCCCGTCGACGTCCCAGCGTAAAGGGCGCCCAAGAACTAAGCAGAGGTGCCAGGACGAGAAGTCCAGGGGTCCAGAAGACAATGCTAAAACCGCAAGTGCCACCGGTAACACAACATTGACAAATAGCACAATATTTGCTATAGTGAATAGCTGATGTCAACAAAAACAAAAACATCGGTAAAACCCCTAGAAAGGCTGGCCCGTATCTCCCAGCAGGCCGGCATAGTTCTTATGACTGCCGCCGTTACCGTCGGGATGCTGGATATGCCGGAGCAAGACAGAAGGGTAATAGTGCCCAACCAACCAGCTTTCGCATTCGCGGACAACAACGAGTCCGGCTCCAACAATCCGCTCCGCCGGGAACGCGAGAGCGAAGAGACCGGACCGCATTACATAAGCTACAGCGTCACCCAGCGTACCCCTGGTCGAACAGGGAAGTACTAAGCTTGACCATTTTAGCGTAATATGATAGGATAAAATCATGAGTCAGTACGAAGTAACCGACAACTCGATGTCCAACGAAGCAATCCGCAAGATGGCACGGACTAGTATGGATCGTTCTCAAAAAAAGCGGGAACGCCGCGAGGAACGCCGCGCCAACCGCAGCCAGGTCAGAGCCGGCCGCTTCGCTGTACTTGCGGCAACAGCCGGGCTCGCCGTGACGCACGGCGGGGACGCCGCCAACTTCGCCGCTAATGTCGGCAGCAAGATCGGAGACACCGCAGCCAAGATCGGCCGCGTCTTGCCTGATGCTGATCAGGCATCAAAAGACGCCGCTGCTAATCACGCACCCATTCCGGCTACTGAGGCAGGTCTCGAACGGGAAGCGAATGCCAACATCGATGCGAATCATCGCAGCCAAGCTGCCGCCGAGCATCGCAACCAGCAACCTTAAGCACCCAGCCAGAACATAAAAATAGCGCAGCAAAAGTTGTCCACAACGCTATATAGCTAGGTTTTGTGCCGCCCCTGAAAAATCTGTGGATAAGTGGTGTGAGGAACACCACATTTTTATTAATTGCTGCTTGCCGGGGGGTGGCTGTGGGTAGTACACTCATGTCAGTGGGTAGAAATGGAGCGGCCAAACAGCGTTTCATTTAAAAAACAAAACCACTACATATTAAAAGGGTGTCAATGGCAACGGTAGATTACTTCGAACGCAAGCTGGACGATAAGCGGCGGTTAACCATACCGCCGGAACTTCGTGACAAGTTTGCGAGCGGGGCAGTCGTTACCAGGGGCTTCGGCAAGTATCTCCATCTATATCCGAAGGATGTATGGGAGAACCTGGTCGAGCCGCGATTGGCCGGAGATATCCTAGACGAGCGCATAGCCGATCTGAACGTCCAGTTCAGGATGGGTAAGGTCGACATGCTGCCCGACGGTAAACAGGGGCGAGTCACGCTTGAGCAGCATCTGCTCGATTACGCGGGCATCGGCCGGGATATCGTAGCTGTCGGAGTCGGCCGGTACTGGCGCATCATGGCGCCGGGCAAGGACTGACCCCAGGCAAGTACCTTAACAATACGGACGGATAAGCATTCACGCTTCGACCTCGAGGTCAGCTATCCGGCAATCAACACCTGGAACTAGAGAGAAAACCAGGCTAAAAAATCTCGCACCTTCTCCAAAAACACCTCCCAAAACTCCACCTCACACATAAGTCTCTCAAACTCGGTTTGGCAAATCGTACTCGTACAATTCGCTGAACCAACAAAAACAAAAACCCCAAAAAAACAAAAAGCTGATTGCCGGATAGGTGGCCTTGTAAAACAAAAACTGGCCTACGGGCCAAAAACAAGAAAAGATGCACCAAAACAAAAACCAAAATAAAAACATAAGTCACGAACCGGTATTACTCGCCGAAGTTCTAAAGTATCTGGACCCCAAGGAAGGGGATAGCTACCTCGACCTGACGGCCGGATACGGAGGACACGCACGGGCAGTACTGGAAAGGACCGGAAGCCTCACACGAGCTGTACTGGTAGACAGGGACTTGGACGCTGTCAGAATCCTCCGCAAGGAGTTTCCCGGCGTTAACGTAAACGTAAGGCATCAGGACTTCCTGGGCGCCTCGCGCGGACTGCTGGCGGAAAAACGGCAGTTCGATCTTATTTTGGCGGATTTGGGCGTATCGTCACCGCACCTTAACGAGGGCAAGCGCGGTTTTGCCATCAATAGGACCGGCCCGCTCGACATGCGTATGGACCAATCGCAGGAAATCACGGCTGAAACTATATTGAACACATTTAGTGAAGCCAGGCTGCGAGACGTACTAAAACGTTATGGCGAAGAACCGAAAGCCGGCCGGATTGCACAAGAAATTGTGCAGGCCAGGCCGCTCCGAACGACCGAGGAGCTGGCGGCAGTCGCCGCCAGAGCCTGGCCGGGGCATAGCCGTGTACATCCGGCGACGCGCACCTTCCAGGCAATCAGGATCGCGGTCAACGATGAGCTGGTCCAACTGGAACAGGCTCTGCCGCTTTGGCTGGATCTGTTGGCTCCCGGCGGCCGCATAGCCGTAATCAGCTTCCATAGTCTGGAAGACCGGCTGGTCAAACAGGCGTTCAAGGAAGCCTCTGCCGGCCGCTATGATGCCCGGCTAAGTCTGCCGTTCAAAGGCCCGGTAACCGCCGCCTCGTCCGAAATAGTCCATAATCCGCGTGCACGCAGCGCTAAGCTACGGGCCGCAGTGAAAATAAAAAAGAAAGGGAACTCCGATGCCAATTCCGGTAAAAGGTAGCTCCCGTGCCTACAAGATCCACGTAAAGGTTCTTTAGGCGAGCAGCGCCCCGCTCGTTATCTTTCGGGATAACGAGCGGGACCAAGTAAACAAAAATAAAAACAAAGAGAAACATATGACATATTCAAGCTCTCTGGCCATGAACCGTTCGCGGTACCAGGGCCGGAACCAGAACTCGGTAAGCTTCAAGGCGCACGCCCGGGCGTTAGGCCCGATCAGCAATACGATCATCCTGATTGTGCTGGCCTGTCTGTTAGGCTTGCTTTACCTGACGCAGGTGACCAAGACCAATGCCTACGGCTACCGGATCAACGCCTTGCAGCAGGAGCAGGCCAGGCTGAAAAGCCAGCATGACGACCTGGAGGTCGCTTCTGCGCGCCTGCAGTCACTGGACCGCGTCAGCAGCAGCTCCGTGGCTAAGGACCTGGTGTCCGTAGCTCCTTCGGTTACCGCCAGCACCCGCAATTAATACTCTTCATGCTCCTGACGGGACGTCGCAGGTTTCCATAACCTTGTACATACGTCTTATAATAGGAACGGTATGCTTCCGACAAACAAAAACCAGATGATGCAAGCAGTGACCCGTGTCCGTATATGGTACGGGCTTTTGTTGCTGGCCGTAGGTATATTCGGCCTGCGTCTATTCTATGTGCAGGTTATCCAATATGATCATTACAAGGCCGCGGCGCTCAGCGACCAACTCAAGCAATACGAGATACCGGCTACCCGCGGCATCATCGAAGCCCATGACGGAAATTCCGTAGTCCCCATAGTATTGAACCAGAAGCTGTACACGCTGTATGCCGATCCCAGCCTGGTTAAAAACACTGATCAAGCGGGCGGAAAGGTGGCCGGTATCATCGGTGGAGACGCTTCGCACTATACCAAGATAATGAACACAAAAAATACGCGCTACGCGGTACTGGCCAAACGCCTGAGCGGAGATCAGAACAAGAAGCTGCTGGCTCTGAAGATTCCGGGCATCGGCACGCAGGCCCAGGATTACCGCATTTATCCGCAGGGTAGCCTGGCCGCCCAGGCACTGGGTTTTGTCGATAACGGCGGCCAAGGACAGTATGGTATAGAGCAAGCGCTTAATAAGCAGTTGGCCGGCGAGCCCGGCGAGGTAAGGGCGGTGACGGACGCCAGCGGTATACCGCTTGCCGCCAGCAAGGGCAACGTCGAGAAACCGGCTACGGACGGCGATAGCGTCGTTACCACACTGGATATGTCAATGCAGGTCCAGATGGAAAAAATCCTCAAGGATGAGTACAGCAAGACCAGATCGCAGGGGCTTAGCGCCGTCATTATAGATCCTGACACCGGCCAGGTAAAAGCCATGGCTAATTATCCTACTTATAACCCGGGCGACTATCAGAGCGTAAGCGATCCTGGGGTATTCCAGAACGGTACCGTGACCCATGCCATCGAGCCCGGTTCGTCCATGAAGATACTTACTACGGCGGCGGCCCTGGACCAGGGCGTGATTAAGCCGGACACCACGTTCTACGATCCGGCTCACTGGGTGGTCGATGGCTTCAACATAACCGACATCGAAGAAGACGGCGGCGCGCGTACCCAGAGCATCGCCAGCTTGCTGAACCTGTCGCTCAACACCGGCGCCACATGGGAGCTGATGCAGATGGGTGGCGGACAGATCAACCGCAAGGGCATAGAAGCCTGGAACAAGTACCTGGTCGACCATTACAGGCTGGGGCGGCCTACGGACGTGGAGCAGGGTTACGAATCGTCGGGCTACGTGCCCCCGGCTGACATGTCAAGTCCAGCTATAGCGCTGACCTATGCCAACACGGCGTTCGGTCAGGCCCTGCAGATCACGCCCCTGCAGATGGCGGCGGCCGACTCAGCGGTCCTGAATGGCGGCACGTACTACCAGCCGCATCTGGTAGACCGCGTAACCAGGGCCGACGGCAGTACCCAGGTCGTCAAACCTAAAGCGCTGGAAAAGAACGTGGTTTCGCCCAAGGTCAGCCAAGAGATGATACCTCTCATGGAATACGTAGTGCAGCAACACTTGAAAGAAGGCTTCTCTTATCTTAACTTCAGTTCGGATTACACGGTCGGCGGCAAGACCGGCACGGCCCAGGTGGCGAAACAGGGGGGCGGTTATTCGGATACCGAGTTCAACGGTACGTACGTCGGTTTCGTGGGCGGTGACAAGCCGCAGTACGTAATAGTGGTATATAACATAAAGCCAGGCGTACACGGTTATGCCGGATCATATGGGGGCCAGCCGGTGTTCGCGGACCTGGCGCATATGCTGATTGACGATTCGTACGTAACGCCCAAGTCCCGGTAGGTGTTATAATAGTTAAAATGCTATAATAAAACAAAAATCAAACTATGAATACATTGCACATTGCCATCACCACCCACAACCTCATCCGCATGCTCGCGCTTGGGTTCTTCGGTTTCACGCTCAGCATGATTATCACGCCCGCGTATACTCATGTCGCTTATAAGCAGGAATGGTGGAAGCGCCAGCGCACCGAAGCCTGGTCCGGCGGCAAAGCGACCGTATACGCCAAGCTGCACGCCGCCAAGCACAAACGCAACATACCGACCATGGCCGGGCTTATATTCGTCCTGGCCATAAGCGCAGTAACGCTAGTCGCTAATTTGGAGCGGGGGCAGACCTGGCTGCCGCTGGCAGGTCTGATTGGCGCTGGCGCCATAGGGCTGATTGATGACTTTATGAACATACGGGGCTTCGGCGGCAAAGTGGCCGGAATGAGCGCCCGCCTGAAATTCAGCCTGTACAGCTTGCTTACGCTTATCGGCGGCTGGTGGTTCTATGCCAAACTAGGCGTGCATTCCATATATATACCCTGGATTAACCAGTGGCACATAGGGGTTTTCATCATCGCGTTGTTCTGGCTGGTCGTGGTGGCTACGGCTATCTCCGTTAACTTTAGCGACGGCCTGGACGGTCTGGCCGGAGGCCTGCTGGCTTCCTCATTTCTGACCTATGCCATCATAGCCGTGGTCGAGCACAAACTGGCGTTGGCCGGATTCTGCCTGACGGTTGTCGGCACACTGCTCAGTTATACCTGGTTTAATATATATCCGGCCCGCTTCTTTATGGGCGATGTCGGAGCCTTCGCGCTCGGCACTGCGCTGGGCATAATCGCTCTCCAGACCGATACGGTATACGTGTTGCCGATCATCGGCGCCGTGTACGTGGTCGAGACAGGGTCGGTCATCATCAACCGTACTTCGCGCAAACTGCGTGGTGGCAAGAAGGTGTTCCTGTCGTCGCCGATCCATCATCACTTCGAAGCCATAGGCTGGCCGGAGACCAAGGTCACCATGCGTTTCTGGATCCTGGGGCAGGTGGCAGCCGTAATCGGTTTGATCGTCTTCCTGATGGGAAACCGGGGGTAGGCCATGCGTCCGCAAGCTCCCAGGCGCCGTGTGGAAGTCCGTTCTTCGGCCCTTAACCTGGGCCGGAAACACCGCCCTGATTACTGGTTGCTGATGCTGTGCATCACGCTGCTGGCGATTGGCCTGATAGTGGTATACGCCATCAGTCCGGCGCTTAGCGCCGCCAACCATGTGAGCAGCGGTTATTACGTAGGCAAGCAGCTGATCGCCATAGCTTTAAGCGCAGTGGCGTTCATCGTGACTTCCCAGGTGCCGCTGTCATGGTGGCGGCGCGCTTATAAGCCGTTGCTCGTAGCAGCCGCCGCGGCTACCTTGCTGGCGCTCGTACTGCCGGTCAATCCGGCTTATCCTGCGCATCGCTGGGTGCGTCTGGGCGGTTTTTCCTTCCAGTCCGTCGAGCTGCTTAAGTTCGCGGTCATGATCTGGCTGGCCGGTTTCCTGGCCGAGAAGATACGCCAGGGAACGATTAAGGATTTCAGGCTTACGCTCAAGCCCATGCTGCTGGCCCTGGCCGTGGTCGGCGGAGCAGTACTGATAGCCCAGAGCGACACGGGATCTTTCGGCGTGATCATAGCCGTGATGGCTATAATGGCCTTTGTCGCGGGTCTGCCGCTAGGCCGCATCATAGCAATCGGCGGAATCGTGCTGATCGGTCTTATCCTGGTTATTTCGGCCACGCCGTATCGCCGCGAACGGCTGGCTACCTACCTGCATCCTCAGTCCAACTGCCGGACCAGCGGCTACCAGGCCTGCCAGGCGTTGATAGCCGTCGGCTCGGGCGGCATGATCGGCTTAGGCTTGGGCAGCAGCGTACAAGCCTACGGCTACCTGCCAGAGGCGGCAAATGACTCCATATTCGCGATCTACGCCGAGAAATTCGGCTTCATCGGCAGCGTGGTGCTGCTGGGGGCCTTCGTAGCGTTCTTTGCCCGCTTGCGCTACATAATCGAGCGTACCAGCGACGATTTCAGCCGGCTGCTGGTCGTGGGCGTACTGGCGTGGCTGAGTACACAGACCCTTATAAATATAGGCGCCATGATCGGACTGTTGCCGCTCAAAGGCATTACCTTGCCCTTCATCAGTTACGGCGGCACCAGCGTGGTCTTTATGGCGGCCGCCGTCGGCCTGGTGTTCCAGATTTCGCAGCATACCACCTATAGCGTCCCCCGCGTCAGCGGCGAAACCGGGGAAAGTAACGGAAGGCGTGATTTGCGCCGGGAAGCCTTAAGCCGCAGGACCAGTTATTCATGAGCCGTACCATCGTGGTGACGGGCGGGGGATCCGGCGGCCACATAACCCCCATACTGGCGGTGGCGGCAGAGCTTAAGCGACGTGATCCTAAAGTGCGCGTAATCTACGTGGGCCAGCGCGGCGACAGCCTGATCGATATCCCGCGCGGCGACCCCAACATAGACGAGACATATGCTGTCTTCGCCGGCAAATTCCGGCGTTATCACGGCGAGGGGTTCAGACAGCTGCTGGACGTGCCTACCATGCTAAAGAATATACGCGACGTCTTCCTGGCCGCGGCCGGTATAATGCAGAGCTGGCGCCTGATGGGACGTCTGAGGCCGGATACGGTATTCAGCCGCGGCGGCTATGTCAGCGTGCCTGTCTGCCTGGGCGCCGCATTGCGCCGCATCCCGTATATAACTCATGATTCCGACCCGGTGCCCAGTCTTGCGAACCGTCTGATCGCGCCGTGGGCAAAGGTGCATGCCGTGGCCTTGCCGGCCGGTATCTATCCCTATCCCAAGGAGAAGACCGCTACCACTGGCATACCTGTCAGCAAGGAATTCAAGCCGGTGACTGCCGCGCTGAAAAAGCGCTATCGCGGCGAGATAAACGTTCCGCAGAAAGCGCGCGTGCTTTTCATCATCGGCGGAGGTCTGGGGTCGCAGAGGGTCAATCATGCCGTTTCTGAAGCCTTGCCGCATCTGCTCAGCGACTTCAAGGACCTGCGCGTCTTCCATGTAGTCGGCCGCGCCAACCAGGAGGAGATGGAAAGGACATATGCCGGACAGTTGCCGGCCGAAGAGCAGGGAAGGGTGCAGGTTATGGGCTTCATACCGGACGTATATCGCTACAGCGGCGCGGCCGACCTGGTCGTTTCCCGCGCAGGGGCTACGAATCTGGCCGAATTCGCGATCCAGGGCAAGGCCTGCATCGTCATACCCAGCTCTTTCCTGGCGGGCGGCCACCAACTCAAGAGCGCGCAATACCTGGAAGAGCAGGGCGCCGCCGTGGTAATAGATGAGAACGATCTGGCTAACGATCCCAACCGCCTGGCGAAACGCGTTGCCCAGCTTATGGACGATTCTGATCGGATCGTGGAACTGGGCGGCAAGTTCGCGTCTCTTGCCAAGCCGCACGCCACTCAGGATATCGCCAAACTAATACTGGGGCAGACCGATGAGACTGCGACGTAGGACGTCCGCGGCATCAAGGGGCAGACGCCGGCGGCCCCAGCGGCGCCAGCCTGCCGACGCGCCGCAAGGCTCGTCGTCGTTCGCCTACCGTTCGCGCCGCGCGGAAGAAGAAGTGAATACCGGCCGCCAGCTTCCGCGCGCGAGTACGGGCACCTCCGCCTCCAAGAAGAACTTCAAACGCTTCCTGTTGCAGCGCTTCGGCCTGATTGTACTGCTTATAGCCCTGGTGGTATCGTCGTTCAATGTGCTGAGCCTATCAAGTAGTGCCCGCATAGTGTCCTTAACCTCAGGCGGAAGCAGCGATATGTTCCTGCATGATAAGAAGGTATATCAGCAGGCGGCCGACAAGCTCCTAGCCGGATCCGTATGGAACCGTAATAAGATCACGGTCAATGCGGACGGCATCAGCCGGCAGATGCTAAAGCAATTCCCGGAACTTTCCAGCGCCAGCGTGACTTTGCCCCTAATCAGCAAACGTCCGACAGTCTATGTACAGACGGCCCAGCCCGCGTTGATACTGGTCGCCAAGAACGGTTCCTTCGTAATCGATACAGGCGGCAAGGCGCTGGTTAACGCCGCGAATCTGCCCGATATGACACGTCGCACCCTGCCTATAGTAACTGATCAGAGCGGCCTGAAAGCCACCCTTAACCGACAGGTTTTGAGTTCCGGCGACATCGGCTTTATCAGGACCGTCATTGAACAACTGGCAGCCAGTCACGTAACCGTTTCGGCCTTGGTATTGCCGGCTGGCGCCAGCGAACTGGACGTCCATATAGACGGCCAGCCCTACACGGTCAAATTCAATCTGGAAAGCGGCGACGCCCGCCAGCAAGCAGGGACGTTCCTGGCTACTCAAGCCAAGCTTCAAAGCCAGCACGTCGCACCCTCGCACTATGTAGACGTCCGCGTGGACGGACGCGCTTATTATAAGTAAGACCCCTCTTCCACCGCCCCACTAGTTCGTATTTTGTTCAGTATGCTCGAGCCTGCTATTTACAAAAAACTATATAAAAATATAGGGCAGGGTAAAAGTCAAGTTTTTTACCTATATAGCTATAAAGGCAAGGGGAGAAAATTTATAACGGCGCGGTGTGAAAAGCTATTATTTCACGACAGGACTGTGGAAAAGTCAAATAGTGTTGTAAATCACAACTGACCGCTAGGGCCTTATAAGACCGCGTCCCCGGATCCCCGAAAGTAACCGGGCTAATAAGCCGTAGCATGGTGCAAGACTGCGCAGTGCAGCGCGCGCGTAAAAACGGTCAAAATAACACAGCCAGCCGGAAAACTCCCCTACAGCAGGGGTATCCATAGTCACCTGTAATGAATATATCTAAGTCGCAAAATCTACATTGTGCGACGTTGTGTCTATGGCTGGGTGTGATGCTCCACTGCCATGCGTGTCCCACTATTTTCCGCCGCTCCCACCCGGGCGTTCAAAATTTTCCGCGCGTCTGCACTGCTCCCCGCCCAAATAGTACGCTTTGCGCTCAAAACGTACGCAAAGCGTCCTACTTCTTCATATTCACCCCGCACTCGCATGTTCGCATTTTGTACAGTTATTTGATTAAGCGGCCCAGATCAGACGAGGCTCGACGTCGGGGAGCCGTAACTGGCGGGGCGAATTGGGTGGAGCAAGAGCGCTTACACCTGTGACGAATTGCTCAGGATCTATGGCAGAAAGGATCACACCCCTGTAATTTTCAAGTTCTTCATCGTCGCATAGTGCATCATACGCAGCATAATACCGGTTGATGTCTTCGTTGACGCGATCAGCTGAGGCTTCGTCCAGTGGTTCGATTTCACGCAGTAATTCGACTTCGGCCACGAGAGCCTTGCCGCGCGGGATACCCATTTTTCGATAGCCGCTAAGGTCTTCCGTCATAGCCTCTTGCAGGCGTTTGCCGTGAGCCGGTCGCGGCTCGATAAGGCGCCAGGTATGTCTGATGACTTGGGCGCCGCATAACTTAGCTACTCTTTCGAGTTCTTCGTCCGTCCTTGCCAGCACCTCGCTAAGATGAGGATAAACGGCAAGCATGCGGGCCCCCGGTGCCTCCAAGGCAATATCGACAGGTCTTATGAAAGATGTGGCATCCTCGCCTACCCCTTCCATTTCGGCGCCATGGGCGCCCGGTTCATGTACCGGACTGTCAGGGCTTAGTACCGGCGGCAAAGGCTTCTCTAAGAGTTGCTGACTCATTATGACTAAAGTGTGTTTTACTCTGCGAGGCTGTAGGTGGCTTTGGCGACGCGCTTGAACTGCGGTTTGCCCTGCAGGTTCAGCAGGATGGTGGTTTCCTTGACGAAGCGGCTCTTGAGCACGCGCTTGACGATTTCGTCGCGGTGCAGAGGCTCGTTGGCTTCCTGGAGGACCTCGGTGATGATGTCGGCTACGGTGCCCTTTTGGTAGCCCCATTCCTTGAGCGCGTAGATGCCCCGCCCTATCAGTACGAAGCGCTTGTCTTTGATAAGCTCGTTGTGGATGGCCTGGGTGGTGACGTCTTTGCGCTTGAAGTCGCTGTCCTTGATGGCTTTGGCGATTTCGTTGAAGTGCATGTGCTTGCCGTTTTCCTTGAGGATAACGTAGATCTTGTCGCGGATGTTCTTGGGGTTGACCATAGGCCACTTGACCAGGCCCCAGCGGCCGTTCAGGGTGGCGAGCTGCTTGGAGATGCTGGCGAGAGCGGCGGTCTGTTTAGGGTCGTCCATGCTGGCGGCCTTGGCAACCTCTTCAATGGTCTTGGGTTCGCCGAGCTTCTTGATCACCTCTATGAGATCGGCGACGCCGGCTTTCAGAGCCTTTTCGTCGCGGACTTCCCGTACGCCGACGCTGTAATAAAAGTTGTCGTCTTCAGAGACTACGGCGATGTCCGGGCACAGCTGGCTCAGGAAGGCCACGCGGGCCTGCTCTTCCCTGTTCGGATCATCCGTAAGCTTGGCGGTGACGGCGCTTACGCGGGCCGCTTCGCCGGATTCGTGCAGCAGTTCAAGTAGCTTGGCCTGGAAATCGGCTACATGAGGCAGACCACCCTGCTCTGCTGTGGCGCGGAGTTTGGTAACGACTGATTTCTCGAGCTGGCGGACGCGTTCGCGGGTAATGCCAAGCATCTCGCCTATCTGTTCCAGCGTTTCTTTGCGATCGAACAGACCGAAACGACGGGCTACGATTTCCCGTTCTCTTTCGCGGTCGATAGTCGCAAGAATATCGCTCACAAGTTGTTCTGTCTGTACTACGGCTGTTGCTGGAGTTGGGGACATAATTTTCCTCGGTTATCCACTAGTAACATTACGTGTATTATAAAACTAATAATTTTAAAAGTCAACACCTTTCTCAATTACTTTTTATTTTAGCACAATAATGGTGACATTTATGTAAAGTCTATGTTGTAAAAATATTACTTTTCCACAACTTTTACGTCGTAGCTACTTCTTGGCTTTAGAGGTGGCATTCCGGCGCCGGAAACCGCCTCGTTTCTTAACAGGGGCGGCTTCCAGAATTGCTTTGGCTTCTTCCTCTGTTAATGCTGCCGGGTCCTTATTTTTTTCTATGCGGGCATTTTTTTTGCCGTCGGTAACATAAGGGCCGTACGGGCCGTTGAGCACCTTGATGCCGCCGGCGAATTCCTGGATGTTCTTGGCGGCGTCCTTGGCGAGCTTTTCTTTATAAAGCTGGCGGGCTTCTTCCTGCGTGATTATGCGCGGATCCAGCGGTTTTATGGATACGAATGTCTTGTCCACCTGTATATAGGGACCAAACCGGCCGATGTTGGCCTTTATTTCTTTGCCGTCTTCGGTTTTGCCCACTGTTCGGGGCAGTTTGAACATCTCCAGGGCCTGCTCGAGGGTGACGGTGTCCAGGGTGGCTCCCTCCGGCAGTGGCGCGAAGGCCGGTTTCTTGGACTCGTCCGTGATATCGCCCTTCTGCAGCATCGGTCCGTAGCGGCCGTAACGGGCTACTATCGGTTCGCCGCTCTTAGGGTCCTGCCCCAGTTCTCTGGCTTGCGAGACCTCTTGGCGCGAAATATCGGCCGATTTCTCTACTAATGGGTGGAAATCCTTATAAAAGTCGCTAATCATCTTTTCCCAGGTCTCCTTGCCGGCGGCGATGTCATCGAAATCGGTCTCTACCTTGGCCGTGAAGTCATAATCTACGATTGTCGGGAAATATTTGACCAGGAAGTCTGTGACCACGTCGGCGATGCCCGTGGGGACCAGCTTACCCCTGTCGGCCCCTGTCATGACCTCTGTTTTTTCAGAGGTGACACTGCCCTTCTCCAGTTTGATTTCCGTAACCGTCCGCTCAGTGCCTTCCAGGTCTTTCTTTTCCACGTAGCCGCGGACCTGGATGGTGTGGATGGTCGGCGCGTAGGTGCTCGGGCGGCCGATGCCCAGCTCTTCAAGCTTCTTTACCAGCGCGGCTTCGGAATAACGCGCCGGAGATTTGCTGAACGTCTCTAGTGGCGGTTATGGACCGCGCGTCCAGGGTTTGCCCCGGTTTTACAGCGGGCAGTATGATGTCGTCCTTGCCGCCGCCGTACACTTTTATGAAGCCGTCGAACTCCAGGACTTCGCCCTTGGCAAGGAATTTCTCTGGATGGGTACTGACGCCGATTGTGACCACTGTGCGCTCCAGTTTTGCCGGGCTCATCTGGGAAGCCAGGGCGCGCTGCCAAATAAGCTGGTAGAGTTTCTGCTGCTGGCTGTCGGCGCCGGCCTTCGTCTCGGCGGAAGTCCGTGGGCCGGATGGCCTCGTGGGCTTCCTGGGCGCTGGCGTTCTTGGTCTTGTATTGGCGCACCTGGTGATATTCGGCGCCGTATTCCTTCTTTATATAGTCCCCGGCCGCGGCGATGGCCTGGCCGGATAGCGTGGTGCTGTCGGTGCGCATGTAGGTGATGTCGCCGGCTTCGTACAGGCGCTGGGCCAGCGTCATGGTCTGGCGTACGCTGTAGCCAAGCCGCCGGGCGGCTTCCTGCTGCAGCGTGCTGGTGGTGAAAGGCGCTCCGGGGTTGCGCGATCCTGGTTTCTGCTCGATGTCCTCGACCTTGAAAGTGGCGCCTTTGGCCTTTTCCAGCCAGGCTGCGGCGACTTTCGCGTCCGGCAGCTTGGTTTGCAGCTCGGCCGGAATTTCCCGGCCATCCGCTTTGCCGCCGGCATCGAACTCCGCCGCTACCTTGAACGAACTTTCTGCTTTGAAGTCTTTGATTTCGCGCTCGCGCTCAACGATCAGGCGCACGGCCACGGACTGGACGCGCCCGGCGCTTAAGCCTGCGCGGACCTTCTTCCATAACACCGGCGACAGCTCGTAGCCCACCAGGCGGTCCAGCACGCGGCGGGCCTGCTGGGCGTCCACCAGTTTTATATCTACGGTCCGGGGATTCTTCACGGCTTCGTCTATGGCATGCTTGGTAATCTCGTGGAAAACGATGCGCTTGGTCTTGTTCGGGTCCAGTTTGAGCGCGTGTGTCAGATGCCAGGCGATGGCCTCGCCCTCGCGGTCCTCATCGCTAGCTAGCCATACTTCGCTGTTCGCGGCGGCTTTCTTGAGCTCGGCTACCACCTTCTTCTTATCCGGGCTGACCTCGTACTTCGGCTTGAAATCATGCTCGATGTCGATGTTCAGGCCCTTCTTAGGCAGGTCGCGGATATGGCCGAAGCTGCTCTTCACCGAATAATCCTTCCCCAGGAATTTTTCGATGGTCTTGGCTTTCGCAGGACTCTCGACTATGACTAAGTTCTTTGGCATAAGCCTCTATACTAAGCGCAATGGCCCCCTTAGCGCAACACGAATCGCCTAAAATCCCATACCGCGGCCGGCTTTGAACCCGGCCCATATACCTGCTAACGAACCTGCGGTGCCAAATAGCAGGCTCCAGCCGCCGAACCAGTTGCCGTGGTCGAACAGCGCGGCGCCGAGCCAGGCGCCTACGGTACCGAAGACAGTTATGCCGATAAAAATCATCAGCTTCATAATTTTAGTGTAACAGTTTCCACTTTCGTCCTTTTGGACTCATCAGTACGAATACACATTCGTAGAGTGTGATACATAGAGATATGAGAAGGGAGAAGGCGGAGCAGCGAGGCGCAACCTAAAGTTTGGTTGCGCCTCGCACCCGCATCTATTCTTGTTCGATTTCTCGTACCACGAGGAACGACTTGTCGCCGAACGTGCACGTGAATTCTTCGAGGCTCGTCTGACCGGCTTTGACCAGCTTGTTGAGCGTCATGCCGCACGTATAGGCCAGCAGATAAGAACTGCCGACTCGTGCTTTCTCCTTGTTGGAGTACAGGAAAGAAACATTTGGCGCAAACAGAGATTCTTCACCGAGTTCTTCGGGGCTGGTCGCGTAGTTGTCGGAAATCACATCGTCGTATTCCTGGGTGTTCTCCCACGGATTCTTGAAGTGAAAACCTTCCTTGAGGGGAACGCCTTCGTACGCGACGCCATGGGCATCACTGAGACTCACTACCTTGCCAGATGGCACGATGGTGAATGAGGCGTACGCCATACAGACGACGGCGGCCGCGAACAGGAACAGAGGGTAGTACCCGGAAGCCGGACGATTCCTGTCCTTTTTCCGCGCCCAGCTGAATGCTGCGATCACTGACACGACAACGAGAACGACGCCTGCCACGAAACTGTCGGGCAAACTGAGGATAGCTGCAGGTATCATGTAAATCGTTTCCTTTTATCGAGGGTTAGTACGACTTTACTGGTTGCGCAGACTAATTCAATAGCGCTTCCCACGCTCTTAGGCATAAGGCCTGAACCCAAAAAGCGCTATTGAATCTTCTCTATCTCTATGTAAAGGTGCTTCGGAAGCGCCGGAAACTCTTTGGAGCCTCAACGGTTATGCTTCGACGAAACTTATCCATATTAACATAAGTTTAATAAATTGTCAATGATATGCTGAAAATGGTGTTGCCGATATGACACGGGGCTACCCCTGTTAAGGGCATGCCATACCCACAATGCCCCAGCAGACTAGATTAGGGACCAGTGATTTGCCCCAAGGGGGCGGATCAGGCCGCTGATTTCCAGCATGGTCAGCGTCTGGTTGAAAAGGCTGACTTGCAGCCGGCTTTGCTCCAGCAGCAGATGGCCGTCACTAACTCCTTGTGCCATCAGGTCCAGGATGGCTTGCTCGTTGGCGTTGCTGCCCTTGACTTGTTTGAGCTTGACTTGCCGCCGGATGCCGAGCGCGTCCACGACGTCCGCGGGCTCGGTTACTAATCCGGCCTGCCCTTGTTTGACCAGTTTGTGTACGCCTTGGGAACCGGGAGCGTAGATGTTACCGGGCACGACCAGGACGTCACGGCCTTGGTCGACGGCGAAGTTGGCTGTGTGCAGCGCGCCGCTCTTCCCTCCGGCTTCGGGTATAAGTACGGCGCCAGCCAAGCCGGAAACTATGCGGTTGCGCGCGATGAAATACTGGAGCTTCGGCCACTCGCCTTCGGGATATTCGCTGACCAGCGCGCCGCCTTTGTCCAGGATCTGCCGGGCCAGGCGCCGGTTCGCCTTTGGAACGATATGCCGCAGCGGGCATGGCAGAACTGCTATGCACAGGCCGCCGTAATCCAACGCCGTTTGGTGTGCCTGGGCATCCAACCCTAGGGCCAATCCGCTGACGATGACCAGCCCCTGCTCTGCCAGATAGGCTGCGAATTCCCGTGTCACTTGGCGGCCATAGGGTGAAATCTTGCGCGTGCCTACTATGGCTACTGCCGGTCGTTCAAGGAGCTCGCGCAGGGGCGCTCCGGCGTGGTACAGCTGTTTAGGCGGACTGTGGATTCGCTTTAATCTTTCGGGGTAATTCGCGCTTTTAAGCGTAAGCTTCTTGATTATCATATAAAAATGTTTTAAAGTATTGACATAAAGACATGAATTTGCTAGAATAGCAATTATGAGTCCGCTTATAGCGGATTCTCGTACCTTTTACCCCCATTCTAATGTCTTTGGCGCCGAAGTTATAAATAATTAATAATTATTTAATCTTCACGGGCCGGAGAAATCGTTAGATTGTTTTAGAGCGCGCATGAGTTCAAGTTGTTACCCTCCACTTAAGTTCTTGCTGCCGGGCTCCTGGCCTGGCACGCTCTAAAACATACTAATCCCTTTAACTAGGTTTCTCGGCAGTTCTTCGGAATTGCTTAGGGATCCCCGATCAATGCGAGCCTAAATGGTTCCGCCGTCAGGTGGAGACACGTGCCATTCTTTGAAAGGCTTTGATGTTTCGCCGGGGTGGGTTGAAGGGTGTAACAGGCCAACGAGCGGTGCCCACCCCCTCTCGTTGGCCTTTTAAGGTAAGATCGAGAGTATTACATGAAGCCCCAGTATGAACAACAGATTGGTGAGTGGGTTGAAGCAGGCGTCTATCCACGCATCGTCCATCTTCCCCACGCAGTAACCGCAGCGTTGATGCAGGTTGCCGGAGACGAAGCCGTATCAATGGACGATCTGCTTCAAGAGGGTGCCGCACGGATCCTGGAAGACCGTGAATTGGAAATCGAAGAGCTCTAGACCAGGAAGTTTCGGGTGTCGTGCGGCAGTTCGGCGCCATACAGGTATTCGCTCAGGATGGCCAGGACTTCGCGCTTTAGGTTCGGTAGCTGTTTGAGCTGTTCGGCGCTGAACTTCTGCAATACGAAGTCTTCGCTCTTCATCGCAGTCGGCTTTTTCGGGCCGACGCCGATGCGGATGCGGGCGTAATCCTCACCGATGTGCTTCGTGATTGATTTTATACCGTTATGGCCGGCGCTGGAGCCACCGACGCGCAGGCGGATCTGGCCGAAGTCGATGTCCAGCTCGTCGTGAATCACGGCGATATTACCGGGGTGGATCTTATAAAAATTCAGGACGGCCTGTACCGCTTCGCCGCTCAGGTTCATATAAGTGGTAGGCCTGATGGCGATGACGCGGTTCTCGCCGATACGGCCGCCGCTCATCAGGCATTTCAGGTCTTTCTTCTCGATCCATTTTTCCATTTCCTCGGTCTTGTCTACGAATTCGTCGATGCACATGAAGCCCACATTGTGGCGGGTCTGCTCGTACTTCTTGCCGGGGTTGCCCAGGCCCACCAGTAGGATGGTCTTATTAAGCCCCATTGTAACGTAGTTGACGGGGTCGCTGGTCTGCGGCCGGCGCTGGAACAATGCCATGCCAGTAAGTATCAAGGATTAAAGTGTAAGAATCAACTGTCCGAGACTACTGCATTCTCTCCAAAATAGGACGCTTTGCGTACGTTTTGTACGCAAAGCGTCCTAATTGTCTGACTCCCCCAATGTATTAATCCAAAAACGCACTCAAACGCTACGATTTTTAGTTTTGGTGGGGCTGGCGCCGTGTTTATGGGCGGCGTGCTTTTCGATGAACCAGAGCTGCACAGGTGTGCCTTCGTAACCATATGATTTGCGCAGACGTGTCTCCAGGTAGCGGCGGTAGCTCCAGTGGACGTATTTGCTGGCGCTGCCGAAGATCTTGAACGCGGGCGTGGGGTTATCGGATTCCTGCACCATGTAATTGAGTTTGGGCTGTCGGTTTTTCAGTCCGGCGGGCGGATGGTCGTCCACGGCCCCGCGCAGCCATTTGTTGAGTTCTGGGGTGGCGATGCGTTTGCGGCGCTGTTCGTCGATGCCGGATGCCAGGTCGAACAGCTTGGTGACGTTCTGGCCGCTGACGCTGCTAACGAATACGAGCGGCGCCCAGGGAACGAAGTCGAATTCATGGGCCAGCTTAGGGGCGATTTTGTCGCGGGTGAAGGCGTCCTTATCCTCGGCGACGTCCCATTTGCTGACTACCAATATCAGGCCCTTGCCCGCTTCCTTCACCATGCCGGCGATTTTCTGATCCAGGTGCGCCCCAGTCTCGTTCACGTCCATGAGCATCAGGCAGACGTCGGCCTCCTCGATTGCGGCCAGGGCACGGATGACGCTGAAGCGCTCTATGCCGGTGCCAATCTTGCCGCTGCGGCGTATGCCGGCGGTGTCGAGCAGTTCGACTTCCCTGTTCATGTAGCGGACTACCGCGCGGTTGACGTCGCGCGTGGTGCCGGCGCGTTCCGCGACTACGGCCTGCTGTTTCTTGGCTAGGGCGTTGAAAAGCTGCGATTTTCCTGCGTTAGGCCGGCCGACTATGGCGATGCGCAAGCGGTCGTCTTCTACCCTGATGGTAGCGGGCGGTATGACTTCTGTCAGCGTGTCCAGAAGCTGCCCTATGCCCCTTTTCTGGGTCGTACTGGTATGTATGACCGTTTTGATGCCCAGACGCTTGAAAACGCTCAGATCGGCCCCTTTGGCCTTGTCCGTTTTGTTTACTACCAGCAATACCGGTTTGCGGGACTTCAGAGCCATCTTGGCAACCCGGCGGTCTTCTTCGGTAACGGGCACGTCGGCCTCTACGACCACCCAGATCACGTCGGCGCTGTCGGCGGCCTGTGCCACCTGCTCCTGGATGGTAAATTCAAAATCGTCTTCAGGGTCCTTGATGCCGGCGGTGTCGACCAGCCAGAAATCGCGGCCTTTGTAGCCGGCGCGGGCGGTGATGCTGTCGCGGGTGGTTCCGGCTTCGTGCGCGACGATGGCCTCGCGCCGGTTCAGAACCGCGTTGAACAAGCTGGACTTGCCGACGTTGGCCCGCCCGACGATTGCGACTATGGGTGCTCTTTTTGCCATCTGTCTATATTATACGATGTTGGCCTCTGGGGCACGCGCCGAGCGTGTATGGGCCGAATTTGGTGCGGTGAAGTTTGCGGACTTTGTAGCCTAGGGCGGCGAAGGTGCGGCGGATCTGGCGGTTGCGGCCTTCGCTCATGGTGACCGTCAGGGACGATTCCTTAACGCCGCTGATCTTGAGCCGGCTCGGGCCGTCGTCCAGTTTGATGCCCGCTTCTAGCCGGATTTCGTGTTCATCCGCCAGGGGCTTATCCAAAGTCACTTCATAAATCTTTTGCTTGGCGTAACGGGGGTGGGTCAGACGATTGGCCAGATCGCCGTCGCTGGTGAGCAACAGAAGGCCCGAAGAATCCTTATCCAGCCGGCCCACGGGTTTTAGGTGATGAAGTGTATCCGGCAGCAGGTCGTAGACGGTCCGGCTGCCCTGGCCTTTGCGTGAGCATACGTAGCCTGCGGGCTTATTGAGCATGATGGTCGTAGTTCCGGCCGGGAGTTCCAGAGTCTTATCGTCTAGTGTAACGATATCGGAGTCATTGACCACGGTGCCTAAGCCGGCCGTTTGCCCGTTGATGGTGATCCGTCCTTCATCGATGGCCGCGTCAGCGGTCCGACGACTTATGCCGGCGGCTCTTGCGACGAACTTATTGATGCGCATTATAGGGCTATGTTGCCGGGATCCGCTTCGGGGTGGTCCTTATCTTTGGCCGTATTCCGGGCTGTTGCGGCTGCAGCGCTTGGCGCTGCCATAGGCTCTCCCGCCGCCTTGTCTTCTTTCTCTGTGGTCGTATCGGAGTCCTCAACGGCTATTGGAGTGCTGGAAGTAACTGACTTGAGCTGTGTCGGCTGATCAACCTTGCCGCTATCACCGTCGCTATCGCTGTCGCTCGGAGCTGTCGGCTCACTGGAAGCGCCAGCTACGAAGTTTTCTATCTTGGCTTCAACGTCCGCCTCTTCCTGGACGGTCGATTGAGCCATGCCTTCGCTGGCAGCTTTGCTCTTTCCAGTCGTGGTTTTTGGCTTCGACGCCTTTGTATCTGTACTGGGCTCCTGTATGGCCTCTTTCGCTTCTTCTTCAGCCAGCAGTTGATTGATGTCTTTCTTCGGTCCGCTATCTATCGGCTTGATTATCTTTTTGTGTGCTATTTCGGCGCTGCCCGTAGCGTCATCCTCTTCATCTTCTGCAGGTTCAGGCTTCGGCTCTTCGGCGGGTTCTTCGGGTGGCTCGATGACAGGTATGGGGGTGGGCTTGGGCGGCGGTTCCGGCTTGCCTTCATCTTCTTTGTCGGCGCCGGCGACCAGGGCTTCGACCGCGTCGGCCATAAGTTTGTCATCGGAGACAGCCGGCGTACTGGCTTTAGCGTCTGGCTGGGCCGCGGCCGGTTCTGGCGTGGCCGTTACCGGTGCTGCGGCAGGCGCCGGAGGCGCCGGGGGTGCCGTTGGTGCGGGAGCCGGGGTTACGGCTGGTGCGGGAACCGGGGTTACGGCTGGTGCGGGAGCCGGAGCGGGTTCTGGCGCCGGTGGCGGAGCGGGAGCCGGAGCTGGCGCTGCGGGCGCCGCCTGGGGAGCCGCATCGCCGGTTCCGCCGCCCGGCTGGTCTCCCGGTTGGTCGCCCAGTAGTTCATGAGTAACCTTTACTATATCCTCCAGCGTTACCTGGGATTTCACTAAATAACGGTCAGCTCCCAGCTTGTCGGCGCGCTGTTGGTCGTCGGTTTGACCCAGGGCGGTCAGCATTATGACCTTCACGCCCTTGAGCTCTTCGGTGTTGCGCAGGATGTCGAGCATTTCGAAACCGCTGATCTTGGGCATCATAACGTCTGATATCACCAGATCGGGCTTCTCTGCTTTCGCTATTACCAGGGCCTCCTCGCCGTCCTTGGCCGATACGATCTCGTAACCTTCGGCTTGCAGACGCGCCTCGTAGATTTCGCGGAGGTTATTATCGTCTTCGACTAGCAGTAATTTTGCCATAGGATGGTGCCCCTAAGATTCGCTTATGGTTTACTGTCAACATTATTGTATCATGCAGGCCTCAGGATACGGACGGCTTGACTATGCTCTCGCCGCCTTCGCCGGACTGCATTTCCGCGGAAGCCTTCTGGCCGCTCAGACGCGGCAGGTTTATATAGAAGCTGCTTCCTTTGCCGACCTTGCTTTCAGCCCATATCCTACCCCCGTAAAGTTCTATTATCTTGCGGCAGATGAATAGCCCTAGCCCGGTACCGCCGATGGTTCGGGTGGCAGAGTTATCCACACGGTAGAATTTCTGGAACAGGTGCGGGAGATCGTCGGCCGGTATACCCGGCCCCGTGTCCTTTATGTAGCACTGCGCCACCTGGTCGTTGCCCGTAAGCCCGATAGATATCTTTCCCTCTTCCGTATACTTTACCGCGTTGTCGAACAGATTGGTGATGACTTCTTTGATGCGCTCAGGGTCGGCTTTCACGTAGTACAGGGGGCGTATTACCTTTTCGCCGCCTTCGCTCTCCTTGGTGGCGTTTATTACGTGGGAACCGCCTGAGCCGGTGCTAGTGCTGGTGACGTAATCTACGAAAAGACCCTTCTTTTCTGCTACCAGCCGCAGATCGCCGCTGAGTTTTTCCAGGAATTCACCCATCTCGACCACCACGGGATGGCTGGTGAGCCGGCCGTCTTCGGCCTTTGCGCTGGTGAGCAGGTCCTGGAACAGTTTGCCCAGGCTTTGCGTGGAGGCGTGCGCCTTTTCCAAGAATCCCCTGGCCCGGCTGTCCACAGTGGAAACCTTGTCGTTAAGAGCTAACGCCAAGTAGCCCTCTACTGCCGCGACCGGCGTGCGCATCTCGTGGCTGGCGGTGCTGATGAAGTCGGCGCGCTGTTGCTGTTCCGCGCGCTCCCTGGTGACATCACGGAACACGGCCGCCGCGGCCGTTATGTTCTTGCTGTCATCCGTGAGCGGCGTTATGTTCAGGCTGATGATGATTTGCTTCTTGTCGCGCGCCATCAGGGTTACGTCTTGGCTACGTATACTCTGCCCCTGCACGAAGACCTGATGGAACGGGTTGCCGGCTTCAGGTATCAGCTCGCTTTTATCATTCACCAGCTGTACGACCGATGAAATCCCTATGCCGGTGGCTTCTTCGGCCGACCAGCCGCACATCGCGGCGGCGGCGGGATTGATGAGCTGGATGACCTGCTTGCTGTCTACGAGTATCACCCCGTCTTCTATGCTGTCGACGATCACCTTGAATTTAAGCGAGTCGTCGCGCAGGTCCGCGGGCAGCTGCGGACTGCTGGCGCCGCCCTTCTTATGCCCACCGAATAAGTTCATATCTTAAAGTGTAGCAAAATTTTCTTTTTGACGCTTACGCTTGTTGCTTGTCGCCGCCCACGCCTTGCCTTGGTCGTGATACTCCATGCCCCACACACGATATATGATATATCGTATAGAAAACAGGGGTAGATTATATGATATATGATATATCAGCAGATTTGCTCCATGGATCCTTGGCCGCCCCGCCCCATTCTCATATCTGCATAAATGGACGCGGCCTAACAGATGTGATAAGATATTGCGGCGTCAATTTTGGCCCCGTCGTCTAGCGGTTCAGGATATCTGGTTCTCATCCAGAAGATCGCGGGTTCGAATCCCGCCGGGGTCACCAATAATAGTGACAATGGGCAAAAGCTATATGAACATCGCTAAGACATCACTGAAGAACCATAAGCTTCCTGTGATAATCGGTGTGGCATGCATTGTTGTTGCGGGAGTTTTAATATTCACCCATATAAATAAAAATCCCAAAAAACTTGTATCTGAAAATGACACAGGCGGCCTACAGGTCAACAAACCCTTTAAGCTGTCAGATACAGGCAATACAGCCTCTGACCAATCAACTTCAGACAGGCAGGCCCACTTTAGTGATGGCACATATATAGTAGGTAAGGATATCCAACCTGGAACGTATCGAACACGCGTTGCGCCAACCACCAATTGTTACTATGCCCGACTGAATAGTCTAAATACGGGCGACATCTTGGCGAACAACGATACCTATGCACCAGCTGTTATCACTATCAATGCTAACGACAAAGCGTTCATCTCAGAGGGCTGTGGTACTTGGACGCAAGACCTGTCTGCTATCACTAGTAGCAAAACAACGTTCAGTGATGGCATCTACATTGTCGGCACCGATATTGAGCCGGGAACTTATAAGACCGATGGTGAAACTGGCTGTTATTGGGCGCGGCTCAGTGATTTCAGCGGAGGCGGTAACAATATCATTGAAAACGATAATACTAATGGCCAAGTAGCAGTGAGCATTCTATCCAGCGATAAGGGCTTTGAAGCTCAACATTGCGGAACATGGGATAAGGAATAAATGCTTTCTGTTATGTGACTTGTAGAATGGGCAGTTCATCCCACTCTGTGGTGTATCTGGGACTGCGGAGGTGTTGGCGGGGGTGCCAGGCTTGGCTGAGGTCTTCTGCGGCGTAGCGGAGGGTGCGCTTGCCGTAGCGGTCATTGATACTGTCCAGTGCCCGCGATCGGTCCTGGGCGGTCTGCGAGGCCCTAGGGTCGGTTTCGCCCCATAAGTCGGGCTGGAAAGTGTGTTCCGGCACCAAGTTGTACAGGAGTACGTTGGCGCGGTGGTAGCTGGCGCCCCGGTTGAAGCCGCTCCGGGCGGCCTTTATGAGTTCTGAGGAGATGCGGCCGGTGTCGGCCGTAGGCGCGCCGAAGCGGACGGCGTACTGCTGGCGGCGGTAGCCGGGTTTGTGACGATCCGTGCTTAGGGCCAGCGATGCGCCGTGGGCGGCCAGACCTTCCCTGCGCAGAGCCAGGGTCGCCCGGGCGGTCATGCTGGCGATGGCGGCCTCGACCACGTCGAACCGGTTGGTATCCTCGCCGAACATGCGGCCTTTCATGACGGTCTGGCGGATGCGGCCGTATGGTTCAAGCGGGTGGCAGGCCTGGCCGTTCAGCTCGGCGGCCAGTTGGCGGCCGTGTATGCCCATCAGCTGTCCTGCGCGGCGGGGTGGCAGGTGCGCCAGATCCAGGGCGTTGTACACGCCTTCGGCGCGGAGCTTGGGCGCCAGACGCCTGCCGATGCCCCAGATGTCTTTGATGCGGGTATGCATCAGGTAATGGACGCGGATTTCATCGGAGACGTTTATAAGGTCGAGCACGCCTTCCAGCGCTTGGTCTGTCTTGGCGTGTTCGGTGGCCAGTTTGGCCAAGGTCTTGCTCGGCGCTATGCCGATAGCCACAGGAATGCCGACCTCGCGCAGCAAGCGGTCGCGCACTTCCTTGCCCCAGCGGGTGTAATCGGCGATTCCGAGCTGGCCGAGGTCCAGGAAGGATTCATCGACCGAATATACCTCCGTGCGCGGTGTGATGGCCGTGAGAAGGCGCGTGATGCGCGCGCTGATGTCGCCGTAGAGCTCGAAGTTGGCGCTGAATCGCACCACGCCTTCCCTTTCGAACAGCTGGCGGTATTTGAAGGCCGGCGCGCCCATGGGAATGCTTAAAGCTTTGGCCTCGGCCGAGCGCGACACCACGCAGCCGTCGTTACTGCTCAGGACCACTACCGGCCGTCCCTCCAGGTCCGGCCGAAACAGCCGCTCGCAGCTTACGAAGAAGTTGTTGCAATCTATCAGGGCGAGCATGGTCCGCATCTTAACGTTTACGGTATTGGTGAATGACGGCCGTCACTATGCCCCAGGGTTTGTCCTCTGGGGTCAACTGGGTCTGCCGGCAGAGCCTGAGGGACTCGCCGTGCCAGGCCACCAGCAAGTCGTTGTCCCCGGCTTGTAGGGCCCGGTCGATCACGGCCACGTCGCCGTCGTAGATCCCTAAAGCGGCCCAGTTATGCCCCGCCACGCGGAATAGATAGGTGCTGGAGGGGTGGCGTACTAATAGCTTATTGAAGTCCAGCGCTAGGCCCGGCCCTTGCCCGCGCCGGTCTGCTGCCGGGTTGGGAAAGCCGCTGTGTACGGACACGCCGTCGCTTCCGGCCACATTTTCTGAATCATCTTGCATAGTTCGATTTCCCTGCCTTTCATGCGTTTACCGGCGCTAGTACGTATTCGCGGCCACGGTAGACTATGCGCCGCGGATAACTTTCAAAGCGCAGTTCGTTGCCGTCGTGGCAGAATTTTACCGAGCTGATTTGTATTTCGTTTTCGTTAAATATAGAGGTCTTCATAGCCCAATCTCCCAAATAAGGTAATAATTAATTAACTGACAGAGGCCAGTAAACGGGTTTTAGATTGAAGCTTCCTGGTTTAAGGCGTTGCTACCGTTCAGGGCGTTGCCAGGCCTGGAGACTGATTGCTTGGACTAAGAGGTAAAGCAGGGACCGTAGTGTGCCTTCCTGATTTCATTATACACTGCCGTCAAGCGCTTATGCTAGCGGATGCTGTCGAGCAGGTCGGCCAGTTCGTGCGGAGTAAGTTCGGCCTTGACCACGTAACCGTCGGCTTGCTTTTCGATGTCGGCCCGTACGTCTTCGCGCTGCTCCAGGTTGGTGGTGACGATGATCTTGGCCTTTAGCGGCGGCTGGCGTGCCGGGTCCTTGAGCGTGCGCAGGATATCGATGCCCGATAAGGTAGGCAGCATCAGATCCAGCAGGATGATGTCGTACTCGTTCTTCTGGGCGGCCTCGAGGGCTTCCTTGCCGTCGGCGATGGTGTCCACCTGGTAGCCGGCTTTGGTGAGGACCCGCGTGTAGAGCTCGCTGATGAATCGTTCATCCTCTATGCAGAGGACCTTGCGGTTTGCGGATGGTTTTGCCTGGGAGTCAGTTGCGGGTTGGTCGGGCATGTCGTTAATTATAGCAAGCTTTACCTTCTATATAATGAATGGTTCTTGATCCAGCCGTGGGCGCTTCGGGTGATTTCCTGGTTCGCGCCCTGTTTCTTGGCCTCGGCCAGTTTATCGTAGGGGACCAGCGTGAAGCCGAACGTACTGCCCTGGCCTTCTTTGCTGCGGACCCAGATGTTGCCGCCGTGGGCGTCGACGATGGCTTTGGACAGGTACAGCCCCAGGCCCGTGCCGCCGATTTGCGCGCGGTTACGGTGATCGCGGTAGAACTTGGTGAATAGGTTGGGCATGATGCTGCCGGAGATGCCGAGCCCGAAGTCCTGGACAGTGGTCTCTACCATGCCGTCCTTGTTCAGATGAGTGTCTATGTTGATGACCTTGCTTTCGCCGCTGTACTTGATGGCGTTATCGATTAGGTTGCTGATAACTTCGCGTATGCTGATCCGGTCGACGCCTACGGGCGGCAGGTCCTTGGCTATGCGGCACTGCAAGGTTATCTGGCGCACTTTGGCGCGCAGACCCATCATGCTGACGGATTCCTTAAGCACGTTGGCCCAGTCTTCGGATTGCAAGTGCAGTTCCAGCTGGTCGTCATCCACGCGCGCGACGTTGAGTATATTGTTGACGAAGTCCGTCAGCTGTTCGGCCTGCGAGCGCATCCTTAGCATGAAGCTCTGGAGTTCGGGATCGGCCACGGTCTTGCCGAGCTCCTCTTCGAATACTTCGATGTAGCCGCGTAGCAGAGTCAATGGCGTACGCAGCTCATGCACGCTGAGCGCCATGAAGCTGACGGCTTGCTCGTCCTGCGAATATTCCTTGGTATGATCGAACAGCACCAGCATGCTGGCGTTGCCGTCCGGGTTCCCGCGGTTATAATAGGCGGCCAAGTCGAACAGCCGCGTAGGATGATTGTCGCGGACGTTCAAGCGTACCCGCTCCCAACTCATGATGGCCGTGGCGCTTTTGGACTTGACCGTCTTCAGCCAGGCGTCGAAGGTGTCTTTGCTGGGGAACGACATATCCAGCACCATGTACACGTTCTTGCCTATCATGCCATCTGACTTAAGGCCTATGTATTGCGCCGCGGCTTCGTTGGCGAACTTGATGGTTTCGGAATCGTCGAGCAATATCAGGGGCAAAGGCAGGTTCTGGGCGATGAAATTATGATGCGGATCGCCGGCCTGCTTGGCGGCTTCATCCGCAGCGGTGCTCGCTATGCTGGTCAGCTGATATATCTGAGCGTTCAGGTTCGCGACCAGCTCGCGCCCCAAGCGCAGGTCATCGATTTTCGGCGCTGCCACACCTTGTTCGCCGGGGTTCAGGTGAAGCACGGCCTGCCACAGAGCTTTGACGGGCTGGGTCAGGAAGTCCGTTGCCAGATGGGCCAGCAGCAGAGTCATCACGGCGGCCACGACCAGGACGGCGCCCAGGCTGGGTATGACGCCGATACCCGCGTATTTATACAGCCCCAGGCCTATGCCTATGAGCACGACGTTCTCGAAGGCTACCGCGCCGAAAAGATACAGGCGGCTGCGGCTGCGGAGCTGCTCGAGGTTATCCATGTCTTAGTCTAAGGCGTGTAGCTGACATGATTAGTGCCGGAAAGTGCTGTCAGCCACGTCTGGCCGGGATTGAGTTTTATGGGCTTGCCGGAAGCATCCTTGAAGACGAATTGGCTGGTCATGCTGCTCTTGTACCACCGGCCGGTGGTCACGGTTCCGTCCTGGAAGACATATGCCGGCCCATCGCCTATGGTGCTATAGCTTGAGTGGTAGCCGTCAGATTCAAGGTGGTATGGCATGACGAGCGCGATCACGACCTTGGGCGTGATCGGATCCTTGGTATTGGCGTCTACGTGTGGGGAGCCGCCCTCGTTGCGTATATAACGGTTGTTATGGGCGTCATAATTGTAATGTACGTTGTATGCCGGTCCGGACAGGTCCAGTTTGATGCTCCTGGCCGTCGGCTGCTTGCTGGGCGTCTCTTTCTTCTTCCGGGCGAATCCCGTGAAGTGGCTGGTGACGAAGCCTTTGTTGACTTCCAGCTGGTTCAAGGCGGCAATGGACGTGTATACGTTGTGCGGCGCTGCCCTGCTGCTGATACGGTGGTATGAGCCGCTGTTATGGAACTGGTCCAGGTCGCGCACGTGCCAGGCTTTGATGTCTGCCAGGGCCTCCGGGCTGCCGCCGACGTGGGCGTATCCGGCGTCGAAGCCCAGATTCCACTGTTCATAATAAGGGCGGGCGCTGCGGATTGGCCCTACGTTAGCAGGAGCCGTATCCTGATAAAGTGCCAGGAAGCGCGTTATGCCGCCTTCGGCTATGGCTTCAAAGACTACCCCGGCCTGCCCGAGCCCTGCCTGGGGCCGCGCCGGTATGCTGTTCTCGATCATCACGCCGGTGACGGTTCGTTGGTTGACGCTGGGATCCACCGGCAGGCCCGTCAGCGTGGACGGCACGGTCTTGGTCTGCGGCGTCACTTTCGGTATGGGCTTGATGGTGGCCGGTTTGGGTGGCTTGTGCACCAGCGCGTAGGCGCCTAGGCCGGCGGCCAGCAGCAGGACTACCACCGCGGCAGTAATCCACTCCTTCTTGCCGGGAGGCCAATGCAGTGTCATCTTTTGTTTCCAGCTTGATTTCTTGGGCATAGCGGGCTTTATCTTTATGGGGTCATCAGCAGAATCGGCGGCATGATCGGCGCCGGGCGCTTGCTCATCGCTGGCCGCGACCTCTTCCGGCGTTCGGAAGGCCTCGGTTTCTTCTGGCTTGTTTTCTTCGGCCGGTGTTTTATTATTGGCCGACCCGGTGTCGGAATCCATGTTGCGTATTATAACAACGCTTATGGCAATAATCTAGTCAAGGGTGGCTATCTGTCCGTCGATGCGTTCCAGGCTGCGCTCCTTGCCGAGTATGGCCAGCGTGTCGGCCAGGCCGGGGCTGGCGGGCGCCTGGGTCGTGGCGATGCGAATCAGGCTGAAGAGTACCGCGGGTTTCTGCCCGGTACTTTCCAACAGATCGTTTAGACGTTTGGTCAGGTCTGCGGCGCTGAAGTCGCTTTCCTTCAGTGCGCCTTTTGCCTGTTGCAGCATATCTTTCAATTCTTTGGAGGAAAGCTTCTTGAGCTGTTTGTGCCCGGAGATGAGTTCCGGGTTGACCGGCAGATCTTCAAAGAAAAAATCGGTCAACTCTGGGAGTTCAGCCAGATATTTAAGCCGTTCACGCACAATGCCGAGTACCTGCTTTTTATATGTTTCATCGTAGGCGTTAGCCGTGATAGGCCAGAAGTCTTTGGAGCGCTTGTACAAATCACCCAACGTCAATTTTTCGCGGATCCAATAACCGTTCATCCAAAGCAGCCGCCGTTCGTCGAACACGGCTGCACTTTTAGATATCCTATCCAGAGAGAACACCTTGACCAGCTCGTCGCGCGTGTAGATTTCTTTGGTGGTGCCATCGTTAAAGCCCAGGCTGGCCAGATAGTTTATAAGCACCTCGGGCAAATAGCCCAGTTCTCTGTAATCTATGGCCGACTTCGCGTTGTCGCGCT
Organism: uncultured Candidatus Saccharibacteria bacterium; assembly: GCA_963820105.1. Classification (GTDB taxonomy): domain Bacteria; phylum Patescibacteriota; class Saccharimonadia; order Saccharimonadales; family UBA4665; genus CAWFYI01. The sequence continues at coordinate 589,108 of CAWFYI010000001.1, read as the reverse complement.
TGCTAAGCTTGTGCTTGCCGTCAGGACCTAATATGGTCGGAACGTGAGCATATACCGGCGCCGTCCAACCGAACGCGCGGTAAACCAATAGATGCTTGGGCGTACTGGCGACCCATTCGTCGCCCCTGATGACATGCGTTATATGCATGGTTTCGTCATCGACGATGCTGGAAAAATGGTATGTCGGCCAACCGTCCGATTTGATGGCCACGAAATCATCAAGATCTTCAGTTCTGACCTCGACTTTACCGCGAACCGCATCCACCCAAGACACGGTCTTCGGCGTGCCGGGTATGAGGAAACGTAATACGTGGGGCTTGGCGGGGTCGCCGGGATGCTTCAGGCAATAACGGTCATATTTGAAAGCCCGTTTTTCTTTTTGGGCCTGCCCACGGAGTTTGGCCAACCGCTCTGCACTGCACCAGCAAGGATACAATGAGCCGGCTTCCTGGAGCTTGTCAGCGTATTCTTTATATATATGCAGCCTTTCGGACTGCCTGTAAGGACCGAATTGCGCGTCAGTTTCCGGCCCTTCGTCCCACTCTAAACCAAGCCAGCGCAGGCTTTCCAATATATGGTCGTATGCGCCTTCTACGTATCTTTCGCGGTCGGTGTCATCGATGCGTACAATGAACACACCTTTATTCTTTCTGGCGAAAAGGTATTTGAACAGAGCCGTTCTCAATCCGCCGACGTGCAGGAAGCCCGTGGGGCTGGGCGCGAAGCGGGTGCGGACTGGTTTCATCAACTTATATTATAGGAGAAAAGCGGGCCGAGGTGAATCATGGCTTGCCGGGGTGTACGTTTTGGTCAATGCGCGGGCGCGTGCGCGTGCCGTCTGAGAATTTTGTGGCGGCGTTTGCGCGCGTGGTGTTCGGTATGGGGGACGTTGGCGTGCAAGGCTGCATATTCCAGGATTTCATCGGTAGTCGGCGGCTTCGGCCGCACGGCTGCCGTAGCGGCAACGGGCGGCTTGTTGTTCTGAGCCGGAGGTTCTGCGGCCACAAAATCGATCGCAGTGAACAGATGGGGCGAAAAGTGGCTGATGATTCCGCCCTGGCCGCCTTTGACGGTATGGCGCCGGCTGTGCTGCGGATGGGGGTGCGACGTTCTGACCGGGCGATGCGTGATGATCTTGCTGCGCTCGTATCCGCCCTCAAGCTCCAGGCGCCCTTGGACCTTGATGCGCCGTTTCACGCTGGCCGGCGGGCGTTTGACGGCTTTTCGCATCAGGGTGTGCGCAGGCTCAGGCTTGTGCGGCGCGATGTGCCTGGTCGGCCTGTATCCGCCGGCCTTACCGGGTGACGGCAGGCTTGTACTCCGGCACAGAATGGCCGGTCTGCTTGTGGGCAGCGGATTGATGCCGGTCCGTCGCGCCCGGCGCTCCGGCGCGAGACGCGTGGGGCATAGGCTCGCCCGTACGCGCGTCATAGCGGCGGCCGTTTATGACTATGTTGCTGGTTTTTTTCATTTTGGCTTTTAGTTTGAAAGGAAACTGTAATTACATCTTAAACCCTCTTGTGATTCAAGGCAAGTCGATTCATACTGTTAATACTAATGACCCTAAAATCAAAGCAAGCCACCGGTAAGTAGCGCTATGGACTATCTTGATCCCAAGAAGCAGTTCCGGCATAAGATCCTCCTGTTTGTCGGCTACGTACTAATTGGCATAGCCATCGTAATCGGCACCCTGGTATTGCTGTACCAGGCCTATGGCTTCGGTCTGGGCAAAAACGGCACCGTTATCCAGAACGGTCTGTTCTTCTTCTCCAGCCAGCCGCATCCGGCTGACATTTACATAAACGGCACCCTCAAATCCGTAAAGACCAACACGCGCCTTTCCCTGCCCGCGGGTATTTATAACGTGACGCTCAAGCGCGACGGCTATCGTGACTGGCGGCGTACCGTTCCTCTGGACGGCGGCAGTGTGGCGCATTTCGATTACCCCTTCCTGATTCCCAAGGTGCTTTCGCCCAAGAAAGTAGCGGCCTATGCTGCGGCTCCCGCCCTGGTGACGCAGAGTTCCGATCATCGCTGGCTGCTCGTGCAGCAGCCGAGCACGCTTCTGGGTTTCGACGTCTACGATCTGAAGAATCCTGACAAGGCTGCGACGGCCCTGTCGCTCCCGGCCGGTTTGCCGGCCAAAGCTGTCAAAGCGGATGGCGGGTGGCAGCTGGTGGAGTGGGCTGATGATAACCGGCACGTCCTGCTGCAGCATACTTATGACGGCAAGACGGAGTTCGTACTGGTGGACAGGGCCGATCCTGCCAAGTCGGTCAATCTGAACAAGGCCTTGCCGGCCGCTCCGGCGAAACTTACGCTGAACGACAAGAAATACGATCAATATTATCTATACGATACGGCGGGCGCCAAGCTACAGAAGATGTCGCTGAAAGATGCCGCCGCCGAGCCCTACCTTGACCATGTGCTGGCGTATAAGTCTTACGGGAACGATACCATGCTGTATGTGACGGATAACGGCGCTCCTGCCGGCAAGGTGCTACTGAAGCTGGGCACCGGCAGCAAGAACTATGTGATCCGCAGCTTCCCCGCAGGGAGTAATTATCTGCTCAATCTTACGGAATACAGCGGCAAGCTGTATGTGGCTGCCAGCGCCAGCAGCGAGAACAAGGTCTATATTTACAGGGATCCCGTGGCGCAGCTCAACGCCTACAAAGGACGCTCGCCGGCACCTGCGCAGGTATTGCATGTCACGGACCCGGATTATCTTAGTTTCTCCGACAACGCGCAGTTTATCGTCGCGGAGCATTCGACTGAATTCGGGGTATACGATATAGAGAACAAAGAAGTGTACCACTACTCTTCTCCGTATCCGCTTGATCCGCCGCAACCGCATGCCGGCTGGATGGATGGTGATCGTCTGACCTACGTGAGCGGCGGCAAGGCAGTGATCTTCGATTACGATAATGCCAACCGCCAGATACTGATATCCGCGGACAGCCATTATGAGCCGGCGTTTACCCCTGACTTCAAATTCGTATACGTCCTGACGCCTAACTCGGCCCCAGGCCAGCTTGACATGGACAAGACATCTCTGTTGTCGCCCACAGATCAGTAAATCTTCACGCGCCGGCGTCCGTCAGCCTATGATCCATTTGTTGAGCCGGCGGATTACCAATAGGCCGCCGCCCAGTAGACCGGCGCCCAATATGACCTTTCCAGCCGTCGTTCCTATGAAGCGTCCCCATAGCGTCGGACCGTTGCCCGGCAGCTGGGTAGGATCGGGAGTCGCGGCCGTTTCCTGGCTAGTCGCAGCCTGGGCGTTGCCTGCCGGATCGGGACTGACCTGCTGCCCAATGACTATCAGTCTGTGCAGACTGGTACCGGGCGGATCGCACGTTATCAGGGTGGCGGTGGCGGTCTGCCCCGGCACCGGCCCCAGCACGCCTACGTTATTGGGATTGACGATTTTGCGGGTGATGACCTTATAAACGTAAACCTTGCCTTGATAAGTCAGATAGAACGTGTCGCCTGGTTGCAGGGTATGAAGCAGCACAAAGGCGAACTTATATTTGCCTTTGTTGAATATGTTGTTACTGCTGTGTCCGAAGAAAGCGGCGTTGCCCTTCTGCCCCGGCAGTGCCGTCGTTGGGTAATGTACTACTCCGCCCTGTAAAGCGTTTTCAATGGCGCTCTCGCTAGTCGAGATCTGCGAGTAATCAGCCGGTATCTCCACGTTGATCTTGGGGATTATGACCTCGGGTTTGCTGGTCGGCGCTATGCTGTCGCTGCTGACTATGATAGGAGTCGCGGCCGTAGCGCGGCTAGGTTGTATGAAGGGGGCGATGACGACTTCGTTAAAGAAACCGAACAGGAATATGATTACCACTATAAGGCCCAGCCCCAAGCCGAAAAGCAGCGACTGCAGATTGTGCCTGGGCTCCAATCTGCCGTTTCCGCGCACTGTCTCGCGGATGGTTTTCTGTATGTCCTTCGCGCTACGCGGACCGGTGATTCCGGCTGGGCCGACCCGTGCCGCTGCCTGTCCCCGCGTGCTCCGTCCCTTGTGTTTGACCGCAACCTGTCCGGCGCCTTGCTTAGGATCCGCTGCATGTCTGGTCAGGGTGCTCTGACTGGCGTAGAATTCATGCCAGACGGCGTGCTTTTCTTCGTCCGGCAAGCTTTCATAATATTTATGCCATTCGGTCTGTATGGCGGCCAGGTCCTTGCCGGAATTCCCCAGCTCATACATGAACTTCTGGTGTTTGCTCTGGCCAGATTTTTTGGCGGCGGCTTCGGTCAGCTCGTGCGTAGCGTCGGGCTCCTCCGCGTAAATCTGATTCAGTTTCTCGCGTATCAAATTAGACGCAAGGCCGGCGTCAGTACTCGCCGAACCGGTTTCCTGCGGCGCAAGATCGTCGTCTCCGTGCGGATCAAATGTATTCGTAGCCATAACCAAACATGGGCTTTCTAGCCCTGCACTCCCAAGTATAGTACAATTACCCCTTGCAGCATATGCGGCTAATGCTTTGCGGGGGCAGCTCCATGGGCGAGTGGCGGAACTGGTATACGCGCACGACTCAAAATCGTGTTCCCTTCAGGATTGAGGGTTCGATTCCCTCCTCGCCCACCAAACAAGATGCCGGCCATCAGGCCGGTGTTTTGTTTGGTAGATGGGAAATGAACCCGACGAAGCGAACGAAGTGAGCGGGGGTTCGAAGACAAGGAGCACGCGCAGGAGTTTACTCCGAGCATGCGACGAAGGCGCATCGAGCGAAGCGAGATATTCCCTCTTCGCCCACCAAACAAGATGCCGGCCATCAGGCCGGTGTTTTGTTTGGTAGATGGGAAATGAACCCGACGAAGCGAACGAAGTGAGCGGGGGTTCGAAGACAAGGAGCACGCGCAGGAGTTTACTCCGAGCATGCGACGAAGGCGCATCGAGCGAAGCGAGATATTCCCTCCTCGCCCACCAGAATCAGACTTTCTTTAATTTTTGACGGATTTTCACGGGCGGCGCGGCTTCGCTGGGAGTGTTACAATTATCGTCATAGGCCTAAACCATGTATGGCATGGTCTTCAAATCAACGGAAAGAGACAGCTCGTCATGAGTACTTCTTTCCGTTGTCATAGCCGGAAACGGTTATGGGTGGCCGCAAGGTTGCCGCTCGTGGCGGGCTTTTTGGTTTGCCACCTGATACTATTAATGTAACTAAGGAAGGCTCATGGAGAAACCGAACCATAACCACTACAAAACAGAGATTAATAAAATAATTTCTTTTTTAGAGCGGCCGTCTAGCGATAGAGCAACGTTGGACAAAATACAATCACGGTTAGATAAGCTAGCTGATCAGTTCCAAGGTGATAATGAGCTTGGCAAAGAACAGTTTAAGCTCTATCAGGCACAAGCTATGCTTAGCTATCGTCTGGATGACTTCGAAAAAGCACGACAATTTATTCAGGAATCAATAAATGTTAGGGGTGACAGCTATGAATTGGCTGAGCAAATGTTGCAACATATTGCAGGCAACACGCCGAGAAAATCAATCAAGTTATGGGTCACGCTGATTGTAGCCCCGTATGTATCTTTGATTCTTATACTTATAGTTCAGACGACAGTACATGGTATAGTCGCAAAAGCGAACAACTATACGGCGGCATCTTCATCATCCTTAGCTGTGACGTTAGTGAATATCTTTAGCGTGTTGCTGGGAGCATGCACGTTATTGCTATTTTATTGATACCAGTTTGGATTGTTATGCTTGTTAAAACCACTGGCTATAATCGCCAAGTTTCTGGCAATGTACCGAGTAGATCAGTCGCAGTCATTTTGGCTATATTTTTTGGCTTCTGGGCATGGCTGTATACATACGAGCGAGATAAAACAAAATTTTGGGTAAACCTTGGGTTATTTGTAGTTACATTGACCCTTTGGGGAATAGTGGCATGGATTTGGGCAATAGTAGATACTGCCAGCAAGTCCGATGAGTACTATGCTCAATTCCCTAACTACGAACAATAATCGAGGCGTATGATATGTATTGGAGGGTCTGATTCTACAGTTATGCCCACAATGGCAAGAACTAAAAAATACCAAGAATGGTCTATAGACATTTTCAGCTTACACAACATTTTGTCATGTCTGATTGAATCTGCACATAAACAAGGCAATTAATCCCAAAGCGGCTGAGTACTATCGTCAAAGACTATTCAGCCTTGGCTATTCATCAGAATTCTTTGTGTTAAGCCTACAATCTTTGAGGCAAGTTTTCTACATAGAACTCAACGGATTAGTTGGCGGGCACTGGGATGCGAATAAGAAGAAAGTATTACCTCGTGAAAATGATACAGGTAGTCTGTATCAATATCTGTATGATAACAGCGTATAGGACGGAAGAAAACCGCAAAGCAAAGATACGAAGGACTCCTCAAAGAACATAAGACTTCACTTAGCGTAATTTATGAATTGCGAGGAAAATTAGCGCACTTCAAAGCATTAGATGAGCGCAACTCCACACTACTGCCGAGCGATCTCGCAACTAGACAGATATTAAATGGACTCGCCGAAGTACTATATCTGCTTGGTTTCCAAAAATATAACACGCCATACTATGTAGATGAGGACGGTGGTGTTAGCAGGTCGGTTCAAGAGTTAGTGGTCAGGCTAATGCCAAATAACAAAGAAGCGGTAAGTTGCGCGATGCTTATAGAAAAGGTCGCAGAGAATGGTTTAGGCAAGAGGCAAAATGAAAAGCCCTTGCTTTCGAAAGATGTCTATGGAGTGAAGGTTCAGAATATGCGTTACAACGCCGACGAGCCTTCAACGCCCGTTTATAGCAAAGAAGATTATAAATGGCAATGCTTGTCAATAGATTATTTTATATTTCAATAACTTTTTTATCTTTTGAAATAAACAATAGCCGCTTAACGGACTTTACAATTTTAAACTGTCGCTCGACTTCCCGTCTGATTTTTAAGCCGTGTATCTTGGATCTTCCAGCATAAATGATCACATTGCTGGTTGATGCGAAGCGCATTGAAGTCGTCTTTGAATTTTGTTTTTGCCCGTGCCTTGCGGACTTTTCAGTTCCCAGAACACACCGTCAATCAAAAAATCTGGTGTATTGCGGCTTGTGGTAGGTATAAACTCAATGTCTGTTTTGAAATGCCCTGCCAGTATTTCGGCAACCTCTATTTCATGTTGTCTAGGACGAGGTTTCATTCCGACAGGAATGATTATTTTGCCAGATTTGTTTTTCTTTACCATGACTGTAATTCTAACAGATTGCCAACAGATTACGCCCTGCCGCGCCGCCTGTGCCAAGTTTGGAGGGCGCGGCTGTTCATGCACGCTAAGCGGCGAGGCTGAGCTGGTGCGTCATGACTGGTTTTCTTTTGCAATACGGCAGTTGTGAACGCTTCGAACGGTTTGCCCGGATTCTGCAACCACCAGACAGCGGCCGTAGCTGCCGTCCTGACCCGCCAGATTTCAATATCTTCGGCCAGTTTGGTGCTGCTAACCTTTCCTCCCGCCCCCGCCAGTATGTTATCCAGATGTTTCACCACGATTGCTACCGGATGCTCCTCCGTGAAATCATGAAGGGCTTCGACCAGTCTGATTAGATCCATGTCGAACGTGAAAGCCTTGGTCGAGCCTGCGCCGGCCGCCAGCTTCTGTAGCTGGGCGAAGCTCAGCACCAGCAGGGTATCTTCCCTGGCCAGCAGCTGTTCCGGGCCTTTGGTGAAGTAATCTGCCGCGTCCTGGGTTATGACCAACTGGCCTGCGTATTTATCTATGAACCTGCCCAGCATGACGGCGGTTTCGGAGTTGCGTCCGAAGTCGCCGGCCAGCAGTACGGCGTCGGCCCACTGGCTCATAACCAGCAGTTCCGCCAATGCCGCCCGGCTGAAACTGCCGCTGGGCGAACTGGGGGCGTACTCGCCCGCCTCAAGCACCTTGCCCACGGTCTTTTGCAGGCTGTCCGGCAGCAGGACTCTGGCTGTGCCGATACCGGCTTCCACGGCGGCGGCGTAAGCCTCGCCGGCTGCCGCGAACCCGTGGGCGTTCCCGCCCACTACCAGCAGCTTGCCTGCCTGCCGCTTGTTCTCCGGCCGGCTCCACATCAGGTCCGGGAACAGCGGCTTGCCCGGCGTCTGCTTAATCCAATATGGTCTGTCCATGATTTTCTTCAGCCCTTTAGGCGGTATCCTGCATCTCCAGGTTCCAGTTTGTAAACGACGTTTTTGCGTTCCAAGACGATTTCCCAGCCGTGTTCGCGCGCATGGGTAAAGAGTTTCTGACTGGGGTTGAAGGCTATCGGCCGTTCAACTATCTCGAGCATCGCGATATCGCCTTCGCTGTCGCCGACGGCTGTGCTGCCCTTGCGGTCCGCGCCATGCTTTTTTACTAGCTGATCCAGCAGTTCGGGCTTGCGGCCGAGCGACAGGTTCTTGGTGCCTATGAAGCGGCCGCCCTTGGACGGATAGCTGGTGGCGGCGAAATCGTCAAAACCGTAATAATCGGCCATCTTTTTCACGATAGTATCCGGCGAACCGGAAATGGCGAACAGCAGGTAGTCTTTGGACTTAAGTTGCCTTATAAGATCGCGTGTATAGGTGTAGACCTGCTCTTTGTATTCTTCAAACACTTCGTCCACCGCCGCGGTGAAGCCGGCCACGCTCATACCTTTGAGCGCCTGGTCGAAAACCTTGACCAATTCGGCCTCGTACTCCTGGAAAGAATCGGTGCCCGTCCGCCGTTTCCAGTCCATGCGCATACGTCTGACACGTTCAAAGGCGCCGGGATCTATCAGGCCGTCCTTGACCAGCCGGTCGCTGACGGCATGGTACAGCTGCCAGCGTATAATCGTGCCGTCTATGTCGAAGACAGCGAAGGGCCGCGCCATCAGTCTGCTCCGGTTAACTGATCGAGCAGCAGGTTGAAAACGGTCTTAGCCTCGTGTTGTTTGAGGTGGCCGTTAATTGTCCATATAAGTTTGCTGTTAGGCAGAAGCTTGCTGAGATCGTAGGCGCTCTTGGGGCGGCAGACCATATCATATCTTCCCTGTACAAGATATACGGGCATGGTAAGTTTTGGCGCGTTTTTCTTTATGTAATCTTCTTCCAGAAAGCAGCCATTTGCCAGATAGTGCATCTCGATTAATCCACCGCCCGGCTCGAACTCTTCGTATGATTTTGGCTGGTAGCGGTCATCCAGCTTCAGTATGGCTAGCTCCATCGACGTATAGGCGTATGACGATTTCTTTATTGCTTCCTTATCTTTGCCCCTGGCTACTTTATAGTGATAGGCGCTGGGGTTGTCTTTTTGTTCTGCGGGGACAGTGTCTTGGTATTCCTCCCACGCATCGGGGAAGAAATCCTGCCAGCCACCCTTTTCAAACCAGTCCTTATCCTCTTTGGTGGCGGTGAAAACCCCGTCTATTACCATGCCGGCTACCATGCCGGGATGCGTGATGCCGAAGATCAATGAGAGCGTGGAACCCCAGGAACCGCCCGCCAACACGAATTTATCCAGTTTGAGGTGTTGGGCGATTTTCTTGATGTCCTCGACCAGATCTGCTGTCTCGTTGTTTTTCAGTGATCCGCTAGGAGTGCTTTTGCCGGAGCCTCTTTGGTCGTGAAAGATGATGCGCTGTTTCTTGGGGTTGAATTTGGCCTTATCGCGATCTTCGCAGCCGTTGCCGGGACCGCCGTGAAGGTAGATTATAGGTATTTTGGCGTTCTGTTTACCCCAGTCTTGTACATAGAGTCTATGGCCGCCCTCTACATCTAGGAAAAACTCCTGGTTAGTATATTCGTCTGGCGTCATACGTCTATTGTAACAGATACGGGACAGTGGTCGGAGCCCATTACCTTCGGATGGATGTCCGCCGCCTTGACCTTGTCCTTAAGCGCGGCGGAAACCAGCGCGTAATCTATGCGCCAGCCGACGTTGCGTTCGCGCGAGTTTGCGAAGTGGCTCCACCAGGTGTAATAACCGTTGCCCTGCTTGAATAGCCGGAAGGTGTCCACGAAACCGGCGTCGATGAAGGCCTGGAAACCGGCGCGCTCTTCGTCCGTGAAACCTTTTTTGCCGCGGTTCGAGCCGGGATTGGCTAGGTCGTCCTCGGTGTGGGCGACATTCAGGTCGCCGCAGAAAACTACGGGTTTGGATTTCTCGAGCCGTTTGCAATAATCCAGGAACGCCGGATCCCAGTGTTTATGCCGGAGCGGGATGCGGCTTAGATCGTCCTTGGCGTTCGGCGTGTACACCGTCACGACCCAGAACTTGTCGAACTCGGCGGCGATCACCCTGCCCTCCTGGTTCGGGTCGCCGTACGTGTCGCCGCTGACCTTGTACTTCTTGATTATGTCTTTAGGGAAACCATCCACCACTTGCAACGGAGAGGTCTTGCTTAATATGGCAGTGCCGCTGTAGCCGGGTTTTTCTGCCGGATACCAGAAGGCGTCATAGCCGTCTATAGGCGCATCGATTTGTCCTTGTTTGGCTTTGATCTCCTGCAGGCACAGGATGTCCGGCTTCTCCTTGTCCAGAAAGGGCTGCCAAAGCTCCTTCCGCGTGACCGCGCGTATGCCATTGACGTTCCATGAGTAGAGCTTAAGCATAGTTAATGCCGTTTGCCGGGAAACCAGCCTGGCTTATTGATGCCGCGCAAGTCTTTATTGGTATCGGTGACCGCTAGCCGGATGGTTCTGACGTCTAAACTAAGCTCGTTGAACTCGTTGCGGGTGGGCACGTTTTTCAGCTGTTCGCTTATGGAAGAGGTGGATTCGAGTACTAAGCCGAAGCGGCGCTCGGTTTCTTCCATGTAAAGGCCGACGGCACGCTCAGCCGCTTCATCGATTCTCTTGTCCCATTCCGCCTGGGTGTATTTTGCCATAGACTAAGTATAGGTGGCTAGGCTTTGGATTTCCATTAATTTAAGTTCTATTTAATACATCAGCTTGTCTGGTATACTAATGTTTTAGATGGGTGAAACTTCTTACAAACGTATTCTGCTGAAACTCTCCGGCGAGCAATTGGCCGGAAAGTATGAGTCGGGGGTTGATCCGGAGTTCGTCGGCTGGCTGGCAGAAGAGATCAAGAAGGTCTCGGCTGCCGGCAAACAGGTGGTCATAATGGTCGGTGGCGGCAACTTCGTGCGCGGCGCCCAGATCGCGGGCCACGGTATACAGCGGGTTACGGCCGATCACATGGGTATGCTGGGCACGATGATAAACGCCCTGGCGCTGACCGATATCTTTGAAGATCACGGAATCAAGACGCGTTGCCTAAGTAACATCTTCGCTGAACAAGTTGCCGAACCTTTCGTACACCGTCTGGCCAACAAGCATCTGGAAAAGGGCCGGGTGGTCGTGGTAGCCGGCGGTAGCGGCCGGCCTTATGTGACTACCGACACCGCTGCCGTCATATTGGGTCTGGAGCTCGACTGCGACGTGATTCTGAAGGCCACCAAGGTGGACGGCGTTTATGACAAGGATCCGGTCAAGTTCCAAGGCGCCAAGAAAATCGACAAGCTCGGTTTTCAAGAAGCTGTTTCCGACGACGCCATCAAGATTATGGACAAGGCCGCTCTCGGCATGGCCATGGAGCACAAGCTCCCCATAGTGGTCTTTGATGCTGCGCAGGCCGGCAATATCTTGAAAGCTACACAAGGCGAATCAGCCGGCACGACCATTAGCTAAAGGGACAAGTCGCCTACGTCCAGAGTGACGTGGTCGCCGGCAGATATCTCCTGGCGCAGGATTTTCTGGGCCACGGTGTCTTCAACCGCGCGCTGCAAGGCGCGGCGCATCGGCCGGGCGCCCAGGCGCGGGTCATAGCCGGCTTGCACCACCTTCTGTATGGCGGCGTCCGTGAGTTCGACGGTGATATTCTGATTAGCCAGCGTCTGGTTGATCTCGCGCATCATAAGCGCCACTACCTGCGCAAGCTCCTGTGGCTTAAGCGGGCCGAACAGCACCATTTCGTCGAAGCGATTGAGTAACTCCGGTTTGAACTGGCCGCTGCTTATCAGTTGGTCGATGAACTCTGACTGGAAACTTTCCAGCGATTCGCCTTTCTGGACGTGTTCGCGGATGGTCTGGGCTCCGGCGTTACTCGTGACGATGATTATGCAGTCCTTGAACGATACTGACTTGCCCGACGTATCCGTGAGTTGTCCTTCGTCGAACAGCTGGAGCAGAAGGTTCAGCACGTTCGGGTGTGCCTTTTCGATCTCGTCCAGCAGGACGACGCTGAAGGGCTGTTGGCGGACGGCCATTATAAGGCTTTGGTGCTCTTCCCGGCCGTCAGATAGCAGCCGATTAACGGATTCGGGCTGCTGGTATTCGCTCATATCCAGGCGCACCATGTTGCTCTCGGCGTTGAAGTATGTGGACGCGATGGCCTTGGCCAGCTCGGTCTTGCCGACACCGGTCGGACCCAGGAACAGGAAGCTGCCGATCGGGCGCCGCGGATTGGCGACGCCGGCGCGGGCCCGGCGCAAAGCGTTCGATACCACGCTGACCGCATGCGACTGGTTGATCATACGCTCGTGGATCTTGTCTTCCAGATGAAGCAGAGTATCGGTTTCTGCGGCTTCGGCAGTGCCGACCTTGACGCCGCGGGTCTGTTCGACCGCCTGCTGTACGCTCACGGTATTGACCAGCGAATTCTCGCTATGTGACACCGCTTGCTCCAGCAGCTTGATAGCCTTGCCCGGGTAGGCCTCGTCCTGCTCGTAGCGTCCGCTGAGCCGGTAGGCTTCGTGCAGGGCCTCGTAGGCTATCAGGACCTTGTGCTGGTTCTCCAGGCCGACCGCCGTGTCTTCCAGGACGCGCATGACTTCTGTTTCCGGAAGCTCTTGCAGGACCACGGACGTCAGCAGGCTGGCCAGGCTTTGGTTCTGGGCGCGCAGGCGCTGGTAATCATTCGGAGTGAAGGCCAGGATGATTGGTGTGGCACGGCTCTGGATGACCGACAATAGGATCTGTGTGGCGTCGAAGGAGCCCGGTCCGCCGCCCAGGAAAAGCTGGGCGTCGTCGAAGAACAGGATTATATGTCCGGCATGGGAAGCCTCGTTGACCAGACTAATCATCATGTGCTCCAGATCGCCCGGTCCGCGCGCATTTGAAGTTATGTCCGTGGCATTAAGCGAAATGACCTGATGATAGGCCAGGCTTTTGGCTGTTTTACCTTCTATAAGGCGCTGAGCCAACGCGTAGACGCTAGTGCTCTTGCCTATGCCGTCGGGGCCTATCAGGACCACCGCGCTGGCATGGTTATCGAAGGCGGTTTCTATGGACTTGACGCCGTCCGAGTTCATGAGCGAACCGAATTGCGCGCCGTTTATGATAGCCGAGCTGACGTTGCGTCCGAAGCGGTTGAGCTGCGGCGTGAAGCCGAACGCCCAATCGCGGCCGATGCCGCCGAAGTTGCTCCTGGCTTTCCGGGCTTCGTCCAGGTTGCGTCCTATCCAGTCTGCCATTGATTCGATGTCGCTCTCCTGCGCCTTCATCTCCTTCAGCATCTTGCGGACCGATTGGGAGGCCAGCAGCAGACCTGCCACTACGAACCCCGGCTCTATCACCTGTGAACTGTTTCTTTGGGCTATCTGGATGGCGAGCTTCAGGGCATATTCAAGTTCCGCCGGATCCGTACTCATCTGTTGGGCGACAGCCTCGCCGTTTAACAGCAGGTGGTTTATGAAGAACCGGGTTTGCCAGTGTTCTTGCATGGCCGCCCATACGCTCTTGGGCTCCATGGCCATGCCGGGCTTGAGCAGTGATAAGACCCCGGACGACAGCCGGCCCGTCAGATCGTTGCCGCTGGGCGGCAGGACGGAAAGCTCGCGTTTCCACCAGATTGCCGGCATGTAGCCTGCCAGCGCCGGAGAAATCAGCAGCAGCGCTATATGGCGGTGATGGAACAGCCCGGCTATGATGGCGCAAAGCAGCGCCGCCGAACCGGCTATGAGCAGAGCCTTGAAGCCGTTGAGCCCTATGGTCTTGCCCAGCCGCGCTTCGGCGGCGCGCGGAGATGACAGCTCTATCTGGACGCTCATAGCAACAGCCCCGCGATCAAGAAGCCGGGAACCGCGAACGGCAGCAAAGGCCAGATGATAATCTCTACTACGGTCAGTATGGCTACCGCGACCAATGTAAGGAAAGCTAGCAATATGACGCTGGCCCGCACCGTGAAGCCTACGCACCGGCTGACGGCGTTATCGCCCCACGCCTTGAACTTTTCGGCCAGGCTGGAACCCGGATACGTAACTATACGACGCCAAGGCTCGAACAAGGTGCGTGCCAGCTGGAACACGGAGAAGTTATTCAGTACGCCTTTCATCCGCGGACCGAAACCGGTGAGCACCTCTTTCCAGCCCCGGCCGTACCACCACGACAAGAACGACATCATAAGCATAATGACAATTGTAGCATTACTTGAAGAAGTAGCTACACTTCTGGCGGAGAGGACAGGATTCGAACCTGCGCGAGACTTGCGCCTCAACACGCTTTCCAAGCGTGCGCCTTAAGCCACTCGGCCACCTCTCCGTATCGCCATTTGACCCTAGTTAGTATACAGTATGCCGGGTCGGCATCCGTGTCCTCTTATCGGCAGTTCGGAAAATTATAAAAATTTTTATAATAATCGGAAACGGCCAAATTAGGGTGAACAAACTTGTTGCCGGGCTTGCGAAATCGGTCAATAAAAGTTTAAACTGGTTTTAGAATGGCCCTGATTGAATTAGAAGACGTCAGCAAGCTGTACGGCTTCGGCGATGCCACTACCCTGGCGCTCGACGAGGTCGATCTTACTATTGAAAAAGGCGAATTCGTTGGCGTGATGGGCCCGAGCGGCTGTGGCAAGAGCACGCTGATGAACGTCATAGGACTGCTCGACAAGCCCAGCCATGGTACTTACCGGCTTGAAGGCAAAGGCGTCGCCCGTCTGCGGCCCAACCAGTCGGCCAGGATCCGCCGCGACAAGATCGGTTTTATCTTCCAGTTCTTCAATTTATTGCCCCGCCTGACGGCGCTGGAGAACGTAGCTTTGCCTCTGTCGTACAAGGGTATGTCTACTACTCGCAGGTTGAAGCTGGCCAGCCAGATGCTGGACCGTGTGGGTATCCAGAGCCGCGAATACTTCCTGCCCAGCCAGCTGTCCGGCGGCCAGGCCCAGTGCGCCGCCATCGCCCGCGCGCTGGTCAACAGCCCTAAGCTTATAATCGCCGACGAGCCGACCGGCAACTTGGACAGTGCCAGCTCCCGCCTGGTCATGGAACTGCTGGCCGACATCCACAAGATGGGCAACACTATCCTGTTCGTAACGCACAACCCGGAGCTTACACGCTATGCCACGCGCGTCGTTTACATGCATGACGGCAGCATCATCCACGACGAGAAGACGGCGCTGGGCCGGGTGGCCCAGACCGCGCGCAAGGTCCTGTATACGCTGCCAACCACCAGCGAAGAGGATGAGCTGGCGGGCGTCTCGGCGCTGATGAAGGGCTTGCCCGGTAAGCCGGCCGAGCGCAAA
Organism: uncultured Candidatus Saccharibacteria bacterium; assembly: GCA_963820105.1. Classification (GTDB taxonomy): domain Bacteria; phylum Patescibacteriota; class Saccharimonadia; order Saccharimonadales; family UBA4665; genus CAWFYI01. The sequence goes on along the minus strand of CAWFYI010000001.1, from coordinate 573,606 downwards.
AAGCGCAAAGGCGTGGCCCGAAAAGCTAAATCCGCCAACCTGCGCGGTAAACCCAAAAAGACCGGCCGGGGTAAGAAACGATGAAATCGTCAGTAATGTACGGGCACTTGAAATCCGGCATCGGTTCGGTGCGCGGTACCAAACTGCGCAGTTTCTGGACGATGTTGGGCGTTATAATAGGCGTGGCATCGGTCATAACCGTGGTAGCTATCGGCACGGGCATAAAACAACAGGTTTCCGGTCAGATCCATCATTTCGGCAAGAATCTTATTACGATCCGTCCTGCCCGGCTACAGACCGGCGGAAGCACCGGCTCCTCGGGCCTAAGCCTGATTTCCGGCTTGAGCACCAGCAGCTCGCTGACGAACAAAGATGTCAGCACCGTATCGCACGCAAAAGGGGTTGCCGCCAGCGCCCCGCTTACCGCGCTGAACGGCAGCATCACCGGCGAAACCGGCCGCTACGACGAGGGCTTCGTAATCGGTACCACCAGCGCACTGCCCGGCCTGCTCAACCAGTCCATGGCCTACGGCGGCTTCCTGACTGATGATGATGCCGGCACCTACACGGCGGTGCTCGGCCAGCATGCGGCCGAAACCATGTTCAACGTGGACGTACCGCTGGGGCGCAGCTTCACCTTCCACGGCCAGGAATTCATAGTCCGCGGCGTCTTCAACCAGTTCACGGCTTCGCCTTTGAGCCAGGGGCTGGATTTCAATAATGCCATATTCATCCCGAATGACGTGGCTGAGAGTCTGAGCAACAATACCGCGCCGACGTACGAAATCCTGGTACGGCCCGGCAATGCCAAGCAGACTTCAGCCGTAGCCGGCAATATTCGCCAAGCACTGTCCAAGGCTCATGCTGGCCAAAGCGGCTTCACCGTGTTGTCCGGCAACCAGAACCTGACGGCCAGCGACAGCATCCTGGGCCTGCTCACCAAGCTGATAGCCGGCGTGGCGGCGATATCGCTACTGGTCAGCGGCATCGGCATCATGAACGTCATGCTGGTGTCGGTTTCCGAACGTAAGCACGAAATCGGCATCCGCAAAGCGGTCGGCGCCACCAACCGCCAGATACTGACCCAGTTTCTGATCGAATCCAGCGCTCTGAGCCTGTGGGGCGGCGTCATCGGCATCGGCCTGGCCTTCCTCGTAGAGATAATACTTAGATTGTTCACCGATCTACGGCCCAGCATCAGCTGGCAAGTCGTCGTGCTGGCCACCGGAGTGTCGCTGTTGGTCGGCATAGTGTTCGGTACCATACCCGCCTTCAAGGCCGCCCGCAAGGACCCGATTGAGGCCCTCCGAAGCGAATAGCGAATGCTACCGGCTACCGGCCTACCGGCTATCCCGCATGGCAGATGGCATACTGTTACGGATATGATATGGTATTACCCCTGTTAGAGCCATTAGAGCCATGCCATATCTACAATATATGCAGATGTTGGCCGTAGTAGTACCAGAAGTGCTTCAGTATCCAGAAGATTATCAGGAAATACGATAATACCAACAGGTCTAGGTGATGTTTGCGAATCCAACCGTAGACCTTCTTTGCCTTGCCCTTCGGCAATCTGATGTTGCCTTGGTCGATGTTGTATAGCGTGACGTACCAGAACGCCGGGATGGTGACCGCGTCTACGCCCAGGCAGTACGGGCACAGGACGTGGATGTTATAAAGGCTCTGGAAGAACAGCCACGCCAAGAAACCCATAGCGAACAGCAGTCCGGTTTCGACGACAAGCCAGAACCAGCGCTTAAATTTGGCTCCCGCCAGCAGCGTTAAGCCGATGGTCAGCACCGCCGCGTAAGCCGGCCAGGCCCAGGAACGGATTCGGGAAACCGAAGGCCTCGCCCTGCGCCGATTTAAGCGTGTTGCCGCAGGAAACCACCGGATTCAAGCTGCATTCCAGATGCGCGCCGGGGTTGCTTGCCAGTTTGAGCTTGTCCTGGCTGAGCGCGAAAGCGCATAGGACGCCGATGACGCCGGCGATGAGCAATATGTATGGCAGAGCTTTCTTGAGGGTCAGGTTCCACTTCTTCATGCTGTATGCGTATTATAACCTACTCTGCGCAGCGACCCGTCCCCACGACTTGGTCCCGGGAAGACGCCTGCTTGATGGTCCGGCTCAGGTTTTCGGTCGTCAAGGCGTAGCCTATGTGGTTGTAGTTGGTAGATTCGGCGAACACTATGCCGATGACCTTGCCGTCCTTGCCTACCAGCGGACCTCCGGAGTTGCCGGGTACGATGCTGGCCTTCAGCTCGTACACGTCGCGCAGAGTATGGCCCGTGCCGTAAATGTTACGCCCGGCGGCCCTGATTTCGTCGAGTACGGCCGCTGCATTGGCGCTGAAGTCACCGCCGCCCGGATAGCCGAGCACGGCGCCAGGCGTGCCGCGGGACGCTATGGAAGTATCCAGTTTCAGGCTGGGCTCATTGATGCCGCCGGTCTTGAGCAGCGCGAAGTCAAGATCCGGGTCGAACCAGATGGCGCTGGCCGGGTGGCTGCCGGCGGCGTCCTGTACATACGGGCGGCTTATGCCGGCTACCACGTGCGCGTTGGTGGCGATCAGGTCGTGGCCGACCACGAAGCCGGAGCCGGCTACGATACCGCCGCAGCCCTGGCCCTTGATTCTGACTACCGAATCTTTGTCGGCGTTCACGGCGCCGGCCAAGTCGCCGAGTGCCGGCAGGTTGACGCTGGTGCGCGGTACCGGCTCATTGCCGATGAAGACGTCCGGGAAACCGTTAGGGTCTATGAGGTGGCTGAGTCTGGCGATGATATCCGGCGCGGGCGGCAGGATGCGGTTGAGCTGTGTGATAATCCGGGAACTGCGCACCGCCGACTGGATCGAAGGCCCGGGCGACGAACCGTTTATGATCGATGCCATCAGCCAGACGCCTATTAGCAGCGATAACGCGCTTATCAATCCGCCCAAGCCGTTGTCGAATCTGTGCACGCCTTTTGGCAATACGCGGTACTTAAGGCTCAGACCCAGATATTCGCCTGCGGTAAGTAGTATGATAGCGCTGCCAAAGATGACCGATACGGTAAGTATGGCGCGCGCGTTCGTGCCATGAACCAGATTGACCACATGGGGACTTAACCATGCGCCAAGCATCAGGCCGCCCAGGAACCCCGCCGTCGAACATAGTTGTCGCACGAAGCCGATCTTGTTGCCGCGGAAAAGGGCTAGGATGCCCACCGCGATTATAACGACGTCTAGGAACATGACTTAGAAATGGCCCCGGGCCAGACCGAAGGCGAACAGAGCCAGGCTGATGCCGATACAGTATAAACCGAACGGCCGGAGGGTTTTGTCACGGAAATATTTATCCAGGTAGCGTACCGAAAAATACGCGGCGACGCCGGCGGCGATGGCGCCCGCAAGGATCTGGTTGCGCACTCCGGCGTCCAGGTTGCCGAAGAAGTCGGGCAATTTGTACAAGCCGGCTCCGGCGATTATCGGCGTGGCCAGCAGGAAAGAAAAGCGCGCGGCGTCCTCGTGGTTCAGCCCGCTGTATAGTCCGCTGACCATGGTGATGCCCGAGCGGCTGATGCCGGCGAACAGCGCGCCAATCTGAGCGACACCGATGAAGCCGGCGCGGGTCAGCGTCAGTTTGCCGCTGATGTTCTTGGTGGTGCTTTCTAGGCTGTAATTGCTGCCCTCCTTTTGCTTCAGGTAATGATCGCCTATGAGCAGAATGCAGCCGTTTATGAACAGGAAGATTATGGCGGAGAGCGGCTTGGCGAACTGGGTGCGGAGATGATGCTCAAAAATCAATCCTATAAGCCCTGCGGGTATGGTGGCTGCCAACAGCAGCCAGGCCAGCCGGGCGTCGGGCGAATCAATCCGGCGCTTGCTCACTGACGAAAAGAAACCTTTGATTATGCGCACCCAGGTGTGCCGGTAGAAGATGAACAGCGCCGTGGCGGTGGCTACGTGAAGCGCCACCAGGAACGACAGGAAGAATGACTCGCCAGTACTTTGGCTTTTGAGTATGGTGTTCCAGCCCAGCACCCAGGGTACCACCACGGAATGGCCGAGACTCGATATGGGAAACAGTTCCGTCAAGCCCTGTAACAGCCCGATGACTATCGCCTGGAAATACGTAATCATAAAGTCTAGTTTAGCAAATTACCCGATGATCTGTGTGCTTTCGGCCCTGGTATTCAGTTTGTCTTCAGGATGTAGCCAGGTGGTGCTTAGGGCCTTCGGAGCCGGCCTTGTAGCTGAGCAGGCCTTTGCCCGAACGTTCCCATTCGTCCAGCACCGGCTGAAGGGTGCGCCAGGTGGCCAGGACCTCGCGGTCGCTGGCGAACAGGGCCTGATAGCCGCGCACGGCGTCCATCAGCACTCGTTCGTAGGCATCTATGTGCTGGCGGTCGCGGAACGTCTCGCGGTAGCGGAAGTCCAAAGCGGCATGACGCATGCGGTCGGCGAAGCCGGGTTCCTTTACTACCAGGTCCAGGCTGATGCCCTCGTCGGGCTGTATGCGGAAGACCAGGCTGTCGCGGCGCCGTTCATGCGGCGTCTTGAACTCCACGGTGATTTCGGTGGTTTTCTGCTTGAGCCCCTTGCCGGTTTCCAGCAGGATGCCGGTGCCGCTCCAGCGTTCGGAAGCATGCTGCAGACGTAGAGCTGCATAGGTTTCGACGTTGCTGCTGTCGTTGCCCGCCTCTTTTTTGTAGCCGCCGTATTGTCCGCGTACGGCTTTGGAAGGATCGGCTGGCGACAGGTCTTCCAGGAAGCGCTGCTTGGCGGCATGTATGGCCTGGCTGGACATGTCCGCCGGCACGTCCATCATGGTAATCGACAGCAGCTGCATCAGGTGGCTTTGGATGAAGTCGCGCAAGGCGCCGGTCTGCTCGTAGAAAGCCGCCCTGCCCTCTATGCCGATGGTCTCGGCGGCCTTGATATGCACGTTCTGTATGTGTTCGCTGTTCCACAGCGGTACGAAAATCGGGTTATGCATACGGAACGCCAGCAGGTTCTGAGCCGTTTCCTTTGCCAGGTAGTGGTCTATCCGGTAGATCTGGCTTTCCTGGAAGTCCCCCGACGATAACAGCTTGATGAGCTGCTGCGCGCTCTCCAGGCTGTAGCCGAACGGTTTTTCCAGCAGTAAGCGGTTGCGATCTTCGCTTAGGCCGGCTGCCGCCAGGTTGCTGATGATCGGTGGGAAAGCCGCGGCCGGTATGGACATGTAGAACAGGCGGTTGCGTTCGGCTTCGTTGTCAAAACTGTCCAGTAAGGCCTTAAGCTGCCGGTAGTCCTCTGGCTGATCCGGGTCGAGCTTCAAAGTCTGAATGGCGGCCTTGACGCGCTTTAGTCCTTCCGGGTCGCAGACATTGTCTTTTTCGAGCACGCATAATTCCACGGTGTTCAGAAGTTCTTCCGGCGTCAGCGCCCGCCGGCTGATGCCGATTACCCGCGTGTCTTCCGGCAGCAGCCCTTGCCGGAAAAGATGGTATAGGGCCGGCAGCAACTTGTGCTTGCTAAGATTGCCCGTGACGCCGAATATAACGATGACGGGCGGTGCGGCCTTGGCGGTTGCTGCGGAATCAGGCATGTTTCCCCGCTTGGTCACTGTACAGATACGCTTCCGGCAACTCGTTCAATATCTGGGCTGGCTGTTCGCTCAGCCCAGCCGTTCCTGCTTGCAGGGATTTCAGAGCGGCCCGCTTCGGCTTGCCGAAGGCGAAGGCGTAGGCCGTCGTCACGCGGCGCAGGGCCGGGAATGTCAGGGTCAACCTGGAAAGCGGCGGCGCCTTGTAGCCGGAAACCAGCGCCGTCTTTTCCGCGGCAGCAGGAGAATCCGGCAGGATGCCAGCTATGTGTCCGTCCGATCCGATGCCCAGTTGGGCGATCACGGCGTCATTATCGCCGAGCGCCTTTTCTATGAGTTTTTCGTACGCATCTATGGTCTGCTTGAAATTGGCGCCGCTTTTCAGCACCGGCAGCAATGACGCGCGTTTGGCCTTGAACCCGGCTCGCATCAGCTGTTCCCAATTCGAATCCTTATGGCCGGGTTCTCCGTAGCGTTCATCGCATAAGGATACGCTCAGCCTCTTGCTCAGGTCTGCTGACACGGTGCGCATGACCTGCACGCTGGCTGGAATGTTCGAACCGCCGCTGACCAGCCATAATACCTTCTTGCCGGCAACCAGCTCCCTGATCAGCCGCTCGGTCAGGTCGGCCACGCCGTCATCCCAGCCAGCCGTAAGGATAAACTTCATGCTCATACTATAGCATTAAGCAAGGGGTCCCGACCCTATTTATAGATGATCTGGTTGCGGCCCGGACCCACGCCTATCTTCTTGACGGGCACGCCTAGCTCCTTTTCGAACAGCTCCACGAAAGCCTTGGCCGCATCCGGCAGATTACCGTAGTCGCGGATGCCGCTTATGTCTTCGGTCCAGTTGTCGCAAGCGCGGTAGTTAGGGGTACAGGCTTCCAAAGCGGCTACGGAAGTCGGTGCCGTCAGTCTTTCCTCTCCCTTGTACGTATAGCTGACAGCTACTTTCAGATCCTTGCCGTAGCGTGGCAAATGGTCAAGCTTGGACATTGCAAGTTCGTCGATACCGTCGCCCCGGACGGCGTTGCGCAGTTCCACCAGATCAGGGTAGCCGATGCGCCGCGGACGTTTGGTGGTAGCGCCGAACTCACTGTCGGTCTTGCCGAACGGCCCCCGCACCGTAGTCTCCAACTCCTCATTGGTTATATGCGCGACCATCGGGCCTCCGCCGACGTGCGATTTGACCGCCTTGGCTACGCCGGTGACCTTGCCCAGATATTTAGCGGATACGCCCAGCCCGTCAATCAGGCCGGCAACTGTCGTTGAAGAAGACGTCACGGCCGGGTACATTCCCTGGTTGATGTCCAGCCAGTAACCTTGCGCGCCTTCGGCCAGAACCTTGTCGCCGTTAGCGAGCCGGTCATTGATGATTTCTACCGTGTCGGCCATGTATTCCTTAAGTTCTTCGGCGGACTTGACCCATTTCTTGGCAGTAGCTTCAATTTCATCCTTGGTTTGTTTCTTGGAGTCGGGCAGTTGTTCGTTCAGGCGGACCAGCCCTTCCGTTGCCAGCTCCAGCAGTATCTTGGGCGTGTCAATGGATTCCAGGCGGACGCCCTGCCTAAGATATTTATCGGACGCCACGTAGGCTATACCTGATCTGGTGCTACCCTGAGGTTTATCTCCGCGCTCGCGCAGGGTGTCGAAGCCGACGTGGTGCGGCATCACCAGATGGGCCGTACTGCTGATCAGCAGGTTTTTCGATGATACTTCTATGCCAGCTTCGCGTATGTAGCCGATTTCGGAAGCTAGCAACCGCGGGTCCAGGTAGACGCCGCCGCCGATTATATTCAATTTATCAGGATAAGCTATGCCGGATGGTACCTGGTGCAGCGCTAGCGGCTCCATGCCTTCCGGTACTACGGTATGGCCGGCATTGGCTCCGCCGTTACCGCGGGCTATGATGGCGTACTCGCCTGCCACCAAGTCGACGAACCGGCCTTTGCCCTCGTCGCCCCGCTGCAATCCGACCACTACGTCTAACGACATACCTAAACTAGACTACTTGACTCTCTATGGATAAGCAAGACGTGGGCCTAGAACTGGTTCTGGCCTTCGAATAGGGCCGATACCGAGCTGGCGCTGCTGACCGCGGCAATCGTTTCGGCCAGCAGTTTCGCTACAGACAGGACTTCTACTTTCTTAGTGATGCCATGCGTATCTATAGGCACGGTGTTCGTGACGATGACTTTCTCGAACGGCGACGCCTCTATCCGCTCCAGGGACGGCTCAGAAAAGATTCCGTGCGTCGCCACGCCGTATATATTGCCGGCGCCTTTCTCTTTGAGCATCTCTGCGGCCGCGCAGAACGTGCCGGCAGTGTCGATCATATCGTCTACGATGACGCAGTCCCGGCCCTTGACGTCACCAATCAGATGCTTGGCAACCACGCTGTTATGCTTCTCGGTGGAGCGTATCTTGTGGATGATGGCCATGCCGGTATCGAACGTGCTGCTGTAGCGTTCGGCCATCTTCACGCGTCCGGCGTCCGGCGCTACGAACATGATGTCCTTGCCCAGGTTGGATTTTATGTACCTATTGAAAAGCGGCATGGCTATAAGGTGGTCGAACGGACCGTCGAAGAATCCCTGGGTCTGCCCCGAGTGCAAGTCGATACTCATGATACGGTCGGCGCCGGCCGTCGCCAGCATGTCTATAAGCAAACGAGCCGCGATTGGTTCGCGGCCCGCGGCTTTTCTGTCCTGCCTGGCGTAGCTGAGTAGCGGGCAGATGGCGGTGATGCTCCGTGCCGACGCGCGCTTGGCGGCATCTATCATGAGCAGCTGCTCGAATATCGAAGTATGGATTTTCAGCCCTTGGGCGCCGTGGGTCTGTATGATGAACACGTCGTTGCCGCGCAGCGAGTCCTTGAAGCGGATGCTTATTTCGCCGTTAGCGAAGTCGCTAATCCTGGTATTGCAAAGCTCAATACCTAGGTAATCGGCAATTTCCGATGCCAACTCGGGGTGAGCCCGCCCACTTATAAGTTGCATGCCATGGTTATCGCCCACACGGTTCATATGCCATTAGTGTAGCATGGATTTCCGCGGTCCGGCCAAAAACATGCTTGACTTCCCCGGCGCAACACCTTAAAATTTTATGTGGTAAAAGCGTTTATTTTATAAAAAATGAATGATTTTTGAGTAAATTTAAGCAATAATTGAGGTAAATATGGCGCTAAAGGGTAAAAACCAGTACATCAAAGTAGCGTCACATGAGGGCCGCAAGGGCGACGTCAAGAAAGTAGTGTTGCTCTATTCCGGCGGCCTGGACACCTCTACGATGCTCAAATGGATACAGGAAGAATATAGGGCCGAGGTCATCGCGCTGACAGTCGATATCGGCCAGCAGGCCGACGATCTGGCCGAGATACGTCAGAAGGCGCTGGACCTCGGCGCGGTCAAGGCGCTGGTGGTGGATGCCAAGCATGAGTTCGCCGAGGAGTACATATCCAAAGGCATCAAGGCTAACGGTATGTACCAGGGCCGGTACTATATGTCCACTCCGCTGGGGCGGCCTCTCCTGGCCAAGTGGGCCGTCAAAGTGGCGGCCGCCGAAGGCGCCGACGCCATAGCGCACGGAGCCACCGGCAAAGGCAACGACCAGGTCCGCATAGAGGGTTCGGCTTTGGCCCTGAACCCGGACATAAAGATAATCGCTCCGGTGCGCGAATGGGGCATGGGCCGCGACGAGCAACTGGAATACTGCCGCGAGCACGGCATTCCGGTCAAACAGACCAAGGAAAAGCCCTACTCTTATGACGACAACATGTGGGGCGTGACCGGCGAAGGCGGCGAGATCGAGAATCCCGCACTGATTCCCCCGCTCGAAAAGATCCTGCAGGTTTGCAAGACGCCGGAAAAGGCCAAGGACACGTCGGAATACATAAAGATCGAATTCGAAAAGGGCTTGCCGGTTGCCGTGGACGACAAGGAGATGGGCCTGGTAGAGATCATAGACAGGCTCAACAAGCGGGCGGCCCAGCATGCCATCGGCATAGTGCATCTGCTGGAAGACCGCATCATCGGGCTCAAAGTCCGCGGCATCTACGAGGCGCCGGCCGCCGAGACGATCATAACCGCGCACAAGGCCCTGGAGCGCTACACATCCACCCGCCTAGAGAACGAGTTCAAGTCCATCGTCGACGAGAAGTGGGCCTATCTGGTGTACGGCGCGCTCTGGTTCGAGCCGCTCATGGACGACCTGAACGCCTACGAAGACAAGGTGAACGACAAGATCACCGGCAACGTAACCGTCAAGCTCTTCAAGGGCCACATAGAAGCGGTTGCAGTGGAAACGCCCAACACCATCTTCGACGAGAAGCTGGCCACCTTCATGGATTCGAACGAGCTGTTCAACCAGAATGCTTCGGCCGGCTTTATCGAGCACTATACGCTCCAGATGAAACTGGCGCAGCAGCGGCGCCGCACCGCCCTGCTGGCCGTCGGCGGCCGTGAGAAGAAACTCAAACTGCTGCCGCAGATGAAGGCGCTGAGCGATATGGACTATCAGCTGTACGCCACGTACAAGACGCATAAGTTCCTGAAGGCCAAAGGCATCGAGGCCATACTGGTAAACAAAATCAGCCGGCCGGAGCTCAAGCCCAATTTGGGGCAGATGCTGGACGCCAAGCGCTTCGACCTGATCATCAATATCCCGACCGGCAAGGAGCTTCCCGCCAGCCAGGAAAAGGAAAAGACCGACGGCCAGAGCATACGCGAAAAGGCAGTCAAATCGAACACGCCGTTGATAACCACTGTTTCGGTAGCCGAAGACATGGTTTCCAAACTCGTGAAAGCGAAGATCTGAGGAGGGGCTTGGTGCAGCCAGTAAAACGGGCCCTGCTCTGCCGCCCCGCGTACTTCAACGTCGAATATATAATCAACCCTCATATGCGGCCTTACTCGGTAGCGCGTGGCAAGGCGCTCAAACAGTGGGAATCGCTGACCGCCGCTCTGCGCTCTATCGGTATAAAAGTAGAGGTCATAGAACAAGAGCCGGACGTGCCGGACATGGTGTTCGCGACGGACCAGGGCATAGTGCGGGACGGCGCGGTCCTGCTGGCGAACTTCCGCTACGCCCAGCGCCGCAAGGAGCGCGTTTATTACCGGGAATGGTTCCGCGATCACGGTTTCCGCCTGCGCGCGCTGTCCAACATCTTTCCTTTCGAGGGCGGCGACACGCTGTTCTTCGGCGACATGCTGTTTGTGGGTACCGGCTTCCGTGCAAGCGTGGCCAGCTGCGAGGAACTGGCGCGCAAGCTCGAGGTCGACGTCATACCGCTCAGGTTAGTCGATCCGTACTTCTATCACCTGGACATGTGCTTCCTTCCCGTCAACGAGGATACGGCCTTCTATTATCCCCCCGCCTTCTCGCACAGCTCGCAGAATTTGCTTAAGCGCCTGGTCCCTAACCTGCACAAGCTGTCGAAATCGGCTGCGGACGCTTACGCGGCCAATTCGTTCATCAGTGGCAAGGACGTGCTCGTGTCGGCCGGCACTCCCAACGCCTTCAGGAAAGACCTGAAGAAACTCGGGCTCAAAGTGCACGAGGTCAACATCGATGAATTCAAGAAGGCCGGCGGCGGCATCCACTGCTTAATAAACGTCTTGGAGTAATATATAACCATGGCATGGCAACGAATCGACCCCAAACAGATACTGCTCGACAAGATCAAGGCCAAGGGCGGCTGGGTCAATGCCCACACGCACATCGATCGCAGCTACATCATCAACGAGTCCAATTATTCCAAGACCAACGATCCGCTAAGCGCCAAATGGGACCATCCGGACGAATTCAAGAAGCGCGCGACCGTAGACGATATCGTCGGCCACATGTCGCAGGTAATAGACAATCAGTTGGCCCAGGGCGTACAGGCGCTCGGATCTTTCATTGACTGCGATAGCATAGTCAAGGACAAGAACCTGAAAGCGGCTGATATCATCAAGAGCCGTTATAAGGGCCAGCTGGAACTGAAGTTCATACATCAGCCGATCAAAGGACTTACGACTAAGCCAGAGGAAGTCAAATGGTTTGAAGAGGCCGCCAGCTTCGTAGACATAATCGGCGGTCTGCCGGAGGCCGACAGCGAGATTAAGATTGGCGTCGATCACAAGGCGGAACACCTGGACATATTGTTCGATACGGCCAAAAGACATAAGAAGCCGCTCCATGTACATGTCGACCAGCTCAATATGCCTTCGCAACGGGACACGGAGCTTCTGATTGAAAAGACGCGCGCGCATAAATATGCCGGCAAGGTGACGGCCATCCACTGCATCTCGGTAGCTGCGCAGGAAAAATCGTACAGGCAGAAGATTTATGACGGATTGGTGGAGCTGGACATCACGGTCATCGCCTGCCCCAGTTCCTGGATTGACCAGAGCTGGGTCGGCCAGCAGCCTAATGATGTCATCGGCCCCCTGCACAATGCGGTGACGCCGGCCAAGGAAATGATTGCCGCCGGCGTGAAGGTGGCTCTGGGCACCGACGACATCGCTGACATCTATAAGCCTTTCAGCGACGGCGACATGTGGACGGAACTGCGCTTTCTGCTGGAAGCCTGCCACTTCTACGACATGGACGCCTTGGCGGACATAGCGACCGAGGGCGGCAAGGCCGCGTTGTTCTTGGGATAGGGTTGACTTGCGGTGCAGGCTTTGGCGATAATGGAAGTACAAACTGTCTTCGGACTCACCCCACGCGGGTTGGCGAACCAGCAATGACGCCGCAAACGGTCTTCGGACTCACCCCCGCCTAAGCGCGGGGGTTAAAAATTTACGGCCCGTCTTTCGGTTTCAAAAGCAGGATTATCGCCAGCAACAATTGCAGGTATTCGGCTTCGTTTATGTCGCCAAGCTTGTTGATAAGCCTTTTTGCGTCGTAATCTCGCATATGTGATAAGAGTGCCGATCTCTGATGCCCTTTCACCGTCAGCGCTTGATAATATCGGTTATGCTTAGAGGCGGTAGATAGCGGTATGCCATAGAACAAGTTCTTGTTGAACTTTTTGATTATTACGACCGGGCGGGCAAAGTTGTAGCCCTTGCCGTCCTCTTCGTCGCCGACATTGTGGCCAATGGCGGTCCACCAGACTTCGCGCTCATAAAAATACAGCCTGGAGTTGCGCCGGCGATCATTCAGCCTGATTTTGCGGGCGGTCCAGCCCCAGTAATCCTTATGCGGCATGGCGCGATTATAAGACCGTTGCTGCGCGGGGTCATGAAAAGCTAATGAAATTTAATGATTATAGTGAAGCTTTGATCTGGGCGGCCAGGTCCGGGTTCCACATGGCGGCGGTGACGGATTGGACGACGTCGGCGCCGGCATCGCGGTACGCTTGGAAATCGGCCGGTAAGGCCACGCCGCCGATGCCTATGATTTCGTAGCCCAGGCCGTGCTTTTCGCGCAGGGCGGCCAGCCGGCCGACCATGTCCAGCCCGGCCCACTTGATGCCGGCGCCGCACAGGCCGCTTTTCAAACGGCCTTCTCCGGGAAGCAGTTGTTTGCCCTGCTCGTCTACCACGGCGGCTGGGATGGTGTTTATAGCTGAGAAAGCCGCCAGATAGGGTTTGGTATCCAATACGATTTTCGCCAGCAATTCCTGCTGGTCCGGCCCGAAGTAGCCGACCTTGGCGATTACTGGGACATCGCCCACGGCTTCCTTGACCTTCTTGCATACGCTCACCACTGCGTCGCGGCTGTAGCAGAGTACGCCCTCAGAGGCGACGTTCGGGCATGACAGGTTTATCTCTACGGCCTTCACGCCCGCGCCAACGGCTAGCTTGGCTGCCTTAGCGAAATCATCATAGTAATCATCCTGCGAAAAACCGTCCTGGATGGTGCCCACCACGCTGGCGATAAGTAGCTGGCCCTTGCCCTGCGCGGCTACGGCCTGCTTCATGTCCTCTACCCAGAAGTCAGGCCCGCGCGACGGGTTGCCGAACGAGTTGGTGATGGTCAGCTTCTCTACCGGCTTGTCCGAATCCAGGTGGCCGACCAGCGGCTGCGCCGCCTTTTCTAGAGTCAGATCGCCGTCCACGTCCACGTAGGTCACGTTCGGGAACTTATTGGCTTTGAACTCTACGCTGCGCTGGGTCTTGTAGCAGACCACGTCGAAACCCCGCTCAAAGGCGAAGCGTACATGTTTGGAGGTGGGCAGCGAGCCGGCGCCGATGCCGAACGGCGAGTACAGTTTGTGGCCCAGGAAGCTGAAGCGCGGCTCGCCCGTATTCTCGTAGGGTTTTTCGCCAGGTTTCAGCGGGAACGGCCCGTGGTCGACGTTATCGTCGAACGTCTTGGCCGGGTCGTAGATAACTCCTAGCTGTTTTGGCATACTTCTATTGTATCTCATCTGGTACACTTTAACGGATGGGTTTTTTACAGAAACTGGACGCTGCCGTCAGTAAGAACGACTCCCTGCTGTGCGTCGGTCTTGATCCGGACTTCGACAAACTGCCGGCAAGCGTCCGCGGCAGCGACACGCCCCTGTTCGATTTCAATAAGGCCATCGTAGATGCCACGGCCGACCTGGCCTGCGCCTTCAAACCGAACACGGCTTTTTATGAATCGCGCGGCGCCGCCGGTATAGAAGAGCTTAAGCTGACCTGTGATTACGTCCGCGAAAAATACCCGGATATACCGATAATCGTCGACCTGAAACGCGCCGACATAGGCAATACGAACAAGCACTACGCGATTTTCGCTTTCGATTACCTGGGTACCGATGCCGTGACCGTCCATCCTTGGCTGGGCCGCGAGGCCGTGCAGCCGTTCCTGGACTACAAAGACAAGGGCATAATCGTGCTGTGCAGGACCTCTAACGACGGCGCGGGCGAATTCCAGGACCTGAAGGCGGACAGGCTGCCCATGTATATGCATGTAGCTAAGAATGTCGCCAAGAAGTGGAATGCCAATGGCAATTGCCTGCTGGTGGTCGGCGCGACTTATCCGGAGGAAATAGGCAGAGTCCGCCGGCAGGTCGGCAATGGCATGGTCTTCCTGGTGCCCGGATTGGGTGCCCAGGGCGGCGATGCCGAAGCCGTCATAAAGGCCGGCATGAACTCCAAGGGCCGCGGTCTGATAATCAACTCGGCCCGGGCCATTCTGTATGCATCAAGCGGCGAGGATTTTGCCGAAGCCGCCAAAACCGAAGCCGCCAAAACCCGCGACACGATCAATAAATACCGGGGGCATCATGAGCGAAGTATCAGATGAAACCAAGCGCAACGTTGCGCTTAGCCTGCACAAGTACGGCATCCTGCAATTCGGCGAGTTCAAGCTCAAAAGCGGCCTGATGTCGCCCTTTTACATCGACATGCGTATCGTGCAGTCCTTCCCGGAGGCTCTGCATAACATTACCGCTATTTATGCCGAGCTGCTCAAAGATCTGCCGCAGGACATCAAGCTGGCCGGTATACCAGAGGCCGGCATCCCGCTGGCTACGGCCGTGGGTTACGAAACGAACCGCCCGCTGATCCAGCCGCGCGCCAAGGTCAAGGAGCATGGCAAGGGCAAGCTGATCGAAGGCGACTGGAAGCCCGGAGACAAAGTGGCTATCATCGACGACCTGGTGGCCAAGGGCGATTCCAAGCTGGAGTCCATAGACAGGTTCAAGGAATGCGGCCTGGAAGTCGTAGGCTTCTATCTACTGCTGGACCGCGAAATGGGCGGCAAAGAGATCGTCGAAAAGGCCGGCTATTCGCTGGAAGCGGCCATGACCATAACCGAAGCCCTGGACATATTACTTGACGCCGGTAAACTCGACCGCGAGCGCTACGACCAGGCCATAGACTTCACGCGTAGTAGCTAAACCTTTACGCCTAAGGCGGCCAACTCCTGCTTAAGCTTCGCGATGTCGCCGTCATAGGCGATTCCCTTGATACCGAGGCGCGAAGCGGCTTCGGTATTGCGCGGGTTGTCATCTATGAACACAGATTCTTCAGCATTCACGCCCAGTTCGTCCAGGATGTGCTCGAATATCCTGGGATCCGGTTTGATGATGCCTACTTCCGCCGACACTGTCACCGCGTCGAACAGCGGCCGCAGATCGTGTTGGTCCATGATCGGGCCTATGTATTCGTCGGCGGAGTTAGATAATAGACCGACTTTGTAGTTATGTCTAAGCCGTTTGATCAGCTTGACCATGTCGGGGTCGATGAGTGAAGTGTCGTCGAAGCTCTCCCTAAGGCCATCTATCGGTTTGCCGCTGGCCTTGCTGACGCGGCGATGGTGCTCCTCAAGGTCTATATTGCCCAGATCGAACTGACGGGCATTTTCTTCGAACGCACCCCTGCGTTCCAGGTCGTTCTGCCTGAGCCAATGATTGAGGGGATCTCGGTGGATGACGTCGAAGAAGTCGAAAATAATCGCCTTATACATCGTTCTCCTCCACCCATGAGCGGGCGTTATGGAATATCTGCATCCAGGGCGAATCCTCCGGCCAGTCCCTCTGCCAGTCCGCCGGATGCCAGGAGAGCTGGCGGGTCATGAAGGTGCGTTCGGGATGCGGCATGAAGATGGTGGCGCGGCCGTCCGGCGTGGTCAGCGAGGTTATGCCATGTTCTGAGCCGTTGGGATTAGCCGGATAGGCTTCCGTGGCTTTGCCGTAGTTGTCGACGTACTGCATTGCGACCAGGTTTTCCCGTATGGCCGACTGCTTTTGTCCGGTGTTTTCGAAGACGGCCCGGCCCTCGCCGTGCGCGACCGCCACGGGCAGACGCGAGCCTTCCATGCCTTTGAGCAGGATGGACGGTGACTTATTAATGCGCGTCATGACCACGCGGGCCTCGAACTGTTCTGAGGCGTTGCGCAGGAACTCGGGCCAATTTTCGGCGCCGGGGATTATGCTTTTGAGCGCGGCCAGCATCTGGCAGCCGTTGCAGGAGCCTAGCGTGAACGTGTCCGGACGGCTGAAGAACCTGGCCAGTTTTTCGCGCAATTTATCGTTGAACAATATGGATTTGGCCCAGCCCTCACCGGCGCCCAGTACGTCGCCGTAGCTGAAGCCGCCGGAGACCGCCAGGCCGCGGAAATCGTCCAGGTTTACGCGGCCGCTAATTAGGTCGCGCATATGTACGTCCACGCTGGCGAAACCGGCGCGGTCGAAGGCGGCGGCCATCTCCACATGGCCGTTCACGCCCTGTTCGCGGAAGATGGCCACTTTGGGCTTATCCTTATACTTCTTGGCTGTGGGCTTGAACGTAACAATCGGCGACATGCCAGGGTCCTTGTCGTCTTTGATTGCGGCGAATTCCTGTTCGGCCGATCCGGGGTTGTCCCTTAGCTTCTGGAGCTGATAGCTGGTTTCGCTCCACCAGCTTTCCAGCTTGGCTCGGCTATTGCGGTATATTTCAGCACCCTTATCCGATATAGTGATTTCCTGCTTCTTGGCCGGTTTGCCTATGTCGGCGGCGGCTTCGCCGAACAATTTGATTGTACTTAATGCGTCCGACTTTTTGACTTGAAGTATCACGCCCAGTTCTTCGTTAAACAATTTTTCCAACGGTGAACCTTCAAGTCCCGTGATATCGAGTTCAAGGCCGCAGCGCGCGGCGAAGGCCATTTCCATGGCTGCGGCCAGCAGTCCGCCGTCGGAGCGGTCGTGATAGGCCAGGATCTTCCCGGTCTTCCTGAGTTTGGTAAGCTTGACGAAGAAATCACTTAGCCCGGCGGCCTCGGCGTCCGGTGTTTCGCCCCCCGTGCGGTTATAGGTTTGGGCCAGCGCAGAGGCACCCAGGCGCGGCTCGTCCGCGCCCAAATTGACCAGGATCAGTCTGGTGTCGGCGCTATGGTCAAGCTGCGGCGTCAGTGTCCTGCCGACGTCCGTGACCGGCGAGAAGCCAGTGACTATCAGGGATACCGGTGACGTGACGCTCTTCTTGCCGTCTTGCCACTGAGTGCGCATGCTTAAACTGTCCTTGCCTACGGGGATGGTCAAACCAAGGGCCGGGGCGAATTCTTCACCTACGGCGCGCACGCTGTCGAATAGATGTTCGTCTTGCTTGCCGTGCCCGGCGGCTGCCATCCAGTTGGCTGACAACTTGATGTCTTCCAGCTTAGCTATGTCTGCGGCCGCG
Source organism: uncultured Candidatus Saccharibacteria bacterium (assembly GCA_963820105.1). GTDB lineage: Bacteria > Patescibacteriota > Saccharimonadia > Saccharimonadales > UBA4665 > CAWFYI01. Next base: position 555,952 of record CAWFYI010000001.1, on the reverse strand, counting down.
ATGTTGGTGATGGCCTCGGCGATGGCCATGCGGGCGGCAGCCGGGGCGTTCAGCACGGCCAGAGGCGTGCGCTCGCCCATGGCCATCGCCTCGCCCGCTTCCGAGTCAAAGGCTGTTGCCGTGACCGCCGCGTCGCTGACCGGCACCTGCCACGGACCGATCATCTGGTCGCGGGTCACCAGGCCGCCGACCGTGCGGTCGCCGATGGTTATCAGGAATTTCTTGCTGCCGACGGCCGGAAACTTCAGGACGCGTTCAATCGCTTCGTCAAGCCTGATGCCGCCTAGATCCAACCTGCTGGCCTTGTCTGCCTGCCGCGTGACTTCACGCGTCATTTTCGGCGGCTTGCCGAACAGCACCTCCATAGGCAGATCCACGGGCATGTTTTTGAGCAGACTATCCTTCACTATCAGCCGCTCGTTGCGGGTTATCTTGCCGACGACGGCGAACGGGCAGCGCTCACGCTCGCAGATTTGGCGGAAGCGGTCCAGGTCGTCCGGCGCTATGCCTAGGACATAGCGCTCCTGAGCCTCGTTGCACCAGATTTCCAGAGGCGAAAGGCCCGGTTCGGCGTTTGGGATGTCGCGTAGTTCGAACACCGCGCCGCGGCCCGAATCGTGCACCAGCTCCGGCAAGGCGTTGGATAGCCCGCCTGCGCCGACGTCGTGGATGGTGATTATCGGGTTGTCGCCGCCCAAGCTCCAGCAGCTGTCGATTACTTCATTTGTGCGGCGCTCCATCTCGCCGTTGCCGCGCTGCACCGAAGCGAAGTCCAGCTCGGCATCGCGGCTACCTATGCCGGTGCTGGAAGCTGCTCCGCCGCCCAGGCCTATGAGCATGGCCGGTCCGCCCAGCTGGATAATCAGCGCGCCCTCGGGCAGGCGGTTCTTATTGACGTGTTCGTCGCGTATGTTGCCCAGTCCGCCGGCGATCATTATCGGCTTGTGGTATCCCCAGATATTGTCACCGACCTGCTGCTGGTAAGTGCGGAAGTAGCCGGCCAGGTTCGGGCGGCCGAACTCGTTGGCGAATGAAGCGCCGCCGACTGGGGCTTCCAGCATGATGTCGAGCGCGGAAACTATGCGCTGCGGCTTTCCGTAGGCTTTCTCCCATGGCTGCGCGGCACCGGGGATTTCAAGGTTCGATACGGTGTATCCGGCCAGACCCATCTTTGATTTGGCGCCGCGTCCGGTGGCCGCTTCGTCGCGGATCTCGCCGCCGATTCCGGTGGCCGCGCCAGGTACCGGCGCTATGGCCGTAGGGTGGTTGTGGGTCTCTACCTTGATAACGCTATGGACCGGTTCCTTGTGGTAGGCGTACGAGCCGTCCTTGCCGGCGAAGAAGCGTCCGGCTTCTGGCCCTTTGATCACGGCGGCGTTGTCGCTGTAGGCGCTCAGTACGTCCTGGCCGCCTTTCTCGTAAGTGTTCTTGATCATCTTGAACAGGCTTTTGGGCTGGCGGCGGCCGTCGATGATCCAGCTGGCGTTGAATATCTTGTGCCGGCAGTGTTCGCTGTTCACCTGGGCGAACATCATCAATTCTACGTCGGCGGGGTTGCGCCCCAGGGCGCCGTAGGCGTCGCACAGGTAATCAATCTCGTCTTCTGTCAGGGCCAGGCCCAGCTCTTTGTCGGCAGCTTCCAGAGCGGTCTTGCCCGCCCCGAGCACGTCTACGGTAGCTAAAGGCGCCGGCTCTGTAGCGCCGAACAGCACCGCCGCGTCCTCAAAATCGTTCATGACTGCTTCCGTCATGCGGTCGTGCAGTTCGGCGGCTATGGCTTTGCGGCTGCCGGTCTTTCCTCCCTGTACGTAGTAGGCTATGCCCCTTTCCAGGCGCTCCACATCCTTAAGTCCGGAGTTATGGGCTATGTCGGTAGCCTTGGAAGACCACGGCGAGATGGTTCCGGGCCGCGGCACCGTTAGGTAAAGCCTTCCTTCCCCCTTGCCGTTGAACGGCGTGCCGTAATTTACCAGTTTCTTAAGTTCGGCTTCCTGGCCCGCCGATAACTTATGGGTGGTATCAGCGAAATGTACGTATTCGGCCTCTACGCCGGTTATGGTGCCGTCTATGGCCTTGAGCCGTTCCAGCAGTTTTTTGGCGCGGAAGTCCGACAGGGCTGAAACGCCCTTCAGAACCAGCACTAGCGGACCCCCAGGCTGTCGCCTTCAAAAACGATGTTCTTCGGTTGTATGACCACCTGCTTGGGCCCCTTCTCTACCCTGCCTGCTACCCAGGCTTTCAAGCCGCAGCCCGACGCGGCCTCTACGACTTTTCCTGCCTGCTCCGCTGGCACGTAAACGGCATAGCCGGCCCCCATGTTGTAGTTGCCGTACATCTCTTTTTCGTCGTTGCCGGCCTGTTCGGCTATGAAGGCGAATATCTCGTGCGCCGGCGGAATCTTGGTTATAACGTAGCTGAAATCAGCTTCTGCCCGCATAAGTTTACGCCAGCCGTGGCCGGTGATATTGGATAGGTAATGTATGTCTACGCCCGCGTCCTGCAAGGCTTTGACTAGTTGCGCGTACAAGTGCGACGGCGTAAGGGAAGCTTCCCCAAGCGTGGTGCCATCCGCCAACTTCGTCTGATAGCCGTCCTTCAGCCGGTCCGCCAGCTCACGGATTAGGCTGATGCCGTTGGCGTGTACGCCGCTGGATTCGATCAAAACTATTCTGTCGCCGGCCCGCAGGTTTTTACCATGCACCATATGCTTTTCCGAATCTATCACGCCGAAGGCCGAACCGGCGAACTCCAGAGCGCCGGGCGCGACCACGCCCGATAGCGATTGTGTTTCGCCGCCGCCCCACACCACGCCGGATGCGTCGCAGGCCGTCCGCCAGCCCTTTATGAGATCTTCAGACAGCTTCTTATCGGTCAACCATTCGTACGAGCTGGAAGACCAGTAGGCGTTCAGTACCACGGGCGTGGCGCCGACACTGACCAGGTCGTTGATTATGCAGGCTACGGTGTCTTGAGCGATAGCCGCGAAATATGATTCGCCCATCTTCTTGTAAACGTCCTGTGCGATTAAGCTCTTCGTACCTAGGCCCTCTTGCACGAACGCGCCCCACCTGTCGCCCATCTGGAAAACATAGGCTGATTCGCCGCGCGTCCCTTCCACCTCTTTAAAGCCGGACGGCATGTTGCCGGCGGTGGCCAGGCCTTCTTTTTGGGCCAGGACTTTCATGGGGTCAGCTTGGGAATAGTTAACAGACTGGTGGTAAGCTAGTTTTTTTGCCACGCCGACTCCTCTTATAGATTTATTGTACAAGAAAAAAATTACGCTTGCCAGTAGGGACGGAAATGCTTAAGATATAGGTAGATGGACACTAGGCGCGACAAGGGTCTTGCTCCGGTTTCCCGTTCCTACGGAACGGGTGGCATTTGCGGCCATACGCCTGAAGCCGTAGAGGCGTCCGACCACTTAAAGGAAAAGTGCGCGGTGTTCGGCATCATCGGCAAGAAATTCGATACACGAACGGGCCTGGAAGCGGCCCGTTTGACTTTTTACGGGCTGTGGGCGCTGCAGCACCGCGGCCAGGAAAGCTCCGGTATTGTCAGCAGCGATGGCCACCGGCTGCACCGCCATGCTGCGCCCGGACTGGTCGCTACCGTATACCGCGAAGAAGACCTGGAACAGCTGCCCGGCCACCTGGCCATCGGCCATAACCGCTACTCCACTTCCGGCGGCACCGACGAACGCTACGACCAGCCGTTCCTGGACCGCAAGCACGGCATAGCCCTAGGCCATAACGGCAACCTGCCCGACACCACTAAGCTGGAAGCGTTCCTGAAGGAGCGCGGCGTCAAATTCGACAGCATGAGCGACACTTCTCTGATGATTTCAGCCATCAGCTGCTACATGGACGACGGTCTCAGCTTCGTTGAGGCGATCACAAAGGCTTGGCCCCTGTTCACGGGGGCCTTTTCAATCGTGGCCATGGATAAGGGTACGCTGGTAGCCTTCCGCGACGAATGCGGCATCCGCCCGCTTTCCATCGCGACGATTGACGGAGGCTACGCTGTGGCGTCCGAAACCTGTGCTTTCGATACCATAGGCGCGGCTTTCCTGCGCGACGTACGGCCGGGCGAACTGGTTGCCATCACGGACGAAGGCATGACCTCGCACCAGGTAGCCCCCAGCAACCTAAAGCTCGACATTTTCGAACTGGTCTATTTCGCCCGCCCGGACAGCCAGATAATGGGCAGGCGCATAGATGGCATACGCAAGAGCTTCGGTAGGCAGATGGCCAAGGAATTCCCGATCAAGGCTGACGTGGTCATACCGGTGCCGGACTCCGGCGTGCCGGCGGCGCTGGGTTATTCGCAGGCCAGCGGCGCCCCATTCGAGATGGGGCTTATCAAGAACCGCTATATCCACCGCACGTTCATCCGTCCTACCGCACAGCTCCGTGAGCGCGATCTGAAAATGAAACTTAACCCGGTGGTCGACACCATAAAGGATCAAAGAGTCGTTTTAGTGGACGATTCCATAGTCCGCGGCACGACCATGCGCCATCTGGTAACGATGGCCTTCGAGGCCGGAGCCAAAGAAGTCCACCTGCTTATCACCTGCCCGCCCGTGCGCTACCCTGACTTTTACGGCATCAATACGCCTAAACAGTCCGAACTTCTGGCGGCTTACATGACCGAAGAAGAGATGCGCGACTATGTTGGCGCTACCAGCCTGTGCTTCCTGTCGTACGACGGCATGCTAGAGGCCACCGGCTTGCCAAAGGATGGGTTCTCGACTTCCTGCTTTGACGGCGTCTACCCTATTCCGATCGGCAAACGCGCCAAAGAAATCCTGCAACTCAAATCCGGCCAGACGTTGCCTAGAACTACACATACGCCGACCAGGCTGGCTGCCACTCGTACATCATCCGTATGAAGAAGCCGCGCATAGCCATTCTCGCTTCGGGTGAAGGCACTACGGCAGAGGCTTTCATACGTTCCTGCCAGCGCGACGACATTGATTGTGAGGTCGATCTGGTAATATGCAACCGCCGCAGCGCCGGTATCTTCGGGCGCATAGCCGACTTGAACGCCGAATTCGGCCTGAAGATACCTTGCGAGCTAATCAATAGCTCTACCCATCCGGCTGCCGACGGCGAGGCGGTGCGCCGCGCCCGCCAGACCGCAGCCGAAGAGACGGCTATCTTGGATGTCCTGCTCCGCGGCAAGTTCGACCTGATTGCCCAGATGGGCTACATGAAGCACACCGGGCCGCGCATCGTTCGGAGATTCGGCTGGCATACTGAATACGCCAGCGTTTACCAGGCCATGATGGTCAATACTCATCCCGGCCTTTTGCCCCAGACCGAAGGCATGTACGGTGATAACATCCAGCAGTATGTGCTTGATAACGGCTTGAAGTACGGCGGCCAGACCCTGCATGTGGTGGCAGACGGCTATGACGACGGCCCGGTAATTGCCGAGCACCGCGTTCCGGTAAAGCACGGCGACACGGCGGCCAGCCTGTTCGCCCGGGTCCAAGCAGCGGAAAAGAAATACGTGCCGCACGACATTGAGGCTTTCATCAAAGGCCGGCGCGCATATAATGAGAAGCATGGCGGATAAGGTCTTAGTAATCGGCGGCGGCGGGCGCGAACAGGCTCTGGCCTGGAAGTTGGCCCAGTCGCCCAAAGTAGATAAAGTTTACGTGGCGCCCGGCAACGGCGGCAGCCGGGGTGATATAGAGAACGTTGACATCAACTGGCTGGACATAGACAAGCTGCTTAAGTTCGCCCAGGAAAACGGTATTGATTTTACTGTCATAGGCCAAGAGGCCGCTTCCGAAGCCGGAGTTGTCGACGCCTTCAAGAAGGCCGATATGAAAATCTTCGGTCCGACCCGGGCCGCGGTCAGGATAGAATCTTCCAAGGTCATGGCCAAAGATCTGATGTCGTCCGAAAATATCCCGACGGCTGCTTATAAGACTTTCAACGATGCTACTGAAGCTTTGGCCTATGCAGGAAAGCGTCCCCTGCCTTTGGTAATCAAGGCCGACGGGCTGGCCGAAGGCAAAGGCGTGACGGTTTGCCAGACCGACGAAGAGATAGAGGCCGCCATCGACAAGACCATGGTCCAGAAGAAGTTCGGCGAGGCCGGCAGTAGCGTGGTCATCGAAGACTTCTTGAGGGGCCAGGAAGTATCGACGCATGCGTTATGCGACGGCAACAAAGCGGTCATCTTCCCCGCTTCGCAGGACCACAAGCAGATAAACGACGGCGACAAGGGCCCGAACACCGGCGGCATGGGCGTGATCGCGCCGGTACCTTGGGTGACGAAGAAGCACCTCGATTATGTCGATAAGAAAATCGTTCAACCTGCCCTGCACGGTTTGGCAAAACAGGACGCCGACTTCCAGGGCTGCCTCTACCCAGGACTGATGATAGACGGCGACGAAGTGAACGTGGTAGAGTTCAATGCCCGCTTCGGCGACCCGGAGGCCGAGGTCTACATGCGCCTGTTAGACAGTGATCTGTACGATATATTGACGGATTGTGCTGACGGCAGCCTAGACCCGTCTAATGTCAAATGGAAGTCTGGCTTCGCCGTCACGGTGGTGGCGGCTTCCGGCGGCTACCCAGGCAAATACGAAAAAGGCCTACCGATTACCGGAATAGAAGAAGCTGAGAAACTCGACGACATCGTGGTCTTCCACGCCGGCACCGCCTTGCGTGAAGGCGAACTGGTCACCAGTGGCGGCCGCGTCCTCAACGTCACCGCCACCGGCCCCACCCTTGAAAAAGCTCTAGACAAGGCTTACGAAGCCATCAAACTCATCAAGTTCGACGGCATGCACTACCGCACCGACATCGGCCGCCGACCCGCATAACCTTGACTTTATTAGATTTACGGTATATAACATACAAAGGAGAATTAACCTTACAGTGAGCAGAGAGCAATTAGATAGCGAAGCCCATCGACAGTACACTCAACTCCGCCTCCACAGCGAAGTACGTGAAGAATTGTCAGAGAGAGTATTCCAGGTAAGTTTTCACAGGTCTGCGATGGAAGTCGCAAGCCTTGATGCCACGCGCGATCAACAAATACGTTATCGGACCGAAATGTTGTCGCGCAGCAATGTAGCCGCGCGCGCTTTTTATGAAGCTCATCATGCGGAGCTGTACGAAATGGCGCTGGAAGAAATGGAAGCCGACGGAATTCGTTTTAACTTCGCAGACCACCGGGAAGAGACCGAATACCGTTTCGGCGAAGAAATCGCCGACCTGGAAGAAGTAAGCCCCTTGAATGCGCTTGGCGCCAAAGCGCTACAGATTCGCAACAAACACATCGGCCGTGCCGACGAGGCGCTAGCGGCTTAGGAGGGATTCCCAGCCTTTGGTCTGGATAGCGGCGTCGATTTCTTTGACGGCGTCGCCCTGCTTCTGGACAAAGTCCGCGTATTTTTGGGCGAGCCCGGAATCTTGCAGGGCCAGGATTCGCACGGCCAAAAGCGCGCCGTTCCTGGCGCCATTTTCCGGCATGGTGGCCAGCGGCACGCCGGGCGGCATCTTGATGTTCGACCAGAAGGCCTCGTGGTCGTGATTATCGCGTTTCACAGGAATTGCTATGACCGGCAGCGTAGTTTCCGAAGCGGTCATGCCCGGCAGATGTGCCGAACCGCCGGCGCCGGCGATGATGACTTTCAGGCCGCGCTCTGCAGCTTCGCGTGCGTATTTCAACATCTCGTCCGGGGTGCGGTGAGCGGATACTACCCGGACTTCGTTGGCTATGCCGAATTCGTCCAAAGTCTTGGCAGCCTTGCCCATGACGTCCAGGTCGGAGTCAGACCCCATGATGATGCCGACTAAAGGATTGCTCATAACTTCATTATATATCAATTAGCTTCCTGGCCTGCTCCGCGCGTGAGCGGGCTTCTTCCAGCGTGTCGGCCGTGGACGTGATGTGGCCCATCTTGCGGTCCACCTTGGTGGGCGATTTGCCGTATAGGTGCACGTAAGTATCAGGGATGGCTTCGGCTTCTTCAAGACCTTTGATCCGCGTGGGTCCGTCGCGCTTGCCCAGAATGTTTATCATGGCGGCGGCCGGTACTTTCAAGTCTGTAGGCCCCAGCTGCATGCCGGTGATTGCACGGACGTGCTGTTCGAACTGCGAGGTTTCGCAGGCTTCGATGGTGTAGTGGCCGGAGTTGTGTACCCGCGGCGCGATTTCATTAACCAGGATATTGCTGTCGCCGCCCAAGAACATTTCTATACCGAAGACACCGGCGCCTTCCAGGTGTTCGGCGACTTCTTGCGCGAATTTGTCCGCCTGCTCCGCTACCTCCACGCTGATATCGGCCGGTGTGAAAGTTTCGACGCAGATGTTGCGCTCGTGCTTGGTCTCGGTCACCGGATAAGTGGCGACGTTGCCTTTGAGGTCACGCGCTACCATGACGGCCAGCTCTTTCTGGAACGGCACGAACTTCTCGGCGTAGAGCTTATCGCCTAACGATTTCATGGCCGGCCCGATGTCTTCGGACCGGCTTATCACCGCGTTGCCGCGGCCGTCATACGCGCCCAAACGGCTCTTCAGCAGCATTTTGCCGCCGAATTCTTTCAATGCCCTAACAGCCGATTCTTCATCCGTTATTTCCACGAAGTCTGCAGTCGGTATGCCGCCCTTCTGTAGAAAGACTTTCTGGCGATATTTGTCCTGGATCATCTGGACAGTGCCGGGCGCCGGATTGACCGGTTTGCCGGTCTTGGCGATCTGGTCAAGCAGGCGGGCGTCCAGGTGCTCGATTTCGACCGTCATGTAGTCTGATTTTTCGGCCAGTCGGCGCAAGGCGTCTTTATCATACAAATCGCCGATTATCTGTTCGGCGCCTGCCTGGGCAGCCGGACAGTTTTTGCCGGGGTCGACTACGATGACCTTGAAGCCTAGTTCAAGGGCGGCTTCGGTCAGCATCATTCCGAGCTGGCCGCCGCCAACTATGCCGATCGTCCCTGTTTGGCTCATACAGTAACTATACCGTACAATAGAGGTAATGGATACACCGGCCCTTTCTAAGACCGCTTTCAAGTTTCCCGGTCAGACCGCGGTGTATCACGGCAAGGTACGCGACGTCTATACTATCGGCGGCGGCACGATCATATCCGTAGCGACCGACCGCGTATCGGCGTTCGACCAGGTTCTGCCGCGCGCCATACCGTACAAAGGCCAGGTGCTGAACCAGCTGGCGGCACATTTCCTGGAACAGACGGCGGACATAGTACCGAATTGGCTCCAAGCCGTGCCCGACCCTAGCGTTAGCGTAGGCGTGGAGGCCGAGCCGGTGAAAGTAGAGGTTGTAGTCCGCGGCGCGCTGGTCGGCCATGCCTGGCGCGAATACAAGGCCGGCAAACGCGAACTCTGCGGAGTGCCCATGCCCGAGGGCCTTAAGGAGTATTATGCCTTTCCGGAACCTATAATCACTCCGACCACCAAGGCCGACACCGGCCACGACGAAGACGTATCAGAAGCCGCTATTATGTCGCAAGGGCTGGTGCCGGATGCCGACTGGCAAATAATCAAAGACCGCGCGCTTAAGTTGTTCGCCAGCGGCCAGAAGATGGCCCGGGAACGCGGGCTGATGCTGGCCGACACCAAGTACGAGTTCGGTCGGGCGCCGGACGGCAAGATTATTCTGATAGATGAAGTCCACACCCCTGATTCATCACGTTATTTCTACGCCGAAAGCTACGATGCCTACGCAAGCGGCAAATCGTCCGATAAGCCTAAGCACCTGTCCAAAGAGTTCCTGCGCGAGTGGCTGATGGAACAGGGGTGGGACGGCACCGGCGACCCGCCGGAAATGACCGATGACTTCGTGCAGGAGGTCTCGGGTCGCTACGTTGAACTTTACGAACAGATGACCGGACAGCCGTTCGCCAAGGCGGATGTGAATAATCCCATGCAGAGAATCGAATCCAATGTACTAAAATATTTACAGGAGAAACCAGCGTGAAGCCCATTAACCTGCCCCAACCGGCATCTGAACCTAACTACAGTGCCGTCGACCCGCTCGACAGCCGCTACTACGACCCGGAAATCGCCAAGTATCTGTCCGAGCGCAGCCGTGTGGCTTATCAGGCGCATGTGGAGGCTGCTTTGGCCAAGGCCCTGGCCGAGTTCGGCGTCTGCCCTCCGGAAGCGGCAAAGGAGATAGAAGCCGCCGCCGCCAAAGTCACCGCCGAGGCCGTCGCCAAAGAGGAAAAGACTACCCGGCACGATGTAAAGGCCCTGGTGAACGTTATAAAGTCCGGCGTACCGGAGAGCGCCCAGCCCTACGTGCACTTCGGCGCTACCTCTTACGACATCGTCGCTACGGCGCTGAGCCTTCAGCTTCGCGCCGCAGTTCACGAGCTGGTGATTCCCCGCTTGGAAGCCTTGGAAAAGACCCTGCTTGATCTTACGGAAAAATACGCCGATACCATCCAGATTGGCCGGACCCACGGCCAGCACGCCGTGCCTATCACGTTCGGCTTCGCTATGGCCGAGTACGTCAGCCGCCTGGGCGGCAGCATGCGTTCCCTGCAGGTACTTTCGGGCAAGCTGACCGGCAAATTCTCCGGCGCAGTCGGCGCCTACAACGCCATCAGCCTGTTCGTCGACGATCCGCTTAAATTCGAGAAGACCATAATGGATTATCTGGATTTGGAACCGGCACCCTACTCTACCCAGATAGTTCCTGCCGAATACGCCATAAGGCTGATAGACGAACTGGCGGTCACGGCGGGTATTATGGCCAATCTGGCGCATGATATGCGTCATTTGCAGCGCTCAGAAATCGCGGAGGTGCGCGAGCACTTCGCGCCCGGACAGGCCGGTTCTTCCACCATGGCCCACAAGCGCAATCCCTGGAACTTCGAGAACGTCATCAGCATGAGCAAACAGGTCACGGCCCAGATGGTCAACGCGAATCTGAACATATCCAGCGAACATCAGCGCGACCTGACCGATTCGGCTTCTTCACGTTTCTACACCGTGCCGCTGGCCGGCGTAGCTTCCATGGCCGCCCGCCTGGATGCCGTTATGAGCAAGATAGAGGTCGACGAGGCCAACATGAAGCTGAACCTCTATTCCAGCGACGGCGCCATCGCCGCCGAGCCGCTCTACCTTCTGTTGGAAAAATATGGCCACACCCGCGCGCACGAAGTTTCAAAGGAGCTGTCCCATCAGGCTCTGGAACAGAAACGTCCGCTATACGAAGTCGTCCAGGAAGCCGTGCGGGAAAATGACGAGTTTAAGCCATATTTTGAGAAGTTTACCGAGGATGAGCGACAGCTCCTGCAGGATCCCGAAACCCGTTACACGGGCCTGGCTACTAAGAAGGCCCTAGCTATACATAAGTACTGGTCCGAACAGCTGGACTCATAAAGTTAAAAAGCAACCCTTATGAGTTGCTTTTGGGTTGGGCTTGATAGCGATCCCGTAGGTGAGCCTGATAAGGCTCCAAGTCCAACCTTGTAGAGCAATTTTATCAAACAAAGTCACAGGGTTCAACGGGCGAAATCGCAGGGGTTAAAGATTTTTTAATCCTTGATCCCTAACATAGTAATTACCTGGTGGTTAGGCAGCCTTCATCGCGGGGGCACAGACTGGTGTCGCGGCCTTGGGTTAGCGATCCAGGCCGGCCGGGTTCGATCCCCTGTGCCTCCACCAGGTCTTTGTGTCATAATGTAGTTGCACATGCAGACGTTACAGCAATTTCTCTTGGGCCAACTCGAGGACCATCCGGAACGCCTCCAGCTGGTGATGATGATGTCCGACATCGCCACTATCGGTAAGCTTATCTCGGCGCAGACCAACCGGGCCGGGCTGGCGGACATCCGCGGCATGGCCGGCTCCACCAACGTGCAGGACGAAGACCAGGCCAAACTTGACGTCTACGCCAACGACCTGTGCAAGCAATACCTTGAAAGCACCGGCCTGTTCGCAGCTATGGCCAGCGAAGAAGAAGACAGGGTGGTTGATTTGAAGAATCCCAAGGCCGGATACGTAATCGCTTTCGATCCGCTGGACGGTTCTACCAATATCGACGTCAACGTCAGTGTCGGCACCATCTTCTCGGTCCATAGGAAGCTGGACGGCGTGCCGGCCGGCAGCGACAAGCAGTTCCTGCAGTCCGGCCGCGACCAGGTGCTGGCCGGTTACGTGGCTTACGGCACCAGCACCATGCTGGTCTTCAGTTGGGGCGACGGCGTGCATGAGTTCACGCTGGACGTCGACCTGGGCGAATTTTTCCTGAGCAACGATCACGTGACCGTGCCCGACAAAACGCCCTACTATACTTTTAACGAAGCTTACGGGCCATTCATATCCAAACATGACCAAGCCTATATGAACCGCGTCCGCGCGGAAACCTCCAAACTGCGCTACGTCGGGTCGCTAGTGGCCGACTTCCATCGCAACCTGCTAAAGGGCGGTGTGTTCTTCTTCCCCGCGGTCGATACTTCCGGCAAGAGCGCGTTCAAGCCCAAGATACGCCTGAATTACGAGGCCAAGCCCATAGCCTTCCTGATGGAACAGGCCGGCGGCGCGGCTTCCACCGGCGCCGAAGACATCTTGGACATGGTGCCGTCAAAGCTGCACCAGCGCATACCTGTTATTATCGGTAATAAGAAAATTGTAAACCTGTACAAGGAGGGTTAGATGAAATACGACCAACAACTGCGCGACACCGCCAAAGCCATGGTAGTTCCGGGCAAAGGCCTGCTGGCCGCGGACGAATCCAGCGGCACGGCAGACAAACGTTTCAAGTCAGTCGGCCTGGAAGCCACCGAAGAAAACCGGCGCACCTACCGCCAACTGCTCCTTACCGCCGACGGGGTTGAGCAGTACTTAAGCGGCGTCATCCTGTTCGACGAGACCATCCGCCAGAAAGACGACAGCGGCACGCCGTTCGCCGACGTACTGAAAGCCAAGGGCATAGTTCCCGGCATCAAGGTGGACATGGGCGCCAAGGACTTGGCTCTGCACGAGGGCGAAAAAGTTACCGAGGGTCTGGACGGCCTGCGCGAGCGCTTCGCCGAGTATGCCAAGCTGGGCGCCGGCTTTGCCAAGTGGCGCGCCGTCTACACTATAATTGGCGACAAGGCACCGACCGTTGCCTGCCACAAGGCTAACGCTCACGGTATGGCCCGCTACGCCGCCCTGGCCCAAGAGGCTGGCATCGTACCAATCGTGGAGCCGGAAGTCCTGCTCGACGGCGACCACTCCATCGAACGCTGCTACGAAGTTACGGCCGAAACCCTCAAGACCCTGTTCCAGGCTCTGAAGAATCAGGACGTCATGCTGGAAGGCGTAATTCTGAAGGCCAGCATGGTGCTTTCCGGTAAAGACGCGCCCGACCGCGCCGATGTCCAGACCGTGGCCGAGCAGACCGTTAAGTGCCTGAAGGAAAACGTGCCCGCCGAACTGGCCGGCGTGGTCTTCCTCTCAGGCGGCCAGAGCGAAGTCGAAGCCACGGCACATCTGGACGCCATGAACAAACTCGGTGGCCTGCCCTGGCCTCTGACGTTCAGCTACAGCCGCGCCATCCAAAACCCCGTGTTAAAACTATGGGCCGAGAAAAAGACCGACGAAGCTGTCGCCGCCTACCTGCACCGCTGCGAAGCCAACTCGCTAGCCGCACAAGGCAAATGGTCCGAATCCTTCGAAAAATAAAAAGCAACTCCTTGAGTTGCTTGGTTTGCCCGCGAAGCCTACCTGCTCTGATGATACCACTCGCAAAATTATTTTTCAAGGAAATTCTATTCCTTAAGTATTATTTAATAACAGATTGGTAGCATGGAAAAGTCTGGTGGTACGGTGTGCCTTCAGGGGGTACAGACTGGTGTCGCGGTGAGTCCGCGAAGCCTGCCGGCCGGGTTCAATTCCCGGTGCCTCCACCAGGCATTTAGTGCAGATAGAAGCCCCGGCCGACCTTGTCGGGGATCATTATGACGGCGACGCCTTGGTCAGCTAGGCTTTTGACGACGGTTTCGTCGGCGACCGAGCCGCTTGAGGTCAATATTGCTTTGATGCCCGCTTTGGCCAGCAGGCCTGGGCCGTCTGGGAATGGGAAGAAGCTGTCGCTGTAAGCGGTGGCACCTTCGAGTTTCGATTTGTCCAGCGTGATTTTCAGGATAAGCTTGTCGCCCTGCTCTTCCAATTCCGGCAGGTCCGTGGTCGTCCTAGTCAAAGCTAATTGGCCGGCGCCGACACGATCCTGCTGGCCGACGCCATTGCCGATAAGCCGGCCGTCCTTTACGAGGGTGATGGTGTTGCTGTTCGACGTGCAGCCGACGGCCCAGGCCAGGATCATGTCTCGTTTCTGCTGGTCCGTGGGGTCGCCGTGAGTCTGCATGTAATCCGCGCCCAGGTCAATCACGAAGTTATAATTCGGTTGTTCCAGGGTGCCGCCACGGACCGGCCTGGGCCGTCGCGTCTGGTCGAGAGAGCTTTCGCTCAGCTTGGCGAGCGACGGATTGACCACGACGCGCAATTTGTTGCGGCTGAGCAGTTCCAGGGCTTCCTTGGTGACTTCGGAGCCGATTACACCGTCCAGCAGGCGCGGTTTGTCGCCTTCCATGGCGTGGTGCATCAGGGCTTGGGTGGTGGGTTCGTCAATCGGGCCGTTGATCATGACTACGCCGCCGAAGATGGCGCGGGTATCGCCCTCTAGCATCTTTTTCACGGCTTCCACCGGGTCGTCCGAAACGCCGGCGCCACAGGCGTTGCCGTGCTTCACTCCTACGGCTATCGACGGGACCTCGCCGAAGTTGCGCTCGAAGCCGGCGGCTACGTGCGTAACAGTCTGCAGGAGCCTGTCGATATCCGTCATATTGACGAAGCTGCGTTCCATGCCCTGCACGTGCTCGAACTTATCCAGCCCTAACGGGTCTGCCGACACGCGGTTGTCGGCGTAAAAGGCCGCCGGAGCCTGCCAGGGGTTCTCGCCGTACTTAGTAGGGCTACTGACACGCGCCAGCGAGCCGCTTACCTGTTCGCCGTTCAGATGTTTAGCCAAGGCCAGGGTGTAGCGCGTGACTTCATACTCGGCGCGGGCAGCCAGATCGTCCAGGCATGATTCCTCATCGGGCTTGCCAGCCTTGAGCCAGTCCAGCACGGACGAGCGCTGTGAGGCGTGCGATAGGACTATGCGCCGGCCCTTTGCTGCGGCGCGCAGCATGGTCGGCCCGCCGATGTCGGTCTTGTCTATAACGTCCTGTTTGGTAGCGCCGGATTTAGCGATAGTCTCTTCCAGCGGATACATATCTACGCATACCAGATCGATTACTGGCAGACTCAGCTTATCCATTTCGGCCATGTCATCTGGGCTTTCCTTGTCTGCCAGCAGGCCGGCGGATATCTCGCGTGACAGCGTAACGACGCGGTGACCTAGTATGGCCTTGCCCCCTACCAGCTTGGCTACGTCGGTTACATCCACGCCGGCGCTAGCGACAGCCTTGGCCGTGCCGCCGGAGGCATAGATCTGCCAGCCCAGATCGCTCAGGCCGCGCGCGAATTCCTCTATGCCGGATTTATCATATACCGACAACAGCGCTATGCCGGCCGTTTGTTTTTGGTTCAAGAAGGCTTATCTCCCATGGCTGATAGCTATATAGTACCGAGTTTTACCTTGAATATCCACTGCGCGGCCTGGGAACGCGGCATTTATTAAATCACACTGTAAGAATCCTTACAGCTATAAAGAGCTCCGCGGTGATATACCTGACGGCAGTAGTAAGCTTGCTATTGATTTATAAGGGTGGAAACGTCTTCGCAGTATGACTTATGAGTCATATGGTGTCGGAGTTATTGCTCGTGCGGCTTACAGTTCTACGGGGAAAAACTGGAGAATTAAGCATAAGCTCTATCCAATATACTTGACACTGTGTAAATCATAGGATTATAGTGAGGATGCCTATTAACTATAAGGAGGGGAAAAGGTATGTACAAACTTAAAAGAATCCTGGCAGCGGCCGGCGCAAGCACGGTACTGACGCTAGGCATGGCAGGTACCGCGGGCGCTACGCAGCAGTACCGTCACCATCATCACGGCTCATACACCAACAATTCTTATAACAAAACAATAACTAACACTGACGACCACTCGCTGAACGTCAATGGTAACTGCAGTGGCATCATCCAGACAAGCGTCGACCAGAGCCAGAACAGCAACACCAGCCAGGAGAACGAATCTGCCGGTGGGATCGCTGTCTTTGGCGGTAACAACAACAGCAGCAACAGCAATAGTTCTAGCACCAGCCAGAACCAGTCTGCTGACGTAACGTTCGCTCCGGACTGCAGCACGGTTAATAACACTACCGTAGCCGCAGCTCCTGCAGCACCTAAGGCTGTTTCTGCAGCTCCTCAGGTCGCAGCCCCCAAGGGCGCCGTACACGCTGGCGGTGGTGCCGGTGTAGCCAGCGCTTCAAGCACGGCTTCCATCGCGGGCCTGGTTGCTTCCGCAGGCTCTCTGGGCCTCGGCGCATTCCTGCGCAAGAAGTCTCTGCTCGGTCTGAGCGTTTAACAAAAATCTCTGAACGGCCCGCCGTGATAGGGTCGTTACGGAAGAAAGGTGGCGGCCGGTCCTCACAACCGGTCGCCCGCTTTAGCTTAAGGAATTTATAAGGAGCCTGATCATCAGTACATGGCGCACAAGATCATATAAGGTTCGGCTGTCTCCTAGCAGACGGCTTATTATCACTTTGCGCCGTTATAGGACGAACAAATCGGCTCGTTCCAAAAAGTACAGACAACTGGTGCTGCCTACCCTTGGCGGTTATACCAGGGAGGTGGTCATCCGCTACCAGCGGCAGCGTTCGCGCGGGCGGCCTAAGAACAAGTCGTTCCTGGACAACACGATAAGACCGCAGGCGATTATAACGGCCACTCTCATGATCGTCGGTGTAAGCGGCATAGTCTACTTTGGAGCGCAGATCGCCCGGGGGCACAAACTGGAGCCGCTAAAGACCTTCTCGTCACCTGCGCCCACGCGGGCCGCTACGGGCATAAAACCGCTGTCACGCTCCGTGCCTACCCATATAACGGTTCCATCGGTAGGAATCGATGCTTCCGTGACGACGGTGGGCCGGGATTCCCAGGGTAGCATCCAGATGCCGCCGCTCTTTGATTGGACCACCGGCTGGTACAAATACAGCCCCACGCCCGGAGAGACGGGGCCTGCCATAATCGTCGGCCATGTGGATACTTATAAGGGCATATCAGTGTTTTGGCATTTGCGCGAAGTAAAAAAGGGCGACATCATCAATATCTCAAGGGCTGACGGTTCCAAAGTAAAGTTCAAGGTGACGGCCCTGAAACAGTTCAGCCAAGCCGACTTCCCCACCCAGCAGGTCTACGGCAACCTCAAGTATCCCGGCCTGCGTCTGATTACCTGCGGAGGCGCGTTCGACAAGCAGACCGCCAGCTACACCCAGAACACCGTGGTCTACGCCTTTATGGTGAGCTGAAATAAGCTGGCTTGCCGGAATCGTACTCTGCTAAAGTATAGTAGTAAGCTTCGAATGAAAGGAACACGATGACCTATCACCTATCAACCATGCAGATATACCTGGTCGCCGTACTGGCGGTGTGGGAGCTTATCTGGAAAGGCATGGCGCTTTGGCGGGCCGGCAAGAACCGCCACCTGGTCTGGTTCGTGGTCATCCTGGTGATAAATACGGTCGGCATCCTGCCTATTATTTATCTGCTGACACATAAGGACGAGTGAAAGACATCCTGGCGGTCATCGCCGCCTTCATAGCTGTCGCCGGCAATGTGCCGTATATACGCGACACCTTGAGAAAACGCGTCAAACCACATCCGTACACCTGGCTAGTATGGACCATTGTGTCTGGTATAACCTTCTTTGGCCAGCTGGCCAAGGGAGCGGGTATCGGCGCTTTGCCGGCAGGAGTCGCCGAGGTGTTCACTATAGGTATATTCCTATTCTCTCTGCGGTACGGGTTCAAGTATGTTGTCAAGACGGACAAATACTTCCTGGCAGCGGCCTTGCTGGGCCTAATACCTTGGGCAATCTTCGATGACCCGACCCTGTCGGTGATCATAGCAGTATCAATAGATCTTATAGCTTTCGTGCCGACCATACGCAAGACCTGGAAGAACCCAAGTACCGAAGCTCCACAGCTCTACAGCGCCAACGTCATCAGGCATATACTGACGCTGTTCTCTTTGCAGGCTTACAATGTGGCTACCGTCCTGCACTCCGTCGCCATGATTATCACGAACTCCATAATGACGGGAATTATACTGTTTAAGAAGACTCCGGCGATAATGGCTACCAAGGCTAAGGCGACCGGAAACGTGCCCGTCAAATTACGTTGACGGTATTGTAGTGGGTTTAATGGGGAGCGGCTGGGAGCAGGATGAACTATTGGCTTGCCCTGCGAACCTGGCGTCGATCCAGTTTATGACGCTGCCGGCGCTTTTGGCGGGGATGTCCTGATGGGCAACTTTGTCCAGCCAAAGAGTAGCCGGATTAACGCCGGCCTGGCATGACGTCTGGATGTAGAGCGCGGTGGTATCCGGCAGGACTACTTTGTCCGTCTTGCTTTCGACGACCAGTAGCGGTTGATCCGGCTTCAGGATCGGCGCTGTCTGTTGAATGGCCATCTGCTTCCAGGCTGGTACGCTAAGAGGGTTCCTCGAGAAGAATTTCTGCCCAAGGATGCTGCGCGCCAGGCCGCCAAGCGTGGATTGCCCTATGCAGTGATCGGCGATTCTTTGGTAGTTGTCGCGGCCCGTAGCCGTCATTATGCTGCTTGCTTTAAGGTTGGGGTCAGCTGCCGGCCAAGAGACTGCTATGAGCGGGCCGATGACCCAGTCGGCTACGGTACCGTACTGCTCGTTCAGCAGGGGTACGAGCTCGGCGGCCGGGGCCGAGGCCACGGTGCCTATAAGCTTCAGTTCCGGGGCGTAAGACGCAGCCTGGTTGGCCGTGAACAAGGCGGAACTGCCGCCTTGCGAGTGTCCCCATACCACGAAAGTGCTGCCAGCATGGGCCTCTGATATGTCGCGCGCCGCTCTCACGCTGTTCAATACATCATGGGCTTCATCGCCGCCGACCAGATATCCCTGCGTACCAGGCGTCCCGAAGCCGGCATAATCGGTGGCAGTGACCACCCACCCTTTCTTCAGCATGCTGCTGACCCAGGAGATGCTGGCCGGATCGTGTTTGCGCGACGGCGCGCACGCGTCGCCAAGCCCGAGCGTACCGTGGGCCCAAGCCACCACGGGCCGCGGCAGGCCGGCGTTAGAGTTATCCGGTATGAATACCATTCCGGATGAAAACGTGTAATTGCCGCCTGCCTGCTGGGTTCTATAAAGAACGCGAATGGCTTTGCCGCCGTCTATCTTCTGGCCTAGCGGCTCCTGCCTGACTATCTGTCCCAGCCTGCCCTTAGTGGTCAGTCCGGTGGTGTTGTAAAAGGGCTGCAACCGGGACTGCCTGATAGACGAGAGTGTGTGGAACAGCAAATTTAACACCCCGATGATTATCAGGAATATCGCCAGTCCCGCCAGCATGCTTTTGATGCGGGGATGCCGGCCGAAAAACCGAGCTTTATCCGCCTGTTTTTTACCGGGCCGGCCCTTAGCCGGAGCTCTCTGCGCCATAAAGCTGATTCTAGCACATAACGCTTATGTTCTACGGCAGGCCGGGTGGCCAGGCCTTATAGCTGTCTGCGAGTGCAGAAGTTTATCAGTGATTCCAACTCTTTTTTTGACGGTCGGGTCAGGGGGAGTTTATCGATGTCCGCGAAGGCCTTTTTGCGTAGCGCGGTCACTTCACTGCCTAGGAGCTTGGGTATGCCGCGGCGTTTGACCAAGTCTTGTACATAGGAGATGTCCTGGGAGGTTGCCGAGAGGTTTCCGAATATGGTCTTCAGTTGGGCACGTTCATCCGGAGCGCAGCTTTTGGCCAGGTAATAGTAGAGCAAGGTCTTCTTGCCTTCTTTTATGTCGGACCCCACCGGTTTGCCGGTCTTGTCGGTGTCTCCCAATACTCCCAGTTCATCGTCGCGGATTTGGAAAATGGTGCCGCCGGCCACGCCGATGGCCTGCAGGCGCCTTAGGACTGGCTCCGACGCGCCGGCCAGCGACGCGCCCATGGCCAGCGGCAGCGCCAAAGTGTAAGAGGCGGTCTTGGTTTTCATGAGATCGTATATAGCTTTCTTGGAGGGCGTGGCCGGCCTTGCGTCGAAATATACGTCTTGCATCTGCCCGGAGCAGGTCTTAAGTAGCTGGTCAGCGAATAAAGAGTAATATTTGGCGCTGGCGCCTGATTCGGCCTGTGAGCTGCCCAGGAGCTCCACGGCCATGAATAATGCTGCGTCGGCGCCGGACAAGGCCATGTTGACGCCGAACCGGGCGGGCTCTGCCAGCTTTTCGCGTTCGGCGACTTTGCGGTATTGAGCGTGCATGGATGGCCGTCCGCGCCGCTTGTCATCGTCGTCCATTATGTCGTCGTGTATCAGCAGTGCGCTGTGCGTCAGCTCCAAGGCCATGGCGGCGCGGACGACGGCCTTGTCCGGCGCCTTGCCGCTGAACGCCTCATAAGCGAAACATAGCACGCTGCCGCGCAGCAGCTTGCCGGACGTCGCGTAAAGCTCAAGCCGGTCCAGGAAGTCCATACCCCACGGTATCGATTTATCGGCCCCGCGCCTTTTCTTGCTTATATACGATCTTAGCTCGGACTTGAGCGATGAGCTATATCCTAATATGTGCTTCATTGCTTCACTACCTTAGGCCTGGTTGTCTTGTTCTTGTAATGTTTTAGGAAATCCTTAGTCCGGCGTTGTTGCGCCAGCGTTTCTTCCACGGACTTCTCAATACCGTCAAGCAGATCAGTCATGACGCCTCCGGGTCTTACCAGGCCGCTATGCTTCAAGGCTTGCCTGCTTAAGCGCACATGACGGTTCATCAGCCGGCATATTACCGGCAACGTATGATGCCAGAACTGCGGCCTGGCAGCTGCTAGCAGATCCGATGCCTTATGTGCCCCCTGTGTTACCTTAAGCTCTGCCAAAAGTATGGCTACTACAGGTGTTATATGGCCGTTCCTCAGATCATCCGGCCAATCATGGGCATCGTCATTGAGCTGGCGTGCTATCAGGTAGTGACGCAGGGCGATTAGGACCTCGCGGCATTGGGTGCCGCCGACTTTCTTTCCTGCAGCGGCCAGTACTGCCATGGGAGGCAGGGCGTGGCCAAGAGAACGTTCCGCCAGCTTGGACAGGTCGCCGTAGTCCGGCAAAGGTCCTACGGCCAGCTTGCCTGCACCGGCCCTGAACCGGCAATGTGTCTGTTCCCAGGCGTTCGCGCCGTCTATGCCGTCAAATACCCGGCGGACCAGACCGCCGAATTCCTGGTTTTCTGGTAATGCCTCCAGGAAGCAGTCCAGAGATCTTCGCATCGCGGCGTTGGCCGCAGGCAGCAATGCAGGTTTGCCTTCCTCGTCCAGGAAGTCGTCGTACACGGTGTAAGCCGCCCAGCCGTACAGGTTGGCCAGGCCTAAGGTTTCCAAGAGCTCTTTAGGTGCCGGCCGGAGCGGTTTGAGCAGCGATTCGTTGAAACGCTGTGGCAAGCCTATGATTTCGGCGCCGCTGTCACTGCCGGCTAATTTATCAAGCAGGCCCAGTACAGTGCCTCGCAGGTCTTCCGGCATTTTATGGCATCGGCGCTTTGCCAGCGCCAGAACCCCCGTCTTAAGCGCGCTGTCACCGCTTCCAATGGCGGAAGGCGCCCGGCTCATCCGGATGTAGAGTTCCAGCGCTTCCAATGCGAAGGCTGTGGTCAAGGCCGGAGCGCCGCTATAGTAAAGTTTCCCGTCTTTCACCGGATCGGCATAAAAGGTCGCGGCTGGCCAGGCTCCGTCGTTGCGCTGGCCGGACAGCAGGCTGTCCAAGCTGCGCGACATATCCTTGGCTTCACCCAGCCGTATGCGCGCGCTTATACATAGTGCGCGGTCCAGGTCGGTAGCGGCCTTGCCGTGCATACGTCTGGCCTTTGCGAGCAACTTGTTCTTATGCGGCCCTTCATAAACCCGGGCGAAATAATATATGAAGGCATACACCGAGGGATAGTACGGCGAATGATACTTATCGGAAACTATGGCCTGCCCCATCATTCGGTCCAGCTTCGGCAGACGGCTGCCAGTGAGTGACAGGAAGTACGCGATATTACTATTGACCGCAGGGTCTACATCCAGCCATATTGGCGTGCTGTCCGCTGGCACCAGCCAGGTCCGGTACGGACCGCCTACAGCCGTCTCGGTCGACAACAGGAGTTTTACTATCTTCGCTAGCGCCGCCTCGTCGACCAGGTCCGGGTCATGAAGATATAGGCCGGCCAGGGCGCAGAACGTATCGTCCAGGTCATTGGGGTACGGTTGTGCCTTCCTGTCGGGCGAGCCCTTGGCCCAATAATTGAAGCTCCAGTCATCATCTTTCTGTTTCAGCAGGAACCCGGCGAGCTTCCTGCGCATATCGTAAGCTCCAGGCTCTTCAAGACTGGCTAGCGAAGCGAGCATCAGGGCCGGAACGAAAGTGGTCTGCCAATCTCCTGTACGCCTGAAAGGCCGCATCGAGGCACTTGAATGACTTTTGAAGCCTCCGTCGGCTTCCTGTGTCTTGTCCAGGAAAGTCAGGCCCCGCCTGATAGCTGCGTCAATTTCGCGGGCTTTTGACATAGTAGCTCTTAGGCAGCACGACGCTGAACGTAGTACCCTGGCGTTTATCGCTGCGGACGTCTATGCTACCCTTGAAATCGTTCTCTACTACTTGCTTGACGATGAACAGGCCTATGCCTACGCCTTTGGGCTTGGTGGTATAGAACGGCTCGAAGATCTTTTTCAAGCTGGCGTGGGGTATGACAGCCCCGTGATCGGTTATGTGTATCATCAGATCTGTCTTGACCCTCTCGAGCCTTATGGTCACCAGCTGGTCTTTCCGGCTCCGTCTCCTGCCATCGTAAGCCTCGATGCCGTTGGATATCACATTCAGCAGAATCTGCCTGAAGCGAGTCAGATCGCCTTTGTAGAATAGCGATGGCTTGATTTTGCTGGGCTCCAGAATCATGCTTACGCCGGCTTTGGCAGCGTCGAACGACAGCATATCCACGACCTCGTTGATTTCATCCATGACATTGAAAGCTTCCACGCTGTTCTTGCCCTGGATCTGCTGGCGCACGCGCCGTACCACGCTATCAATATGGCGGACATTGCCATGGATGCGCTGCATGATATCGGATTGGTCCTTTCTCTTAAGGCCCTCAATGTCTACGCTGACCGTCGCTAGGTGGTTGGCCAGGTCATGGAACAAAGCCGTGCTCAGGCGCCCCAGTTCGGCGAAACGGTATAGCTCCCGCATCTGTTCCAATCGTGCGGCATCAAGTTCCTTGGTGCGTTTCTGAACCTTGACCTCAAGCAAGGCCTTTTGCCTTTGCAGAGCTTTTTCTGAGCGCCTGGCTCGTTTCAGCGACAACTCCATCTGCCGGTTGAACAGCCACGATACGAAGGCTATGATAAATAATATCGCCGCGAAGCTGACGGCGTCGCCCGGAACCGGCTTAGTGCCTAGCCAAGTGAGGTCGGGGTGTAGTCTGCCGGTGCTTTCGCCGTGCTGAAGGTAGGCCAGTAGAACAGCCAGACAGCAGGTCACATACAATGAATACCGCGCTCCTATGAGAATGCCCGCCATGACAACTGACAGGCTTAGCAGTAGCACGCTATCAGGGTCCAACATGCCCCATTGAAACGCTACGAAACAACCGAATAAGGCTATAAGCAGGGTCAGTATAATTGCCACTGGCCTGTACTGTCTTTTGTAACGGGCTACGGAATAAAGCCCGACGATGAATGCGATTGTTATAAAGTTGCCCAACAACCTGCTCGAGAAAGCCGGTTTATTCGCGATTACCGGCCCGAACAAGGTGATGATAAACGCGATTACTGATAATACGAATATGCCGACGAGCAGATAATTTAAGACGATCTCGCGCTCAGCTTGGTCGGAATCCTTCGTGGGCGGCTTAATAAGCCGGTTATATAGCGTATGTTTCATATCAGGTTAACAGTATTTATTAAAGAGAGCCGGACAGCACATCTGGTTGCCCGGCTCTTCGCCTATAGAGACTAGCTAGCCCAAGGCACAGCTGCGGCCTGCTGCATAAGCGCTTCCTCTACGGCTGCGCTGTCACGGACGCTCTCATCTGTCAAAATGCTCGTTACTATATCTTTCATGCCCACCTCCTTTCTCCTTGTCATTAGATGCGGGCCTAGGCTCTATCATTGATAGTATAACCCAGGCCATAAGCTGTCTTGATGAACTTGCGCCTGTAGGGCCGGTCGACTTTGTCGC
The DNA here is from genome assembly GCA_963820105.1 of uncultured Candidatus Saccharibacteria bacterium. Taxonomy (GTDB): domain Bacteria; phylum Patescibacteriota; class Saccharimonadia; order Saccharimonadales; family UBA4665; genus CAWFYI01. The sequence continues at coordinate 531,596 of CAWFYI010000001.1, read as the reverse complement.
GTACGCGCTTGATATGTACGTTGATAGTGCTGTCCCAGGACGAGCTGCCGGATTCCCAGACGTTGTCCATGATCATGGACCTGGTGACGATCTTGTCGCTGTTGCGCATCAGATACTCCAAGATGTCGAACTCCTTGCGCCGCAGGCTGATGGGCTTGCCAGAACGTTTGACCTGTCGGCTTAGCGGATCAAGTGTCAGGCTGCCAACCTTGAGCATGCACAGATCTTCCCGGTGCTTGTCAGGGTTCGCACGTTTGAGCAACGCGAAAATCCGGGCGCGCAATTCAGCGATTGTGAAAGGCTTGGTTATGTAGTCATCGGCACCGGCTTGGAATAGCGACACCTTCGTGCCTGAATCCTTTACGCCGGACAATATCAATATTGGCACGTCGGTGTCGCTGCCGCGCAGCGCCCGGCAGACCTCCAGGCCCGGCATGTCCGGCAGCCCCAGGTCCAGTATGACGGTGTCGTAATGTCTTTGACCGGCCAGACGCAATCCGTCCCTTCCGCTGGCTGCATGCGTTATGCTTGAGCCTGCTGCCAAAAAGTGCCGTAGGCTTTCTACGAGATCCGCGTTATCTTCTATGCACAGTAATTTCATTAGTTAAGTCTTTCTGTATACAGGATAAGTTAATAACTAAATTATTAAATCTTTATTAAAAAGTTATACACAAGGGCAAGGTCAAAGATGTGGCTGGAAGCTTTTACCAGCTTCTTTCTCAAGAGCGGACAGGTCGTTAATGACTATTTGGCCGCCCTGGTGCCGGATGATATTCTTTCTGGCAAGCCAACTGATTTCGCGGCTGGCCGTCTCTCTGGTCATGTTGCTGGAGCGAGCTATGTATTCATTAGGAACCCTTAGCTCCAGAGCTTCCTGTTCGGAATCCGTCCTGCCGAAATGCTGGGCAAGCGAAATCAGCCGGAAGGCCACCCTTTCGCGCGCGCTGCGGTAAGGCAGGTTCTCCAGCTCGTCCCCTAATCGGCACAAGTAACTGACAAGCTTCAACAGGATAGCTTCGGAAATCCTGGGGTCGGCCAGGAGGTTTTGCATGAACCATTCCCTGGAGACGCGCATGACTTTCGTAGTTTCCATCGCGGTGAAGCTGGTGTCGCGCAGGGCACCGGATATGGCCCATTCCAAAGGCAAGATATCGCCGGCGGACAGGCTAATGATAATGTTGGGCTCGCCGTTTTCACACAAGTTGTAAACCTTTACCCAGCCGCCGGTTATTAGGTATACGCCGGAGGGGGTGTCGCCGGCACGTATTATCGTGTCGCCGCGTTCGTACAGACCCTCGCGGCTATGCCCGATGAATATCTGTGATAGTTTGGTAGTGCCTGCCGTCTTCATGGACTGTTCCAGCTTTCGTCTGCCCTAAGCATAAAACTCAATTATTAAACCAGCGTTAAATAAATACTGAAGACGGCGTATGATTGGCGGTGAAAATTGCTTTTGTCGCCGGGTGCTTCGCTCTGTTGACGGCGCGGCTCCCTCTTTGGCAGATATATGTCACTTATGTGCATGTCGGCACCCGGTTCCTTAGTTGATTACTATCATTGAACCCGGCTATCCTCCCTGTCACAATCGGCCTTATGGGCGATAATAAAAGAAAGAAGACTTATGAAAACAGATGTTAAGACTGACGTACGTCATGGTATGGGCGTCGAAGCCGTCAACCACCAAGACGCCGGTGTGAGCAGACAGGAAACGCGTGAGCGCTTAGAGCAGACTCTTGACCATGCCATTGAGGGTTGTCAGATAATATCGCCTGATTTTCGCTATGTGTACGTGAACCGCACAGTCGCCAAGCAGGGCCATAAGGCCAGGCGTCAGCTGCTGGGCCGCACGATGATGGAGGTCTACCCCGGCATTGAGCGTACGGACATGTTCAAGTACCTGAAGCGCTGTATGAGGCAGCGCAAGGTGCAACGCCTGGAGAATGAGTTTGAATATCCAGACGGCAGCAAGGGCTGGTTTGAGCTTAGGATGGAACCGGTACCCGAAGGCGCGCTTATATTTTCCCAGGACATCAGTACGCGTAAGCAAGCCGAGTCCGCGCTGGTGAAGGCCATGGAGGACCTGCGTACAGCTAAGGACGAGATCGACCTTGAAAAAACTACCGACCAGGCCATCCTCGAAAGTATCGGCGACGGCCTGATAGCCATAGATGCCGAGGCCAAGATAATGATGGTGAACCCTGCGGCCGAAGCCATGCTGGGGCGCAAGGCTGCCGAACTCCAGGGCACGCGCATAACCGAACTTCCTATGCTGGGCAACGAAGGCCGGCGCATCCCGGCCGCTGAACGCCCGATTTACTCCGTTCTGCATAGTGGGGCTACGGTCGGCCCGGCCTTCACCGGCAATTATTTTGTACACAAGGACAAGGGCAAGTTCCCCGTCGGTCTTACCGCGACACCTTTGCGGCTGGACGGAAAAATAACAGGTGCCATAGAGATATTCCGGGACATTTCCAAAGAACAAGAGGTAGACAAGGCCAAGACTGAGTTCGTGTCCATAGCCTCGCACCAGCTGCGCACTCCCTTGGGACTGATGAAATGGTACCTTGAAGCCATACAGCAGGATGGGCTGGACTCCCTTTCGAACGTAACCAGAGGCTACCTGGACGAGATATACACGAGTAACGAACGCGTATTGCAAGTAGTGCGGGAGCTACTGTCCGTATCCAGGATCGACCAGGACAGCGTCAAGAATGATTCAGGACGGGTGGACACGGTACGGCTAGCCAAGGACATAGTCGATGAAATGACCCCTGCCGCGGCCGCCAAGAGGATAAAGCTGAACTTACGGGCGGAAAGCGGTCGTACGTACCTATATCTGGACAAAATGCGCTTGCACGAAGTCTTGCAAAATCTGGTGGCCAACGCTTTGGAATATACGCCGCACGGCGGCAAAGTGACGGTGGCCGTGGACAAGCCGGGGCACAATCTTATCATGAGCGTAACGGATAACGGCATGGGCATTACCGACAAAGACCGCGTCAAATTGTTCACGAAATTCTTCCGGTCCGAGGAGGCGGCGCTGAATAATCCCGACGGGTCAGGGCTGGGCCTTTACGTGGTCAAGTCTTACGTGGAGGGCTGGGGCGGCACCGTAGCAGTCCGCAGCCGGCATGGTAAGGGGACGACGTTTACCATAACGCTTCCATACAAGGGAGGCGCCAAATGAAAACGAAAAAGATACTTATAGTAGAGGACGAACTGGCCTATGTGCGTTTGCTTCGAGACAAATTGGGCCGCAGCTACGAAATCCTGCATGCGTCTGACGGCGAAGACGGGCTGCGCCAGGCGCTAAAAAATAAGCCGGACCTTATATTGCTGGACGTGAGGATGCCCAAGAAGGACGGTCTGAGCGTACTGCATGACCTGCGCAAGGACAATTACGGCAGGACGGCCAAAGTGATCCTGCTGACCAACCTGGAAGCCAGCGACAAGATAGTGATAAAGGTGACGAAAGATCTGCCCACCTACTACTTCGTGAAAAGTGACGTGGAGTTGGACTACATCCTGGAGAAGATACAGGATTTGCTTCAGGAACAGGAGCCGGAGTCGGCCTGATGTCTTCCTACTTGTCCGCCGCGGAAGCGGCGCACCGGCTCGGAATATCCGAGGACAACCTGATGAAGTTGGTCGATCAGGAGATTCTGCGGCCGAAAAAAGAACCTGGCGGCTATCTGTTTGAAGCGGCCGATATCCTGCGCATAGTTTCCAACAAGGACCCTACACTATCCGAAGAAGCGGCGCAGGTAGGCATACAGATACAACAGGAGGTAGCATATTCCGTGTCTGCTTTGCAACGTTTGCTTCGCAGAATATCGGTGCTCGGCGGGACGGGGGTTGTCTGCCTGCTGTTGTCGGTGGGGCTGGTGACTGCTCTGTTTAAGCTGTATCCCAGGCAGACGTCGGACTTCTTCGGGTATTACTACCGCTTCAACGGCGGCGGCAAAGCATCTATCTTCAATGCGGATTCCGACAGCTTCAGGCTGCTGGGCGTTACGGCTGCTCAGAACGACACCGTAAACCAAAACATTTCTCTTGCGGCATCCCTGACCAAGCCTGTAGCCGCCGTATCTCTGCTGGTAGTAAAAGCTACCGATGGCCAGGAATATAAGCAGATAGTTCAGGCACCGGTCGCAGTAACGACGGCCGGTCCTTCAGGAAGCCAGGGACCCCGGGGTGTTTCGGGCCTGAACGGCCAATCCGGACTCAACGGACTTGACGGCCAGCCGGGATTGACCGGCGCTATTGGGCTGGCCGGCGCAGACGGCGCGGCGGGGTCTGCCGGAGCCAATGGAAGCAACGGCGCAGACGGAGCGGCGGGGTCTGCCGGAGCCAATGGAAGCAACGGCGCAGACGGCGCGGATGGCACGAATGGCACAAACGGCACTTCTGTGGCTGATGTCACGACCACGCCGGGGGACATCATCATCCGCGATGTCAATGATGTTACAGCCCGCCTGGGTGCTGGCAGTAACGGCCAGGTGCTGACCATAGATGGCAGCATACCGTCGTGGATAAATGCCAGCGGTCTAACGGCCGAAACTGACACGCTGGCCAGCGTGACTGCCAGAGGCACTTCTACGTCGGCCAATCTTATATTCAGCGGCGGGCTGACATTTTCCGGTACGATTTCCCTATCGGGCCTGACCAACTGCCAGACTCTGTCCACAAACGCTTCGGGCACCGTGCAGTGCGGAAGTTTTCCAAGCAGCCAAGACGGCGCGACCGCTTTCACGGACAACTCGCCGGCCGCGTTGAGTGACAACGACACCACCGAGTTATTTAACGATTCGACCAAACCTAGCATTACGCCAACCAGCTCCAGCCAAACAGTTCTGGTGAGCGTGCATGTTCGGTTCACCGGCGGCGGCAACAAGGATACTGACGCGGCGGTCCGGATAGTCAGGCGCACGGGCTCGGCGGCCAATTGCTCCAGTAGTACCCAGGTCGGCGATAGCTTCAGCGCTTTTTTAACCAATGCCACCGATATACAGAATGCTTCCGGCACTTTTCTTGATTCGCCTGGCACGACCAGCCAGGTCTTTTATACGGTCTGCTCAAGTTCCAATTCCAAGCTCGGCAATAACCCCTCTTCAAACCGGATTGACGTGACGCTGTTGAGGATAGGCGGATGAATATTGAGCCTTATAATGCAAAGGCCAGCAGACCAAAACAGGGCACGCGGAAAGTGGCATTGTTGTTATTGGCGGCCATGGTTATCCTCGGCATAGCGTCCAGCAGTCTGCTATACCTGCAGCACCGGAAGGACCAAAGGATAATAAACGATTCGGGCGCCGGCCAGGCCGAAACACAGGCGCTGGTGCGCAGGGTGTCTCACTTGATGGTGCTGCCATCAGGTGAGAAGCCCGTCGTAGCCACGGTCAGCGACAGCCAGAAACTCTCCCGCCAGGCTTTCTTCAGCGCCGCCCGCAACGGCGACAAAGTTCTTATTTACCCGAACGCAAAGACTGCGATTCTGTACGATCCCGAGAGGGATCTCATCCTAGCCGTCTCGCCCCTTAACGCCGGTTCTGGGGCATCGCATAAGTAGCCAAATCATGGCCCATGATCTAAAATCAATAACGGAATGGATCAAACCGCCCCGCCTTCGCCGCAGAAAGTAGTAATCGTCGACGACAACGCCAGTCTGGTCGACATATATAAGACCAGGCTTGAACTGCTCGGTTACCAATGCTCGGCGGCCTACGACGGCCAGCAAGCGTTGGACGTCATTCAAAAGGACCGGCCGGACCTGGTACTGCTAGACCTGATGGTGCCGAAAATAGCCGGCGACCAGATCCTGGAAACCATGCGATCCAGTGATTGGGGCAAGGACATCAAAGTAGTTATAATCTCCAATCTTAACGAAGTAGACGCCCCTGCCGGCTTGCGCGACAAGGGTATAGAGGACTACCTCGTAAAGGCGAACCTGTCGAATGACCAATTGGACAAGGTCGTCGACCAGATCCTGAAACCTGCCGGGCAGAAAGAAGATGTTTCACTGGAAACCGAAGGCCCGGAAGATGCCGCGAGCATTAATATTGATCATAGCGGTACGGAACCGCCGCCTGCCCCGTCTGCTTGACAGAGCCTTTAACTAGTAGGTGTAACCGCCGCCGCTACTGCCGCTCTTGTGGATGAATATCAGGTAGATAAGGCCGTAGACTACGATAGCTACCACTACGTAGAGCAGTATCCACTGCCACATCGGCCGTTTGCCGTACCCTTTTGCATGATCTTTAGCTGGCTTTTGCGGAACCTCCGGCTTTTCCGGTGTTTGTTGCGAAGACTGTTCGTCCATGTCGCCCCCTGAGAAACTTTATGTGCTTGATACCCGTAGTATAAGTATACGTCCTAAGCTTGATGGCGCCAAAGTTGTTATTCGTGTTTCTGAACGGAGCCGCCCGGATTCAGCTGGGACTTTCAGGCCGCGGATTCGTATCCGAAGCTACGGGCAAGCGCCATGACAGCCTTGTGGGTGCGCGCGTACGGATCAGGCAGTTTTGACAGGAAGATTTCGGACAAATGCCGGTCGGTCTTAGCAAAGTAGTCCATGATTTTCTTGCGCTCTTCAGGGGGCAGCTTAACCTTTTCGTAGTCAGGAGAAGACGGGCCAGCCCTATAGTCGGCACTTAGCCTTGTGATATCCGCTACGTGGTTCTGGTCCCTGTCCTCCGGCTTTATGATAATGGCGTATTTGTTGGCCTTTATCTTTTCAGAGTACTGATTGCGCCGTTCAGTCTCGTCTTCAATCTCAAAGGGAACAGTCATGGCGTCGACACCTTCCATTATGGTTGAATCGAACTTATGTTTGATCTCGAACAGCATGCTCTGGTACGTGGCTACCATTACGTCCATGTCATCGATGTCTTCCAAAGCCTTCTCTATGTAATCATGCAGCAGGGAGATGGTGGTGATGTTCGATATGTGTTTTACCGGGCCGCCCTCTCCCCATATTTTTCCGCTCTGGATCGCCAGCATCACAGCAGACAGTGTGGTCGGCAGTATGTGACCTTCCAATACCTGGGTCGTTCCGTCGTTCCTCAGTGTGCCGGCCTCTGATTTTTTGACCAGCTCCAGGGCGTTCACCACGTTCTTATCCGTCGCAAGCTCCTTGCTGAACATACTGATGGCCTCCAGGAACTGGGGCTCTGTGACCCTGTTGGCGGGCAGCACTGTCAGATCGCCGGCTTCGCCCAGGGCGCCGGGCGGCAATCCGCGCACCGCTTGTTCAAGTTCCGGTGGCACGAGCGCCATGGCGCCGTTTATTTCCACGGCTCTGAACAGCTTGTTGAATACCGAAGGAATTTCCGGTGATAGCGCGGCCATTTCGGCGATTGACTGGACGGTGGAGCCTGGCGCTATTTCGCGTTCGGCCCGGGCTCGCCCCGCCAGGTGGTCAAGATAGGGCTGGTCTGCTTCCAGGTATTCGGTACCGGCTTTGTAGAACAGGTCGCTGTAGCGGCCGTACATCTTCAGTCTGTTCTGCTCGCGCGTCAGTACCTGGATCTCAAAGGGTACCTTATGCCCCAGAGGACTCACGGCCGGAAATTGGTGGAAGGGGTGGTAATAAAACGTCATGTTGATCGCTCCGTAGCCGCTTTTCTTCTGTTTGTCGCCCTGCCGGTCTTCAAATGCGCTGCCATTTGGGTGGCCCGGGCCGATCTGGGGATCCAAGCCCAGCTTCCTGGCGTATTCTTCCGCGAAGTGGGTCATTTCCGAGCCGGACATATCGTCGGGTACTATGAACGCCAAACCGTCGCCGTCAGGAACGAAGCGCACTTGGATGTAGTTGTCTCTGGCCAGTTTTTCCCGTAGCGAGCCCTCGCTCTTTACGCGCGCTTCAGAGTCAACTTCAATGCCCCCGAAATCCGACTCGAGCAATCCGAGGGCGCGGGTCTTGATGTCTTCGAAGTATACCTGTGACAGGCTGTGCTGACTGCGGGCGTCACCGTTCGGGTCGTCGAAGAACCACTGCAGTGCCCTGTCCCTCAGGTCGATGGCCAGTCGTTTGTAGCCCAGAGCCATGAGCGCCGGCACGAAGAAGTTGACAGCTTCGGTGCAGTCGCGGTAGGTAGAGGCCGGGTTACCCGCAGGCGGATGCTCGATGAGGTCCAGCGTTTCCAGCGCTTTGAAGTACAGACCCTTAATATTGTGATTCATCGTTCCGTCGCTAATCGACCCAAGCTTCAGATCGCGCAGGTAATGACTAGGGTTCCGCAGGACCTGTTCGAGCTCGCCGGTTCCTATGCCGTCCAGGTCGGGCGTTTTGTTGATCGCGGCGACCATGACTCCGGCGTTTCTCGCACTAATGTTGCCGTCGGCTACCATCTCGACTATCCGCTCGTTCGCTCCGTCCCGCCATTTGCGGGCTTCTGCCTCCCACTTGGACGTATCAATGGCGAACAGGTAAGCTTTTATCAATCCGTCCTGATCACCCACGGCGTCAAGCAGTTGGTTGAAAGTGGTAAGCGCGTTATCGCGTATCTCGGCTGCGGCCCGCCCAACCTGTTCCGGTTCTACGACCAGCTTGGCGGCGGTCTTTTCGGGCCTAAGGATGGTATGTTCCACGAAGTCATGCAGGATTATGGCCATCCTGTCTATATTCCCGGCGGCCGAACCGTTATCGTCTTCGCCCCCCTCTTCTTCGGCGCCGTTTTTGTTTTCGGAATATCTGTCATGGTAGGCCAGTATGCGGTCGTTATGCTTGGCGTAGCGGTCGGTGCCGTAAAGGCCGTACATGAACTCTTCGATGTGGCCGCTGACTATGTCGTAATCGTCAGGTATGAATGATTCGGCCTCGCTCGGCAGTTCGCCGGCATCCAGCGTGCCATCAAGAATACTCCCCTCAGGAAGGGAGCCGAAATAAGTCTGGTCTTCGTGCCCGCCAGAACCGTCTATCATTTAAATAAAATAACACAAAACAGTACTTTTTGCAAGGTATTCTACGGGTATCTTTCAGCAGCGTGCCTTTTGAATTTCTTATACATCGCTTCGAAATGTTCGCGGGTCGAGTCGTCGTCCAGCGGCAGGCCGAGTTCAGCGCAGATTATCGGCGCCCAGGCCAGATGGATGACCGCCCCAGCGTATACGATATCTTCCTGTATGGCACCGCCCATATGCTCGTACTGCCTCTTTACGTGGGGCCATACGGCGGGTCTGGCGGCTAGCTGGTACAGGCACAGCGAGGGATTGGTCAGGCCAAAGCCGCCCCAATCGACTAGACCGTTGACATGCCCGCTCGTATTTACCAGTACGTTCGGCAGGTTAAGATCACAGTGGCTCAAGGTGTTTTCGGCGGCTAGGGACTCGCGCCGGTCTTCCAAGTAGCGTGCAGCCTCTTTGACGCGCTCAACGACACTCCGGTTGGGCTCCTCGCGTATCACCTGGGCGGCCTTTTCCTCCAGAAGGTGCCTCAGTAAGTCGTCGTGGCTCCAAAAGGCGCGTTTCCATCGTTCTACGTGGGGTTTGGACGCGGCGTGCATGGTGAAGATGACGGCGCCCAGGTCCTTGCCCAGGATTGCCGTTTCATGGTCCGCGAAATCCGGCATAGCTTGCATGGCGTTGATGCCGGGAATACGCTCCAGACGGTTGCAGTAAACGTATGTCTTGCCATCTATTTCCCACTTACCCTTGCCGACGACCTCCAGCAGTTTCGGGACGGTACAGCCGATGTCGAAGCCCTGCTCCTGCATGCTCGCCACGAATTCCAGCTGTGCTTGCTCTTTGAGCGCCTCGGCCTCGGATAGGTAGAATTTCCTGGCCGCGCCCACAGTATCCGTGACGACGATTCCTTTATGTCCTTGCCCTAGTATTTTCATGGTTTAAGTAAGTATCAATTGTATCAGCACGACTATGGCAAGCAGCATGATCATGATGCGTACGAAGCCGTTGCCTTTCCGGATGGCGATTTTTGAACCGAAATGAGAGCCGATTAAGTTTCCTATCAGCAGGAAACCGGCATAGCGGTAATTGATCAGTCCCGTGAACAGCAGGATGCTGACGCTGAGCGCGGAACCGAAGGTGTTGGCGTAAAAACTGTGCGCCATCGCCTGCAGAGCGTTGAAGCCGCGGAAGTAGATGAGGGTAAGCGTACCCACGATGCCTGTTCCGGCTCCGACCGCGCCGGACGATATGGAAGTACCGAAGTATACGAACGGCCAGTACCAGCGCGCCTGCCTTTCAGTGGTAGCGTAATTCTTGTTCACCAAGGTAGAGAGCGCGATTATCGCCAGGATTACCGCAACTATTTTTCTGAACGCATTGACGTCCAGGTGGGCAATGAGCAAGGTGCCGACGGTAACGCCCAGAAGATTAACTAGGATAATGGGCGGCAAGGCCTTTTTCTTGATTTGTTTAGCGTTAACGAAGTTACGGACCGCCGGAAAGAAAAACCCCAGATCACCCAGCTTATTCGTGGCGATGGCCTGATTAATAGGCAGGCCGAAGTAAAGCAGCGTGGCCAGCGCGAGCAAACCGGCGCCGCCGCCCGACATCGTGCCTATGAACGCTACTATGAAGCCCACTACAAGCAGCGCTAGTTCATGCATGTGTTAATGATAGCAGTTTGTCTTGAAATTAGGTTAGGCTATTGCCAGGTCTTGCGGCCCTGCTCGGAAACGTATAACGTCTTCTATCTGGTATCCCTTGCCCCTTAACCTATTAAACAGGCTGGTACGTTTCCAAACCGATAAGACTATGTCGACTTCTTCAACATCAAGGTCCGGCGCCCCTTCCTCTTCTGTGTACCGTACCAAGCCTTGATAGGCCTGTTCGCCGTCTTTTTCCGGCGAACGTATGTCCCAATAGCTGTCCCACGGTTCAATGAACAGGTTCCGGAACAAGTAAGACACGTGCGCATAGGCGTCTCTTGGATCAGTTTCCGCAAGTTCTTCCAAAGTCGAACCGGTAGACACAACTACGCATAGGTCTAGTTCTGTGAGGTAAGACATGTCGACCGTACACTGCAACAAGCGAGGCCCTGTATCGGTAGCGTAGCGAATGTGCGAAGCCCAGCCCATTGACGGATATTCTTCCTGCCGTAGGTCTAACATACGTACATTATGCCATGATTACATCTGATTGCAGTCAAAGGCATCGAGGACTGGTATCGAAGGGTACAGGAAAAGGCCGTCGAATGCCTTTCCCCAGTTCAAAGTGTGCCCAATTACAGAGGCAAGCGAATGTTCTACTTCCGCGGTCCCGAGGACATACTGCTGGAAATGGCCGAGTATCCGGAGTAGCTCCCAAAATAAATTAGAACTCGTCGATGACGAGCTTCTTCATCTTCATCATGTTGGCGTAGGCGCCCGTGCGCTTCATCAGCTCGTCCATGTTAGCCGGCACAACCTGCCAGCTCAGGCCGAAGCGGTCCTTGCACCAGCCGCATTGCTCGGATGCGGGTACGCTGGAAAGTTTCTTCCAGTAATAATCAATTTCCTCCTGGTCCTTGCACGAAACGGCGAACGACACGGCCTCGTTGAACTTGAATTCCGGGCCAGCGTTGATTGCCATGAAACGCTGGCCGCTTAGCTCAAACTCGATGACCAGCGGCTTGCCTGCCAGGTCTTTCTGGAAATCGGCCAGACCTTCTTCGGCGCTCTTTGGATAATACGCCGTATGCAACACCTTGCTGTCCGGGAATACCGATACGTAATAATCGACGGCTTCTTTGGCGTTGCCGTCAAACCATAGGTTGGGCGTGATTTTCTGCGCCATGGCTAGTCTTTCCTCCTGGGATGGAGTATGCTGACGCGGTTGCCCTCGCTGTCCTTAAAGGAAACCCACAGTCCGATGCCGGGGATTTCAGTCGGCTCTTCGGCCAGCAGTTTGCCGCCGGCCTTTTTAATGTCTGCCATGGCTTTGTTGATGTCTTTGACGCTGATGACCACGGACGGCTCCTTGTACTCAGAGGCGCCTATCGAATAAAAACCGCCGTTGATGGTGCCGGGCGTCTTGACCATGCGGTCGCTGTCGGTTTCGGCAGTATCAGCCGTTATATAACCGCCCATCTGCTCGCCCAGATTGTTCATACCCCAACCGAACGCCGTCTTGTAAAACTTTGCCACTCGGTCCGCGTCCTCGTACGGCATCTCAAAATGCACTACCGGATTGTCGCTCATAATGCTACTCTTACCCCCTGTTTAAGACTTGATTACAGCCGCATTATACACCCAAACGCCAACCCGCCTTATGAAATATGCCACCAGAGAGCAGGCATTTACATAACTGTAAGCCTAAACGGCCTCGTATATGGTTACGGGCGCTCAGGACAGCGTCAACGGCCTGACTTGGTCATCACTCGTAGGTTCGAGATGTAGGCCGCAGCTGATACGTAAGGATGTCTTATCAGGTATTTAAGGTGCCGTTCCACGAATGTTAATTCTTTGCCAATCTGAGGGTCGCGTGATCCGCTGGTATCATAAGCCGGGCTGTTAACCATGTGCTGGAGTTCCAGTTTCGCGTCGACTCCGGCAGGAGTCTTTAAGTACTCCTGCCGGCTGATGATACGCATTATTTAATATCGCGGTCCGCGATTATTAAACTTATTTGAAGGACCGCCTTGTGAGTTGCGCGGCCGCTCTTCACGCGGGCGAGCGGCGTTCACCGTTAGCGGACGGCCGCCTACCTCTTTGCCATTCAGCTGTTTGATTGCTTCCTGAGCCTCTTCATCGGTGCTCATTTCTACGAAACCGAAACCTTTGGACTGGCTCGAGAAGCGACCCACGATTACCTGCGCGGATTCTACCTTCCCCGCTGCTTCGAACATTTCGCGCAGCTGGTCGTCATTGACGGAATAACTCAGACCGCCGACGTATAGCTTAGTTGCCATTAATATTACTCCTTGCTTGTTGAAGGGAATCTGGCAACCTTACGATTAGTCAGTTAGCTGCATCCTAAAACGGTTTAAACTTTAATGCTAGAACAATTCTTAAATAAAAATATTATATAGCAGCTATATTTCTAGAATAAAAATATTATATAGCAGCTATATTTCTAGTACATATTTATTATAGCACGTCCAGGTAATAACCCGGTACATATTTGGCATGATAGGCTTAGAACATGACCCAGGAATCTATCCGACGCCTTAATATCGGCGCGATCTTATGGGTGTTGAGCGTCCAATATTACATAACGCAGTTTCTAGTGGCTGTTTTCTTTTCCAAGTATGGCCCGTATAGTTGGCGACATAATACGATCAGCGATCTTGGCAATACGTACTGTGGTTCTTATGGGCACCGACTGGTCTGCTCGCCTTTGTACGCTGTCATGGACGTGTCATTCGTCGTTCTGGGAATCACAATCATTGGCGGCGCAGCCTTGTTGCAAAAGCAAGTCATGGGCAATCTGATAGTAAAACTTGGCTTTGCTTGTGTAGCGCTTGCCGGGGTCGGATCGATTCTGATCGGTCTGTTTCCGGAAAACACAGTAGCGGTTCCGCATATAGCGGGTGCGACACTTGCTTTTCTGGTGGGTAATTCGGGAATGATTTTGCTTGGCCTGGGCCTTAGGCGGCTACCTGCAATATTACGGGCCTACACCATGCTTTCCGGGGTAGTCGGCCTAACAGCATTGATATTATTTATGACACAGAATTATGAAAGTCTTGGCATCGGCGGCATGGAACGCATCGTCAGTTATCCGTTGACCGTTTGGATGATCGTGTTCGGGGCCTATCTATTACTAAGTTCGCCGATAAGAAAAACCCAGATAGGCTGATTACAAGAAGCACACGAAGGCTCTGATACCGTTTGTTTTATAGCCACCGCGCCACGCCGCCATGGTGTGAGCACGTGCCCCTGCGCGATTGACTGAAGCTGTAGATTCCATCAACGCACTGCGCTGTGGCTCCCTGCGGCACGCTGGGGCTTGACGCAGGGCTGCACACCGTATTGCCTGCGGAATTTATGTATGTCCCATTGGTGCAGGTGGGTGCTGGCGCGGGAGCCGGTGTAGGCGTAGGTGCTGGCGCCGGTGTAGCTGTCGTTGAAGTATGGGCGTGGGCAGAAGAAAACCTGACCTTGCCGTTCGATACCGTGTATTGGCGCGTGTAGTTAATCGGCTTTTTGTATGATTTGTGATTACTGCCCTTTACTACCTTTGCAAAAGAAATCTTGCCCGAGCCGACTAGTTTGACCCTGTGAAACGTCGCCCAGTCTTTTTTATTGGCCGTGGCCTTACTGGGGCTCTTGTCGTTAACGTACATAACAAGCTTTGTGCCGGGCTTATCCTTGACTACCACATCAAAGGCGTTGTTGCCCTTGGCGTAGCCCGCGGCAATACCTATTTTGACCGAACTTTGCGCTAGGGCTTGCGCGCTCAAAATGAATACGCTGATTGTCAGAGCAGTTACTATAGCCAAAAGTCGTCTGTGCATTTGCCGCCCCAGCTTATTAATATTTAATTAAGTCCCGCTGAGGTGTATTGTAGGCTTTAATTTTAAGATTACTAGAAGAAAAATAGTCCAATGTAATATTTATTTAATAATTCAAGAGGCGCAAAACAAGATTATCGTTTATATACTGTTGACACCATATAGCGAACGCACTTCGGAACCATGAACGTACCGGGCCGGGTTCCCCCCACTTCGCCGCTCTTGTATGATTAATATATGGCGACAATTCATTTTAAAGCTCCGTTGGTTAAGATTGGTTCGTGGACTCTGCTCAGGCTGCCTAAGAGCGCGAGCGCGAAGCTTCCGGCAAGGGGCCAGGCGATGGTCGAGGGTATCATCAACGACCACCACTTTAAGGCTCCGCTTGAGCCGGATGGCAACGGGAGTCATTGGCTGGAAGTCGACAAAGCCTTGCGCAAAGCCGCTGGCGCGGAAGTAGGCGACACGGTGACGCTAGCTATTGAGCCTGTCAAAGAATGGCCGGAGCCCGAGGTGCCGGCGGATCTGCAAAAAGCTCTGGCGGCCCATCCGAAGGCACGCGAACTATGGAAAGATGTCACGCCGATGGCGCGCTGGGAATGGATCCGCTGGATACGTTCGACCAGCAAATCGGAAACGCGCAGCAGGCGGATAAAAGTGGGCTGCTCTAAGCTTGAGGGCGGAAAGCGCAGACCATGCTGCTGGAACCGCAACTTGTGCACCGTGCCCGACGTGTCTAAGAACGGGGTGCTGCTTGAGCCGGAAGCGGTAAAATAAGGCCTGTCTGCCCCTTTTATGCCATCGGTCAATAACCGCAAGGCTGATGCGTAACCAGAACACTGTATACTTATAAGAGGTATGTACAAATTTTTGCTGGACGAAACTAATGAGAAATACGATATTTACGTCAATCTTATCTCGTCGCCTGCCGGACATTACTTGAGCCGGCGCCCCTATATCCTCGACCTTATCAAAGAGCTGTTATCCACGAAAGTGTTGAGGAACCGGCGAATCATCTTTGAACAGGACATGGGCCGGGCTATTGGTACGACCGACATTGTGCCAACTAGCGATAAAGATACGATTTACTACGCCCAAGCTCTAAAGTCCGAGGTATTTTCACGTTTTGCCAAAAACCGCTACCCTCAAGCCAGCACTACGCTGACCGTAATCGTAGAGCGGGATACTAAGGGCTGCTACGAGGTGCGCGATACTTGGATAGGCGCCAACCATCCGGCTTTTCCGGGAGATGAACATGAAACTGCGGAGAGTAAGACATACTGGCAGACGCATGCGCTGGTTCAGGACTCGCTGGCCATACAGTCAAAATCCATAACGAAGGTTTGCCCGTACTAAATCGGCAACTCAAAATTTTACTAAAAGACCCTGGCTAAACCCGCCAAGAGTGTCTGCGGCGAAGGAGACCCCTCGCTCTATAAATACTCCTGCGTCGCATCGGCTAATATAGATAGCGATTCTGAGCCGAAGACTCTCGGGACATCCGATAACGCGGCGCGTGTACTTACGAACTTCGATGCTTTCATGCGGAACAAGGGCTTTGGTTTGGGGGTGAACGATTTTCGAAAGATGCGCGCCTACAATCCTAGCCAATGGACGGCTAATCTATCCACCCATGGCTCACTAGTTGATTATGACAAAGCCCCCTGCTACGTGCAATTCAGTATTTTTCTTTCAAAGCCGAGTTATAACACCCGTGGTTTCAGAGGGTTGACATGTGCTACAGATCTTTTGCCCGGTTTTTACTACTGATTTAAAACCCAGGTGCGCCGGTCTTGAACCTTGCGAAAGTGGTCTAAGTTTCGACCGTGACTACAATTTGTAATCGCGCAATCCCTCACTGGCTAAAAGCCTTTTCTATCGGCTCGGGCTTGATATGCGGGAATAGTTCCTTTGCTCTATTACTGGTGACTATCATGGGGTTCATCAGGCTTTCGGCCATTGCCCTGCCGACTTTGGCGTGGTCGCGCGGGGTGAACAGGTTCAGCCACCAGGCGCCCAGCCATAACGGCACGACCGGCACCAGAATCAGGATCGGCTTCTTCCCCTTAAATGCGGCATACCGGGCCACAAGGTCTTTGTATGACATTTGTTCGGGACCGCCGATTTCGACTATTGCGTGCTTCTGCAGGGGTATGGTTAGCCCCGCCGCCAGATACTGAAGGGCGTCTTGGAGCGCTATAGGCTGGGTTTTGGTTATCGCCCAGGCGGGCATGGTCTGCACCGGTAGGTTGCGTACCAAACTCTTCATGATGTCGTAAGCGATACTGCCGTCGCCAACGATCATAGAAGCTCGGAATTCAATGACTAGCGGCACATATTTACGCAGAATATCGCCGGTATGATGACGGCTTCTTAGATGCTTGGATAGCTTATCGGCGTCATTGCCCAGCCCGCTCATGTAGACGGTTCTGGGCAGGCCGGTTGCCTTCGCGGCTTTGCCGAAGGTCTCGGCGGCTTTCGCTTCCAGCTCATAGTAGTCGCCTTTGCTGGCCATCATATGTATGAGGTAGACAGCGGCATCCGCGCCGCGCAGGCCTTCGGCAAGCGCTTTATAGTCAAAAACGTCGGCCGGAATTAGCTCAACCCGGCCGCCGTAGCGCTGGTCGAACTCAATTTCCCGGGGGTGTCGGCACAGAGCACGCACGGTGTAGTCGGTAGTTTCCAGCAAATGCCGCAGTAGATTCTGACCGACAAAACCGCTGGCCCCCATTATGGCCACGGTGTGTGCCTTACTATGCACTAGGAGCAGCGCGGCCGCCCTGGCCAAGTTTGGCTACCACAGCTATCACGGAGTAAACGGCCGCTAGCCCGACCAGTACATACACGACTCTGGATAGCGTTGAATCGACACCGAATATCTTGTCTACCAGGTTATATTTAAAAGCGCCGACCAAGCCCCAGTTAAGCCCGCCCACGACGATTAATACCCATGCCAGGTAATCTACAGGATTCATTTTCATAATTTTTCCTTTATTAGTTGTTTACTTTTTTACTCGTACCTGTCCAGCATGGACCCAATACTAACAATTAGCAATGATTAGCATCACAGACCTAATACATCAAGGTTACTGACCTTGCACCTTGTTTGAGGGAATATCATTGGTGTGGAAAGTAGGTGATATACTGCTCTAATGTCTGCAACTAAGGTGGATAGTCTTGATATAGCAAGAGTTAATAACTTTAAAGAATTACTTTACACGTTGCACAATCTAAAAAGACAACTGCCAGACAGCGACCTTTACAGATTAGCTACCTTTAACAGTGCTTACATAGTGGTAACAACTGCGATTGAGGAGGCGTTCAGCAAGGGTTATTTTGAAAATCCGAAATTTATAGAGAAGTTCACTGTAAACTTTTCTCATTACTACCTCCAAATAATAAATGACGCCCTTGAGGGCAACGATAATATGCCTATCGCGTGGGCCAATATGTTTGCCAAAAAACCCCGCAAACATCTGCCCAACTTTATATATTTACTCATGGGGGCAAACGCACACATCAACCATGATCTGTCGCTAGTAATGTTAAAAATGCTCGACAATGACGATACCGACAATCTATTAAAAGACATCATTAAAGTCGATAAGCTTCTCGTAGATTGCGGCGATGACATACTGCGTACTTTTACGGAAACCGAAAAGGTCACAAGGCTTATCAAAGACAGAACTAGCCGCATCTATTTACCGGTAATAATGCATATAATCCTATACTGGCGAATCAAGGCTTGGAAGGATTACCTCAGCATCAGGGACAACGGCTTAAAGCCTGATCGAGCACAGATTAAAGGTAAAGCAATCAGCATTCGATTGTTCCGGCTTGGTAAGCTCTTCAGTCGATGAGGAGTACGCCAAAATTACTCATAAAGAAAATCTGGCTCCTCTAATTGGTCTGCGCGGCTATTTTTTGTTGAGAGTTGCCAGCTTGACGATTCCCCAAGCGATTACCGCGTAAACGATTATCGCAACGATAGTTGAGGTTTCAAATACCGAGGTTGTAATGTTGCCTTGCGTGGTTGGCGTGGTGAATATTCCACGAAAAGGAGCGTTTAACGGTCCGCTAACAGAATAAACAAAGTTTACGAAACCGCTGTTAGGATTGGCGCCAAGCAGTTTTAGGACAAATCGAAATACAAGGAGTACTTCCACGACGCCTAATACCAACCAGATACCGTTAATAACGGTGAGCCTATTTTCCTCGCTCGACTTAGCTGATGTTTTCTCTCGGACAATTTGCGTGTCGCCCTCTTGGGATACTTCTGTTTCTTTTGTTTTCTCTTCTGATTCCGCTAATGCCATGCCTGCCCCCTTATGCTTATTTGACACTTTGATTATACGCCTACCCAGATATACCCGCGATATAAGTAAGTGCGGATTGAATGTCTATGCAAAGCGAGATGTAATTGTTCCACTTGGCTCGGCGCGCTGGTCTGGAGCCTGGCAAGGCGTATAAATTGAACGTACCGAGAAAATCAAGATGTAAGCAGGTGCTACTCGCTTCTGTGGTCATGTAACTCGCCAATTAAGTCGGTATCAATGCCTGCAATACGGCGATACGCAACATTTGCGATCCATCCCCGCCTTTCAAGGCTATCGTAAATTCGGGGTTCAAGTCTGCGTCCACGCCGGACCCACGGATGCTCCTCGACCCTGCTATGGCCTTCGCGCGGAAGCCCGATGGGATACGGCACGATAATCGCTTGCAAGCCAGCCTTAACGGCATCGCCGGTATTTTTTACGCCTTGGTCGTCTATAAGCACGGCGTACTCCGGATAAACATCTACTAACTCGCAGAAATGCCGGGAAAGCTCGCCACTGGGTTTTCCCCGTAGCGCGGCGTCTCCGATTTGCATGCCTTTGTGCACGTAAGGGATTTCCAAAATACCAGCAACCCGTGTCACGAGGCTTTCCGCATCAATAGCAGTACCCAGCTTATTAGTATTATTCGTCACGATGCCGAAATCAATATCCGGCCGATCAAGTATTACGCCGCGCGCAAGCGACATGTTTGCTTCACCCTGCCCGAGCATGAAGGCTTCAAAACTACCACTGTGTGGTACGTTGCCAACATAGTTCCCCAGCACGCCCTCCATGTCCAGGCCGACTGCTTCTGCCTCCAGCTCTTGTGCCACTTCAAGCGCGGCGCTAAAATCGCGGACAAGGTGTATATCAGTTTTAGGATACGGCTCTGCCATAAAAATAAAATACCACAAAAATAGTATTTTACAAATCTTGGCTTTGCGTGCCGGTCTGGAACCAGGCACTTTCACCGCCTAGATTTTAGGCTCGCTCGACTCTAGCCTACCGCTGTTATATGTCAAATATTTGCGTATATTTTATGCATGAAATGTGATAGAATAAAAACTATGAGTAATAGCAAAGTTATTAACGCAGATGAAAATAGCCCAGAGTTCCTGCTTGAGCTGGAACGACGCATTAAACTTGCTAAAAATCCTAAAAACCGTATACCGCTCAGCCAGGCCAAGAAAGATATTCTAAAGAAATATCAGGAACTGGCTGGTGCAAAAGTATAGCGTCAATCTTACAGAAGATGCCGAGAACGATATTGCCGAGCTAATGGCATTTTATGAAGAGCTGGTGGATGCTGAATCGGCGGTGAAGTTTTTTAATGAAGCTATGGAAACCGTAGCGAACTTGGAAAATTTGCCACGAACCAATGCCGTATTCAAAGACGATCCGGATGTGCGCAAAGTTCAGATGGAAAATCATAAGGTAGCGATTGTGTATCTTGTGGATGACGATCGTTTTGAGGTGATTGCTGTTCGTGCCTATCACCAGATGCAAAACCCTGCGCAATATCAAGAATCGGTACGTGAACGTATACGTAAACTGCACGAACAGGCGTAAATTACTAAAACCTAGCTTCGGTCATGGAACCCGGTCTACCTCTGTTGGTGCTTGGTCTGGCTCAGCATTCCGGTCTAGAAACCTTCGCGTGCCATAATTAATACATGTCTATGAAGAATATCGTGGTCTTTGGTGCCAGCGGCCAGACAGGACGCCAATTGGTTAAGCAGGGTTTAGATCAAGGTTTTCGTGTCAGGGCTTTCGTGCGCAACCCGGACAGGCTGCCGATTCGCCATAAAAACCTGGTGATCGTCAAGGGCGATGTGCGAAATATTGAAGAAGTAACTTCAGCCGTCAAAGACGTTGATGCGGTACTTTCGGTGATTGGTGCGCGTTCACTGAAGCGTTCGGATCAAATTCTGACGGTTGCCATGGAGTCTATCGTTAAGGCCATGAAAAAGCAGCAGGTAAAGCGCATAGCCATACTCACTGATTGCGGCTTATCAGATCCACGCGATCACCCCAGCCCGTTATTTCGATTAGGAGTGAGGATAACAGAATTGGTAATGCCCCCTATTGTTAAGGATGCTAGACGGCAGACAAAAATTCTCAAAGGAAGCGGCCTTGAGTGGACTATTGTAAGAGTGCCGTTTTTAACGAAGGGTCGCGGCACCGGGCGCTACAAGGCGGGCTATATAAGCAGGACCTCCAATATATATGTATCGCGAAGCGATGTAGCTGATTTCATGCTGAATCAAGTTGATGACAGACAGTACGCTCATGCGGCACCGTATATATGTGGCACATGGCCGCTTACTGGGTATTAACTCAACTTAGCGCTGCAGTTAGCCTTGGCTCAGCCTACCGGCCTGGAACTCGAAGCCTGCTTTAAAAACAGCATCGTCCCTGTTAAGATGTAGCGAATGAGCGACAACCATGATTCCCAATGGGTCTGGCCAAACCGCTGGTTGAATCCAAAACTTGAAGTGCGACTGTCGCCAATTTGCGCGAAAGGAGCTTTTGCTCAAGAAAAATTAAGAGAGGGCGAGATTATACGTGTTACCGGCGGCATTATAGTGCCGAAGTCAGACGCCGATGCGTACAATAAAGCTATTGATTACGATGTAACAAATGTTTATCTCGATATAAGCGATCAGTTTCTAATGGCGCCTACACAGGCAGATCTTGACACGACGGGCACTATTAATCATTCCTGTGAACCCAATGCCGGCTTCTTAGACTCCGTCACTCTCATAGCTATTCGTGATATTGAAGCTGGTGAAGAAATCGCTTGGGACTATGCTTTCAGCCAGACTACGTTTGAGGCGTTTGAATGCCGTTGCAAAACAGCAACTTGTCGCAAGAGAATTACTCCCGATGACTGGCAGATTGAATCAATCCAAAGAAAATACGGGCAGTATTACTCTCCTTATCTGAAGCAGAAGATTAGACTTTCGTGATATAAGGGGTAATATACATCTATGGCAACTTATGAAGACTTTAAGAAACTGGATATCAGGGTTGGAAGAATCGTTACTGTTGAAAACTTCCCTGAAGCCAGAAAACCGTCGTTTAAGTTAAGGATAGATTTTGGCGAAGAGATTGGGGAAAAGAAGTCCTGCGCTCAATTACCGACCAATTATGGTAAGGACGAACTGGTGGGCAAGCTTGTACTCGGAGTGGTTAATTTCCCTGTGCGGCAAATCGGCCCGGCAGTATCCGAAGTTCTTACGCTGGGAGTGCCAGACGAAGAAGGCAATTGTGTGCTTGTGGAGCCAGATCAGGACGCACCAATCGGCGGTAAGTTATACTGAATCTCTACGTTCACTAGAAAGCATAAAGTCCAGCATAGTTACTTGTTGTACTTTAACTCAAATATATACTCTTGGCTCCGGGGACTGGATTCGAACCAGCGACCTAGGCGTTAACAGCGCCCCGCTCTACCGCTGAGCTACCCCGGAATATGCGCATTATGCGCGCGAACAACAGATAGGATTATATAGAATGGCCGGTGTAAGCGCAAACCTTAGCCGCGTTGCTTCATCTGGGCCTGGGCGCGGCGGTTGTCTTCGCGGCGCTTGATTGATTCGCGCTTGTCGTAGTGCTTCTTGCCCTTGCCCGTGCTTAGGCGGAGTTTAATGTAGCGGCCGCCGATGAGGATTTCCAGGGGTACGATGGTGCGGCCCTGCTGTTTAGCGGCCATCAAGGCGTCGATTTCACGGCGCTTGGCCAGGACCTTGCGCGCGCGCGTCTGCTCCGATTCGTCTATGGGGATGCCGCTGGTGCCGGCTATGGTGGCGTTGATCAGAAAGAGTTCGCCGTCCTTTACGGTCACGTAGGCGCCGCGCAGGTGGCCGTGGCCCATCCTGAGGCTTTTAGTCTCGGCGCCCGTCAGTTCCAAACCCACCACCAAAGAATCCCCGAGCTCGTAATCAAAGCGCGCGCGGCGGTTGCTTATCTTCTTCGGCTGGTTGGACTTCTTCTTAGCCATAACCCCTATTGTAAACAGAGAAGTGCTGGTTTGACAATTAAGAGCGAACCATGCATCATATAGAAAACCTATTATCGAGGTACGCATGGGCGAGATAGATTTGCACCGAGTTCCAGATAAAGACCTGTTGGACGAGTTGAGCAGTCGCCCTGATTTGATTGGCAGTGAGGCGGTCGAAGCCGCCGGCCTTGAAATACAGTACGTCAACGTTGGGGACGAGGCGTTCCAAGCCCAGGTGAACCGCTTTCTGGATCCAGACCAAGATATGTCGCTTGGAGATCAGCTGGATGTTATGGAGCAGTTCTGGGTAAGACTTGGCTACAAGGACATGCCAATGCCATACGTAAGCGAACTTTCCGGTGAACAAGCACACTTGCTGGAAGGAACGCTTAAGGAGTTTTCGGGCAGGCGGGTTGTACCAGCGCCACTCTTAGATGTTATTGAGCGCAAATCTATCGCCGAAAGGGCTAGAGGCTTTGCAGGTAGTGGGTTCGTGATGGACCGGGACGCGCTATTCCTACCGGTCGGCCGATTTCGGACTACGGCCGTTTACTGAGGAACCCTAATTCTATAATCGAGGACCCGAAGAACAGGCGCGTTCGTCGATCTGACCGTAAATATTACGCGCTGCGCTATCAGGAGCCTACCGGCGAGTTTAGCGCCGTAGGCCGGAATTATTACATCAGAGCCATGCAGGCAACCGGACAGCTCGTATCGTCCAGCTCCAGGGATTGGGTATTCCCCGTCATGGATGTCCACCCTGCAAGCCAGGCGGAAACAGATGCCGCTACTGCCGGCGATATGTACAATTCATCTGATCTTGACCCTGCCGCTACCCCTGAAGCCCTGATTGCGCTGCAGCTTTTACGCCAGGCTGTCGGCGAGCCAGCTTCTCACACGCAGCGAGATATAGCCAACGAAGCTGTATATGAGGTGTCTAAGAAAGGTCGGCCTGATGCTCTCGCACGGGTGGCCATCGTAGGGTGGTTCCCGGATATCTCAACGATTTGGCTGGATGCCGTGGACGCCAATAAAGTGGATGATACTGTCGGAATCACGCCTATTGTCAGCGGTCTTGAGTTTTAACCGGCACACCGCTACTTACATATTACTAATAGTGTGGTATAATATAATATTATGAGAGTTTTTCCGGGAGAATATGCCGAACAGCTGGCGGACAAATACGGTCACGAGATATCCGATCAGATAACCGATCCGTATAACGTCCGCTTTGCCCACGTCGACGCCGCGCCGGGTGCTAAGGTGCCTTACGCGGTGGTCAGTCCGGTAGAAGAGGCAGCGGATCGTAGGCCCGTGCTGTACGTACCCGGCTTCGGCGAAGGCATTATCAACAAGGCTTCGTTCGCGGCCGAGCTGGCTCTGCGCGGACGCGAAGTCATCCTGCTTGGCCAGAGCCGTAGGGGTACACTTAGCAATGAAGAGGGCCGCCGCGACGCCACCTACACCCAGGCAATTAATACGCTGGCCGTACAGCAGATGGTCGGTGCCAGGTCCGCGGATGTCGTAACCCACAGTTACGGCAGTCTGGTGTTTGACGAGATGGTCCGCCAGGCGCCGGAATGGTTCAAAGGATCCAATGTGGCCATGCTGTCACCTGCCGGATCTATATACAACCAGCGCCTTCTGGCCATGGGTGCGCAGTGGGTCGGGTTCATGAAGAGCGAGACTGACGGTGACCGCCCCATGGAGTTCCCCGACCCCGATGGGGTTACCGGCAAGGCCAGCGCGCGAGTGCTGGCGGCCAACCCCTTGCGCACCGTGCGCGAAGTCCGAGACCTGTGGCAGCGCGAGGTAGATTACGAAAACGTTTCCCGAAGCGTCGCCTCCCTGGCGGTGCTCAGTTACGCCGAAGACGCCATGTTCCCCGAAGATAAGCTGGCACCTATGCTTACTGACGCTGTAGAAGCCGGACATATAGTCTGGGCTACTCCTGCCGACTTTGGCGCGGTAGATACGGGCAGGATGAGATACGCCGGCGAAGGCTCCGTCCACGACGACGAGCAATACAACCCCAGCCGCGTAGCCGCGGCGGTGCTAGATTACCTTTAGAATTCCTGTTGGGCCACGTTCCAGAGCGAGGGGTCGTGCAGTACGACCTTGCGGTAGTACCAGTATTCCGCGCCCCATAGGTAGATCTCGCGCATGCCGGTGGCTCGGCCGAATTGGAAGCGGTTCTTCAGCCTCCCGGCGTCCAACGATTTGTTCTGTTCGGCCAGACTGATTTGCTGGATTGATTTGCCGTTCGGCGGCCAGGCTTCGGCCTGAAGCTCGCCTATCATCATGTCCTTGTGCTGGAATATCTTCTGCGTGCCTGCCAGGAACCCGTAATACCAGGCCGGCATGGGATATTCAAAGTAGCGGTGAGTGATTCCGGCCTCCCAGATGCGCTTGTAGACCGAGACGCTGAACTCGTCCGGCTGGGGCTGGCCTACCGGCATGCCGATGGCGTTATTGCTGCGGGGAATGACTACCGGATGGTTCGGATCCGCGCGTTTTACCAGGTTGTATTCGTCTACCAGGCGCTGGCGGTCCATGTTCGGGCAGTAGCCGAAGCCCTTCAGGAAATATTCGTTCTCCAGCTGATATTTTTCGAGGCTCGGCGAGTCCTTGTAGCGGTTAATTACTTTCTTCATGAAAGTTTCCAGCTGGGGTTGCCACTGGCTTTGCGGCTTGCTTATATCGACCCAGTCCGGGTAGTGGCACTCCGGCCAGCGCGGTTGCCTTAAACCTAACGTAAGGATGACCTTGGCGTGCGCCTTTTCCGCCTTCTGGAATTGCCAGTCCAGCTGAGAGAAGTCGTATCTGCCGGGGGCTGGCTCCATGTCGCTCCAGTAGCTGACCAGCCGGAAATGTTTGACGCCTATACCGGTGAGCGCGTCCATGGTCTGCTGCGGGTCCAGCCCTAAACTGCTGGCGTAATCCGGGATGAAGCTGACGCCTTGCTCCAGCGGCTTGCTTTGCTCGCCGTGGATGTACCACTGGGCGATGCCGTACATGGCGCCGGTCAATAAAAGCACCAGCGCCACCAATACGGCCGCCAGCTTATGCCACAGATTCTTATCCCAGTACCTTTTAATTAAGTTCTTCAGCGAAAATCTTGCCATATGACCCTATAATAGGTGTTTGATGAAAGTAAGTATCGTTATCCCAGTATACAACGAGGAGGATTACCTGCCCGCCTGCCTGGACGCCATATCGCGCCAGACCCGGATGCCGGACGAGGTAATAGTAGTAGACAACAACTGCTCTGATGGCACGCTGAAGATAGCCCGGAAATACAATTTCGTGCGGCTTATCAAAGAGGCGCGGCAAGGCACCGTGTTCGCGCGCGACGCCGGCTTCAAGGCGGCGCGCGGCGGCATCCTGGCCCGGATTGACGCCGACACGCGCATACCCCCGGACTGGGTGGCCAAAGTGGTCCGGGCTTTTAGCGACGACCCCGGCGTGGCGGCCGTTACCGGCCCGCCGCGGTTCTACGACGTACCCCTCCCGCGGTTCTTCAACTGGAGCCAGGTGCTGCTTTACCAGCATTTCGAGAGATTACTGACGGGCACATACATAATATGGGGCGCAAACATGGCCATGCGGCGTAAGGCCTGGCAGGAAGTCGGGCCGCTGTGCGCGGAGCGCCTCGGCATAGACGAGGACATAGACCTGTCCTTCTGGCTGCACAAGAAGGGTTACGCCATACGTTTTATGCCTGATCTGCCTGTTGGAGCGTCTCTGCAGCGTGGCCGCACCGGCATCAAGTACACCATCGCCTATCTTTCGACCTGGCCGCGCGATTACCTGCTCCACCGCATGTATCTGCGGTCTCTGCTCATATCCGTGCTCGTGAGTTTAATGCTGATTATCGCGCTGCCGTCGTCAATCATCCGCAAATTTATGCGTGCCGGCTAGTCTGTCCGGCTAGTCTATAATGAACCAGTATGAACGGCGCTAAGTTTCCAAAAGGTTTCTTGTGGGGGGCTAGCGCTTCAGCGTACCAGGTTGAAGGCGGCCTTCGCAATCAATGGAGCGAGTGGGAAAAGGCCAACGCCGAGCGGCTCAGCGTAGACTCGCCCAAAAAACTTGCCTGGCTGCCGCGTCAGAAGCGGATTGCCGCCGCTCTTTCAGATCCGGAAAATTATATCGCCGGCAAAGGCGTCGAACATTATGAACGCTACGAAGCTGACTTTGACCTGCTTGAAAAGCTCAACATGAACGCTTACCGCTTCGGCATAGAGTGGTCAAGACTCGAGCCTAATGAAGGCGAATGGGACGAAAGTGCCATCAAACACTACAAAGACTATATAAAATCTCTAAAGCGGCGCGGCATAGAGCCCATACCTACGCTGTGGCACTGGACGATGCCTCTGTGGT
Source organism: uncultured Candidatus Saccharibacteria bacterium (assembly GCA_963820105.1). Classification (GTDB taxonomy): domain Bacteria; phylum Patescibacteriota; class Saccharimonadia; order Saccharimonadales; family UBA4665; genus CAWFYI01. Next base: position 504,502 of record CAWFYI010000001.1, on the reverse strand, counting down.
TTGCCCAGATGGGAGGTTTTGAGAAAAAGGCTAACGTAAAGTATTTTGAACGCTTTGCCGGTAAGGTTGCGGCTGAGTTCGCCGGCGAATTCAAATACGTTCTTACGCTGAACGAGCCCAACGTTTACGCCAGCTTCAGCTACATGACCGGTGATTGGCCGCCGCAGAGGAAGCGCCCTTTGCAGGGCCTGAGAGTGTACCGGAACTTAATGCATGCGCATAAGGCGGCCTACAAAAAGCTTAAAACCGAAGACCCGGACTTGTTAATCAGCGTTGCTGACCAGCTCGGTGAAGTCAGGCCGAAAAACAGCCGTAATCCCTTGAACCGTTTGGTTGTCCGAGCCGCCATGTACGTGTGGAACTGGTGGTTTTTGGACCGCATTAAGAACCAGTGCGACTTCATGGGTGTTAATTTTTATTTCACTGAATACAGGGATTGGCTGGGCAGAGTCAGGAATCCTTCGCGGCCGGTCAGTGATCTGGGGTGGTATATGGAGCCCAAAGGCCTGGCAGATCTGCTGGCAAAGACCTGGCGCCGCTACCGCAAACCGATTATGATCACCGAAAACGGGTTGGCTGACAGCGCCGATGAACAGCGCAAGTGGTGGCTGTCAGAAACCTTAGCCGCCATGCGGCAGGCGATGGACAACGGCGCTCCTCTTATTGGTTACTTGCATTGGGGCTTGCTGGATAACTTCGAATGGGCTTACGGCTGGTGGCCGAAATTCGGCTTGGTAGCAGTAGATAGGGAGCACGGCATGAAGCGCACCCTGCGCACGAGCGCCCGCTGGTTCGCGGACCAAATAAAAAGCGCGCGGCACTAGAGCGGGTTGGAGACGTAACCGCCGCTATCAGTAGGCTTAGGATGGCAGGCGCTCCACAGACCCTTGCGCGCGGCCATGGCCGCCTGCTCGTCGGCCTCGAATGCCGTAGATTTGCTGAACGGGAAATACGGGTAGTAGAAAGCGTAGCCCTCGTGGACCAGCTTTTCGTTCAGTAGCGTGCCATCCGGCAGGTAGACGTAGCGCAGCAGGCGGTCGTAGCGGTCTTTGTCGGTGCTTAGGGGGTCTGAAACCAGGCGTACGCGGTGACGGCCGATCAGGCGCTTGGTGTAGGCCGACGCTTCCGGGCCGTAGCACTGCACCGGCGTATTCGGCTTATGCGTTTCCGGCGTGTCGATGCCTACGAAACGCACACTTTCGACGTGGCCGTTCATATCCACGGCCACAGTGTCGCCGTCTATGAAATGATCGATCGCGTACAAGCCGGGCTGGTTGCGCTCCAGCGCCTTGCCCGTTCTGCTGAGCCACCCGGCCTGGTGCGCGCAGGCCAGCGATACCGCCAGAAGCAGCAACGCCGCCGGCCAGTTGCGCCGGCTATGGATGCGGTAGATTTTCACCATGGTACTGACTAAGTAACGCCAGTACTGTCTGCCGGTCAAGTTTCGCCCCGTCGATTTTAATTACTTTTTCATTTTCGCCCGGCGGCTCCAGCTTGGATACTATTTCATTAAAATGTTCTTCGGTCATGCGCGTATGGTAGCCGTTGCGCCGCAGTCCGGCGCCCACGGAGCGTTGCCTAGCCTCTTCCACCGGCATGGTGACCCACAGTACCACGGTTTTGGCGCCTTGGCGGTCGGCTACCTTCTTCAGCTTTATACGGTCCGCATGGAAGTTGAAGTTCGTGTCGAAGACCACGCTCTTACCCTCGGCCAGCATGGCCTCGGCGCGCTTGTTCAGATCGTCATACAGCTTGACGCTCTCTTCTTCGGAATGCGTAGGGTGGCCGAACATCTTGTGCCGCTCAATGTCGGACCACAGGTGCACGGCCCCAGTGGCTTCGTGGATAATTTTAGCCGCGGTGGTCTTGCCCGCGCCCGGATAGCCAATCATCAGGTACAGGACTGGCTTCGGCATGTTAAAAATCTATACCCTTGTTAGCCAGGAATTTGTCGTCAAAGTGATGTTTGACCTTGTTCATGTCGGTGACGATGTCGGCGTGCTTTATCATAGTTTTTGGGAAGTTGCGGCCGGTCAGGCATAGGCTGGTCTTTGGCGCGCGCGCGGCAATGAGCTTTTCCAGTTGCTTCTTGGTGATCAGGCCGTCGTGCACGGCGTTGTTAATCTCGTCGCAGATTACCAGGTCGAACTCGCCGTTTGATACGCATCTTAACGTTTCCTTATAGGTTTCGTCGGCTGCCAGCTTGTGTTGCTCTTCGCTTATGTGTACCTCGCTCAGCTCGCCGGCCTGGTAGAAGCCCTTGCCGCCCTTGTAAAAGTGCAGCTGGTCCTTGAATAAAGGCTGGATGTCGCGGATGAAGATGTGCTCGGATACGCCCCAGTACTTGATAAATTGGATGAAGGCTACGCGCCAGCGGTTGCCCAGGGCGCGCACCAGCAGGCCCAGCGAGGCCGTGGTCTTGCCCTTGCCCTCGCCGGTGTAAACCAGTACGACCGAATCTTTACTCTTAAAATCCTCGGACAGCATCGTACTAACTATGGTACTACAGACGTGCTTAGGCTAACTTATGGGCCTTTAGGGATATATCGATCCGCGGGCGGTCGAAGCCGACGATTATATCGCCAGCGAGGTCAATCACGGGAATGCCGCGTTGGCCTGATTTGTTGACGGCCTCCAGACCGGCTTTCGGGTCCTGGTCGACATCGAGGTACTTGTACTTGACGCCTTTCTGGTCGAAATAGTGCATGGCGGTGTGACAGAAACCGCACCACGGCGCGCCGTAGACTATGACCTGATCGCTTTTCTTGTCTTTATCATTTTTACTCATAATCTTAGAATACAGTATACTACTATACTTTGTAAAGTGAAGCTCTGTTAATTTCGATGGTTGCGTGAGATATATCACATCTGTTATACTTTAGGGGAATGACAAAGACGACCGCGCCGAAGACGCCCTCGCCTCACAAACAAGCAGCAAAACCGGCTGTCCTAGCAGATGATTCCGGCAATGAACATTACCTGGACGACCGCAAGGAATTCCTTGCGGCGGCTATGAATATGAGTTGGCAGCTGGCCGTTGTGGTGCTCGTGCCCATCATCGGCGGTTTTGAACTCGACAAAAGACTAAACACCCTGCCGGCGCTGACCATAGCCGGCTTTTTCATAGCAATGTGCGGTATGGCGGCGGTGGTATGGCGGCAGCTGCAGATGTTCGCGCCGCCCGCGCAGCACGATGGCAAGGAGTCACGTTCATGACGGGTCTGTTCGCCGTAGCGGCCGAGGCCGGTCCGATCGTTCATATAGCGCCTGCCGGGGTGTTCCAGATCGGCCACTACGTGGTCACCAACTCCATCCTGTATGGCTGGATCTGCTCCATCGTGCTGATATTCCTGTTTTCCTGGATCGCCCGCAGGATCACCGTCAAGCCCAAGGCCGGCTTCATCCAGATAGTAGAGGTTGGCGTGGATTTCATAGCAAACACCGTAGAGGGCGCTTTCGACGACAAGAAGGTGGCGCGCAAGTACATGCCGTTCTTCGTCACCCTGTTCTTCTTCATACTGTTCAATAACTGGCTGGGCCTGCTGCCCATAGTCGGCGAAGGCTTTCAGAACGGAGGCGGCGCGCCGCTGTTCAGGCCGTTCACCGCCGACTTGAACGGTACTTTCGCCATGGGTGTCATGACCATGGTGCTGGTTTACATGGCATCGGTGCGCGAATCCGGCGGCCTGCTCAAGTATCTGCGGCATTTCTTCGTGGGCAGCCCGAAGAACCCGCTGTTCTTCGTGATTGGCCTGCTCGAGATGTTCACCGACCTGACACGCGTCATCAGCCTTAGCCTCCGATTGTTCCTGAACATTACCATCGGCGAAATCGTCATCGCCGTGTTCTCTTACCTGGGACATATCGCGGCGCCAGTGAGCGCCCTGCCCTTCACACTGTTGGAGTTCCTGGTGGCCGCTCTGCAGGCCTATATCTTCGTGATCCTAAGCATTATGTATCTGGCTATCGCCGTTAACCACAGCGCGGCCCATCCGGAAGAAGCCGACGACTTGACCGAGGTCGGGGTTCCTGAAACAATGAAGGCAACCTCGGAGGCGGCTTAGGTGGGCGGGCTTGGAATTTGGTTTGAAACTGTAATTAACAAGGAGAAATAATGGTACTAGCAGACGCAGTAAACACAGCGATTATAGGCAAAGGCCTGATGATCGGCGGCGGCTTCATCGGCCCCGGCATTGGCATAGGCCTGATTGGCGGCAACTATTTGCAGGCCGTCGGCCGCAACCCGGAGGCCGCGAAGTTCCTGGGCCAAGCCCTGATTTTCGTAGCTATCGTGGAGCTGTTCGGCCTTCTGGCTTTCGCTTCCATATTCATCGTCAAATAAGGAGTATCTTAAGGATAAATGGTGCAGCTTTTAACTAACTTCGGAGCAAGTTCCTCTGGCTTAGGGGCGTTGGGCTTTGACGGCCAGGCATTCGTGATCCAGCTGGTCACGTTCGTACTTGCCTACTTGCTGCTGCGCCGCTATGCGTTCGGACCGATCCTGAAAATCCTGCGTGAACGGCGCGAAACTATAGAGAGCGGTGTGAAGCTCGGCGAACAGATGCAGCAGGAAAAGGCCGAGCTGGCTGGCAAGGTCGAAAAAGCCCTGCACGAAGCCCGCCAAGAGGCCGACGACATCATCGCCGGCGCCCAGGACAGCGGCCGCCAGGCCATCCGCGAGGCAGAGGAAAAGGCCCGCGCCAAAGCCGAAGGCATAGTAGCCGAAGCGCGACAGAACATTACCCAGGAGACGGCCCGTGCCCGCCAGCAGCTGGAAAAAGAAATGGCCGGTCTGGTCGCTGATGCTACCCAGGTCATTATCGAAGAAAAGGTTGACGCTAAGAAAGACGCCGAGTTGATTGAGCGGGCGCTCAAACGGAAGCAGGCCGTATCATGAAGGCCCGGCGTACACGCATAGCCCGCGTGGTGGCCGATAGGGCGCTTAAATCCGGCATTTCCAAACGGTTTAGCCGCGACGTCGCCGCCTACCTGCTGAGCGAGGGCCGCACCGGCGAGCTGGAATCCATCGTGCGCGACGTGCAAGCCGATTGGGCCCAGGCCGGTATCGTGGAAGTAATTGCCAGCAGCGCGCACCCACTGACTGCCGCCCTAAGAGCCGAGGTAAAGCGCCAGGTCGCTAAGCTCGAGCCCAAGGCCAAGCGCATCATTATCACCGAAAGGCGGGACCCCGGTATAATCGGCGGCGTACGCTTGGACCTGCCCGACCGCCAGTTGGACCTGAGCGTAGAGGCCAAATTGAATAAGTTTAAACAATTAACCGCAACCGGAAGTTTGGAAAGGAAATAATAGTGCCCGAATTATCAATCACCGATTTGTCAGATGACATCAGAGCGGCCATTGCCGAGCTGAAGACCCGCCCGGAAATCGAGAGCGTCGGCATCGTCACCCGCGTGGGCGACGGCATCGCCTGGATCTACGGTCTGAGCAAGGCCGGCTACAGCGAAATGCTCGAGATCGACGGCGCCGGCGGCAAGAAGGTCACTGCGTTCGCCTTCAACCTGGGCGAGGACGAAATCGGCTCCGTATTGCTCGGCGAAGACACGGACGTCAAAGCCGGCGACAAGGTACGCCTATCCGGCCAGGTGCTGGAAGTGCCGGTAGGCCCGGAGTTGGTCGGCCGCGTGGTCGACCCGCTGGGCCGCCCCTTGGACGGCGCCGGCCCGATTAAAGCGAAGCAGACTTCCCGTGTGGAACGCCGTGCTCCTGGCGTGCTGGATCGCCGCAGCGTCTACGAACCGCTGATGACCGGAATCATGGCCGTTGACGCCACCGTGCCGATCGGCCGCGGCCAACGCGAGCTTATCATCGGCGACCGCCAGACCGGTAAGACCGCCGTGGTGGTCGATACCATGGTCAACCAGGCGCGCCAGAAGACCGGCGTGATCAACGTCTACGTGGCCATCGGCCAGAAGCTGTCGAAGATCGCCGCCCTGCAGGAGCGCCTGAAGCGCGAGGGCGTCATGGACCAGACCATCATCGTGGCCACCAGCCCGGCCGACCCGGCCGCCCTGCTCTACCTGGCGCCCTACGCCGGCTGTGCCATGGGCGAATACTTCCGCGACAACAAACAGCACGCGCTCATCATATACGATGACCTGACCAAGCACGCCCAGGCCTACCGCCAGATGTCCCTGCTCCTGCGCCGCCCGCCGGGCCGCGAGGCCTATCCGGGCGATGTCTTCTACCTGCACTCCCGTCTGCTGGAGCGCGCGGCCAAATTGAACGACAAGCTCGGCGGCGGCTCGCTGACCGCCCTGCCCATCATCGAGACCCAGGCCGGTGACATTTCCGCTTACATTCCCACCAACGTCATATCCATTACCGACGGCCAGATCTTCCTGGAGACCAACCTGTTCTACCAGGGCATCCGCCCTGCCATTTCTGTCGGATTCAGCGTGTCGCGCGTGGGCGGTGCCGCCCAGACCAAGGCCATCAAGGCCGTGGGCGGCGGCCTCAAGTTAAGCCTGGCCCAGTTCCGCGAGCTGGCGGCCTTCAGCCAGTTCTCCACCGATCTGGATCCTGAGACGCGCCAGACCATCGAGCGCGGCCAGCGCCTGACCGAACTGCTCAAACAGCCGCAGTACAGCCCGTACGCTATCTGGGAGATGTACGTCAGCCTGCTGGCGGCCACGCGGGGTGCGTTCGACAGCGTGCCAATCGAAAAAATCAAGCCTGCTGAACAGGCCCTGCACCGCGAGCTTAAAGCCAAACACGCCAAGCTGACCAAAGACCTTAACACCGGCGACAAGCCTACCGACGCCCAGAACGACGCCGTCCTGAAGGTCGCCAAGTCCGTAGCCGACACCTACAAGGAAGCCCCGAAAGAGGCCAAGAAAGACTAATGAACCATTTTGACCGTTCCGGTGATAGAAAAGAGTCCCCAAGGGGTGTCATGTCAATTCAGGACATTGTTGACCTGAAAACAAGATTTCCTCAGGCTGACAGATACTTTCTTGTATCGCGTGTTGCGGTTTATATGGCAATTGAAGGCGCAAATGCTGACGCGCCTAATGACCTAAGACCAGAACACCACACTCCTATTAAGCCTGAAGATTTAGCAACCATAAGACATATGGCACTTGAAGGTAATTGGAAAATAGATATGGCTACGCGTGCCATATGGTTGAACCAACATTTAATGGATGCGCTCGACTTGCCAGGCGGTCAGTGGCTGCCTGAAGCGGCTCTTCCGGAAGAGTACGCTGAAGCGCTAGATAAGATTGAAGAAGGCTTGCCCGAGCCTGTGCCGGATATCGGAGGCCATAGTGGCTAGCACGATAATTCTTAAACGGCGAATCAAATCCATCCGCGGCACCCGGCAGATTACCAAGGCTATGGAGCTGGTCAGCGCCAGCAAGCTGCGCCGCGCCCAGGAGTATGCCGCTGCCAGCCGCGACTACGGCGACCTGGCCTACGACCTACTCCGGCGCTTAAACACCATGGTAGAGGTCGAACGCCAACCGTTATTCGCTAAGCGTATGGTGAAGAACAGGCTCTACATAGTGGTCACCAGCAACACCGGACTGGCCGGCGCCTATAACGCCAACATACTGAAGCTTCTGACGGATTCACTTAAGCGTGACCGCCAAGAAAGAGTCAAGAGCCATGTGATAACCATCGGGAGCAAGGGCGCACAGTTTGTGCGGCGCTTGCACGACATCGACCTGGAGGCCGTCTATCCGCCCTTCGGCGACCGGCCTTCGGCCAATGACGTCCGCCCTTTGCTGAACACCGTCATCGAACAGCACCGCGAGGAGTTGGCAGACGAAATAAGCATCCTCTACACCGAGTTCAAGTCGACGCTCACGCAAGTAGCCGGTAGCCGCCAGCTGCTGCCTGCCCCGGCGCCGGACGATGATGAAGGCCCGGACCTGGCGGTAAGCAACTTTGAACCGGACGTAGAGACGGTAGTCGAACAGGTCACCACACGTCTGATCGAGGCACAGATCTGGCAGGCCATCCTGGAAAGCTTGGCCAGCGAGCATGCCATGCGCATGATGGCCACGAAAAATGCCACGGACAACGCCAACGATTTAATTGATGATTACACGCTGGAACTGAACACTGCCCGCCAGGCCGCGATCACCCAGGAGCTGGCCGAAATAACTTCCGGCGCGGAGGCTATGAATGATTAATGTTCAGATTCTGAAATCAAGGGAATACCAAGCCATAACCCCGGAACAGCTATATCATTTCGATCAAGAAAGGGGACCCGTATTCGATGGCCCGACAACTGAAGAGGTTCTGGAGTGGGATGAGCTGTCGGTGCGAAGAATTAATGAGGCCTACGCCGGGGGCGAAATGCCGGACAGAGTTTATCGCAGAGAAGTACCGGAAGAATTCAAGGATAACTACGCAGGCTTTCTGGCGATGGAGCTGCAAGGAGCACATGAACTTTACTGGGAACTTCATACCATGTGGAAGCTCGCAGACTACTCAAGGCCCAGAGGTTTTGGAGACATGAGTGACGTGCGGCCGACCATACATAAGCAAGGAGGAAACTGATGCCAACAGTAAGCAAAGCTAAACCCAAGAAGACAACGAAGGCCCGGACGGGCAAGATCACGCAGATAGTTGGCGTGGTGGTCGACGTAGAGTTCGGCACCGACAACCTGCCGGGCATCTATAACGCGCTCAAATTGGAGCATGACGGCCAGGAAATTACCCTGGAGGTTGCCCAGCACCTAAGCGAATCCAGTGTGCGGGCCATCTCGCTCAGCTTGACCGACGGCCTACAGCGCGGCACGGAAGTCAAGGACACCGGCGGACCGATTAGCGTACCAACCGGCGATGCCACGCTGGGCCGCATGTTCAACGTGACCGGCCAGCCCATCGACGGCAAAGAGGATAAGTTCAAGACCCGCGCCCCCATCCACCGCGAACCCCCCGCGCTTATCGACCAGTCCACCAGCGTGGAAATCCTGGAAACCGGCATCAAGGTCATCGACCTGATAGCGCCCATAGTCAAAGGCGGCAAGGTCGGCCTTTTTGGAGGAGCCGGCGTAGGTAAAACGGTATTGATCCAGGAGCTTATCGGCAACATCGCCAAGTTCCATAGCGGCTACTCGGTGTTCGCCGGCGTCGGCGAGCGCACCCGCGAGGGCAACGACCTTTACTACGAGATGCAGGAATCCGGCGTACTGAAGAACACTTCCCTGTTCTTCGGGCAGATGAATGAGCCGCCCGGCGCCCGCCTGCGCGTGGGCCTGTCCGGCCTGACCGTGGCCGAGGGTTTCCGCGACCAGGGCAAGGACGTTCTGCTGTTCATCGACAACATCTTCCGCTACACGCAGGCGGGCGCCGAGGTGTCCGCCCTATTAGGCCGCCTGCCCTCTGCCGTGGGCTATCAGCCCAACCTGGCTCAAGAGATGGGTCAGCTGCAAGAGCGCATTACCTCTACCAAGGAAGGCTCCGTCACGTCCGTCCAGGCCGTTTACGTGCCCGCCGACGACTTGACCGACCCGGCACCGGCCACAACTTTCGCTCACCTGGACAGCACCATTACGCTCAGCCGCGCCCTTACAGAGATTGGCATCTATCCGGCCATCGACCCACTGGATTCCAACTCTAACATTCTAGACCCGGAAATCGTTGGCGAGGAGCACTACAACGTGGCCCGCGAGGTCCAGCGCGTGCTGCAGCGCTACAAGGACCTGCAGGATATCATCGCCATCCTGGGCATGGAAGAACTTTCCGAGGAAGACAAACAGCTGGTCGGCCGCGCACGGCGCATCCAGCGATTCATGAGCCAGCCGTTCTACGTGGCCGAGCAGTTTACGAACAACCCCGGGCAGTACGTCAAGCTGGCCGATACCATCCAGGGCTTCCGCGAGATACTCGACGGCAAGCACGACGACAAGCCCGAAAGCGCCTTCTACCTGAAGGGCGCCATCAAGGACGTCAAGGCCGGCAAATCATCTGACAAATCATCTGACAAGTCTTCCGACAAGCCCGAAAAACCGTCTGAAAAGTCCGGCAAATCGTCCAAAGAAACCAAGGCCAAGGCCGGAGCCAAGTAGGTGTTCCACTTCCAGCTAGTCAGTTTAAGCGGCAAGAAGTTTGATGACGATGTCTACGAGGTCGTCCTGCCTACGCTGGACGGCGAAATCGGCGTCCTGCAAGATCACATGCCACTGGTCAGCGTGGCCACCACCGGCGCCATCATGATCCGCCGCCAGCCCCGCGACCCTGATTCGGCACGCGAGTATTTCGCCACCAACGGTGGCGTCATCGAAGTTTCCGATAATAACCTGCGCGTCCTGGTGGACGAAGCCGACCATGCCGACGAACTGAACGCGGCCGAGGTCCAGAAGGCCCTGGAACGAGCCGAGAAGATGCAATCCGAGGCCAAGGACCAAGTCAGCCTGGAACACGCCCAGACCCTGGTGGACCGCCAGACGGTCCGCCTACAGGTAGCCGGCCTGAAGCGCCGCCACCAGAAACGCTAACGGCGAACGGCTATATCTTCCTCTGGTATGCCCAGAGCGAGAAAGGTGCCGACAGTGTCTATCAGCTCTGCGATTTGCGCCCGATCACTACCCTGAGGATAGAGGTCATATACTCTATCGAAAATCTCTGCGGCGGCCCGTGAATCCTGGACATAGGCTGGCAGACCGGCGTCCATAGCCGCTCCGCTTTTTATCGAGCCCATCCCCAGGTTGATTATGCCAATGGCCTTTGCTTCCGACTCGCCATGAACAACCGCGGTCTTTGCGCCGTTAGAGGCTGCACTGAGTACTGCGCTTCGTCCGTCCGATACGACGCCCTCCCTATCGGCTAGCCGGCCGTGTGCGCCAGCGGCGGCGTACGCGAAACCTTGTGCCGTAGGATGCTGGAAAAGCTCCGGACGAAGAGTGACTGCCATGCCTACGATCTCATCGGCCCTGTCTGCTATTAAACGGCTGATAAGCGGACGCTCTCTGGCGTAGACGCAACCGACAGGTCCGCCTGTCCTCTCGTTCGCCAAAATTTCGCTCTGTTCGGTATCGCGGTCGCTGTGGACGCCAACGTTGATACCGACCCCTTGCATTATCGGAATTATAGATCCGGCGTATGCATCAAAAGCTTTAGTTACGCTGCCTGGCTGGGAGACCTCCTGCAGTACTAATAGGTTGTAGGGCGTGTTGAGGCCGCCGCCGAACAGATGTACGTAATCGTCAATTCCGATGGCTCCTCGTTTGTCGCCGCAAAGTACGTAATGTGTGTCTAAGGAAATGCCGTCGTCAAAAAAGGGCTCTCGGCTTGCAACTACTTCTTCTTTAATATCAGGTACAGCTTCCGCTGGCGGTTGTGGCTGTCGCATAGGCCTTGCAGTGGTCCGTTTACGTTTATGTGATAAAACTCACATTTATTATAGACGTAGCCCATACTCTGTCAAGTGCTTGCAATTCTAATATTATATGCTGTGGATAAAAGATAGGCGCGGCTATTTACAAACTGGCGAAGGCAAGGTAAGATTACGTCATAAATTAAGAGGAGGTTCCAAATGACATTTGGAAAACGAGAACTGGCTACCCTAGTGGCTGAATTTCTAGGGACCGGAGTGTTGACGCTTATGATTCTAAGCGTGCAGCGCTCAACTATTGGCGTGCCCTTCTTCGTGGCACTGGCTGCGGGTCTGACCGTGGCTGTAATGAGCTTTGCCGTGGCAGGCACTTCCGGGGGCTATTTCAACCCGGCGCTGACCCTGGCCATGTGGACGGCTCGCAAGATCGAGACCGTTACCGGCATCCTGTACATCCTGGTACAGTTGCTCGCAGGTTTCGCCGCGTACCATCTGTACGCATACTTCGTTAACAACACGCTGTCTTCCGTCGGAGGACACTTTACGTGGCGCATCATGGCCGCCGAGGCCGTAGGTACGGGCATATTCGCCTTCGTCTTCGCCGCCGCTGCTTACCAGCGCTTTAACGCTTCGGCCAAGGCTTCCGTATACGGTATGGCCTACGCTGTCGGCATAATCGCCGCTTCTTCGGCCGCCATCGGCTTGTTGAACCCGGCTGTCGCCCTCGGCATCAAATCCTGGGTATGGGGCACTTACGTGCTCGGCCCGGTAGTCGGCGCCGTAGTCGGTGTGAACCTGTACGCCTACCTGTTCACCGGAGGCTCTTCGCGCTCCAGCGCGACCGCCGCTGTTCCAGCTGCTGCCAAGAAGCCTGCCACCCGCAAAAAGACCCGCGCCAAGAAATAAACAGACTCTTAAGGTCTGAACCTCTTAAACTGCCCGGCCCGTCCGGGCAGTTTTCATACCGGAAACGTTCTGTTTGAAAATGTGACGTTAAGATGTTATTATCAACTTCGAATCAACGGGTGGCTTAGATTATGTTAGAGACTGCCCCACCGCCGCCTATCGAAGAGCCCGGCATTGCCCGCCAGGCCTTATCCTATGCCGTCGCGGGAGCCAAAAGGGTTTCTGCCGATGCTATGACTGATTGGCGCCGCAGGTCCGGACCGGGCCAGGCTGAGAAGCTGAGGGATATTCCGCCCGAAGAGCGCACAGTGAAACAGGGCGCTAATGCGGCAGTTAAGGCCATTACGGACTTCTTTGACGGTTTCCTTACCAAAGACCTGCACTCGATACTCGCGAATGTCAAGGATGACCAGGACGCCGACAGGGCATTCGTGTTTCCGCAAATGGAACAACTCGTCGAAAATGGCGAGATGTCGCAGACATTTTACGATGTGCAGGTTGCACGTGAACGTACTATGAAAGGCGTCAGGTTCGTGCGCATGCTGCTGGGAAAGAACCAAAAGTCCTTGCAAGTCAACCGGGCCAAAACCCTGTTCAACATGTCCAGGCTGACTGCCTCGCAGTCCCCGCTTGCTATGCACGAAGACCTTATGAGGGAGGGCGACACCCTGGCGATAGGAGCCTCGCTTACCGGGCTGTCCGAAACCATTTTTGACACGATAAAGCGGGATAAACCGGAAGGTGACGGCCCGGCTTCCGCGCGGAACAGCGCGGGCAGGCGTGTCGCAGGAGGCCCTGCAGCCATTTTGGCCGGACTGATAGATGAGCATGCGCCTGGTGTCTCGCCCGATGACATTACCCTCGCCGGCGAATTGCTCGCCGAATCAGGCGCTGTATTGGTGGGGCTTAATCCTGACCATCCCGTATTGGGCACAGCGGTGTTCACCGGCGGAAGCGTGCTCGATTTTCTGGACGGTAAATTAGCGGAGTTCAAAGGCCTTATGGGCAAAGGCATGCTCAAAGACTTGCGGGCCGACCTCAGACAGCAAATCGTGGCCCAGGCAGTACTGTCGTTGATAGCCATGAGGCGGGACAACAAGGTAGCTGCAGCCAACTATGCTCTCGCAACACCAGCCACGCCGTTGTCATCCCTGGCCAGGGCCCGAGCCGAATCGATGGGCCTGGTGGTCCGCGAGGGCGGAGTCGGTACCAGGGCTAGCCGCGGTGTGCTGAACGGCATAGGCCTGGGCTTCAACCGGTATCGGGATATTACCGACATGACCAGCGGTATGCTGGTTGTCAGCACGCTCAATACTGTCTACGAACGCCTTGATGTGATAAAGCACGGCGTAGATTCTGAATACTGCGTCGGCGTCAACAATGACCCTAAATTCATCAAAGAAGCCCAGATGCGCGAACGAGCAATACTGCCCTATGCCATAGCGTCCGCGGCTGTAGGCGCGGCACTGCTGGCCGCGAACGAGTCCGGCGTAGTGGAGGAAAGATACGGCCTGAAATCCGCCGCTCCAGAGGCGCGCTAGGCGACGTTCTCAGGCTTTGCCGCTTAGCAGGTCTTCTTCAAACTGTGTGATGCCCTTCAGCGTACCGTCATAGCCGCTGATGTCCGGAAAATCCAGATGGGTGATGTGCGCCCAGACGGCGCCGATGAGCTTCACGAACCGTTCCAGTTCTTCGGAGTCGAATGATAATTCCAGGTTCGGCACTAGTCTGCCCCGTTCGTCCGGCTCTATGAACTCCAAAGCGCCGCCGCTGACCGTCTGTTTCTGATGGAAACTGGCAGAGCCTTCGACCAATAACTTATAGAACAGCAGTTGCTGGCGATATTTGTGGAGCTTGATCTTCTCGTGTTCGTCCTTGCCCTTCCAGTCCATCGCCGGCTTGCCGGTCTTGAAGTCGCGCACCTGCACCACACCGGCATCGGTAAAGTGCAGCAGGTCGATTTTGCCGCTTAAATTGGCGCCGGCCACTACTACGCCCTCGTTGTTGAAGCCGCGCTCGACGATGTCCTTGGCGGAGAAGTCTTTGCCTCTCTGCCCGATGTAGCGCTCGAGGGCTTCGTGCCCGCGCTTGTCTAGCTTCTTATGGTCAGCCGGTTTCAGGTGGTTCCTGGCCAGCATATCAGCGAAATAAGCCTGAATCTTGGAGGTCGCGGGCAGTTTGCCGCCTTTCTTAAGTTCCGTATGCGACCATTGCAGGGTCTTGTGCACGGCGTCGCCGTAAGCGGCCGATGGGCTCAAGGCCTCTGGGAACCTTAACAAGTTATGCATTAGGAAGTACTGCGGCCCGCCGTCGCGAACATCAGTAAAATTATTTAGGTGCGTGACGCTCAGGCGGTAATTGGCCAGGATTGGCTCAAACAAGGCCGGCTTGTCGGCGATAATCTGGCGGAAGCGGTAGGCCCAATCGGTAGACAGTATCTCGGCGGCTTTAACTGAAGCCGGCTTATCCACGGCCTTGGGCTTCAACGTGTCTTCCAGGAAGCTTAAAGGCGGCGATAATTTATTCTCCAGCGTGTGGCTGTAGCCGGTGACATGCAGGGTGTGCCGGGCCCGGGTCAGCGCCACGAATAGCAGGCGCAAACGGTCGTTGTCGCTCTCCCCTGCCGGCTCGATGGGCAGGTTGCGCGGCAAAGAGATGCGCGACGACCCGGAGCGTGCCGTCGGCCCCCAGACCTCGTCCTGCGCATTGATTACGAATACGGCGTCGAACTCCAGCCCTTTGGCCTTGTAGGCGGTCATCACCTGAACGGCGCTGGTGGTCTGGGTATGCGGGTTGGTATCGACTATCTTCAACCGCGCGGCCTCGTGCAGGCCGGCGAACTCCACCAGGTCCTTGATGTACAGGGCCTGCAAGGGCTTCCACTGGCGCAAACGGTGCCGAAGGGTGGATAACTGCCCCAAGAGCGCCAGGTAGGTGTCTGTGGCCTGCTCGTAGCGCTCCGGGCTGAAGTAGTAGGCGCGCAGGGGCGAAACGAACTTCTCGCGCGCGGATTTGGGCAATAACAGGTCGTCGTATTCGCTATCCACGCCGCTATCCCCGGCACCGATCAGCTGGTCGAGCAAATATTCCATCGGCTCGAGCTTGGCTCTTTTAGATAAGGTGACGAACCAGGAGCAGATTTCCCACAGCTTCTTATCCTTGTGCTTCGATAGAACCTCCAGCCAGTGCTTATGGGAGTTATAGCATTCCAGGCTGACCTGCATCAGCGTCTCGGTCGGCAGGCCCCAGAAATCGTAGCCGAGCACTTCGCCGAACAGGGCGTCGGCATCCCCCTGGCGGTTGGCGGCCAAAGCCGTGACCAGCTCGGACATCCTGAGCAGCTGAAGTATTATAGGTGCTTCCAGGACGTTCTCGCGTCGCTCGTAAGCCACGGGCACGCGCCGCTCGCCCAGGTACGGCATCAACCGCTCCAGGTATTTATGGCGCGGTGCTATAACTGCGATGGACTCTGGAGCGGTACCCTTCTTGATTAACTTTTCGACCTCTTCTGCCACCCAGTCGTACTGGGCCAGCTCGCTACTGAATGATTGGTAATCGAGGACTTTAGCGGGAAAACTCTGTTTGGCCACCAGCTTCTTGTGCGAACCGGGTACCACGGCCTCTAAACGATCTGTTATCTGGGCAGAAATGCTCGACCCGGCGGCCAGAATATCGGAAGTTGACCGGTAATTATCACGCAGGACTATGGGTTTCAAATCGTACTGGCGCGTGAAGGCTACCATATTCGAGGCTTCGGCGCCCTGGAAGGCGTAGATGGCCTGGTCGTCGTCGCCGACGGCCATCAGGTTGGGCCGGCCTTCATGCACGGGATTGTCGCCGAGGGCGTTCAGCATCCTCAGCTGAGCCTTGTTGGTGTCTTGGAACTCGTCGACCAACACGTATTGGTAGCGCTCCTGCAGGTTCAAACGCAGTTCGTCATTGGCTTCCATGGCGTGGACGGCCTCCATGACCATATCGTCGAAGTCGTACAGGCCCTGCGAGGCCATAGCGTCGACCAGCTCCTGGTAAACGTTGGCGACGGCGTGCATCTTGCGGTAATTCTGCCCGCCGTCCTTGAAGACGTGCTTGCCATCGGCATCTTTCCTACACCAGGCATTGCGCCAGGCGGTGATGGGCTTAGCGTAACGCCCGGAAGCGTCGGTCTCGGATATGGCGGCCTCCAGCTCAGCCGCGCACTCACTGGCATACTCAGGAAAACCAAAAAACTTAACACCGGTAACCTGCTTCCGCACGGAATCCAGCAGCTTATTATAGGAAGCCAAAGCCTTAGGCGACGGCGTAGCAGCGAACACCTCGGCCAGCTCCGGCTCCACGGCCTCCACGAAGGCCTTGTTAGCGTTCAACAGCTCATGGAGTTCCACGGGCGAAACGGCGTTCTGCTTCAGCCAGCTGATGACGCTCAAAGTATCTTTCAGGAACACGAAAGTGTCGCCGACCTTGACGCTCAACGGATTGGAATGCGGCAAACCCTCAAAGATCCCATGCAGCAGCTCATACCGCCCCAGCTCGTCTATCTGCTGGATCAACTGCCGCCCGGTGAAGTAATCGGGATACTGGTTGATGATATCGGCGCCGAAGCTATGGAAGGTATGGATGGCGACATGATAAGCCGGCTGGCCGATGATGGTAGACAGCCGCTCGCGCATATTCCGCGCCGCGTTATCCGTGAACGTCAGACACAATATATTCCCCGGCAGAACATCATTCTTCCGCAAAATGTTGGCGACCCGCATACTAAGCAGCTGGGTCTTGCCCGTCCCCGGCCCAGCCAGTACCAGCAGAGGCCCTTCCGTAGCCTCCACCGCCCGCCGCTGTTCCCCATTCAGCCGCTTGAATTCATCATCAAATACGTTCACTACTTATATTGTAGCCTTATGACCACTAAAGCCATATCTCGATATATGATTAGACTATCCTACTAATCATGTTATAATATAACAATCATGAACACAAATCTTGCCGAGGCCGACCCCGCTGTTCGTATGAACCCTCCTGCGGGAGAAGGCCTTAGCTTAGCAGAAAGAGCCGAAGGTCTTGGCAGAGCGGTCGTTATGGAGGAAGTCTTAGGGCCTCACCTTGACGCCATGTTGCGTCCAATCTATGAAACTGGGATACCTCCTGACGAAAAAAAATTACCTAGCTTGGAGGGCGAGTTCCCGTTACGGGTTCTGGGTAATTTCTCAGACCGACTGCGTTCTATACTGATGGAGCGTTTTCACGCCTCTGTAGTCGGCGGTACGGAATACGAGGAATTTTTAGACCTTAACGAGAGAAGACCAGAGCTTATATTCTATACAGAAAGCCCCATACAAAATATCAGAGAAGCGCTTGGCACAAGCGTTGGCGTTCCGCTCACGCTTGCTAAGTGGGTTTCAGCTTTGGAAATGTCAAGAGGATTGGCGGACCGCTCGTATAGAACCGTAGGCGTTCTAACGGAGATTATGGAGCGGAAAAGTTTCCACGCGATGCTTCTGCGCCTTACCAAAGGACCGAACGAATTCTTAGGCAAGGGTTCGGATAGCTTTACGGATCACGGTCTCGTCAATTTTTATGATTTAGGCTTACTGGTTCGCAACGCGTTTGAGATGGAAGATGGAAACGTAGCGGGCTTAAGCGGTGCATATGCTCTTGCCGCGGAGCGTCGTCGTAATGAGCTAAGATCCCGCCCTACCGATGGACATCAGGGGAATGATTCTTCGGGATGTCCGGTGCGCCACGGCTTTGAAGGCCCTGACGGCGGACCCAAGATCCCTCTTGTATTGACCGGTAATGAATTCGCAGTAGGTGCTCTTAGGCACGCAGAACAGATACCCCTCGTATTGCCTCGCGATTAACTTTCGTTGACGTTGGTCCAGTCGGTGTGGGCGAGGCCGGAGTCCATCAGGTGGCGGTACTTGGATAGGGCGTCGTCGAGCATGGGGGTATCTAGGTTTTGGGCGAAGTCTTTGGCGTAGCCCAGGTCTTTGGCCAGCCATTCGACGGCGAAGGTTATCGGGTCCGGCTGTTCGTAGAAGCCGGCGCGGGCCATCTTGGTGACGATAAGGACTTGTTAGTTAATATTTATGTAGTGGTCTAAAGGTATAATAGCCGGATGCTCAAGGACAGCGCACTCGAGGAACTCATAAAAAACAGGCGGCAATTATATAATGCCACCAAGAATATTTACTGCCGTTTCTTAAAGGAGGTTGTCTATTTCAATAATCAAGGTTTCTTCCATCTTACGCATGATGGCCGCGACAAGCTAAGGTCCAAAGCCGATACCAAGATGAGGCTAAATCTACTGCCGCATGTTTATACGGTCATCAAAAACGCCACTAGGTTTAACAGGCAACCCATGTTAGTTCCTAAAAATAGTGATGAAAACAAAACCGGCAAAGAAATCGCGTTCTACGAACTCTATCACCTGATGGGTCGCAATAAGAATAAACGCAAAGTTGGCATTATCGTCGTGCTAAGAAAAATTGGCAATGGCCGTCTGCATTTTTACAGCATTCGCTATGCGTCTAATAAGCAAAACAGGTCCTAAGGGACCTGCTCTGGTAGTGCCTGCTTTTCCTGCATAGGAGGTATAAATTTCCTTAGCAGAGACTCGAGCTTGCACTCTCGCAAGCACCAACTTAATTATAGACCAGCGTGTAAATAATTTCAAGTAATATATCTAACAGTCTGTCAAAGCATAAGGGGTAGGCTTGTGGAAATGTTCTTTATTTTTTAATTTTCGTTGACGTTCGTCCAGTCGGTTTGGACTTTAGGCGGCGATAGCTTCTGCCGGCTCTGCAGACTCAGACTTCGGTAATACAATCTCGTGCTCCACCGGAGGCCTAGGTACAAGCTCGCATTTTCCAAGCTCTCTGTTCCATTGTGCCACCATGTAGGTCGATGACCCTTCTGGACGCGCTTCTTCGCCACCAGTAGCTGATCTTACATAGAAACCAATCCAAAAAGTGTCCCTTATTTTTTCCGATTCAATGCTCTCGGCTAATGATTCGTATATTGCCAAGGCTCTTTCCAGCCCAAAACTTGATATCAAGAGCGAGCTGGCGTTTAGGCCAAGCCCGCTTGTGTCGGCGATATACTTCTCTCGAACTCCGTCTCTTATTGGTTCGCGATCAGCTCTGGCTGCCCATTGAGCTTGGCCCTCTTTCCACTCAACAGCTTCAACTGCGCGGTCTATAGCGATCTGACCTATTACATCAAAAGAAGTGCTTTCTGGCGTAGGAGGCCAAACGCCTTCTTCAAACTTCAACATAAAGCTTATATTACATCACTTAAGCAAATTTACAAGTTAACATAATGGCGATCTTCATGGGGCCTTGCCAAATGCAGTTTAGGAGTTTTACGCTGTGGCTTGTGTTTCTGCTTGTGTGGCTTGTGCTGGGTGTGGCGCTTCGCTCAAGCTGACCCAACCATTTAAATGGCCGGACGGAAAGTGAATGCCGCCTCCGCGTATGGTCTCGCCGTCAATGCTTATACGACCGTTGAATGCGATTGCAGTTTCTACCGGCTCTGAAACTACTAATTGTCGGTCCGCACTATTTCTTGAAAAAGAGAACGAGCTGCCAAAATCAAAAAATGGCGGACCGAAGTTAGCATGGGCCAGACTGTGGGATAATCTAGGGACTTCAAACCGATTATCGACGTTTATGTGCACGTCCTTGGTTTGGCGATTCATTCTTGCAAGTGCCTGGTCCGCAGCACTTAAATCGGGATCTATATAATCTCTGTCGCCATTACCGAATGTAATCGTTATTAACACTGGCCGTTCCGGTATACGTAGTTTATCGTAGCGGCGCTGCAGCCTGCCCTGCCGATGAACGGTGTCCAGCGTACGGGACCCGTGCGGCAGGTGCCGGGCCTTATGTCCTGGGTGGGGCCGGATTCATCGGTCATGCCGCGCAAGCGTTCTTGGTCGGGTCTTGGGAGTGTAGAAGCTACCTCTTCAGGCGTACTATCACCCTGCTTCACCGAATAGACGGCAGCCTTGAGCGGACATATTTCTTCCGGGTCAAAATCGCATTGTACTTCTTGTAGAACTTCGGACATGACTATTAACTAGGCTACATGGTCCAACGGCTCAACAGGGTCGCCGATGTGGATCCAGCCGGTCTCTTGGCCCGACGCGAAGTGGATGCCCCAGACTATTCTTTCAGCGTCTTTAATCTCGGTAATGCCACTGAAGGCTATGGCTTGTTCTACAGGGGTTACCTTGACCAGCTCGCTGCCTTCCGCGAAGCGGAACGAATGGCCATTGAACGCGGGCAGTTCAAGGGCGCCTCCGTTCAGTACGGTAGATACGCGTCTGATGGGCGTGGCATCCTCTACGTCGACGTTTATCTCGACCGCGGTTATAGCCTTTCTGCCCATTCTGATGGTGTCCGGCCTGCTGTAGTTGCCTTCGCCGTTACCGTAGGCTATCTGCAACCAGCCCTCGCGCACAGACTGGCCGCGCCTTACCATAGGGATCCGGCCTTCGAATATGTCATAAAGATTCAACTGCTCGTTGCCCTCCTGGCGGGGATTGGGAAAGACGTCGGGCGTGACTATACCGCTCTCAGGAAAGGGGTCGCCCAGATTAAATCTTTGCCGCGGTGCACTCATAGAGCAACTATTATAGAACTTTTAGAGGTAATTAGCAATAAACGAACTGATTAGTATTGACCGAATAAGGCGTTTATGCTAAAATATACGTTGTTTCGTCGAGGTTTTAGTATCTCCGAAGCACCTTAACAGTTCTCTGTTCAATCGGACTCGGACCGGAGTCTGTGGTTGGAAATAAGCCCGGCACGCCTTGCGCCTGCCTGCCGTATTTATTTCCAACCATAGATGCATTACTATCTCTGTTCTCTGCAAATTCCTATCAAGGAGAAGAAGATGATTCATGAAGTGCGTCCGAACGAGCTCCTGCTGTGGCTGTATCTCAGTTGCGGCTTTGGCGGTGTCGTCTACCTCAGCGTCCTGCTGGCAGGGTCCGTCACTGCGAACTCCAAGTCGCCTGTCGCTACCCAGCGTGCCAGGTACTTCTGGGCTGCGCTAGTGGTTCCTGTCGCGGCGGTCGCCCTGTACCTGCCCTTGCACAAATACAGCATCGGCGAATGCGTCAGCACTCTCGGTGAAGCGCGGGATCTCGATTTCGCGTTCGGGTGGGCTCTGACCATTGCGTTCTACGGCCTGCTGGCTTCGCCTGTCCTGGCAATTCTGGTGGGAATTCGGGTCTACTACAAGCCTGCCATGTACGCCACTCGCAACCGCGGCAGATATCCGCTCACCAGTTACGAACGGTTCCGTCGCCAACAGCGCCGCCGCTTCCGCCGAGCAATCAACCCCAACAGGTCTAACCGACTATGAAACAGAGAACTGAATCCGGAAGGGATCCCTATGATTAAGCCATTCCAGCTTTCTTATATATCCCTTCCGCAGTTCCTTTAAGACCGGGTTTATACATATTTTATCGTCGCGGCGTGGCAGGTCATTTTGCGGCCTATCAGGCTTAGGGAAGGCCCGCTGGTGCATGAACCGGGCCGCAAATCTTCGCCCTTAGCGGTTTTGTCGAGCAATCTGGGTAAACGCCTACGATCACTTCTGGATAGTTTGGCGCCGCTTTTTACCAGCTCCGCGGCCTTTTCCGGGCTGCGGTTCCAGACGTACAGCTCGTAGCCGTTTTTCAGAAAGTTCACGGCCATGCCGTGCCCCATGATTCCCAAACCGATCACTCCGATTTTCTTCATAAACTACAGTTTAGGATAGCATTTTTGTATCGGGTTTTGAAATTGTCGGGCTTGACTTATTGTAGGATTAATTTTACAATTTGTTTACATATGGCTGGCGAAGACCCCGAAGCTAAATTCAGTTTTGTGCCCGACGAAGAGCTTGCTCAGCAGATAAAAGCCGAAGCTATTATAGAAGGCTGTGATCCGGGCAAAATAGTATCCCGGGCACTCGCCTTATATATGCACGCCGTGCCTGAGATGCGTGCGGGCGCGAAGCTTTTGCTGGCCCGTCGCCCCAACAGCATGGACACTCCGGCGGCTGAAGACGATGAATATATATGGGGCGCCCAAAACGTGGAGGAGGTAGTATGGCCCCCTGTCACTCCGGGTGAAAGCCCCGAACAACCCGGTCAATAATTCGTTCTTACTTGCTCTTCTTGACTTCGTCGACGATTTTGTCGGCGCCGTCCACGCTGGCTATCAGCGATTCCGCCACTGCATCGTAGGCTTCGTCGCTGATGTCTTTAGCGGCACTGAGCGCGGCAGTTACGCTGTCCCTGAGCGCGCCGACGGTGTCGCCGCCTACTTGGCCGACGCCTTCTACGGCGCCTTTCACGGCCTCTACGGCGGTGTCAGCCACGTCGCCGCCAACGTCCTTGGAGCTGTTGATGGCCTGGCCCACCGCGCCGCCCACGGCGTCCTGCTGGGAGCCGCCGGCTTCCATGAAGCCTTGTACGGTACCGCTGACCACGCCCTTTACGGCGCCTACCACCGATACGCCGATGTCGGCCACGCCGGAGATGGCGCCCTGCACTATCGAAGCCGGCACGTCGATGCCCTGGGCTACGAATTCACCTGATTCCTTCAGCGTCTTGACGGTTACGTCCCGGACCGCGCCCACCGTGGTGGACCCCACGTCCGCCGCCCCTTGCAGGGCCGCCGTTACGCCGCCTTTAACACCGTTCACTAAGCCTGATACTATTCTGAATGCCATATTCTACCCTCCCTCTTAGAGTTAAATACTAATGTTTTTATAGTAACACGCGCCCAGGCGCTACTTGGATTCGGCGGCGGCGCAGATGTCGCAGCCGTCTTCTTCGGTGAAGGTGGTGTACCACTGTTCCGTGGCCTGCAGCCAGGGTTCTAGGTCGCGGAAGCCGTTGAAGTCCGCGGCTTGGCGTAGCAAGTAGCCTAGCCAGCCGTAAATGCGCAACTTGCCCCAGATTACCGCTGCCCAGTGCGGGCCGGCCGGGATCACCGTGACCGGTTTCTTGGCCGCGTAGCTCTTATAATCCTTGCCGTTCGCGCGGCGCTTTAAGTTTTCGGCCACGAAGGTGCCGTCGCTCAAGGCCGTCTGGGCCAGGCCGCTGTAAGGCGTGTTCGCGTTGTCGCCGATGACGAAGATATCCGGTTCCGTCTGCAAGTAGATGTCCGTAGCCACCTTGCCGCGATTTATCAGCGCGAAGCCGTTTTCGCTGAAGAACGGGCTGTTAGTGACGCCGGCGGTCCAGACCACCGTGTGGCTCTGGATCGGTTTGCCGTTCACGGTCAGTTCGTCGGCTGTGGCGGCTTCTACCTTGCTGCCTAGATATATCTTTACGCCCAGACGCCGGAGCTGCCTGCCCACCAGCCGGGCCGTATCCTTAGGTAAGCGCGGCAATAGACGCGGCATCGCTTCGATCAGGTCGATATGGATGGCCTTGTGCTTTACGCCGTGGTTGTTCATGATGCGGCGCAGATAATCCGGCAGGGCGCCCGCCAGCTCGATGCCCGTAGGCCCCGCGCCGACGACTACGTAATTCAGGTCGGGCCGGTGGTCTTCCAGCAATTGCCGGTGCAGGTGTTTCTTGAAGCGCGCTACCTCGGACTGGGACTTGATAGTGTATGAATATTCCTCCATGCCCTTGATGCCGAAGTAATTCGTGACCACGCCCAGGGCCATGACGAGCGTGTCGTAACCGTAGGATTGGCTGTCTTCCGTAGTAATGGTCTTTGACTTGCGGTCCAGGGTCTTCGCTTTGCCCTGTTTTACCGTGACGTCCTTGTCTTTGAACAGGGTCTTGAGTGGGATGCTGGAGTTAGCCGGTTCGCCGCCCGTGGCCGTGTGGAACAGCGTGGGGTAGTAGCGCAGGTCCGTGTCGTCGCTGAGCAGGGTGATGTCGAAGCGCTTATCTTCGCATAGCTCCAGCGCTGTCTTCACGCCGCCGAATCCCCCGCCCACTATAAGCACGCGTGTCTTATCTGCCATCTTGCTTAAGATTATAACACCAATACTTCCACTGGCATTTCTTTGCAGTACAATAGTTGGAAAGCATGAAGATATTATTCGCCACTCGCAAGTATCCGCCTATCGTGGGCGGCATGGAACAGTTCGCATATGATCTGTCGCAAGCCCTGGCCGCCAAGACTGATGTAGTTTTGGTGAAATGGAGCGGCGCCGGGCGAACAAAAGCAGTGCTGGTGGCCCTGCCCTACCTGACTGCCAGGATGTTTTTCAAGCTGTGCCGCGGCGGCATAGACGTGGTGCACGTCAACGATGGCTTGCTGGCTCCCAGCGGTCTGTTGCTGGCGCGGCTGTTCCGCAAGCCGCTTACTGTGGGCCTACACGGACTGGACGTCACCTATACGAACCCCTTATTCAAAGCCGTGGTGCCGTGGGCCGTCCGGCGGGCCGGCCATGTGTTCTGCATCAGCCAAGCCGCCGCCGACGAGGCCGTGAAGCGCGGCGTACCTGAGGCCCGCGTAGAGGTCGTACCCATAGCCGTGCGCGACGAGCTTCACGGCAAATCAGGACGCGCCAAGCTCGTAAAGGGCCTGGACTTGCCTGCCGGCAGCCAGATACTGCTAACTGTCGGCCGCCTGGTCAAACGCAAGGGCGCGGAATGGTTCATCGACAACGTTTTACCAGGCTTGGCCGAAGATTATCCCAAGCTGGTCTACGTGGTGGTCGGCGAGGGCGAAGAGCGCCCTGCCATCGAAGCCGCCGTGCAGCGCCGCCGTCTGTCCAAGCACGTCCGCGTGGCGGGCCGGCTGGACGGAGAACTTTATGCCGCGGCCTATAACGGCGCCGACGTGTTCGTGATGCCGAACATCGCAGTGCCCGGCGACGTAGAAGGCTTCGGCCTGGTCCTGCTGGAGGCTGCGCTTTGCGAACGGCCGGTGGTCGCCGCCGACCTGGAGGGTATCAAGGACGCCGTAGCAGACGGCAGGAACGGCGTGTTGGCGCCCAGCGGCGACGCGGCGGCTTTCCGCGGGGCCGTCAGCCACTTTCTGAACGACACGGCCTACGCTCGGGAGTTCGGCAAGCAGGCGCGGCGCTACACGCTGGAGAATTACCGATGGCCCAAGATAGCGGACCGCTACGTCAACGCCTACAAGAATCTGCTCGATTAACTACTTGATTAACTGCTTGATTAACTGTTCGATTAACGCAATTTGCATTTGATACCCCAAACCACTTAAGCTTAGAGGCATGGACGAAGTCAAAGAGGCCCTGAAAAAGGCCGGTTTCGACGGCGCAATGGACGATTCGCCGGCCGCTCTGGATCATTACAGCCATGATGCCTCGATGTTCGAACTCAAACCCAAGCTGATCGTCAAACCGACGAACGGCAAGGACATCGAAAAACTCGTCAAATACGTAGCCGCCAATAAGAAACACGACAAGGACCTCAGCCTGACCGCCCGTTCGGCTGGCACCTGTATGTCCGGCGGCGCCATCAACGACTCCATCATCGTCAACTTTCTGGAGCACTTTACCAAGATTGAAAAGGTCACGCCTGGCGCCGCGCAGGTCCAGCCCGGCGTGTTTTACCGCGATTTCGAACCTGCGACGCTCAAGTACGATTCCCTGATGCCGACCTATCCGGCATCGCGCGATCTGGCCACTGTCGGCGGCATGGTCAATAACAACTCCGGCGGCGAAAAATCGCTGGAGTTCGGCAAGACTGAAGACTTCGTCACGGAGCTGAAGTTCGTGTTCGCTGACGGCGTGGAGCGCGTAGTCAAGCCGCTCACCAAGGCCCAGCTGGCCGAAAAGTTCGCGTTGAAAGACTTCGAGGGCGAGGTCTACCGCAAGCTGTTCAAGCTTATCAACGACAATTACGACCGAATCAGGGCCGCCAAGCCCAAGGTCAGCAAGAATTCCACCGGCTACAACTTGTGGGACGTCTGGGACGCAGACAAGGGCGTCTTCGATCTGTGCAAGCTTATAGTCGGCGCCCAGGGTACGCTCGGCTTCGTCACGGACATACATTTCCGGCTGGTCCGGCATCGGCCGCATTCCGGCCTGCTGGTGCTGTTCATGCACGACATCGACGACCTGGGCGAAATCATCCCCAAGGTGCTGGAAGCCAAGCCTGCCACCTTCGAATCTTTCGACGACGCCACGCTGTGGCTGGCCATCCGCTTCATGCCCAGTTTCCGCCGCTTGCTCGGCTGGAGAGGATTCTTCCATCTGCTATTCAGCCTGCTGCCCGACGCCTTCCAGCTGCTGCGCGGCGTGCCGAAGCTGGTCCTGATGGTGGAATTCAACGGTGATACAGAAGAACAGGTCCGCGAAAAGGTCCACGACCTGCACCGCGAGCTGAAAAAGCACCGTGCCCGTTACGAGATAAACGGCTTCGAAGAGACGCCCACGGCCGGCAAATCCGAGAAGTTCTGGATAATACGCCGCTACAGCTTCCAGCTGCTCAGGAGTAAGGTCAAGGACAAGCACACCGCGCCGTTCATCGACGACCTGGTAGTGCCGCCGCCGCGGTTGCAGGAATTCCTGCCCAAGCTCCGCAAAATCATCAAGAAGTACAAACTGCAGTCCACCATAGCCGGCCACATGGGCGACGGCAATTTTCATATAATTCCGCTGATGAAGCTGGAGGATCCGGCTGATCGCAAGAAGATTCTGCCCGCCATGAAGGAGGTCAACGAGCTGGTGCTGAAATACGGCGGCTCATTGAGCGGCGAGCATAATGACGGCCTGGTGCGCGGCCCATGGCTGGAACAGATGTATGGCAAAGAAGTCTTAGGCCTGTTCAAAGAGGCCAAACACATCATGGACCCGCAGGACATCTTCAACCCTCATAAGAAAGCCGACGCCGATTGGGACTACTCCTTCTCCCACATCCGCGAGCATTTCTAGCCTTTGCCTTGCAATATAGACCCAGATATGTCATAATTCTTAAGATATGAGCGCAGAATTCAGATTGAGCGATAGCAGTATGCCTGCCCCGTTTGAAAATCAAAGGCGTGGCGAAAAGTGGGTGCCCGTAGTCCCTAATGAAGACCTTGAGACGGCCTTAAGGCTACCCGCGCTGCTTATAGACGAGCTTGAACGCCCCCAGGCCGATATGGAAAACACGCGTTATGCCATAAGGCACATGGCAAAAAACATAGAACTTGGCCTGCGTGGTACGGCGCAACTGTATAAAATGCGTGGAGCTCACAGGGTAACGGCGAAAGAACGCTTGCGCAGGATGGAGGACGAGAGATTCGGTAAGGACGAGATGCCGAAGATCGAAGGTGAATTCTCTGAACTGGCCAGGGCCATCTACAGCGCGTCCCCTAAGGAGATTGAATACTTCGGCAGTCTGTTTGAAGACCCTGAAGCGGCTGCCCATTGGAATCCAGACAAGGTCAAAACAACGGACTGTATTGCTCCGCAACCGTTTGAGGAAGGGGCGGACGCAGTAGAAGGAAGGCTGGCGCTTAACACACCGGAGAACCTTAAGGATTTGATAAAGATAGCGGAATCGTCCAGCGTGGTAAGTGTGATTGAGAATATGAGTTTGACGGCTACGCTATTGAGCGCTTGTATGGCATACGGCGACCACGAGCAGACCAAGGAGGCCCTAGATCTCCTCGGCAGGATGCATATGGTGTCTAGCTCGGCCATTGCTAGCAGAGTGCAGCAGGTTGTTACGCAGCGCGAAGGGAGTCAAGAGGTAGCTGAACTAGCTTTGAAAGTCGCACATGGTAAGGGGCTGAACGATGTGGTACGGTCAAATATAATCAGATTCGTTGAAGGCTACGACGAAGTCATTGCCTTGAACCAGCTAAGCGCCGCGGCCTGGCTTCCCATGCTATTCACAAGACAGCTCAGCCTGAATGGTGGCCAACCTGTTGATTTTGCACGTCCACCCTTCAGCGAAACTAGGCTGTTTAACACTGTTGGGCATACGGACGGTAAATCGCCCGAATTTGAGCCTGAACCCGACGAAAGGACCACTCTGCTCGGAAAATATGCGGTCAAAGTCGAAAGCTACTTAAGCCGTGTTCATGCCGATCAGTCGCCCTTGCTCAGCACGAACGAGATCAAGCGCCGCAAGTTGGACGAGGCGCGTTCCATACTTGTCAGGGGCGCGACGAACGAAGACAGTCAAGATATAGTAGTCGGCCGCTCA
Organism: uncultured Candidatus Saccharibacteria bacterium; assembly: GCA_963820105.1. Classification (GTDB taxonomy): domain Bacteria; phylum Patescibacteriota; class Saccharimonadia; order Saccharimonadales; family UBA4665; genus CAWFYI01. The sequence goes on along the minus strand of CAWFYI010000001.1, from coordinate 476,165 downwards.
AAAGAAGAGGCCCGCAGGTATATCTCTGACGTTGAATTTCTGCGTTCATTCATAACTGCTGGCAGCGGTGATCTGGCTACAGCCAAAGACAAGCTTGAAGCCGCTGTTAAGGAGGATGCTAGGACAGCGATGACTATCGATGCCTTACTTAACGAACCGGGCGGACGGCGCAGTCAAGCCTTGCTCAATCTTCTCAATGTGGAAATTCCCAGTGCCGGGGCGCTCGGCGAACTGGTCGAGTCGATCAAGGAAGATTGGCCGACGGTTGAATTTATGGTAAGCAATTATTGGCCGGGCGGCCCTGAGACCGCAGAGCAGATCAGGAAGTTGCTGTTCTTGCCCAGAGACGACATAGAAGAGGAATCCAGAGTGCAGGTCGAAGTCGCAACACCCGACGAGTCCAGCGGCCTGGAATCGGAGGAGGTTGTTGACATAAAGCCGCTGGAATCACAAAATGCACTGGACGAGATTGCTAGACAGCTCGACGAGGTTATCTTACCTCCTAGGGCTACTAAAGAGGACGTAAAACGCGTCGTTGAGGAAAGCGGGTTGTCCGGCGAGGCGACTTCCGGTATCGATTGGGATAGGCTGTTCACTCTTGTGAGGCTTCGGGAATTAAATGGCGGTGTAATGTATCGCTCGAAAACAGGTGATCTGGGCAATGCTCCGCCCTATTTTGTGGTTGCCATACAAGCTGGCGGCAACACGTATGCTGTAGCTGAATCGCCGGTAGAAGGTAACGCTACGTATATAGTGTCGGAAAAATTATGCCCCGGTACCTGGCTGGAAGTACTGGCGCTCAGCAAGGAGGAAGCTCGCGCAGTTGGTGCACAACGAGTTATCCATCGCGGTGAAAAGAGCGGTGACTACCACTTATATAAGGTACAGAGCAAGTTATTCGACCTAATGACAGTAGAGGCCTAGTCTGTCTTGCTTGACAGGCGTCTTACAGCAGTCGCTATGCCTGCCGATACGACACCAAGGTAAATCAGGCCGGTAGCGCACGATGATAACAGCGGCGAGTGGGTGCTGACGACCAGGTAGGTGCCGCTGGCCAAGGTAGCCGCTATCAAACCGTAAGCGGCGTAGAATTTGCGTTTGGACGGGCGTAGGTAGAGGTAGGTGGTGTAAACGATGCTGCTCAAGGCAACGACGATGTGAAGCAAAACAACCATTAACTCATTGTACCCTAACGGTCGGGCGGTGATACAATGGGCTTAAGTTCACGATGGGGTTTGAGGTTGCACAAAAAGCTTAAATTTACTATTTTCGGGCTGTTAGCGCTTACTGCGTTGACGGTAATTGTTGGCTACCTCAAGCACGCCAATATCCCTGTTCTGGAACCGGCCGGAACCATCGGCGGCCAGGAGCGTAATCTTATAGTATTCGCGCTAGCGCTGTCGCTGATCGTGGTCATTCCGGTCTACATTATGCTCTTCAGCTTTGCATGGCGATACCGCGAAGGCAGTAAGAAGAAGGTCAAGTACAGTCCGGAGCTGGCCGGCAACCGCTACGCGGAAGCGGTCTGGTGGCTGATACCGACCGTACTGATAACCATCCTGTCGGTTGTCACCTGGAACAGCAGCCATACGCTGGATCCATACCGGGCCATAGCTTCGAAAACCAAGCCGCTGAAGATACAGGTGATAGCCATGCAGTGGAAGTGGCTATTCATCTATCCGGATCAGCACGTGGCTTCGGTCAACTTCTTCCAGTTTCCCGCCGGCACGCCCCTGGATTTTGAGATAACCTCCGACGCGCCGATGAACTCGCTGTGGATACCCCAGCTTGGCGGGCAGATCTACGCCATGCCCGGCATGACCACACAGCTGCACCTGCTGGCGGATCGCACGGGCGACTTCAACGGCTGGTCAGCCAATATAAGCGGCGACGGCTTCGCGCGTATGACGTTCGTGGCCAGATCCGGCTCGCAGGCGGATTTCAACGCCTGGGTGAGCCGAGCCAGGAATTCTTCGGACAATCTGAGTACAGCGGCTTATGCCACGCTGGCCAAGCCCGGCGAGAGTCAGGTCAGGTATTATTCGCAGGTCAAAGACGGCCTGTTCGACGACCAGGTGGTGAAATATCTGGTGCCGACCACAGACCAGGGCCAGGCGCATAGGGTGGTGTTGCCGCCCGGCAAGGAGGGCTACTGATGATGTTCTCGAACGCGTTGGGCCGCCTGAGCATACATGCCATACCGACCGACCCGATTACGCTCGGCGGCGTGCTGTCTATGGTAGGCGCACTTGTGCTGGTGGTAGCCGCCCTGACCTATTTCAAGCGCTGGAAATGGCTGTGGAACGAATGGCTGACTACGCTTGACCCCAAACGCATAGGCGTGATGTATATCGTGGTGGCACTTGTGATGCTGCTTCGGGGCGCGGCTGACGCACTGATGATACGCACCCAGCAGGCCACCTCCGTGGGCTCGCACCATGGCATCATTGACCCGAGCCACTTCCAGCAGGTGTTCAGCGCGCACGGCACAATAATGATATTCTTCGCGGCCATGGGTCTGATGTTCGGGCTTATCAACATAGCCGTGCCGCTTCTGATCGGCTCGCGCGACGTCGCCTTCCCCTTTCTGAACGCAATGAGCTTCTGGCTGTTCGTCGCAGGCATGGCTCTGGTCAATTTGTCGCTTATCATCGGCGAATTCTCACCCGCAGGCTGGCTGGCTTATCCGCCGCTCTCCGAGCTTCGCTACAGTCCCGGCGTGGGCGTGGATTACTGGATCTGGAGCCTGCAGATTGCCGGCATCGGCAGCCTGGTATCGGGTATAAACTTCATCGTGACCATATTGAAGATGCGCGCGGCGGGCATGGGGCTGATGAAGATGCCGATGTTCGTCTGGAGCGTGCTGGGTGCCATGAGCCTGGTCATCTTCGCCTTTCCCATTCTGACGGCCACGCTGACCATGCTGGCGCTGGATAGGACGCTGGGCATGCACTTTTTCACGGCAGGCGGCGGAGGCAACGCCATGATGTACGTCAACCTGATCTGGGCCTGGGGTCATCCCGAGGTATATATTCTGATATTGCCGGCATTCGGAGTGTTTTCAGAGGTAGTTGCGACGTTTTCGCGGAAAAAGCTGTTCGGCTACACGTCAATGGTGCTGGCCATCTGGGGCATCGTGCTGTTGTCGTTCCTGGTCTGGCTACACCACTTCTTCACCATGGGCGCCGGCGCGGACGTGAACGCCTTCTTCGGCATCATGACCATGATTATCGCCGTGCCCACGGGCGTCAAAGTCTTCAACTGGCTGTTTACCATGTACCGCGGGCGTATAAAGTTCGCTACGCCGATGCTCTGGTTCCTGGGCTTTATAGTGCTGTTCACCATCGGCGGCGTGGCCGGCGTGCTGCTGGCCGTACCGCCGGCCGACTTCCAGCTGCATAACAGTCTGTTCCTGGTGGCGCATTTCCATACCATGATCGTCAGCGGCGTGTTGTTCGGTTACTTCGCCGGTCTGACCTACTGGTTCCCGAAAATGTTCGGCTTCATGCTTAATGAACGCCTGGGCAAGTATGCTTTCTGGTGCTGGCTGGTCGGCTTTATTCTGGCTTTCGTGCCGCTTTACTTCTTAGGACTGATGGGGGCTACCAGGCGGCTGGACCACTACGACCCTTCGCTGGGCTGGCAGCCGCTGTTCATCGTGGCCGGCATCGGCGTCGCCATCATCGGCTTTGGGAATCGGCTTCCAGCTACTGCAGCTGGGTTACAGCGTATGGAAACGTGACGAGAACCGGGCCGGCGCCGACCCCTGGAACGGGCGGACTCTGGAATGGTCCGCGGCTTCGCCGCCGCCGGAGTATAACTTCGCCCTGTTGCCGGACGGTTCTGAACGCGACGCCTTCTGGGCCGCGAAGAAGCGGAAAAAAGGCATGGCGGAGCCGGATAAGCAGCACTACGAAGCCATATCGGTACCGAAGAACACGCCTCTGGCGCTATTCATCGCCGCGAGCCGCGCTGGTATTCGGTTTTGCCATGGTCTGGCACATATGGTGGCTGGCCGCACTCGGCCTGGTCGGCGTCATCATGACCGCCATCATCCGGACGTCCGGCGATGATTCCACGCGCGTGATAACGGCCTCAAGGGTTGCCAAACTGGAAACCGCCGGAAAGGAGACGCTGTCATGAGCGAAGCTGAGCTGGCAATAAGCCGCAAGGCCCACGGGAGCGATATGGAGGGCGATTCCAAGTCCCTGCTGGGCTTCTGGATATATCTGATGACGGATTGCGTGCTGTTCGCCAGTCTGTTCGCCACGTTCGTGGTGCTGAGGATGAATACTTTCGGCGGGCCGGGCGGGGAGCAGATATTCAGCCTGAACTTCGTACTGGCCGAGACCTTGATACTGCTGACCAGCAGCTTTGTCTGCGGGCTGGGCATGCTCGCCGCCCGGGCCGGGCAGAAGCGCCAAGTGCTGTTGTGGTTCGCGCTGACCTTCGTGCTGGGCGCCGCCTTCCTTGGATTGGAACTGAACGAGTTCCATCACTTGGCTGCAGAGGGTAACAGCTGGCGGCGCAGCGGCTTCCTGTCGGGCTTCTTCACGCTCGTAGGCACGCACGGGCTGCACATCACGGTCGGCCTGCTCTGGATGGCAACTCTGCTGCGCCAGGTATGGAAGCGCGGCCTAAGCACGCCCGTGGTGCGCCGCCTGACCATGCTGAGCATGTTCTGGCACTTCCTGGACATAATCTGGATATTCATCTTTACTATCGTTTACTTAATGGGGATAGCAGGATGAACGGCGGGCACAAGGTCGTAGCTTCCAGCCATGATGCCGCACGCGGCAGTAAGGCTGCTTATATAACGGGGTTTGTTATATCCGTGGCCCTGACTCTCGTGGCTTTCCTGCTGGTTCACATACATGTCGCGCATCGCCACGAGTACCCTTCCGATAACTTCATGATGGCGGTCCTGCCCGCCCTGGCCGTCGTACAGCTTTTCGTACAGATGGTCTTCTTCCTGCACCTGGGCCGTGAATCCAAGCCGCGCTGGAACGCCATGGCTTTCGCTCTGGCCCTGATCGTGGTGCTGATACTGGTTATCGGCAGTCTCTGGATAATGTCGAACCTGAACTATAGGATGATGTCTTCGCCGACGATGATTAGAGAGTATCTGAAGAGTCAGGGCGATCTGTAGCGTGGCTAACGCCAACGCCACCACAGCAGTAAAGGCTTATTACTGGCTTACCAAGCCCGGGATAATCTATGGCAACCTACTGGCGGCCAGCGCCGGCTTCTTCATAGCTGCCCGCCTGGGCGATGTTAAACCGGAGTTATTGATCGAAACGGCGCTCGCCATCGCCTTGGTCATAGCTTCGGCCTGCGTAATCAACAACTACACTGACCGCGACATCGACAAAGCCATGGCCAGGACGCGGCGGCGGGCCCTGGCCAGCGACGCCATTCCCGCGCGTGGTGCCCTGGTTTTCGCGGCCCTGCTAGGTCTGGCGGGATTTTTAGCTCTGGCTGTCTTCACGAACCGTGTGACGTTCATCATCGGGGCGATCGGTTTTATAGATTACCTCGTGTTCTACGCCTGGGCCAAGCGCCGGTCGTGGCACGGCACGCTGGTAGGCAGCATATCCGGCTCCATGCCGCTCGTAGCCGGCTATACCGCCGCGACCGGGCGGTTCGACAATGGCGCGGTGCTGCTATTCCTGCTCATGGTCTGCTGGCAGATGCCGCACTTCTATGCCATCGCGATGCGGCGGCTCAAGGATTACCAGGCCGCGAAAATCCCCGTCCTGCCGGCCGTTAAAGGCATGCGCGCCGCCGAACTGCAGATCATAGCCTACATAACGGCGTTCATGGTCTCGGATATATTGCTTTACGGCATGGGTTACGTCAGCCGTTTCTTCGTGGTCGTTATCGGGCTCTACGGGGCGATATGGCTGTCTTTAGCCGTTAAAGGGCTCTCGGCCGCTGGCGGCAAACGGTGGGCCAAAAGGATGTTCCTGTATTCGTTGATCTTCCTGCCCGTTCTGTTCATGGTAACGGCTATAGACGCATTGGTCAGCTAGCGGGCTTGTCCTGATCTGCATCTGCGGCCAGTGGGATCGATATGGTGGCCGTGGTGCCGTGGCCGACGCGGCTGCTCAAGTTTATGGTGCTGTCGTGAAGGTCAGCTATCATCTTGGCGATGGACAGTCCCAGCCCGTGGCCGTCGGAGCTGCCATCAGCCCTGCTGCGAGATTCGTCGGCGCGGTAGAAGCGGTCGAACGCGTGCTCCAGGGACACGGGATCGATGCCCTTCCCCTGGTCCTCTATCGTTATGACGGCCTGGTCGGATGACTTCCTGACTGACATTTTGACCGAGGAACCGCGCGGGCTGTACTTGATAGCGTTATCCAGAACAATGACCAGTAGCTGAACCAAGCTGCCGGAGTCGCCGTAGAGCGGCAGCTCGTGCAGGTCGCTCTTCAGCTTCATGCGCCGACCGGCTGCCAGCGGCTTCACCTGATTCAATGCCTCTTCGGCGATGTCTTTGCTGCTCAGGCGCGTGAAGTTCTGCCGCAATTCGTCGCTCTCCAGCCGCGCCAGGCGTAGTAAGCTGTTAAGCAGGTTTTCCAGTTTGGCGGCTTCTTCCAGATTGCTGGTGATTGTTTTGCGCAGTTCGCCCGCTCCGGCCTTCTTATTCATAAGCGCGACCTCGCTCTCCATCCTCAGTGCGGTCAGAGGCGTGCGCAGTTCATGCGATACGTCCGCGGTGAAGCGTTTCTGGTGTTCGTGGGCCTCTTCTATGGGCTCCAGCGTGCGGCGCGCCAGCCAGTAGCTGCTCAGGCCCGCGCCGGCCAGCACCACGATGTTGAAGCCTATCAGCCGTAGCAGAATACGATGACTTGCGTCGTCGTAGTCGGGACCTGGCCTTAGCAAGGGGTCGCCCTGGAAGACCGGAAATTTACGTGTGATTCTGTTGCTCTCGCGGTTTAGGCCCCATTCCAGCTCGTTGGTAGCCACGCGGTACAGCACGACGCTGAACACCAGGCTTATGGCCATGACTATGCCCAAGTACCACATGGTCAGCTTGAAGGTAGCGGAACGGAACATGCTTTAAGCCCCCGCTCTTTAAGACCCGCTCAATTTATAGCCGAAACCGCGCTGGGTTTGCAGGAGCGGCTTTGATCCGGGAAAAGGCCGGTCGATCTTGTTGCGCAGGTAGCCGATGTAGACCTCAATGGTGTTTGGCAGGATATCGGCGTCCTGATCCCAGACATGGCTGATTATCATGTCCTTGGTGATGACCTGGCCGGCGTGATGCATCATGTATTCCAGCAGCGAGAACTCCTTGTGCGACAGTTTGATAATCTTGTTGCCGCGTTTGACTTCATAATTGTTGGTATCCAGCGTCAGATCTTCCAGCTTCAGCTTGGTGCCGACCTGGACCGGCGGCCGGCGCAGCAGCGCTCGTACCCGGGCGGTCAACTCATCGAACGAAAAAGGCTTTACCAGGTAATCGTCCGCGCCGCTGTTCAGACCTTCTACTTTGTCACCGATAGTTCCGCGCGCGGTAAGCATTAATACCGGCGTGGAAACGCCGTCTTCGCGCAACTTGCGGCACAGTGCCACGCCGTCCATGCTGCCAGGCAGCATTCTGTCAAGCACGATGACGTCGTAATCCGGATCGCCCGCCCCGGCCAAGCCGCTGTCGGCGTCGTATACCGCGTCAACGGCGAAACCTTTCAGTTCCAGGCCGCGTTTTATGGCGTTCGCGATCTTCCGGTCATCTTCGACTACTAAGATACGCATGCCTACATTATACGGTTACTGATGAGAAATAGCTGAAATTTACTAACGCCTATCTGCTTTCGGATTTGGCGCCCTGGCCCGCGTTCAAGCGGTCTTTGGCGTGCGTGGCGAAGATAAGCAGTGCCAGGATAAGCAAGAGCACGACGTATACGGACCGGTCCAGGATATTGGCCGCGACGATGGTATTGTTGCCGATGTGGTGCAGATGGCGCGAAAACACCAGGAATGATTCGCGGAAACCAATGGCGCCGGGCGTCAGCGAGACGAAAAGCGCCAGGTTGGCCGCGCCGGTATAAATGACAGCCTGGGAGAAGCTGGTTCCGGGCGCCACCGTCCGCAACTCCACGAAGTACACCAGCATCATGAAAATCACCTGTAATAGCGTGGCCAGCGCTAGGTAGTACCAGCCATGCAGGTCGAGTTGCTTGAGCCGCGGGGCGATCCACCGGCTGCGCAAGGCCGCAAGCGTCACTATCACGCCAATCAGCGACAGCGGCACCAGCCACCACTTAAGCAGCCCGGACAATAGGAATAAACAGCTGTAGACTCCCCAGAAGAATAGGTATCCGAAGCTGGCTATGGCGAAAATCTTCAGGTCTAGGCGGTACTTCTTCTTTAGGTAGACTGCGCGAAAGGCCGGCCCGCTCTGCAAGGGTCCGAAAAAGTTGACCACCGCCGAATATGCGGTAAGCAGGAAGCCTTCGCGGGCATCGACCTGCAAACGGCAAAGTCGGAGCGTGGCCAGGGTCGTCAACGCCAGGGCGCCTATCGACAGGAAATACAGGGCCAGCAGGGCGGCAAGTACTCCGGGCGATATGTGTGACAACTGGTGGCGGACCTCCGGATGCTTGACGAAGTAAAACCCGAAGACCGCTACAGTGACAATTACTATGCTTATGACCGCGACCGGCCGCCAGGAAACACGTTTCATATGCTTTATATATTAGCCTATAATGTGCGTTGAAGCATATGAGCGCACAAAATACACACCTACGGCGCGTAACGGCCATCATAGGCAGCGAGAGATTCTTCCGGGGCGTGATAGTGCTATTCGTGCTGCAGGCGGCGTGGATTGCCCTCAGCGGCCTCTATCCTATGGCTTTCGACGAGAACTTTCATCTGGGCATTATACGTTTGTACGCCCACCACGTCAGCCCGTTCTGGAGTGGGCATCCGGCCGGATCTGACGCTCTCGGCGCTGTTTCACGCGATCCCTCCTACCTTTACCAGTGGCTTATGAGCTTCCCTTACCGCTTGGTGGCGGTCTTTACTGCCAGCCAGACCGTCCAGGTACTAGTCCTGCGGTTCATCGATATCGGCCTGTTCGCTGCCGGGCTGGTGCTATACAGGCGGCTGCTGCTGAAAACCGGGGCGTCCCGCACGCTGTCGCATCTGTGCCTGGCTCTGTTCGCGCTCATACCGATATCGCCCCTGCTGGCGGCGCAGGTCAATTATGACAACCTGTTTCTGCCCCTGACCGCGCTGATGCTGCTGATGACGATAAATTTCAGCCGCGAACTCAGAGTCCATAAGCGCGTGGACGGCAGGCTGCTGCTTTTGCTGTTGATAGCGGGACTGCTCACCAGTCTGGTAAAGTACGTCTTCCTGCCCATATTCCTGGTGTTGGTCGTCTGCATAGCGGCGTTGATCTGGCGAGCGTATCCGGGCAAGAGGTTGTGGCCTGGACTGGGGCGCGCCTTCACGAGCATGCCGGCGCTCACGCGTTGGCTGCTGGCGGGCCTGCTTATAGTGTCGCTCGGTCTGTTTAGCCAGCGCTACGCCGTCAATCTGGCGCGCTATCACAAACCGGTGCCGGCCTGCGGCGACGTCCTGACCGCGAAACAGTGCCTTGCTTACGGTCCCTGGAGGCGCGACTATAATTATGAACAGTCCAAGCCGGCTGACTCTACGACCAATCCGCTAACGTTCAATGCGGACTGGTTCTACGGCATGTGGCTCAGGACGTTCTTTGCGGTCGACGGCCCAACTACCGGATACCAGACCCGCGGTCCCTTGCCGGTCCCGGCCATAGGCGCGATTGTCTTCATCTCGCTGTCAGCTTTGGCGGCCGTGGTTCGCTTCCATACAGTGCTCAAGAAATATGACCGTTCCGTGCTCCTTTTGTTCCTGGCCGTAACGGGTCTTTACGCCGCGATGCTGTGGCTTGATAACTACCAGGCGTTCCTGCGTACCGGGCGGCCTGTGGCAATCAACGGACGCTATCTGTTACCGCTCTTCCCTCTGCTATTGATCTGGTGCGCTCTGGGGGTTAACGAGATATTGCGCCGACGCCCCGGCTTCAAGCTGGCTCTGGCGGCCGCCGCCGCGATCTGCATGCTCTGGGGCGGAGGAGCCCTGACCTACATACTGCGTAGCAGCGACACCTGGTACTGGCATAACCAGGCCGTCTACGATGCTAACCACGCCGTTCAGCACGTCCTAGGCCCTGTCACACCCGGCTACAACGACCCCAAAGACTTCATGGGCCACCACGGAACCTAGCTCTAACCGAATCTTTGACGTTTGGTCTGTTCTAGGTTGTCTTCGATGAGCATACGGTTGATGCGTATAAGGTCGGCGATGACGTTCATCACCAGGCACAGGAAGGCCGCTATCATCAATAACGAACCCACAAGCAGCGATTGGATATGCCCGGTAGTGGTGCCGTCCTGCAGGCTGAAATAAATGAACCGCGCGAATGGAACCAGGCCAATCAGGAACAGCGACCAACCCATTGTGCCAAAGACCATGTAGGGCTTATACATGATGTAGGCCCGGATTATGGTGATGGCGGATTTAACCACGTGCTCCCAAGTGGACTTGAACAGACGTGATTCGCGCAATTTAGGGTTGGTATCGATCTCTACAGATTCTATGTGCAGACCCTTGTTTCCGGCCTGGATTATAGTCTCCGTACAGTAGCTGAAGCGCGTGATGGTGTTCAGTCGCAGTAGCGATTCACGGCTGTAGGCCCTGAAACCGCTGACAGCGTCCGGCAGCCTGGTACCCGCGGCCTTGTTGACCACGGCGCTGCCCAAGCGCTGCAAGAGTTTCTTGATAAGCGAGAAATGCTCGATCTTATGCGTTTGACGGTCGCCAATCACTATGTCGGCTTCGTTGCCTAGTATGGGTTTGACTAGATCGCTGATTCGCTCCTGTGGATACTGGTTGTCGCCGTCGGTATTGACGACAATGTCGGCGCCAAGCTCCAGCGCCTTCAATACGCCGTCGTGGAAAGATCGGCCCAGCCCCTGGTTGCGGGCATGGTGGACGAAGTGTTTCACGCCGTGTTCGCGCGCGACTTTGACGGTGGCGTCGGTGGAACCGTCATCTATTACCAGGATGACTATCTCGTCAATACCCGGTATCTTCTTGGGGACGCTCTTAAGTACCAGCGGCAAGGTGGCTTCCTCATTCAGGCACGGGATTTGTACGACTAATTTCATAATCTAAGGCTTGGCTACAGTATACCCTAGAGGTCGCTACAGAGGCAAAGTCAATACCGCCGGCTTTCAGGCGGATATCAGCTGCCGCGGTTAAGATAAGGCACTTAAAAATATTCGCCTGAAGGCTGGGAAGCAGTTATAATGAATCACTATTGTAATGCCACAAACACCGTATCGTACCAGAGTAGCGCCGCATTCTCCCCTACCGGGCCGTCCAGGTCAGGATATGGTGACGGTCAAACAGCAGGCAGGACAATTTCCTAGTATCGGCATGACACTGCGCAATTACCAGTACGATCCGCGTGACCGCCACAAACGGCGTGACCAGACAGTGGTTCTGAAATCCCACTGGTGGCAGCGCCTGTCCGACCGCGTCACGCTTAAGCGGGCGGTAATCACGCTGGCCATCGTCATGCTGCTGATTGGCGGCTTCGTCGCCGGGAAGTTCATCTATAACGCCCACAAGCTGTTCGGCGGCAGTATCTTCAGCGTACTAAGCACGACCAAGCTGAAGGGCGAAGATGTCGGCAGGGTCAACATCCTGCTGGCCGGAAACTCGGCCGACGATCCCGGGCACAGCGGAGCGAACCTGACGGATTCAATCATGATAGTCAGCATTGATACCAGGCACAACAAGGCCTTCCTGCTCAGCGTACCGCGCGACCTCTGGGTCAAGATTGATGATAGTGGGCATCAGAAGATTAACGAGGCCTACGTGACGGGCAAGGAAAACGGCTTTAACGAGAGTGGATATCCCAAGGACGGAATGGGCCAGCTGGAACAGGTCATATCGCAGGATATGGATATAAAAATCAATTACTACGCGCTTATTGACTACAAGGCTTTAGAACAGGCCGTGAATGCTGTCGGCGGGGTCGATATCACTATAAAAAGCAACGATCCCAGGGGATTGTATGATCCAAACATTGACTACTCGACGAATGGCCCCCTGGTGCGCTTGAGCAACGGTCGTCATCACCTGAACGGCCGGGAGGCCTTGGACCTGGCTAGGGCGCGTGGGGATTCATACAACTCCTACGGCTTCGCCGCCAGCGACTTCGACCGCACTCAGCACCAGCGCGATATGCTGGTAGCCCTGAAGAGCAAGGCCGTATCCCCGGGCGTAATCGCCAACCCCGACAAGCTAACCAAGCTTTCGGATGCCATCGGCAATAACGTGAAGACTGACTTCAAGCTTCCCGAAGTCCATCGCTTGTACGATCTGACCAAGAAGATCAGCAGCAGGAATATCAAGTCTCTCAGCCTGAACGATGCCAACGGCAAGAACCTGCTCATGAGCTACAGCGCGCCGGGGGGGCAATCGGCGCTCATTCCCGCCGCCGGCATAGATAACTTCTATGAAATCCAATCCTTCATTAACCGGCAAATCTCCTCTAATCCCGTCGTCCAAGAAGCTGCCAAAGTGGTGGTGCTTAACGGCACCAACAAGGATGGATTGGCGACCCAAGCCAAGAAGAAGCTGGCTTCCGGAAGTGTCATAGTGACCCAGGTCGGCGACGCTTCAGGGCCGCATCCGACTACGAGCATCATAGACGTATCGGGCGGCAAGAAGCACGCCACAAGATCTTTGCTGGTCAAAACGTTCGGTAATCATGTGACTACTACCAATCCATACGCTGGTATATACGATGCCGATTTCATAGTAGTGCTTGGCGATGACAGGTCTTCGTCCAGCAACTAGTTTTCCTGGACGGACCGGACCCATGATAATCTAATAATATGGGGAATCAAGTAGCCGTCAACTATCTGCATGCTTTTTTGGACCGCCACGCCACGCGCACGTTCAAGAAAGGCGAGATTATCGTCTTCCAGGGCGAAGCGCCGCGCAGCGCCTATGTTATAAAGAGCGGCACTGTCAAAGCATACAACCTAAGTGTCGAAGGCGACGAGAAGCCCGTGGCATTCTACTCGGCGGACAACGTATTTCCAGCGCCCTGGGTATTCGGCAAGATGCCTAACTCCATCTATTACTACGAGGCGTTCACGCCTACCGTAGAGGTGTACGTGGTGGAACGGGGCGAATTCGTCGACTTCATAAAGAAGCGTCCCGAACTGCTGTATCAGGAAATGGAACGGGCCTTAGTAAACCAACTGGGGGCGTCCATGCGCCTGAACGCCCTCCAGCACTCGCGTGCCAGCGACAAGCTCGTATACACCCTGCACTATCTGGCTCTGAGCAACGGCAAGCCCGTGCCGGGGAACAAGGTAGAGATTACCCTGGACCTGAAGCACCAGGATTTTGCCAACCTGACTGGCCTTACGCGCGAAACGGCTGCCACTGAACTTAACAAGTTGAAGAAACAAGGCATCATAGACTATGGCAAGGGCAAGCCCTACTGCCTTGACTTAAAGCGCTTGACCCGCGCCTTGAACGATCAGTTCATCTCGGATATAGAAGTTACGCTGTCGCTTTAACGTCGCTCGTGGCGCCGTCTTTGGAATGCAGGGTATCATTGACGACTCGCGCCAGATTATGAGGAGCTGTCCAGGATTTGATAATACAACGGTGCGCGCCGAGTTTGTAGGCGGCGGCTACTTCAGGTGAGTTTTCCATGTTGGTGAATATGAGCACCTTGACGTCTTTGTGCTTCTTCGGTAATTCTGACTGCTGCAGGAACTCCAGGCCGCCCATGATCGGCATCAGCAAATCAAGCAGAATGAGATCGGGTTCGAAAGTTTTCAACTTCTTGAGCGCCTCTTTGCCGTCAAACGCTTCTACGACTTCGTGGCCTTCGTGCTTAAGAATTATAGAGTATGCTTTGTTGAGGTCGCGGTCATCCTCGACAATCAATATACGTGCCAATGGAACTTCTCCTTAAGGTTACTATCTATTTATAACATAGCCTGGTTTTTGAGTCGTGCCTGATTTCTAACACATAGGGGTATTATTTCTTACCGGTTTTCTTTAGTTTTTGTTTTCGCTTCGAGGCCGGGTCATAGGAAGTCTTCGCAGAGGCCTTAAGCGGCAGGCTTATGAAGAAGCTCGTGCCCTTGCCTTCTTCGCTGTTGAACCAGATGCGGCCGCCGAGCGCGTCTATCAATCCTTTGACCAAGTAGAGGCCCAGCCCGGTACCGGTAGTTTCGCGCTTCACTATGTTATGCGCGCGGAAGAACTTGCTGAATATCTGGTCCTGGGCGAATTTCGGTATGCCCCAACCGCTGTCTGTGACTTCTATTATTATGTTACCCGAGCGTTTGCGCAGTTTTATGCTCACACTGCCTTTCTCTGGCGTATATTTGATGGCGTTCGAGATCAGATTAGTCATGACTTCCTTCAGTATCAGCGCGTCGGTTGTGATCTTTATGCCGGTTTTGGGGCTGACGCTCGAGCTCAGCTTGATGGCTTTGCTGCCGGCCGCCAGCGACAGCTCCTTGACGACTTCTTTGGCAAGGCTTTCCGCACGCACGGATTTCATGTTCACGGCTACGGTACCGCTTTCCATGCGCGTAATGTTCAACAGGGTGCTTATAAGTTCGTTCATGCGGTCCGACGCCCCGATGATCGTGTCCAACGAGTTTTTCTGGGCGGTATTCAGTTCGCCCATGTAGCCGTCGGACAGCATATGCGTGTACGTTTTGATGGCCGAGAGCGGCGTACGCAACTGATGTGAAGCCAAGGATATGAACTCGCTCTTCATGCGGTCTACTTCGTGTTCCAGGGTGATGTCGCGGAAAACTTCTATGGCGCCGAGGGGTTTTCCGTTCAGCAAGATGGGCGAAACGGTGATAGCCACAGGCAGTTTACTGCCGCCCTTGCACCGGTAATACAACTTGTCCGACACCGGACGTCCGGTCAGGAACGCTTTGGTTATAGGGCGGTCTATCAGGTTGACTGGCGCGTCGTCGAAGTCTACCGCTACGATTTTCTTGGGGAACCAGGCGCCGATCAGCTCTTCCTCTTTATAGCCTAGCAAGTGCTGGGCCATAGGGTTAACCCTGGTTATCCTACCGAACTCGTCGGTCGATATGGCGCCGTCGCCGATGCTGGTGAACAGCGCTTCGGCTTCGGCCTGCTGCTCATAAGGCGTGCGTTTTGACGCGGGCAGAGGTTCTTCTGACTTATCCATCACTGTCTCCTAAGCGCCTTTCCGCTCTTTATCGACACCTGCAAGTTTCTGAAGCTCGGCGGCGTATTCTTCGACTATTTCGTTATCTTCCGTAAGCAGTGACACCGCCACGCGTATCCAATCGATCAGACCGGCCAGATCGGTCTGGGAAAGCTGCTCCGGAGGTTTGTGCAAATGGTTCTCGACCTGGCGAGCGATAAAGCGTTCGGCGGCTGGCCCCAGATAGACGTGTGTTACGCGGACGACCTTGTCGTAAAGCGAAGTCTTCTCCGGACTCATACGAAGGTCACACTTCCTCTATTTTGCGCAACCGGTTGGCGCCAAGGGCAATCAGCACGAACCCGCCACCGCCTATCATACGGAACAAGAGTACCAGAATCAGCCTGAAATTTAGCAGAAGATGCCCGGTGCCCGGGTCAACGCTGGCTATGTATTGCAGGGCCACTGAACTCAGTATGACGGTCAGAAGCCCGCCGACTACAAGGCCGAGAGGCTGCTTATATAACACTCCCCGCACGTGGCGTCTGAACAGAGTGATTTCGAACGATGCCAGTATGCCCATGAACCAGGCGTAAAGGTAAGGCACCGTGACTGTCAGCACTATCAGCCATATAGGTAAGAAGTACGAGTTGTGGCTGGAGCCCAGGCTTGTAAGATCGAAGTGGCGGAAAGTAAAGAAACAATACAAAACGCCAAGAAGCAGGAAGCTTAATATGAGAACCCGCGTGTTCACCAGGCTTAATCTCACCTTTACGGTGCTGAGCAGACCGCGGGATGCGGCAGCTATGACGCTAAAGGCCACCAGCGGCAACAGCAGGCTTATATAGTCGCTGATGATGATCGCGCCGGCGTGGAAGCCGGGGTGGCTGTTAGCTATGGCGTTCAATGTGTACGGTACGATCACGCTTACCGGCAGGCTCCAGGCCAGCCATGTGACCCCTTCGGCTAACTGATCGAAATAAATGCCCTCCGGCGTTTTGCGGATGGATACGGCATAATTTCGTAGCTGCGCGTAGCCTATGAAAGCCGCCAACCAGACCGCCAAGGTCGGGAGCGCCACTATGAAAGACACTATATGGTACTCGAAGGCTGATAAATGATAGGTCTGCCGGGTCGCATCGTTAGCGGGCAAAAGGAAAATCAGCGCAGAATAAAATAGGGCCAGCCACGCGTAATGCCGTAAAGCCCTAGAAGTAAGCTGAGTGGAAATCTTGGTGCGGTTCATGGTTTTGGTCCGTATCATACACAAGCTGCCCCAGGTTATATTAAACCACAATGGCGCTCCGGATACGCGTAAGATTTTCAAGATGGAGCCTATAGGATTACAATTATGTGTAGATAAGATGACGCAGCATACGTTCAGATTCTATCCGGGCCGCCGGCACATATTGCTGCTGGCAGCTTTGGTCGTCGCCATTTACGTGCTCCTGCCCCAGCTAGGGGATTTCCGCTCCAGCTGGCAGCTGATACGCGGCGCCCGGGCCGCGCCGGCGGCTGCCGCTGCGGCGCTGACCTTCGCTACTTTCGCGGCAGCAGCCGGTACATACGTCTTTTTGGCTTTCAGACCGCTATCTTATGGCCGCACCTTGGTAATCCAGCTCGCAGCGACCTTCGTTAACCGGCTGCTGCCTGCCGGACTTGGCGCACTGGGCGCCAACTACCTGTACTTGCGCCATGAAAGATATAGCGCAGCACAGGCCGGCAGTATGGTAGGCATTAATAACCTTCTGGGCCTTCTTGGCCACAGCTTGCTGCTGGCCGCTGTCCTTATCGTTTCGTCCGAGAAGGCACTGGCTCCTGCCGGGCATCATGCGGCTGACGCCATATTGATCGTCAAGGCGGGGCTTGCCATCTTGGCCGTTGCCGCCTTGGCAGGCCTGTTCTTCGGCCGCCGCCGGGTACAGAAGGCGCTGGTAGGCGTCAGGAAGCAGCTATTGAGCTACAGGCGGCGTCCGGCCTCGCTCGTGGCGGCCTTGTCTACCTCTCTAGCCTTAACCGCATGTAATGTATCGGCCCTGTATTTCTGCGCACACTCCCTAAACGTACATCTGCCGTTCGCAGTCGTGATGCTGGTGTTTACCTTCGGTCTGAGCGCCGGTTCGGCCGTACCTACGCCCGGCGGTCTGGGCGGATTCGAAGCCGGCTTGGCGGCTGGCTTCGTGGCATATGGCATCAGCCCCGCTCCTGCGCTGGCCATAGCGCTGCTCTATCGTCTTATCAGCTACTGGCTGCCTCTGCTCGTCGGGGCGGCGGCCTTCGCGTTCTGCGAATCAAGGAGCTACTTCAGTACTTAAGCTCTGCCAGATAAAAGGTCACATCTCTATGCGGTTGAACCGGTTGATGGCAAACGCCAGGCAGGCCGCGAACGTTATGGTCATAACTATCAAATCTTTGCCTAGGCCGAAATGCGTCTGGTTTGACAATAGCGTGCGCAAGGCATCGACCATGTAGCTGACAGGATTAGCCGTACTTATTAGCCGTAGAACAGTGGGAATGTTGTCTAGCGGGTACAGGGCGCTGGACAAGAAGAACAGCGGCATCACTAGCAGATTGTTGATACCCTGGAAGCCTTGGAAATCCTCTACCATGGAAGCGATGCCGGCGCCGAAGCTGGTAAGCGCCAGACACATGAATACCAATACCAGAAAAGCCGGTACGACCAGCAGCCAATCGTACGGCCTGAATCCCAGGACGACAGCTATGATGAACACCATCATACCCTGGATTATGGAGATGGTGGCGCCGCCGGCCGCACTGCCCAGCAGAATCTTGATACGCCGGACGGGTGCTACCAGCATTTCCGCCAGGAAGCCGAAACGTTTGTCTTGCAGGATAATCATGCCCCAGAATATGCCCGACAGCAGTACCGTCTGGGCAATGATTCCGGGGACGAGGAATTCCAGGTAATCACCGGCGCCGGCCCGGCGATAGATCGCCCCGATGCCATAGCCCAGGGCCAGCAACAGCAGAACCGGCTGGCCGAGCGAGCCCAGCAGCCTTGAACCGCTGCGCACGTAGCGCCTCATCTGCCTAAGCCATAAGACTTGGAGTACGTCCATCAGCGCAGCTTCCTGTTACGTACGGACATCTTAAAGTTCAGCTTATCGTTATTGCCGGCATCAGCGTCGTCGCGCAGGGTGTTTCCGGTAAGCTTCAGGTAAGCCTGCTCGAGCGTCTTAGTGCCGGTTTGCTTGCATAGTGAAGCATTGGTACCAAGAGCCTCGATGCGGCCGTGGTCTATGATGGCGATACGTTCCGCCACCTCTTCGGCTTCGTCCAGATAATGCGTGGTAAAGAATATGGTCATGCCCTTCTGTTTGCTCAGCTTCTTTACGTAATCCCACATGAGGTTGCGGGTCTGGGTATCCAATCCAAGCGTAGGTTCATCCAGGAATAATACGCGCGGCTCGTGTATGAGCCCGCGCGCGATTTCCAGTCGCCGTCGCATACCACCGGAAAAGGTCTTTATCATCGAATCCTTGCGCCCCCAAAGTTCCACCAGCTGCATAAGCTCCTTGATGCGCGGTTCCTGCTTGGATCTGGGCACGCCGTAGAGCGTGGCATGCAGCTCCATGTTCTCGTAGGCGGACAGCTCCTCGTCCAGACTGGGATCCTGGAACACGATGCCGAAAGCCTTGCGCGCGGAATCCTGCTCCTTGGTGACGTCGTGGCCGGCCAGCATCAGCTTGCCGCTGGTGGGCCTGAGCATGGTGGTCAGCATCTTGATTGTCGTGCTTTTGCCGGCGCCGTTAGGCCCCAGGAACGCGAATATCTCGCCCTTCTTGACTTCAAAGGAAATGCCGTCGACGGCCACTATATTGCCCCCGAAACGCTTGACTACGTCCTTCGCCGAAATAACTGATTGTGCCATATATTACCCTGATTATACACCGTTGGGTTATAATCGATGTAATGAGCAGAATTGTCTTAGCGGACCGTATGTCCGCCGTGCAAGAGAGTGCCACCATGGCTTTGAACGCCCGCGCCAAACAAATGGCCGCAGAGGGCAAAACCGTCTACAACCTGACGGCCGGCGAGCTGGCGGTGGAGACGCCCGAATACATCAGGTCGCACGTTGCCAAGAAGCTGCACCACAACAAGTACACGCCTGCCGGCGGCCTTTATGAGTTGCGTAAGGCCATCGCCGAGGAATCCCGCGAATTTTACGGCCTTGATTGGATACAGCCTTCTAACGTAGTCGTGACGGCTGCTTCCAAACCCGCGCTTTATGCCGGTCTGCTGACTCTGGTTAACCCCGGCGATGAAGTCATAGTGCCTATGCCGGCTTGGGTAAGCTACATGGAACTCATCAAACTGGCAGGCGGCGAGGTGGTGCCAGTGCCGCTGACCGACGGATTCGATATAGATCCTCATGCCATACTGTCCAGAGTGTCGCCCAGGACCAAGGTTGTCATACTAAACTCGCCCAACAACCCCACCGGTGCCGTATTCTCAGAACCGGCGCTCAAGAAGCTGGCAAACGGCCTGAAAGGCAACGGCGCGACCGTCATTTCGGACGATATGTACAGCAAACTGGTGTATGTCAACGGTTTCACACCGGTGCCAAGCATAGGCTTTGAGCGGATCGTCATAGTAAATGGCTTTTCCAAAAGCCAGGCCCTGACTGGCTGGCGCATAGGTTATGCTATCGCTGATGAGCACGTAGCCCGGGCTATGACTGACGCGCTCGGTCACATAACCGGTAACGCGTCCGTGATCAGCCAGCACGCCGCGCTTAAAGTCATGATGCATCACAATACCCCGCCACCGGAAATCCTCGACACCCTTAAGCGGCAGCGCAAAATAGTTGATGACGTGCTCAAGGGCGTCAAACGCATACGCTATCACTTGCCCGGCGGCGCATTCTATTTCTATCTTGATCTGCGGGCTATTACGGATGACAGCCTGGCCTGGTGCGAGGAACTGCTCAATAAGTCCGGCGTGGCCCTGGTGCCCGGCGAAGCCTTCGGCACCCCGGGTTTCGCAAGACTATCTTTCGTTACGGATGAAGGAACGCTCATAAAAGCGCTAGCCTTGATAAAAGAATTCGCATCTAAGGTAGCAGGTAAATGAGGCAGATTCCCGGCACCATGGCGACCCAGCATCCGGACAATGCCTTGGCGCCTTACTGGGACAAGGAAGGCCGGCCTTTCGTGGCCGCGCACCAGGAAATGGCCGAAGCCGTAGCCTGCTTCAAGGAGCTGGGCGTAGGCGAGTACATGTGGGACTGGGAGGGCAAGCACGCCGACGCCGCGGTCATAGACCGCCTATTCACGGAGTATCATGATTACTTTTCCAAGCACCAGTTGGGCCGTGACAAATTCCTGACCTTCCGTATTCCGAACATATGGGAGGAAAGAGGCTATAACCTGCTCCAAGCCATGACAGTCATACTGAGCGGCGAGGACGAGGCCCGTGACCTGCGCTTCGCACAGAGGCCTTTGTTTGAAGTAATTCTGCCGATGACGGAACGGCCCGAGCAGATCATGCGCATACATAAGCTCTTCGAGAAACTTGCCCGGTTTAAGAATTCCGACTTTACGAAGCGCGAACCCGATAATGTCGATTACCTGGAGTTGATACCTTTGATAGAGGGCGTGGAAAGCCAGTTGGGCGCCGGCAATCTGCTGGAAAAGTACGTCGCTATGCACGATGAGCACTACGGGTTCAAACCGTCTTATATACGGCCTTTCCTGGCCGGCTCGGATTCAGCTCTTTCCTCGGGCCTGCTGGCGGGGATCATAGGCAACAAGGTCAGCCTGTCCAGGCTTTATGAATTTTCGGAACGCTCGAGCATACCCGTCTACCCTATATTCGGGTTCGGCAGCCTGCATTTTCGCGGCGGACTGTCGCCTTCACAGAGCTCTATAGATCGTTTCCTGGCCGAATTCCCCGGCGTACGTACGGTAACCGTACAGTCGTCGTTCCGCTACGACCACCCCAAGGACGAGGTAAAGACTGCCATCGCCGAACTGGAGAAGCGACTGCCCAAAACGCGCCCTGGGATCATAAAGCCTGCGCAGCAGAAGATACTGGTAGATATCGCCGCGCGTTCGGCCAAGCTGTATAAGAAGACTCTGGAACAGGTCGCGCCTGGAACACAGCCTATCTTCGCCGGTGTGCCAAAGCGCCGCGATCGCCGCCAGCATATCGGCCTGCTGGCCTACTCGCGCTCCATGGGCGGACAAAAACTGCCGCGGGCAATCACGTTCACGGCTGGTTTCTATTCTGTCGGGGTACCGCCAGAGTTCATCGGCATAGGCCGTACACTTAAAACATTAAGCTCCGGCGAGCTGAAGACTTTGCAGCAGGCTTATCCTAGCCTGAAGTCCGATTACGAAGCCGCCGGACATTACTTGAACCTAGACAATCTGAAGAAGTTCGCTGCAGGTAATGACGGTTGGAAGCGGATATTGGAAGATGTTATGTTCGCGCAAGACATCCTGGGCATCAAGCTTGGCCCGGTCACGAAGGACGAACAAAGTCATCACGACCTGAGCGCCAAACTCGCTGCCGCCCCTGATAGTGCCGATCCGTCCGCTCTGATAGAGAAAATGGCCGTCCTGCGCAAGAGCCTAGGCTAACGTCGTCTAAGCGTTGTACGAGCTGGAGCTGGTGGTGCCACCGTGGCCGGTCCAATTGGTGTGGAAGAATTCACCGCGCGGCTTGTCAGTGCGTTCGTAGGTGTGGGCGCCGAAGTAATCACGCTGTGCCTGCAGCAGGTTGGCCGGTGACTGGCCGGAGCGATAACCGTCGTAAAACGCCAGCGCGGTAGAAAGCGCCGGTACGGCTATCCCGACCTGAACGGCTGTAGAGACGATTTCCCGCCATGGATCCTGGCTGCTTGTGACGGCTTCGGCGAAGAACGGTGCCAATAACAGATTGTTCAGATCCGGATCATCGGCATAGGCCTTTCGAATGTCGCCCAGGAACCGGCTGCGGATGATGCAGCCGCCGCTCCACATCTGCGCGATGCCGCCGTAATTAAGGTTCCAGCCGTACTCTTCCGCAGCCGCACGCATCAGCATATAGCCCTGCGCGTAACTGATGATTTTCGAAGCGTACAGGGCCCGGCCGAGTTTGGCTGTGAATTTGGCCTTGTCGCCGTCATATTTAACTTCCGGACCCTTGAGGACTGAACCGGCTTTGACGCGCTCTTCTTTAAGCGCCGACAAGCAGCGTGCGAATAGCGCCTCGCTTATAAGTGTTACCGGCTGACCAAGCTCGGCAGAATTCATAACGGTCCACTTGCCCGTGCCCTTCTGCCCGGCTGTGTCCAAGATCTTGTCTACCAGCGGCTGGCCGCCTTCGTCCTTATAGACCAGTATTTCGGCCGTTATCTGGATCAGGAAACTATCCAGCTCGCCCTTGTTCCATTCGGCGAATACCTTTGACATATCATCGGCTGACATGCCCAGGTAGCTGCGCATAAGTTGGTAGGATTCGCCGATTAGCTGGATATCGCCGTACTCTATCCCATTATGGACCATCTTTACGTAATGTCCGGCGCCGCCCTCGCCAACCCAGTCGCAGCAAGGGGATCCGTCCGGCGCCTTGGCGGCGATGGCCTGGAAGATGTCCTTGACGTGCGGCCATGCATCCGGCGAACCGCCGGGCATTATGGAGGGGCCGTGGCGGGCGCCTTCTTCGCCGCCCGATACGCCGGCTCCTACATACAGTAAGCCCTTCGCTTCCGCTTCTTTCACGCGCCTGATCGTATCGGTGAACAGCGAGTTGCCGCCATCAATGATAATGTCGCCTTGATCCAAATGCGGCAGCAACTGTTCGATTGTGGCATCGACGGCGGCGCCGGCCTTGACCATCAGCATCACGCGCCGCGGTTTCTTTAGCGAGGCGGCCATTTCTTCGATGGAGCGCGCGCCGATTACCTTCGAACCTTTGGCGTCACCCTCGAGGAAATCATCGACCTTGGAAACCGTGCGGTTGAACGCCGCCACCGTAAAACCGTGATCATTCATATTCATGATCAGGTTGCGGCCCATGACCGCCAAGCCTATGACCGCGATATCTGCTTGCGCTTCCGTAGAAGTATCGGACATGGTTCTAGTATAATGCAAAGAGTATATGAGCAGCCAACTTTTCGGTACAGACGGTATCCGCGGACCGGCGGGAATATATCCGCTAGATGCAAAAGGCCTATTGCAGATCGGTAAGGCAGTAGGCGCCTGCTTCACGGAACCGGGCGAAAAAGTCCTGGTAGGCTGGGACCCGCGCGAATCATCAGAAGCACTCACAGCTTCGCTGGTGGAAGGCCTGGTGGCCATGGGCGCGGACGTACGCAAGGCTGGTGTCATACCCACGCCGGGGCTGGCCTATCTGTCGAAGGCCGAAGACGTACGCGCAGGCGTCATGATAACTGCCAGTCATAATCCCTATACGGACAACGGCGTAAAAGTGTTTACCCACGAAGGCCGCAAGCTGCCCGATGACGCCCAGACAGAAATGAACAGGCTCATCGGTAGCGACATAGAGACACGCGAACCGGGCCGCGTGAGCGACGACAACCAAGCACTGCAAGCGTATGAGAATTTCCTGGTAAGCAGCGCCAAAGGCACGAAATTCGACGACTTAAGCATAGCCGTGGATTCGGCGAACGGTGCTACGAGCGGTATCGCCGCGCGGGTCTTCGAAAAATTGGGCGCCAAAGTAATGCCCTTGTTCGATAAGCCGGATGGCAAGAATATCAACGTGAACTGCGGCGCTACCGACACAGCGGCTTTGCAGGAGGTGCTACGCAAGAACGGCTTGGACGCCGGCGTAGCCCTGGACGGCGACGGCGACCGCGTAGTGCTGGTGGACTCGGAGGGCCGCAAGCTTACGGGCGACCATATCATGTACATACTGGCCGTCACCGGCAAGCACAAGGGCGTGGCGGCGACCATTATGAGCAATATGGGGCTGGAGACCACGTTAGCGGGGCACGGGATCAAGGTCATACGCACCCCTGTCGGGGACCGCTCCGTACTTGCCGGTTTGGACGAGTCCGGCTTCAAACTGGGCGGCGAGCAGAGCGGCCACATCATCCTGCCGGAATATAGTGGAACCGGCGACGGCCTGCTGGCGGCCATCCGCACGTTCGCCGAAGTTAAGGCTTCCGGAAAGACGCTGGTAGCATGGCGGAATGAGCTCAGACTGCTACCCCAGGCGTTGGTAAGCATACCGTTTCCGGATAAGGCCCTGCTTGATCGCCCGGACATCAAGGCTTTCATACGGGAAAGCGCCGCGGAGCTTGGCGGGAACGGGCGGCTTAACGTCCGGCTGTCCGGCACCGAACCCAAATTAAGGGTAATGGTCGAATCGTCTGACGCCGAAGAACGAGCGCATGCCATAGCCGACAGACTGGGTGACATAATGGATAAGGCCGGTTAGGAGTACAGATGAGTGATCAACTTACACGCGTACATGCGGTCGGGCCTATGGGGCCTCTTATAAAATGTCTGGCCGTAGGCCATGATAAGGGACTTGAGGAACAGTTAATTACCAAATCACGGCAGCACAACATCAAGAAATACACGCCCAAGGATGCTAAGGAGCGTTTCGGCAATCCGGCGATGTTCAAGCGCTGGCTGTCCAAGGGTCGTGTGGTGCATTGGCTCTTAGGTGCCGAAGATGACCTGGCGGGAATCATCTGGTACGGTAAATCAGAGTTTCCGTTGGACATCAAACTGCCCGAAATGCCCGACGAAACTTTTGCCATACGCATTTACGATGGGTACGCTGGACACGGTCTGGCCAGACCTTTCATGACGCTGAGTCTTAAGACCGCAGTAAGGGATAAACAGGCTCACGAGGAACCTGTGACCGGCATATGGCTACAAACCGATATAGACAATCCCGCAGCCGTTGCGGCCTATACGAAATTTGGCTACGAAGAGGTCGCCCGCGACTCTAAACGTGCTACCATGGTAATGTATCCCAAACAGATTATAGATAAGTTAAACGATTAATAATGGGAAGATCCAAGCGAAGGACCAAGCGCAAGAATATGAGTGAATCTTTATCGTTACCTACGGTGTTATTACCTGAAGCGGATGATCCCACGGTCGCGTCACTTCGTGATCAACTGGCTCAGGATGCCGGGCATGACGCCCAATTAGGCGCTCATGTCCGCTTTGAAGAAGGTATGAGCTTAGAGGACGCCGCGGATATGCTGAACCGGGGCGAGGTTGACATAATGATCGCAGGGCAGAAGCATGGTAGTCCAGAGGTCCTGCGCATGGCGCTCAATATCAACAGGGCGCACCACAAAGAAGGCGACGAAAAGAAGTGGTTGACTTCCTTTTTCATCATGGAAAAGGACGGTCAGGAACCGCTTTTTTTTGCCGATTGTGCCGTCAACGAAAGCCCCACTCCGGGTCAGCTGGTCACCATAGCCGAACAAACCTCCACGAGCGTAAGGCATCTGGGGTATGAGCCAGTGGTGGCCTTCCTTTCCCTGTCGACTTTCGGTAGCGCTCATGGCCACGGACTCAAAGGAGTGGCTGCCGTAGTTGAAGCCGCCGAGACCTTTAAGGAAAAACACCCTGAAATAATCTCTTATGGGGAAATTCAAGCGGATGCCGCGACCAATGAGGCTATATTCAGGAAGAAGGCGGCCAAAGCAGGCGTTGAACTGGTGGACGGAAAGATGCCGAATGTATTTATATTCCCGGACGGCCAAAGTGGCAACAACGCCTATAAATTGCTCGAGCAACTTGGTGACTTCCGTGCCGTGGGCCCGATGCTGGATGGTACGTCCAAGGATATGCACGATCTCTCCAGGGGCGGTACCCAGGAGGCATTACTCAGAAGCATCCAGGTAGCGGCGGAACTGTACCGGGCTCGAAGACAATCTGAAGCTGAAGCACAACCCCAAGCACAAGCACCAACCCCATCGGCAGAAGCGTAAAACGTGGCGGGTTTCGGTCTACTGGTGAGCTTTCCTGGCCGCGTCGATCAGCTTTGAGCCGCCGCGGTCTTTCCAGCGGTCGAACGCCGGGCTGTCACCCGTATGCCTTTCACGCCACATATTGAACGCGCTGCGTGAATATACGAGCGCTTGTGTGTCGTGGATGCCCTTGCCTTCTTCCAGATGAAGTCCGCCGATGAAGCCGGCGTTATAGCTGGCCGCCACCCTTTCCACCGTTATATCCCAAGAAGGAGCTTGATCGGGTTTTTCGAAAGTATCGCGCAGCTTGGCCAGGTAAGCGGCGCCGAACTCTATATTCGTAGCCGGGTCCCATAAGTCATAGGATTTCACGGGTTTTCGCAGATACTTGGAAGCGATGTCCTTGGCGGTCGCCGGCGTGATCTGCATCAGGCCCCGGGCCTGGCCGCTATCGGCCTTGGCGTAACCGCCGGATTCCAGCGTCATGATAATCGCTATAAGGTTCGGATCGACGTCGTATTTCTTGCCCATCTGATTGATGGTGCCGTCCCAGTGCTTCACGGTAGACGGAATCCAGGGAGAATCAACGCCCGCGGACTGGTACGGTACGGCTGTACGGTGGTCCATGTGGTACTTATATATCCCAACGCAGGCCAGCGCAACCAGAACGCCCACAATAAACATGGCCAAATCACGCCGCGTAAGCCTCTTCAATCTGGATGCCGATACATGCACGTCCTTATCATAACAGACTTGTCACGCCAATATTTATGTTGTATGTTATGTGACAATGACGGAAAATTTCACGCCTGACCAGCAACAGGCCATGGCTGAGTACAGAAGCCTGGCCCGGCCCGCCGGCCAAGAGCTCCTACTGCCGCACACCTACAGGGATGAACGCATGGTTCTTTTGCCCTTTGACGCTGACAGGCCGTACGAATATGACTTTTTCTTCCAGGACCCCGAGAAGTTTTTGCTGGAAGTCCCCGCGAAATTACCGGTAGAAGAAGGTAACAAGAACGCCAGGCTGGCTGACAAACGCTTTGACGGCATGATACAGATGGCCGGCGAGGGTCAGGAAGCGCAAGAGATAATACACGAAGTTGGGGAAATCATCGAAAATGGAGGCTTCGTCTGGATAAGCACGGCCCACATAGACGACCTGACAGACATAGCGTACGCCGGGCATATAACGACGAACCTGCTCACTGACTTGGGCAAGGAGAAACAGGCGCCCAAGGACGTACTTGCAATGCTGAGCATGGCTATTTCCGAAGGGGCATACTTGATGGATCTCAATGGTGACGGCAAACTGGAACCCATACCTATGCTGGGGGTAGTTCTGAGCGGCTTCACCAAGGTCATAAGGACCTGGCCCAGAACTGAAGCTGCTAAACCTATCGTCGATGGCCTACCCGGGTTCGCGGTGGAATGGATAAACAGCAACGCAGTGCAGGCTACGAAAGACATAGTGGCCGCAGGCCACGCCACGGGAGCTATGGGGTCGTCCGGTACCACCAGAACTGTGGAGGGCGCCATGAGTCCTGTGAACAGGAAGACCATAGAGATGCTGGCACTTCCTAACGCTTACATGCTGGGTATGACAGTCTGGCGACAGACCGATACTCCCGTAGTACGCTACATGGGCAGACCTGTAAAGATAGATCCTGGGCGCGCTGATCAGGTCGATGATTTCTTTACGCGCCTGACCGGTGACATGAACGAACACATTCCTGGCGGCAATTTCCGCCTGCTCCCCCGTTCAAGCGTCGAATAATCTGGCTGAACTACACTTGCTATAATTGTCTTGTGGCCCAATCGAAACAAAAACCGGGTCTGATAAGGTTCCTGGTCATACTGGCAGTCGTTATGGCATACGGCGCGTTCGCGCTTTATAAGTTCGGCGTCCAGGACGGCCTGTCGGTCACTGCGCTCACGTGGTCGTTCTTCGTGTTCGCTACGCCGATCGCTGACGCGGGCTTCTTGATAGGCTTTCCACTCAGGCTGCTGCTTGGCGTACGCATGCTTAGCTCACAGATAGGCGTGTGGATAGTTGCCTTCTTCATGAACGTATTCGCCCTGGCGTTTGACGCCGGCATATATTCTAAAACCCCTCTTTTGGAACTTTTCCATAAGATACTGGTCACGCCATGGCCGCTGTGGTCCATCCTGATACTGTCCGGAATAGGTACTCTCGCCACTATTCTGTTCGACGATGACGCCGTAGACATTGCTTCTTCAAAGGAGAAGAAGCAACTACTCAAAGAGCGCAAGCGGGCAGTGGTAATAAACCTCGGCACTTTCGCGGTTACGGTTCTGCTCTACATAGTAGTGCTGAGCGCCACCCACACCAGTATCAAGGTGTTCTAAGCTTTTATCAATGCCTCCAGCCGAGTCAATTTTCTTCCGTGGCTTTTTAGCTGTCTGCCGTGACTTTTTAGCTGCCTTCCGTGGCTTTTTAGCGTGTGGCTCATGTCGGATACGGCAACCTTGAGGTTCTTAACGTCGGACTTGACTTCCCTCATGTCCTCTTCCAACGTGTCAACCCTGCGTTTAATATGGGGTATATCTTTAACGTACTCCATGATGACCTTTAGCTGGTCTGACAGGACTTCGCCAAGCACCTCATTTCTTTCGCTGTCGCTCAATGACTGCATGTTTACATTTTAAGCCCAGCCCGCTACCTTCGCAAAATTTTTTAATAAGTTTTAATGTTAGGGACCCCGAGGTTACGCTATAATCAAATCATAGTTCGTCATGACCACTACTCCACACATATTGACAGGTGCGGCGCTCGCTTCTTTGTTGCCTGCGGGCTCGGTGCCGGTTAGGCTGCTCGCTTTTGCGCTGGGTTTTGCATCGCACTACGCGCTAGACGCCATACCTCACTGGGAGAGACTGTACGGAGCCCACTATAACGATGAGCTGCCCGGTTCCTACAGTAACTGGCCTAAATATGTCACCGCGCAAGGCTTGGCCGATGCAGTTATCGGCTGTGTGGTATTATTTGCGGTTTTGGTTTTCGCAGTACCCGCTCCAGACAAACTTTGTGTATTCTTGGGCGCGCTAGGCGGGGTTTTTCCCGACCTAATGGACAGCGTCCCCTGGTGGGCTGAAACCACCAAGAAACTGCCGGTTTGGCGCTACTTTACCAGGTTTCACGATTGGTCGCATATCGACTATGATTTGCAGCGCAGGCTACCATCTTGGCTAGGTCTGGCATCGCAGGTAGCAGTAATAATAGCGGCTCTTTTGGTCCTGATACTACGCTGACTCGAACATGGCCAACAGCGGCCGCTATTAAGACCCACGGTGTTAGCTGGTTACAAAAATAAAGAACGCCCTGATCATGTTCTTTTTATTAAAATATATCTCTTCGGCGACATGCCCTAAATAAATTCCTAAACCTATCGCCGCGGCAATATCGTTCCTAACAATTATCCCGGCAATGAGTATAAGCATGCCCCAGGTACTGTGGTGAATATGAACCTTGGTGAACCTATCCGGATTAATTTGTTTGCTAACTTTCTTGGATACCGGATTCAGTAAGAAGGTCACGACGAATGTGATTATGGCTATTAGAAAAATCTGCATGCTTACTTGGCTGCAGTTATTGAACGAAGCTCGAACCTTGTTCGAGCGAGATTATTGAATCCCGCCCCTCGGCTCCGCCCGCCAGCTCTGCTGGCGGTGCAAACCAAAATAAATTCAATGCATTTTTTAATTTTTTGCGCGCGGTTTTTCTTTTTAATAAGGAATTGAATGATATTTTGGTTTGCCACTCCTGACGGAGTGGCCGAGCCGCTCCCACCCCATGCCGCGCCTTCCGGCGCGGTGAGCAGGCGTCCAAAAATTCCTTTCCCCAGACCCCTATCCTTTTTGTCCGCCTGCTCATTAAGACACAGAGTGATTTCTTGATAATTCATGTCTTATTGATTTAAGATGTGTATACATGCCAAAGAAGCAAGCCATTACTGATATTGGAAACATTGAAGAGCAAACTAAGAGATTTCTTAAGGAGAACCCTGACTTAAGAAGGTCTCTGAAAATTTTTAGCATTTCAGAACAAGAATATACAAATGCTTTAGAAGCCCAAAACCAAAAAGAACAACTGACCTATACAAATTCAACTGGAGAGGCTGGCAGTGGCTACTTACGAGCAAATAGCAAATAAGTCTACCAAAAGCCCTGATCCGGTAAGAAGGGATATTCTTAAAAGGATTTCAACTTTAACAGGGAGGCCTTTAATTCTCTATGCAGTAGAGATGTTTAATCAGGGCAAGATAAATGCTGCACCCTTAGGAAATCAGGCCGTAACCATAAACCTTAGTGATAAAAATGGTTTTGCAGAAGCGCTAAGGGGTATTGATGGTGATGAAATCGATATCATACTTCATAGTCCGGGTGGCTCCCCAGAAGCTACAGAATCAATTGTTAGAATGTTGCGGAGTAAATTCAAATCAATTCGATTCATTGTGCCCTCAGTAGCTAAGAGTGCCGCAACTATGATGTGCATGTCAGGAGATGAGATTATACTTGGTGAAAATGCAGAACTAGGTCCCACAGACCCCCAGATGGTTATAAATGGCAAACAAAGTCCAGCGCACGGAATAATTGAACAATTTGGAAATGCTAAAGCCGAGCTAGCAAAAAACAACAAGGCATTATCTGCTTGGATTCCCATACTGCAACAGTATGGTCCCTCTCTTATTGCTCAGTGTGACGCAGCCATAAAACTTAGTAATAAACTCGTAAGAGATTGGCTTAAAAAATATATGTTTAAAGGTGATCCTAAGGGAACTTATAAGGCCGCCAAAATCAGCAAATTCTTAACAGACAAAAAACATTTGTCACACGGCAGAGCAATTGACGTTGACCAGCTAAAAAGTAAGGACGCAAAAATTAAAAGAGCAAAAGAGTACTCTGACGATTTAGGAGAAGCGATCGAGGATTTACGCATATCCTTAGAAGTAACTTTTGCTAATACAGGTGTAATAAAAATGTTTGAAAACCAGAATGGGAAAGGCTTATTTCAGGTTGTTAAACAGGTGATACTGCAGCCCGGCCAACCTTTTCCAGCTCCTCCGCAAAATGTACCTAAGGCTGTCCGCAAGACTAAAAAGTAACTAGGCCAAGATACTTTGAACGTTTATAGGTCCAGCAAGCTTTTCTAGTCGTTGCCATATCAACCTAATTCCAAAAATTGCCTTTCCTTGCTACTTTATCCTTTTCGTCCGCCTGTTCAAAAAAGCTCATCAAATAGGAGATACTATTTATCATCCTTTAGTTCGTCAAATTTCGCTTTCATAGTTGGATTGCCACTAGTTAGTTTTTTTATGGTTAAATCTGCGCCTTATCGTTGGCGAGGCGAAGA
Organism: uncultured Candidatus Saccharibacteria bacterium; assembly: GCA_963820105.1. Lineage (GTDB taxonomy): Bacteria > Patescibacteriota > Saccharimonadia > Saccharimonadales > UBA4665 > CAWFYI01. Next base: position 444,611 of record CAWFYI010000001.1, on the reverse strand, counting down.
TTATTCTCAGAACTAAGCAGTGAGGCCTTTGTTTTTTCTAGTTGCTTGATAGTTTTATCGATACCATCTATTGCATCACCGAACTTTCGGCTTGCTAGATCATAATTTCTTGCGAAACCTCCTTTGAATTTCTCCATGCTTTCTTCAAAATTGGTGATATCAATATTCTGTGCTTTGACTATTGCAAGCTCTGCCTTGTATTTCATAGAGTTCAGAGCAGCATCTCTCAATATGGTTATTATTGGTATAAAGAACTGTGGTCTTATAACGTACATCTTTGGGTACTTGTGGGATACGTCAACGATGCCAGAGTTATATAACTCATTATCAGACTCCAGAAGTGATACAAGCACTGCATATTCACAATTTTTCTTATTGCGATCTGCGTCAAGTTTAGCTAAGAAGTCTTCATTCTTCTTTTTTGTGGCTGTTTCATCGCCTTCGTTTTTCATCTCAAACATAATTGACACAACTTCATTCCCGGATTCATCATGTTGACGAAATATGTAATCACCCTTCGTACCAGCACTAGAGTCGTTGTCCTTCTCAAAATGTGCGTTTTTGAAAGCCGTGGCCCTGAGACGATTAAATTCTATTTCACAATGTTGTTCGAGCGATTCGCCAACCATCTTTGTAGAAAGCCTTGCCTTCATTTCTTTGTAGTAGGCGATCATATCGTCTTTTGACTTAAGTTCAGTCTCATATTTGTCTTTCAGTGATGACTCAAGCAATTTTTGCTCGGCATCTTTGCCTTTAAGCCTACCAGCAAACTCGTCCCGTTCTTTTTCAACCTTGGTTACTGCTTCAGTGACGGCCAGTTTCTTTTCAGTTTCGGCAGAGTCTACTTTAGCTTGTAGGTGAGCTATTTCAGCATCTTTTTCGGCTTTGAGTTCACTCACCGCTGCATCACGTTGAGCTCTTACCTCGGCGAGCTCGGTTTCCTTCTTGGACACCTCTGCTTGTAATTCGCTTTTAACCTCGGTCTCCACAAGTTTAATGGCGCTTTCCTTGTCTTTTTCAGCTAGCTCTAGCCGTTCGTGCAGTTCGCGCGTAAACTCACCGTCACGAACCTGCTTGAGAATATCGGCATACCCAGCTTCATCTACTTTAAAAACTTGTTTACACTTAGGACATTTAATTTCGTTCATGAACCCTCCTAGAACCTGAAGTCTTTTAGTATATTCTTATACTCTGCCTTTATAGTACGTTCCCACCAGTCTGTCTCGTGTGATTTTTTATCAGCGTGATCTTTGTGATATGCCAACAGGATACGCACGACTCGCTCGCTGTCGCTGACATATGCGATGACGCGCCGGCCACTTTTTCTCCGGCTTTCTTTTAAACCAGCTACAACAAAATCATGTTTGATGATGTATTGTGCCCGATCGTCTGTAAAGTGTATGGGCGGATTAGTACGCCCGCTATTAATGAGCATATCAACATTTCGGAACTCACTTATTAGTGCCTTGCGCGTAGTCAGCCAGGCTCCTTTGTACTTCTTCTCAAAATCTTTCATATAGTGACGCTCGGCATATGATTCAACATATACGCGGTAGCCGTCACTAGAAGACATTATCGGGCTCTTCTTGCGTAATTAGCTCATATGGCACGAACTCGTTAGGGCGAGTTACCTGCCAAGGCAACTGTTGATGAGTAAAGCCCACTATCTCATCAGAGCTGTCGTCTTGATGTTTCTTAACAATGGCGTCTATTAATTCGCGTTCGTGGCGAGACAAGAACTGAATTGGTTCGTCAGCAGCATCAGCAGTAACACTAAGCTTTTGAGCGGGTGATTTCTTACCTTCGGTGGGTGGTATGATGTCAAGGTTTAAGTCACCTTTATCAATCATCTCATCAACAATGCGGAAGAATTGGTCTGGCACAGGGCCATACTGCAGCCTGCGGTACTTCATCCCACTCATAGGTTTCAAGGTGTTATAAAACCAAGCAAAATCCGCCAAGTAAATAAGCTTTGCTAGCGTTGTCTTGGATGTCGGCCTATCGGTGTATGCCTTGTACCTACGTAGTGTCTCTATAAGCATCTCTCGATATTTGTCATAATTTGGAATCTCGTAATTTATGAGGTCGGTAATCTCTAGGCCAAGATAGTCTGCCAGCCGACCAAGCTCCTCACTTTTTAAGTCGCGGTCGCCATTTTCTATAGCCACAACCGTACCACGACTAACGCCAATAGCATCAGCGATGTCAGCCTGCGATAAATCGTGTAACGCCCGAATTTCCTTCAAGTTCCATTGTGGTTTCATAATACGTCCTGCCTACCCGTGTTATCTTTGTTTGATTAATTAGTATTGTAACTACATGGTAGCATTGCACTAGCATCTTTGTCAAAATTTTATACAGTTTGTCAATAAGCGTACTTGACACCACTGTAGTGCTATGTATAATTAATCATGCCTAGAAGGGAGCACTAGGGGGTAAAATAGCGGTCGCTCGTCGCAGAAAGGTAAGATCAAAATGACAAACAGACCCAACCAAATCCATACAGTACACCGGCCAAACGGCTGGGGTAATATAAAAGCTGGCGCATCACGCCCCGCCAAACTCTATCCAACCAAGGCAAAAGCACAGGTCGCCGGGCGGCAAACCGCTATCAATCAAAGTGCTGAGCACATCATTCATAATCTCAACGGGCAAATCGGATCAAGAAATAGCTACGGTCATGATCCTTTCCCGCCCAAGGGCTAATTGCAAACGAAAGGAGAGTACCATGGCGCTCACAACACGAACTAATCTTGGGGTGCATCAATTTAACGGACCTCATCCGAACGCAGATTCTCTACCCAACAACTCTGGTGTTTACCTAGTTACGCGCCTGATTAACGGCCAGCACGAAGTTATCGACGTTGGTGAGTCAGGCAGTATCGCTCGGCGTATACCAAATCACGATCGCATGAATCAGTGGAATAGGGTATCAGTCAATGCCTTCCATGTATGGACGCTACTTACTGATGAAACAAACCTCATGTGATCGAGCAAGCTCATAGGCTAGCTTACAATCCGATTTGCGGGGATCGATAATTATGGGCGATGTTACATTAGGCACCATATCATCACATCCGAATGAAAATGGCGACCATACACTTAAATGTCCTAAGTGTGCCCAAACTTTTCTATCCAAGATTAGCAAGGACGATAAAACGAGTATACTCAATCCTGTTGTATGTCCTGCTTGTAGCTATAGTGATGATCCAAAACACTTTGTTGCTGCCGCTCATCAAAATGAAGTTAATAGTATGGCTAGAGACTATGTCGCCAAACAGCTAAAAAAGAGTTTTCGCGGTCATTTTAGGTAGGGGCTATATGTTGCTTTTTTGCCCCAAAGGCCACGACCAGACGAACTTGCCGGCAATGGGTGGCTTATGCGAGATTTGCATAAAGATATACCCTGAGGAATTTGAATGTAAAGATGCTAGCTGCCCTAAAAATGATAAGGGACAGCATTTCCACCCCGACGAGCGAAGTTATTTTGTTGATATTAGCGGCAACAGAATAGGTTAAAGTGGAGTGACTGTATCACTCTTTATATAACGTAGATTTATCGATTGCCTACTTGCCGCTTTTACGACGATTATCATCCTTACACAGCATTTGGCAATTTTCTGAAATAGTTTTCCCTCCTTCATGCCAGGGGGTAATGTGGTCGGCTTCCATTTTTTCTATACCAAAATGTTCTCCGCATTTTACGCATATGCCTTCTTGTCTTTCGTAGGCTTCGCGTTTCATCTTGTCGGTAAAGGCACGGATTGAAAGATAACTTTCTTTTCTTATCAGAACATAAGGGTAGATGCCTGATTTTTTCGTTACATCTTCGTCCTGCATGAGTTCAGCAATCTCGGTTTCGAGCTTATCGGTGTCTAGCTTTTCATCTTTGAATTGGTTGTATAGTCGCCCCAATTTACATGCGCCATTTCTTTTCTATAATTGGTAAATGTCTTATGCACCCAAGCGATAACATCTTGAAAGTAATTCCACAGCTCATCGGCATTTTGGTCGTGCTGGTGTTTTGCCATATAGTTCGCGACTTCACCGTTATTTATCCACGAAAGGGCAGTTTCTAGATATTCCTGTCTAATCGGCGAGCCTTTTATAAGCGAGCCACCATCGTTTGCCAAGCCGTAGGCAGCGCAGTTTGTTTTACTGAATTTTAATTTCGCATCAGAAAGCCACGGCCCGGTATAAACCGCATTGCGAACTTCCTGGTCAGTTAATTTTTCACCAGCGATATTGATAGTCTTAAACCAATCCAATCGTTCCTTATCCGTCCCCTCGCAGAAGTAAATCATAAGCTCGTAGTCTAGTATCTTGTCTTGCTCTTCCTTCGTAAGATTGTGAAAGTAGCGGTCGCCGAGCGAAAAGTCACCGTTTACGTATTGTCCGATACTGATTGTGCGTTGCTGGCCGTCCAACATTTCATAACCACCGTCTTCGCGTACCATCCAGTACAATACGTTTAGCGGAAAATTTTGTTTAATCGTCTCTATCACAGCATCACGCTGTTTGCCGGTATAGACAAACTCTCGCTGGTATTTGGGGCGTATGTCTAGCTTGCCGCCATAAGCAACAACGCCCTCCTCTGCGCTATCTTTGTAGTTCTCGATTACATTACGGATTGGTATTTGATGTAGCTTAATTTTCATATTGTCCTTTAGCTTTAATTAACAAACGAGTATATGTTGACTTAAGTTCTCCTTCGATCTTTATCACTGTGCCCCTATTTAAGTCATTATACTTTGGTGAATCTTCTTGAGTATACAATTTGGTGCGATACTCATAATTGGGATTCCTATTGTCCGACATTCCTAAAATTTCAAACTGATTTGGATTATATTTATCTAGAAAACTTATTGGGACTCCCATTGTACCTTTATAGTCAATCGGGATTTCAGAAACTTTTGACACCTCTATCGCATCGTAATTGTCATATTTTGGGAATTCATTCGCAGTGTATTTTTTATAGAGTGTTAGAACTTCGTGTCGTTTTGCTACGTCAAGGTTTGTAAACCATCCTACGTTTCCAAATTTTTTTATTGCTTCGTCCGGTTGCATAAACTCCTTTACTCTCCCGTAGCCTGACCAGAGTTTATTTTTTTGAATCAACTTAAAAATATCCTGATATTTTCTTGCGTTATCATTCCCAATAATCAAAAACTTCTTATTATAATTAATTAACTGCTTTATATATTCGCGGAAAAGTGAGAATGGCGGATTTGTTACAACTATGTCTGCTTCTTTAAGTAGCTCAATACATTCTTTACTCCGGAAATCACCATTTTCCCTGAGTGGTTGCGCAACATTCGCGTCATGCTTAAGTAGCCACTCAACGTCATCCAAGCTGATAGCTCCGTCAGAGTTAAAGACTTTTACCTCATTTATTTCAATTTTAAATGGCTCTTTCCCTTCAGGTTTTAACCCTTCCATCTCGAAGAGTGGCAATTGACCACCGACAATCGGTGATTTAACATAGCTCGTGGTAATAAGTTTTTTCAGCCCTAAGGCATTGAAATTGGCGGCAAAATATTTAAAAAAGTTGCTTTCGAATGGATCATCGCAATTACAGTACACAATCTTACCGTGAAACTGATCCTTATAGTGCCTAAGCTCTCTTTCAATGTCGGCAAGCATAGTGTAAAACTCATCATTTTTCACTTTAGCAGCCCTATGGAGATTTGAGTTAGTTGATTTAGCCATGTTATTTCCTCAGCAATTCATCAACGCTAACGTCGAGTGCCTTTGCTATTTTTTTGACTGTTGAGATTGTAGGATTCGTTTGCTTGCCCGACTCAATATTGATGATCGTATTATTCGAAACGTCGGCCCGCCGAGCCAGATTTTCTTGTGATAGCCCTAGCTTTTCTCGTAACTTCTTAATTTTGATTGACTGTATCATATTATATTAGTAACATTAAAATGTATGGGTGGGATGAGAGAACTAACCTCAAACTACATTCTAATGTTACCAGAGAAGTGGGACATTAGTAAATCTGGCTCGGCAAACCAAAATATCATTCAATTCCTTATTAAAAAGAAAAACCGCGCGCAAAAAATTAAAAAATGCATTGAATTTATTTTGGTTTGCACCGCCAGCAAAGCTGGCGGGCGGAGCCGAGGGGCGGGATTCAATATCTCGCTCGAACAGGTTCGAGCTTCGTTCAATAACTGCAGCCATGTGGAACTTTCCGGCCTTTCGGCCAGAATGCGCCAGTTCGCACCCCAGCGCAGGCTGGCTTTTTTGTTGGTCAGGCGGCGGTTCGGCGTTGCTAGGCAACGCACAAAAAGGTGTTTTTGTATTCCGATTTTTCCAAAGTGTCGCAAGCGACACTAAGCAGTCAGTTTTTAATCCCACGCTTTACGGACTTAGGAGCATAAACAAATGAAGTATTTCTCTACGCTAGAAATCCAGCGAAGATGAAGAACGCCAAGTTATGAGCATAGAAGCCCAGCTTGCGGAGCTGGCAGACTTTGCCAAGCGAGAAAATATAGAAGTCGCTGAAACCTTTGTTGAGAGTAAAAGCGCAAAGCAACCGGGCCGGCCTGTTTTTAATGAAATGGTTGCTAAAATCCACGGTAGCAAACAGCCAGTTGGCTTACTTGCCTGGCACCCGGATAGGTTAGCCAGAAACAGCGTGGACGGAGGGCAGATTATCGATAGCATAGACACCGGCAAGATTGTTGCTTTGCGCTTTCCAACCTTTTGGTTTAGCGACTCCGCAACGTTTGTTTATGCTCTAAGTGGCCTTTGGCCAGAGTAAGTATCACTCCGACAACCTGTCGGAGAATGTAAAGCGTGGGATTAGGCAGAAATTCAGGCGCGGCGAGTGGCCGGGCAAAGCCCCGTTTGGTTATGTAAATGATGTCAAAACCCACAATATTGTGCCTGATCCAATGAAAGCCCGAGTTGTTAAGCGAGCGTTTGAGGAATTTGACCTAAACGGTAACATAGTTTAAAAAGCTTGAGCCAACGCCTGAGTTTTTGGGGCGTGGTGAGCTCCAGCGGAAAACCGCTTAGCGTGTCTATGGTACAGCGGATTTTAACTAATCCGGTGTATATCGGGGTTATCAAGCGAAACGGCGAAATGCATGAGGGCGGTTTTCCGCCAATTGTTGCAAACGCAACTTTTGAGAAAGTCCAAGAGATTTTACAAGGCAAGGCCAAGCCGAGATACCGCAAACGAAAACGCATAACTTTCCGTTTACCGGACTGTTTGTCTGCGGTGAGTGCGGTCGAGCGGCAATCACGGCGCAATATGCCAAAGGCAACGGCGGAACGTATGCGTATTATCGGTGTACGAAACGGCTTGGGCCTTGCTCGCAAGGTTATCTGCGAGATGATAACTTGCTGGAGCAATTAAAGGCATTGTTATCAAAAGTTGCTATCAGTGAAGACTGGCAAATAAAGATGCTGGCGCAAATTGATGTCTGGGGAAAAGGAAAATAGCCAAGTCTTCACAGGCTTTTGCCCAAAATCTTGAGGAGCGTATCAAGTCCGTTGAGTTCAAGCTGGACAAACTCGTCAATGCTTTCTTAGACGGTAGTATTGAAAAGGAAGTTTATGTTACTAAGAAAGACGAGCTTATCAAGCAAAAGCTGGCCTTGAAAGAACAAAAAGATGATTTAGGGCAAAAGGGCAACAATTGGGATCGAACCATTGAAACAATGGGTTTTAGATGCTCACCACGCTGAAAAACTGACTGCTTCAAATGATTACAAGAAAATTAAATCATTTGTTGGAAAAATCGGAACGATCCGCCGCCTGACCAACAAAAAAGCCAGCCTGCGTTGGGGTGCGAACTGGCGCATTCTGGCCGAAAGGACGAAAAGCTCACATGGCTGGGGCGGCAGGATTCGAACCTGCGAATGCCAGTACCAAAAACTGGTGCCTTACCACTTGGCCACGCCCCAATGAGTTCAGGTTGATTTTAGCCGAAAAACAGGGGGAACACAAATTGACGAACTGGGGTCAATCTGCTAGAATAACTTGAACGATCCAGGTTAGATTATGCCGAAGAAGCCCAAAAACCCTGCTGACTATATAGTGCCCTTGAACATGAACGGCCTTGAAGGCCGTATGTTGCATATGCCGGCGCCTTCTGGCAAAAGCAGAGAGATACTCATTATATACGGGCATCACGCCATGATTGAGCGTTGGTGGGGCCTTATACAGAATTACAATGAACTGGGCGCCGTAACCATGCCGGATCTGCCCGGTTTCGGCGGCATGGACAGTTTTCATAAGATAGGCCGGCGCCCTACCATCGATGCTTACGCCGACTACCTGGCGGCCTTCATAAAACTGCGCTACAGGCGCAAGCGCGTATCCATCGCCGGCATCTCGTTCGGCTTCATAGTAGTCACACGGATGCTGCAGCGCTATCCGGAACTCGTCAAAAAGGTCGATATATTAGTAGCTACTGTCGGGTTCATGCACAGGGACGATTTTATCTGGCCGGCGCGAAGGCGGAACATGTTCCGATATGGTTCCCGGCTATTCGCCACCAGGCCAGTCGCGATAATGATCCGCTACATCGGCATTAATAAATTCTTTATAAAGGAGATGTCGAAGATAATGCCGAACTCAAAACGCCGTTTTATCGAAGTCACGACAGAGGAATTCAACAGCACCATGGACTTTGAGGTCGAGCTTTGGAAGGCCAACGACGTCCGCACGCACTGGCTGACAACCAGCGAATTTCTGAATATAGACAACTGCTCCAAGCGGATCGCACTGCCGGTGTACCACGTAATCTCCAGCGAAGAACACTACTTCGACAACGACGTGGTGAAAGAGCATATGCTGGTAGTATTCAAGGATTATCACCGCTACGAGGCCAAGAGCAAAGCCCACACGCCAAGCATCCTGGCCGACAAAAAAGCGATGCGCGTATTGGTGCCGGCAGGGCTAAGGCGTGTACTTAACAGGCGCGGCTAAATGATATACTTGGGAGGTCTATGAAAATCGGATTGGTCTGCCCGTACAGCGTCAATAAACAGGGCGGCGTGCTGGAAGTCGTGCTGGCGCTAAAGGACGGCTTGCAGAAGCGCGGCCATACCGTCAAGCTGATCACTCCCCTGCCGCGGGGAAATAATGTTGAGCACCCTGACGACATCATTTTCTTTGGCACGTCCACGGATTTCCGCGCACCTGCACGAACCACTGCCCAGATCTCCAGCACCGCTGATAACGAAGAGGTCGACGCTTTGCTGGCCAAAGAAGGCTTCGACATACTGCACTTCCATGAGCCCTGGATACCGTTCCTGAGCCGCCAGCTGCTCCAGCGTTCGAGCAGCGTCAATATCGCCACCTTTCATTCCAAGGTTCCTGAAAGCCTGGTACCGCGCAGTTTCGTCAAGGTTATGACACCTTACCTTCGGTCCGTTATGAAATATCTGCACGTATATACTGCAGTTTCTGAATCCGGCGCCGAATATGTAGCAGGAATGATCGACAACCCCATAACCATCATCCCTAACGGCGTAGACATCAAAAAATATCACAAAGTGACCGTGCGGAAAAAACCACTGGACGAAGAAGAGCCGACCGTACTGTTCATCGGGCGCCTGGAGGGCCGCAAGGGCGTGAAGTACCTGCTGAGCGCGTTCCAGGTCTTCTCGCAAGAGAATCCCCGCGCTAAGCTGCTAATTGTAGGCGATGGACCGGAGCGCGAAAAACTGGAACTCCTGGCAGAAGATCTGAAGATATCCAACATAAGCTTCATGGGCCACGTCAGCGAAGAAGACAAGCTTGACCTGCTGGCCGAGGCGGATCTGCTTTGCTCGCCCGCGCTGTTCGGCGAGAGTTTCGGCATAGTGCTGCTAGAATCCATGGCTACGGACACGGTGTGCATAGCCGGCGACAATTCAGGCTATGAAGGCGTGATGCGGGACATGGGCGCCATATCCCTGGTAAACCCGGAGGATACGAAAGAATTTGCCCGGCGCATGAACATCTTGATCCACGAAAAGGCCCTGCGCAAGCTTTGGCTGAAGTGGTCCTCGACGTATGTGAAACAATTCGACAATCCGCTTATAACCGCTCAATACGAGAAACTCTACACGGAGTCGCTTAAGCAATATGGCCAAAGCAACTGATAAAGCCGGCAAGAAGCTCAAGATAGGCTTCGTCCTTGACGACGGACTGGATAAACCAGATGGTGTGCAACAGTACATACTGACGCTGGGCGGCTGGTTGCGCTCCCAGGGGCACGATGTGCATTACCTGGTAGGACAGACGCGGCGCACGGACATACCCGGCACTCATAGCATGAGCCGTAACATCAATGTGCGCTTCAATGGCAACAGCTTGTCCATGCCGCTTCCTACGAGCGGCCCCAGGCTACGGCGGTTCCTCCGCGCAGAGAAATTCGACGTGCTGCACATACAGGTACCATACAGTCCGTTCATGGGTCATAAGCTTATCATGGGTGCCGATAGGCGCCGTACCGCCATAATCGGCACCTTCCATATCGCACCGAGCAACCGGTTAGTCAGTATCGGTAACATGGCACTAGGTATATGGCTGCATCGTTCCCTGAAGCGTTTTGACAAGATGCTGAGCGTATCACAGGCTGCCGCGGATTTTGCCAAAGATACGTTCTGGATCGATAGCGAGATATCACCTAACGTCATCGATTATGAGCGCTTCCACCAAGCCAAGCCGCTGAAGAAATACCGTGATGGCCGGATAGTCGTGCTGTTCCTGGGCCGTCTGGTGCCGCGCAAGGGCTGCATGCATCTTTTGGAAGCCGTGTCAGAAATGGCAAAGCGTACGGATCTGCCGGACTTTCGTGTACTGATATGCGGAGGCGGACCGCTAGAGAGTAACTTGCGCCGCTATATCGAGCATCACGAACTGGGGGACATAGTTGAAATGGCCGGTTTCGTTCCAGAGGCGGACAAGCCACGCTACTATGCGTCGGCGGACATATCGGTCTTTCCCAGCAATGGGGGCGAAAGTTTCGGCATAGTACTGTTGGAGGCCATGGCCAGTGGCCGTGCCGCCATACTGGCTGGAGACAACCCGGGCTACCGCTCAGTCCTGGTGTCACGCCCGGAGCTACTGGTGGATCCCAGGGATACCCGGGCGCTGGGCATCCGGCTTGCCCAGTATCTGCAAGACGCCAGCCAGCGGAAAGAAATACAGAAGTGGGGCGAAGGTTTCACCCGGACATTTGACGTTGACACCGTCGGCACAAGATTGCTAGAGATATACGGAGAAGCACTAGGGGCGTTGCATAAACGGTAAAATCCGTGGATAATGCGATTATGCTGAAACTCCGCCGCTCCAAAGAAATACCCGAAGTCGCTATCACAGTAACCACGGAAACGTTCATACGCCTGGCGTTATTGACAGTAGGAACCATAATCCTGCTCATAGCCGCGCACAAAGCAGCTCATGCGCTGCTGCTTATCTTCACCGCCTTCTTCCTGGCGCTGGCACTCAATAGTCCCGTACGCTGGATAGGTGCACGTCTTCCGGGAAAACGCCGCGATAACCGCACTCTCGCTACCACCCTCTCATTCCTGATAGTACTCCTGCTTATCACCAGCTTCGTTTTCAGCGTCGGACCACCGTTAGTAAAGCAGACCGAAAACTTCGCTAACGTAGCTCCAAGCCTTGTGCGTGATTTCCGTGGCCAGGACAGCTGGACGGGGCGTTTCATACGTGATCACCATCTTGATAAGCAGGTTGACTCGGTTTCAAACCAGCTATCACAACGCTTGAAGCACGCCGGAGGCTCTGCGTTTTCCACGGCTCAAAGAGTCGGCAGCAGCGTCTTCTCAATGCTTACTATCTGGGTACTTACGTTCATGATGTTGATTGAAGGTCCGAGGTGGCTCGGCCTTATGCGCGACATGATACCGGATAGGCATCATGTCATGACTGACAGGGTGAGCCGCGACATGTACAAGGTCATAAAAGGCTTTGTGAACGGCCAGGTAGCACTATCCGCGCTGGCTTCAGTGATGATACTTCCCGCGGTGCTTATACTGCATATAGGCTACCCGGTAGCCCTTCTGGTCGTAATCTTCCTCTGCGGCCTGATACCGATGATCGGCCACACAATAGGCGCCATCATCGTAACTTTGGTAGCACTGTTCCATTCCACCGGTTCGGCCTTGATAATTCTGGCGTACTACATCCTTTACCAACAAATAGAGAACTACCTTATCCAGCCGCGCGTCCAGGCCAATACCACCAATATGTCGCCTCTATTGGTCTTTATGTCCGTGGTCATAGGCATAAGCTTCGGCGGCCTTTTCGGAGGACTGGTAGCGATACCGGTGGGCGGATGCCTGCGAATAGCAGCCCTGGAATATCTGCACACCAAGAATATAATCGACGAAAAGACCTTCGAAAAAGTTACAACCGAGACCAGATAGCCCCATGCGGCATATCGCGCAGAGTGATTCCCTGCTCAAGCAGTTTGTCGCGGGCATTATCGGCTTTCGCCCAATCTCCGGCCGCTCTGTCTGCTGAGCGTTCCGCTATCAGTTTCTTCTGCTCAAAGGTTATGTCTTCTTCGGCCATCAGGTTCAGGCCCAGCAGATCGTCGATTGACTGAAGCATGGTCTCAAAATGGTCGACCATGTCTTGCTCGACCAACACGGCCTGAAGCTGGGTCGCTACTTCGCTGAGATAGGCCAAAGCCCGGGGAGTATCAAGATCTTCAGCAAGTAGCCGGGTCAGCTGGATCGGTACGTCCAGGAGCGCGAAAGTGGAACTGTCGGTGGTCGTGCGCGGCACCTGCCAGCGCAGAGCGGCCATCGCCCGCAGGTCCCGTAGCCGGTTCTGCGCGGCGCGCAGGCTTTCCCAGTTGAACTTGGATTGGCTCCGGTAGTGCGATTCGAGGACGTGAAGGCGTACCGTTTCCGGCGAAATGCCTTTCTCGGTGACTTCCTGCAGCCGGATACCGTTGCCCAGGCTCTTGGATATCTTCTGCTCATTCACTGTTATGTGGTTGCTGTGCATCCAGTACTTGGCGAAGCGCTTGCCGGTAGCAGCTTCGCTCTGGGCGACCTCGTTGGTGTGATGGACGGGCACGTGGTCTATGCCGCCGGTATGTATGTCTATGGTTTCACCCAGATATTTCATGCTCATGGCCGAGCATTCTATGTGCCAGCCGGGGAAGCCCTTGCCCCAGGGACTGTCCCATTCCATATCGCGCTTCGCATCCTTGGGCGAAAACTTCCATAGCGCGAAGTCCACGGGATTACGCTTTTGCGGATTATGGCTCACGCGGGCGCCGGCCTGTTGTTCGTCCAGGTCAAGCCGGGCGAAATCGGCATAATGCGGGAACTTGGCAGTGTCGTAATAAACGCCGTCATCGATGGCGTAGGTAAAGCCCTTGGCCTCAAGCCTTTGGATAAGCTCGATCTGCTCGTTTATGTGCTCGGTGGCCTTGACCACGTGGTCCGGCTTCAGTATGTGTAGCTGCTTCATGCTTTTCCGGAAGTCATCCGCGTAGAACTCTGCCACTTCCCAAGCCGTCTTGCCTTCGCGCCTGGCGCCTGCCTGCAGCTTGTCCTCGCCCTCGTCGGCATCACTGGCCAGATGCCCGACGTCCGTGATATTCATCACCCATTCAGGATTGAATCCAGACGCCTTGAGGGTGCGTATAAGCGTGTCCATGCGCACGTATGTGAACCAGTGGCCTATATGGGCGTAGTCATACACCGTAGGCCCGCACGTATAAACCGTCACCTTCGGCGGATCCTGAGGCTTTATCTCTTCGACCTTACGGCTTAGCGTGTTATAGAGTTTCATGCGCCGCCTCCGCGCCCGTCAAGCAGTTTCTCGGCGGCATCCAGGCAGTCCTTCCGGACTTCTTCAAGCGTGCGTCCGCCGGTGACCTTGAAACCGCTGGCAAATTCGTGGCCGCCGCCGCCCATACCCGACGCCAGCTCCGCGGCGATACCGGCCGATGGGTTGCAGCGAATGGCTCCTGTTATGCGCCCGTCGTCGTAGCTTTTGAAGACTATGGCGGCTTCCACGCCGGCAGTCTGCAGCATATCGGTCTGAATGAGAGGCGCGGGATTATACAGCGGGCTGTACTGATTGATTTCGGCCTGGGGCACGGAGACCCAGGCGACACGTCCGCCCGCGGCGAATTCGGTCCGCCTGATAAGTTCGGCCTTATACTTGAAGATTTCCGGCTGCATCTTACCGGCTTGGCGACGCAATTCTTCGAGTGCCGGCCTGTCTACGCCGGCCTCAACCATGTCAGCCATAGCACGGTACGTCCCGGGCCGCGCCAGCTGGTTGCTCAAGCCCTGCGTATCGCCGAGTATGGCGGTCATAAGGCAGGTCTGCGCTTCGACGCTGAGCGGCCAGTCCAGCTGTTTGGCCAAGCCGTATATAAGCTCTCCTGCCGAAGATACGTTCTCGTGTGCGTTAAGAATTACTGTCGCGAACGGCACGACGTTCTCGACTTCGGCGTGGTGGTCGAGCACGACGCACGGCTTGGCGGCCAGCAGTCCCTTTTGGCCGGATTGCTCCAGCTTGCCAAGCAGGCTCATCGTAGAAGCATCTACAATGACGGAAGCGTCGAATTTATGCGGCAGATCCGGCTGTACCCGGTCCCAGCCCTCCAGGTAACGCAGGTACGTGGGCATATCCACTCCGCAGTACATCGAGGTTTCCTTGCCCATATCGCCCAGAACATGCTCAAGCGCCAGGGCGCTGCCCAGGCTGTCGGCGTCAGGATTATCCGCCTGGACGATGACGATTTTATCGGCTTTGTCTAACAAGCCGTTAATCTGTTCGGCTTCTGGATACATATAGCTATTTTAGGGGTAAACTACAGTTTTTACCACCTCGTTTAACTGCCAGTCTACTTGAGCAGTATACCCTATACGATCTGTCGTCCTTGCAGGGCGCGGCCTAGTGTTATCTGATCGGCGTATTCCAGATCGACGCCGACTGAAAGTCCTTGGGCCAGGCGGGTCATCTTGACCTTGCGCTTGCCGATTTGCTGGCGGATATACAATGCGGTGGATTCGCCCTCTACGCTGGCATTGGTAGCCAGGATGATTTCTTTCACCTTGTCCTCGTCGATGCGTTCGATGAGTTCCTTGATGTGCAGCTGCTCGGGTTCGACGCCGTCAATCGGCGATATCAGGCCGCCCAGTACGTGGTATGTACCATGGTATTGACCGGTTTTTTCGAGCGCGACCAGGTCGAAAGGCTCGGCAACCACGGCCACCGTGGCCTTGTCACGGCTGGGATTAGTATATAGATCCGACAGCTCCTTGCCGGCCGGCACCAGGGCGAACGTCTTTTTGCAATAGCCCACGCCGCCAGCCAGTTTCTGCAGCGAGCCTGCCAACTTATCGGCGGCGTCGCCCTGGTGCCGGACGAGATAATAAGCATAACGCTCGGCTGTGCGCGGCCCTACCCCTGGCAACAGAGAAAAGGCCTCAACCAGATCATTGAGAGCAGGCGGCAACAACTGCATCGTTCAGAATTATTATAGCCCCAGGTTTCCGAGCGCGCCCATCATCGGCTGCATCTTTTCGGCAGCCACGCGCTGGCTTTCTTTGATGGCCTCTTTAACAGCGTCTTCAATCCAACGCTCCAGCTGGCTGATATCGTCAACGTCCACGTAATCGGGATCTATGTGGATCTTCTTGATTTTCTGCTCGCCGGTAATCTCGACTTTTACGGCACCGTCGCCTTGTTCAACCGTTATGATTTGCTTCTGCAGCTCACCCTGGATTTTTTTGACTTTCATGAGCATTTTGGCTTGATCGAATTTACCCATACTTACCTCCCTCTTGGATTACCTTAGTATATCAGGGATGGCGGCGGTATTGAAACGCCGCCTTAGTAGCGGCGGTATGCGGCCATGCTACGAAGTAAGCCCGGTAATTATAGACACAGCTTAAGCCCACCGCGAAAATGACCAGTCCCAGACCAATGCCGCGGGCCAGCGGATTGTTCGGAAAAATCTTCAGCCACTCGTGCAACAGATACGCCAAACCGGTAGCTATCGCCATATACAGAAGCGGCACCAGCAGGCTTAATTGCACCGGACCGTTGATACCAACCAAGACGAAACCGAACACCGCCGCTACGAGAAGGTAGCGGCTTCGGTGCGAACGCCAGCGCGTAACGTAGAAATATATGCCAAGCATACAGCCCGCCAGCCCGAAGACGTCCAGTATGGGAGAGCGCCCCAGCCATAACTGCGGATACTCCGGTCCTCTCACTAATAGATGCACTGGAACGCCCGCGAAGTGTTTGAGCAGCGCCGTGGCGCCATCGAAGTGCGCAGGCAGGCCAAGCCATGTCTTCCAGGCCCCGGATCGGCTTAGGGCTAACGCCAGAAGCGGCAGCCAGATTAATCCGGCCACGACGTAAAGCAAGCGTAGCCACCACCGGCCGGCGTGCCGCCAGCCTCCGGCCACGAAGCGTCGCTGAAGCCAAACGTCTACAATAATGAACCAGACCAGCCCGGGAACGTAAAGCAGAAGACCCCATGTGATAATGCCGGCGAACCACACTAATGGATTTTTATAATATCTACGGAGCAGAAAATGGCTGCACATCAGCGCGGGCAAGGCCCACAGATAAAGCGCGTCATAGCTGGCCAGACGGCTCACATGCAAAGTCCATGCGCTGGCCGCGAACATGGCAGTGGCCAGCGCAGCCACGCGGGCGCCATGCCAGAGGCGTATCAACACGCCAAAACTCACGATTGC
This sequence comes from uncultured Candidatus Saccharibacteria bacterium, assembly GCA_963820105.1. Taxonomy (GTDB): domain Bacteria; phylum Patescibacteriota; class Saccharimonadia; order Saccharimonadales; family UBA4665; genus CAWFYI01. The sequence continues at coordinate 427,892 of CAWFYI010000001.1, read as the reverse complement.
AAGTCCTCCGAACACTACGTTCGGCAGGCGCGTCAGAGTCTGCCCGTGTGCCGGAACGAGGTAAAAGAGCACGGAACGCACGGCTTTCAAGGGCAGATCAAAGGGGTCGTGGTAAATGCCGTGCCAACCCAAGCGCGCGGACGCCGCTGACATCTCGCCGCGGCTCAAGCCCCCCGTCAGGCTGCCCAGCTTATAAATAAGCAGCCAGCCCGCAACCATAGCGGCAATGCCCCAGCCGAACAGTTGCCAGTTGTCACGGACGGCACTGCGTAATCCGCGTATGCTCATATGCTCACCATTATACCTGAGCGCCGCCGCGGCTTAAGAAGCCGTGAACGGTTCCTGATTCCCGTGCTTGTTATCGACCGAACGGAAACGCTGCTTTTCGTTGTCAAAGTACAGTTCGACGTTGCCGACCGGGCCGTTGCGATGTTTTTTAATGAATATGTCGGCCAATTTTTTGCGATCGGTATCGGGATTGTAATATTCTTCGCGGTAGATGAAGGCCACCACGTCGGCGTCCTGCTCTATGGAGCCGGATTCGCGCAGATCGGCCAGTTGCGGTATTTGCGGGCTGCGGCTTTCAACCGAGCGGCTCAGCTGGCTCAGCGCCAGCACGGGTACGTTCAGTTCGCGTGCTATGCCCTTGAGGCCGCGCGATATCTCCGATATCTCCTGCACGCGGTTGGAATAATCGCCGCCGAAGCGGCTGCCGCCGCTCATCAGTTGCAGGTAGTCCACGATTACCAGACCCAGCGGGTGGCGGTGCGCTTCGCGGCGGGCCTTGGTGCGCACGTCGCTCACTGTGATACTCGGTGTGTCATCGATGAATATCTTTGCCTCGCTCAGGGTTCCCATGGCATGGCCTATCTTCTCGAAGTCGCTATCCGTAAGGTTGCCGGTGCGCAGAGCCCAGGCATCCACCCCGGACTCTATGGAGAGCAAGCGGTCCACCAGCTGTTCCTTGCTCATCTCCAAGCTGAATATAAGCACTGGCTGGCCGGTCTGGACCGCTATATTATGCGCGAAATTCAAAGACAGCGCCGTTTTACCCATAGACGGCCTAGAAGCCAGGATTACCAAGTCGGAACGCTGGAAGCCCGCCAGCGTACTGTCGATATCTTTGAATCCGGTCGGTATGCCGCGGACTTTGGATTTATCCTTATGCAGGTCGTCCAGGCGGTCGAAACTTTCCGCCAGCACGGTTTCCAGACTGACTACGTCCTGCTTAATGTGCTGCTGGCTGACGTCGAATAGCTTGACCTCGGCCTCTTCTATCAAGGCGTGTAGGTGCTTGGATTCGTCATAACCTAGATCTACGATCTCCCTGGACGCGGCTATGAGACGCCGGCGCAAAGCCTTCTGGGCGACTATATCGGCGTACTGCTCCACATGGGCCGCAGTTGGCACGAAATTGGTAAGTTCGGTCAGGTAGGCGGGGCCGCCGATGCTGTCAAGGTGGCCGTTGCCTTTCAGCTTGTCGGAAAGCGTCAAGACATCAACGGCTTCGTGATTTTCATACAGCTGTAAGACAGCTTCGTAGATGCGCTGGTGGCGCTTATCGAAGAAGTCAAATGCCGACAGCGAGTCAGCTATCTTGACGATGGCGTCGCTATCAATCAGCAGCGCCCCGAGCAGACTGGCTTCTGCTTCAGCGCTTTGGGGTGTTGATCCGGTGGCGGCTGGCGGCTCCATTATGTTCTACTCCCTCTATACTCCCTCTAGTAGTATCTATGATTCTAGCACCTCCGCAGTGCCAAATATACTGCTTATGGCGTCAAGATCGGCGTCAGGCGGTGTTTTTTCGGCCTCAGGCGAAGGATTCGGCGGCTTGACCGAAGGATCCAGATTGCACTCCACGTCCACCGTCTTCCCGGTAAGTTCGTATATTACCTCTGCTAATTTCTGGCGGTTACTGGCCTCTTTGATGCGCTTCTCGTGGAACGCGAACGCGAACGACAGCCTTAGCTTGTCATCGCCCGGAAACTCAGGCTTAGCCATACGGACCACTCCGTAGAGCGTATTGTGATTCTGCTTCAACGTCTTGAGGACTTCCGGCCAGACAGCTTCGCCGAACGACGCGTTGCCTGTTGGTTTTTGCTTGGGGGGCTTGGCTTCTTTTTTGGTCTCGGGCGCGTCATGCTCGGGTGCCTGCTCCGGCTCCTGTGGTTGTGAAGAATCTTCGGATTTGCCACTGCCGGACGACGGCGATGGCATAGAAACGCTTTGCGGACGGGCCTCCAAAAGGGTGATTTCCAGAAAACGTTCCGGATCGTGCGATACGGGCACCTCAATGAGTCTTTTTAGCAGCTTTAGCGCCATATCCGACGGCAGACTGCGGGTTCCGCTTATCAGCTGGTTGCGCAGGCGCTGGCTGATCTGCTTGGCGATGCCCGCGGGCTGATAGCCTGCGACCAACAAATCGTTCAATGCCGAAGCAAGCTTGTCGGCACCGCCCCCTTCCAGGGCTTTAAGCAAGCTCTCTATGGCTTCAGCCGGAGGTATGCCGAGCAACCGGCGCACATCTTCGGTCTCTACGCGCGCGCCATGGCTGCCTAGCTGGTCCAGCAGACTGATGCTGTCGCGGAAACTACCTTCGCCGTGCTCTGCCAGAAGCTCCAAGGCTTCCTGCGATATTTTGATCTTTTCTTTCTTGGCTATCTCTGACAAGCGCGCAGCTACTTTAGCGGCGACGACCGGCTTGAACGTGAACCGCTGGGTGCGGCTTATGATCGTGTCCGGCAGCTTATGGGCGTCGGTAGTAGCCAAGATGAAGACCGCGTGCGCCGGCGGCTCCTCCAGCGTCTTCAGGAGCGCGTTGAAGGCCTCTTTGGTGAGCATGTGCACCTCATCGATGATGTACACCTTGTATTTAGCGCTTACTGGGGCCACGTAGACCTTGTCGCGCAGTTCGCGTATCTCGTCGATGCGGCGGTTGCTGGCAGCGTCAATCTCTATGATGTCGATGTGGGAGCTATCATCTTCGTAGGGTAGACCGTTTATCTCGTGCGCCAGTATGCGCGCGATAGAAGTCTTGCCTACGCCGCGCGGCCCGGTAAACAAGTATGCATGGCTTATCCGCCCCTGTTTGAGCGCTTGCTCCAAGGTAGCAGTGATATGCTCCTGCCCGATGGTTTCCTGCAAAGACCGGGTACGGTATTTACGATATAGCGCTTGACCCATTTACCGTTATTATACAAGCAAACGCCAGCATGCGCTGTTGTGCTTATTGCAAGCCAATATGCAAGCCGCCAATACTAGAGGGCGGCTTCTAGCGCGGCCCACTCGGTGCCGTTGTCTTCTTCTGGAAGGTTGACGCTGACCTGATCACCCGGTTTGGCTTTGAAGTAGGTTACGCTAGCCAGAAGTACGCGGTACTTCTTGTCCTTGACTTCGACGAAATAATGACCGTTCTCCAGGGCAAGCGCGCCCACCACCTGCTTGCGCGGTATAGGACCGATCTGTTTGTACATGAAAGCTCCGTCCTCGGCGATGGTCAGCTTGAGGATGTCGCCCTGTACTAACTTGGACTTACTGGCGTAATTGGCTGGCACGGGATAAGTCTTGCCGTCCGAGCCTACCATGTTCTGGCCGTCGAATACGCCTTCGATTACCTTGCCCAAGGTTTCTTCACTCACCACTGCCTTGACTTTCTCGTCGTCGCCGACCAGGCTGATCAGCAGTTCGGTGGCAGCAGCAAGCGAGGTCTCTGCTTCCTGTATGAGCGCTCTTAGGCGTTTTACTTGTTTATCTGGTACGTCGGCCATAGTGTTAATGTCTCTCGTGAGAAGTGTTTATTTAGGTACACTTTCCCCTCAAAACTACCATGTTTGCCCGCCTGAGTCAAAGAATATCATCCGCCTGTGGATAAAGGGCGACTATCAAGTCAGGACACGTAGCTATTTTTTGTACTTTGCTTCTCCAGCTTTCAGGGCTTGCTTGTATTCTTTGCTACTTTTTCGGGCTGACGGATTGAATAATATAACAAGGCCAATTACGGCGCAGAATATGATAGCTTGCACTATAGCCATTACAAAGAAGCTGGCTATACAAACTATCACTAAGCCAATCATGCTGACCATATCCATTAACCCAATTAAGGCAGGGATAGCACCTGTAGACCACTTCTCTGCGGCCTTTTCGTAATGTTCCTGACTGTGTGGGGGTAGTAGGTGTGTGATTAAGCCCTGCCACAACGCAAAAATAATTCCAAGTACAAGTACTATTTTCATATAGCCTCCTATTTATGGCTACATTGTATCGCACATAAATCGTTAAGAAGTGATTTTATATAAATATATATTTATATAAAATTTGGTCTTGAATTCTTGACAATTCGTTGTTACAATGTTTTTAACAAGCAAGCGCTTGCCCTGTGACGGAAACAAACAACCCCCAGTGTAATCACTGGGGGTTGTTTGTTTGTGGGGATAGGGGGTTTATGCACCGGAGCCATACTAGTCCCGGCGTGCCAAATACCCCCTATGAGTATTTGGCGATAGAGACAGGAGTCGAACCTGCAATCCCTGTGACGGAATACCCGTTTTTAAAACGGGGTGAAATAACCACTTTTCATCTCTACCATATCTGTTAAGGAGCGTGAGGCTGACTACAGCATAGCACGTTAGTCCTAGCCGTGCAATACTAGCTTTACTATTTCTCGTGTCTATGCTAGGATTAAGACTATGAGTAATTATCTTTCCCGCGAAGCAGCAACAAAAAATCTGGAAGACTTCTTTAGGAGCACCTCGGAGGATGCTATCGCCGTTGATGACCTCTTCGTGGAAATGGGACGAGGCCAGAAAAGCGATAAAGCGAACCGGTCATGGCTCTCAAACAAGCTCACGTCAATGAAGGACTATAATTTCCTCACCCGACACTACTCTAAACGTGATAAAAAAAACAAGCTAACCAAGCTGAGCCTCACATCTGAAGGGAAACGCGCCTTGGGTAGGAGTGAGGGAGCGCACACTACTACGACAACTACTACTATAATCCCAGATAATAATAGATCTGCTACGGTATCCAGAACTGATGTAGAATCACTCCTAGAATCAGTTAACAGAGACATCGAAGTACTCCAACAGAAACTTCCGAGTTTTTATATCACATTTAATATTAGACCTCGGAGAGATGTAGGTATGAGCGAACGGCTCAATAGAACTATTCGGAAGCTATAACGCGCTCTGCGGTGATCTAGACCTAACCCCTACGACTTATCAAAGCGACTGAGATTGAGAGATGTTTTATGAACTATTGCGGTGCTCTTGAAACTCTGTCCAGGTGGCTCGTGCCATATCTATACCGCCTGTCGCTGCCCGATATAGACCCCATGCCACAAAACCGGTGCCAGCAGCACTAATTGGCTCAGGTGCAGCTTCTGCTGCTGCCGCACCCAGCGCTACCAACATCATTCCACTCACCATTCTTGTGGTGGCAATGTTACCTTCTATAAATGCATATCTTTGCTTGTCTGTATCAAAGAGTGGTGAGGGCTTCTCTTCTGCGCCTTCTGACCCTACTGCCTGAAACTCGTCCTGAAGCTTAAAGTACGCTGGAGAATCTAGCCATGGATTATTACATGTCTTTTCACTCCAACCTACGGACCGGAGGCCACCTGCCTCAGTTTTCTTATAGCGGTGTCCAATACTAATTTTACGCAATACATAATTGCCCATGGCTCTGATGGGGCTGTAGCCTTCACAATCCTGCACACCACCTTCCAGGCCCTCAAAGGTCTTACGTTCTATACGCGTAAGTTTTGCGCATTGTGCTCGAGATAGCTCTGGTGTTGCCTCTCTTTGGGCTTTCTTTACTTTGTCCCATGTTTCACGATCCATAGGAATGCGATGAGGACAGGTTTCGCATGATGCCATTCGCACATTAAAGCACGTTAAAGCCATAAAATCAAAAAGAGATCTCTTGCGGAACCTCTTTTCGTTGAAGAACTGTGTGTTTAGGCCAGTTCGACGGTAGCGCCGGCCTCTTCTAGGGCCTTCTTGGCGGCTTCTGCGTCTTCGGTCTTGGCTTTCTCGAGTACGGGCTTGGGTACGCCGTCGACGATAGCCTTGGCTTCGCCAAGGCCCAGGCCGGTAATGTCTTTTACGGCCTTAATGACGGCGACTTTTTGCGCGCCGGCATCTTTGAGAATGACGTCGTATTCACTCTTCTCTTCGGCTGCCGGAGCGGCTTCGCCGCCGGCAGCAGGACCGGCTGCGACAGCTACGGCCGCGGCGGCCGGCTCGATGCCGTACTCATCCTTTAGGATGTTGCCCAGTTCATTGACTTCCAGGACGGTCAGTCCCGTAAGGTCTTTCGCGATTTTCTTAAGATCTGTTGCCATAATTTACTCCTTAAATCTATTATTTAGCGGCTTTGGCTTCCAGGCCTTGCAGAAGGCCGTGAAGGTTACCGCTGAGGCTGCCCACGACACCTTGGACAGGCGCGTTCAGCATGTTTACGATGCCAGCTAGCATCTGGTTCTTGCCCGGCAGTACCGCCAGGGCTTTGACTTCGTCCGCGCCGATGAACTTGCCCTCGGCCGTTATGGCGCCTACGAACTGCAGGGACGGGTTGGACTTGGCAAAATTGTGCAGGCTCTGGGCCGGCGCGACTTCATCTTCGCCGTTGAACGCGTACAGCAGCATGCCCTGAAGGGCGCCGGTGTCCGTGCCTTTCACGCTGTCAGTAGCCTTTATGGCCTGGATTACCAGACGGTTCTTCACGACTTTCACGGTCGTGCCGTTCGCTCGTGCGTCGCGGCGCAACTGCTGCAACGCCTTTACGGGCGTACCTTCGTACTTGGCTACCACGGTCATCTTCGAACCGGCCAGCAGTTCGCCGACTTCATTGATGACTTCCTGTTTATCACTCTTGCTTAGTGGCATATTGCCTCCTGTTGATTGTTGTGGGCGAAGATATCGACCGTTCCCCGCTTCAAGCTGCCAAACAAAAACGTCTTCGGACATTCAAGAACCAAAGACGTGCAAACTCTATAAAGATAGATTGTTCGTACCTAGGCGACATTATCAAGCCTTCTTAATTAAAAGTTAGCCGTCGCTGTCTCTGGCAACTCTAGGCTTAATTATAGCAGGTAGTTAACCGGGGTCAAGGGCGGTGCTATTAGCCGCCCATGTGATCCATTGTTCCGTACTGGTCATCGATGACCGCCTGCGTATCAGGAGGCGTCGGTAGCGCTTCGCCGCATGCTGCAACTGCGGCCTCTCCGGTCATCGACGCCGCTTCAGATACGCGGGCATCGTCTAATTTGTCGTGGTCGGGGTTTTCGCCGTCTCCGCTACGTTTTCCCAGTTGTTCCGTTTTTCCTGCCATCATTTTACTCCTTTTTTCATCTGTAATTAAAAAAGCTCCCTCGGCGGGAGCCGTGTACTTGCAGATTCGCAGTAAACTACCCGCCGGCCTTGGTGGTAATCACGATGTCCACGAATCGTTTCTTGCTCATGCTTCTATGCTCGCATAGGCAGTCCGGGGTGTCAACCCGGGGGCGAACTATTTGAGTTGCCCCAGTTTGAACTGGGTGTAGCGCTCGGCTGCCAGGCGGGTCAGTGCGGGGTCCTCGTCGCTATTAACGAAGCTCATAGCTTCCGCTAATAGGGGATGGACCTCTGCCAGTTTTTCGTGCATCTGTAGAACCAGCTTGCGGTAACCCGGATGTCCCTGCGATGTAGTGCGAAGTTCATGCATGTGGAAGGCTTGGCGGGCGTTATATGTGACTTTCCAGCGCATCTTGTGCCCGAGCAAGGTGGCATACTGGGCTTCCAGCTTGTAGCCTGCTTTCTGCAGGGCGCCGTAAAGCTTCAGGCTGGTGTCGAAGCAAGCCTGGAATTGCTCGGTCAGCCCGGCTTCTTCTATGAGCTTGGGCACGTCGTAGCCGTAGCGGGGCGTAAGCTGCTGCCAGTTCATGTCGTCGACCATGCGGTGGCGCTGCAGATCGCGGAAAATGCCGTAGTCGCAGACCAGGTCCCAGCTGTAATGGGCCTTTTCCAGAGCGCGGCCGGGCCGGTGACGGCGGTTCAGCCGTTCGCCCATGTAGGCCTTAAAGACCTCCGCCTTGCGTTCGTAAGGCCAGTCGCTGACGATAGTCTGAAGCTCTTCCAGGGAAAGGCTGCTGTGTTCGTAGAGCATGTCGGCCACCAGCAACAGTTCGTTCTTCGGCCAAAAGTCAACGAGCGTGACAGCATCGGCATTGGCGCCGGCGTGTTTGGCTGGCAGATACTCCTTGGCCAGCCCGGCGACCTGTTTAGCGGTGTTGGACCTGTAGGCGATGGCTGCGCCGCCGCGTTCGGGCTTGTCGGCGCGCTCCAGGAACATCGGTATGACCTTCCTGCCCTGGTCCAGCAACGCCTGGCCAGTAGCACGCGCTTCGGGCAATCCGTCGCTCTGCAGGTGCATAATCAAGCTTTCCAGTGCTTGGCCGGAAGCGAAGATGCCCACCGTGGACTTGACGGCAACGGGCAAAGCGGCACGCGCGGCATCGCAGGCTTGCGCCCGCGTCGCGCCCTTCCAGGCGGCGTCGCGCTCCTTTTCCGGCACCGCAGAATTATTGCGAACGTAATCGGTCAGCTGGCGCACCATGTTCGAATACAGGTCGAATATAGTGTCCATGGCCTCGGTATACTGCTTCTTTATGGCAGGTTTCAAATTTCCAGGGGTGTAGTACTTATACCTGCCGTGCTTATCCTTCTTATCATAGAAGATATATCGCGTAGACTGCTCCAGATAGGCGGCCAAACGCCCCCATTCCAGCTTCTTCGTGAGCAACTGCGAAGCGTCTTCCACCACCATGTGCACGCCGGTAAGCTGCTGCACGGAATCGTCGCCGTAGGCGGTAATCACGCGCTTGAGCAGCTGGGCGTCCTTGTCGACCTTGTTCGCGAATTCGTCAAGGATGGTGATGCGCATGTCGTCGCCGCGTCGGCTCAGTCGCGCCATGGCGGCCGATATGGTGACGGGGGTAAGTTTGTCGGTGAAGCCGTATACGGCGCCTTCCACGTCGGTCACGGTCTGTGACAGATACTCCCGCCCGGCATCAGTTATAACGGGAGAGCCGCCTTTCTGCTTAGTGATAAGGGGTTGGTCTTTTGCCTCCACGCGTTCCTCCGCGCGTCCGGCAGTCCCGGTCGGTTCGGCCGCGTTGCCGCTCCCGCCGGCTTTCTGCTCGATGATTTCTTTGACAGAAGTAGGATTAGAAACCGCTGCGGCCTTTGGATCGCGCACGGCCAGTTCATTCGAGACCAGCTTCCATATATCGTCAGCTACGGCGCCGGGCTCCTCCGTGGCGAAGACCACGGGAAGGTTACGCTGGTGCGCTTCCCAAAGATAGCCTGCCCGAACCCTCTCCAGAAACACGTCGCTTAGGGAGTCGAAGCGATCGCCGCTGTAGCGGTCTTTCAGGCGTTTGCGCAGTGTCTTGACCGGCGCGTCCAGCAGAATGCAAAGGTCCGGCTCCACACCGTCGACGGCGAAATTGATGATGCTATTGATAGTCTGATAATCCGGCACGTCGCCGCGGCCGTAATACTGTATAGCCAAAGTGGTCAGATAGTTGCGGTCGACCAGGCAGACGATGCCATGCTCCACGCTCTTCTTTATGACCTGCAAGCTCTGGGCGCGGGCGGCATTGTAAAGCAGCACTTCGGTGCGCGTATTCATGGGATAGCGCGGATCCTGGGTGAGCTGGCGGATGGCCCGGGCCGTCAGATCGCTCTGGCTGTCGGGTTCGCGCAGGGTGCGTACCGGCAGCCCGGCCGCGCGCAGCCGCCTGGCCAGCTCATCCAACTGGGTGGTCTTGCCGACGCCTTCCGCGCCCTCGAGTACTATGTACTTGCCCCTAGTCATAGGACAGTCCTTTGATATTATGCGGCAGGCTACGCTTATCGAGGTAGGCCTTGGGCAGCAGCATGTCGGGTGACCAGGTCTTGATTATCGTCTCCATGTCGCTGCCTTGTTGGTACTTGCCGCTAAAGCCGTCGTCGCGGCCCTTGCCGTAGTCGCCTTCGACCTCGCCGGTCTCTAGGAATATGGCTTGGGCGATGCGCTCGCCCACGGGCAGCAGCACTGTCTCGCGCTCGTTCAGGTTGTATATTTCCAGGGTTAGCCGGTTGATGTAACCCGGATCAACCCAGCCGGCGTCAAAACATACGGCCACGCCGTTGCGGCCCCAGCTGGAACGCGACTTGACCTCGAACGCGCCGGGCGGTTTGATGCCGAAGAACTCGTGTGTATGGGCCAGTATGCGCTCGCGCGGCTTCAGGCTGATGACCGGGTGGTCAAGCGGTATGTTAGCCATGGGTTTGAAACCGTTCAAAGCGCACCATTCGCCGTGCGGCAAAGCCTTGTACGGTCCGTCGAAGTAGCGTTCCACGTCCTCGCGGTCGAACGGATTGTAGATGGTCCGCTCGTTCATCTTCTCGATGCGATAATAATAATATCCCAGGGTGACGTCCAGGCTGGCGTGCGCGACGTGCTTGGGATTGAACGGGTGGCATAATATATGCCCCTCCTCCAACGCTTTGCGGATTTGTGTGTTGCTATAAACCACAGAATCTCTCCCTCACAGATGACTGCTTACATTGTAATTGAGCGCCGCGGCCTAAGGCAAGCACAATAATAATGTGATTTTTACGCAAATAGGTGGTTATAACGCTTTACTTGAGCAGCGGTATCACGGCTGACATGGTTTGCTTCTGAATATCCGCCACGGAATCGGAGCCGTCTATGACCCTCACGGCGGGGAAGCGCCCGGCCGCGGTTCTGAAGCCTTCCGCTACCTTCTCGAAGTACGCCGGGGGCTTGCTTTCGAAGTAATCATCCTTGGCCCCGCCCTTGATACGCGCCAGCGCCGTCTTGACGTCCGTATCGTAGAATATGACGATGTCCGGCTTGATCCGGTCCATACCTTCCTCGACATGGCGCCAGCCGGTCGCTTCGTCAACGCCGCCGCCATAGATCTGATAGGCCGCCAGCGATAACGGGCCACGGTCCATCAGGACGATCTTGCCCTCCGCGCGCGCTTCGTCTATGACGTCCAGCAGCGGTTCCTGGACTGCCAGCGATATGTAAAAATCCGTCAGCGGCGGCCGCTCAAGCGAAGATTTTATGACTTTGCGCAGAGCTTCACCCATGGGAGTGCCGCCCATGTTCCTTGTGACGAGCACCGGCCAGTCCGCATCCTGCAAGGCCTCGCGGAGCAGATCGATCTGGGTAGTCTTGCCCACGCCGTCTATGCCCTCGAACATTATTACGAGTCCGTTATCAAGCGGATGTGGTTTCGGAACCATAGCCTATATTATGCCACGCCCTTAAGCCGCAACGCCGAAACCTGCTACTTCCACCGGTACCGAAGGGCCCATGGACGTGGTCAGGTATACGGACCGCACGTAGTTGCCCTTGAGCGACTGCGGTTTGTTCGCCGTGATGCTCACCGCGACCGCGTTCAGGTTCTGGAGCAGCTGGTCAGAGGTAAAACTGACCTTGCCGATGCCCAGGTGCACTATGCCGGTGCTGTCCACCCGGTACTCCACGCGGCCGGCCTTGGCATCCGAAACCGCCTTAGTAACATCGGTAGCGACAGTACCGCTCTTCGGGTTGGGCATCAGGCCGCGCGGGCCTAATACGCGCGCGTATTTGCCAAGCTTGGGCATCAGAGCGGGCGTAGCTATCAGGACGTCGAAATCCATCCGGCCCTTGTCGAGCGCGGCCAGCAGGTCGTCCGTACCCGCCAAGTCGGCGCCGGCTTTCTTCGCGGACGCGGCATCTTCGGTCAGCACCGCGATGCGCACGGACTTGCCGCTGCCTGCCGGCAGGACCAGGTTGTCGCGTATGTTCTGGTCTGCCTGCTTCGGGTCTACATTAAGGCGTACGTGCAGCTCCACCGTGGCGTCGAACTTGACGTGGCTGGTTTTTTTGGCCAGCTCTACCGCTTGCTGCGGCGTATAGGCTTTGTCTTTTTCCAACTGTTCGGCGCTCTTGCGGTAGCCCTTGGCGCGGCGCTCGACGCGCGGACGCGCTGGTTGCTGGAGCTTCTTCTTGGGCGGTTCCACCTCTTCGCCGCTAGCCTTGCGCTCTTCCTTGGCCTGCTTTTCCTCGACCTCCTTGAGCGCCTTGGCGCTACGCTTGCCGGCTTTGGCCGCCTTGGGTTCATCTTCTTCGACGCTCTCACCGGACGCCTCGCCTGAGCCATTTTCAGGCTCTGTGGCGGGTTTTTCCTCTGAAGCAGTGTCGGGTACGGCTTTCTGATCGGTTTCCACCCCAGTTGAGCCTGTCGCGCCCTCTTTGATAAGTTTCTGAATATCGGCCACTTTGGACTTCTCGTCCACCTGTAGCCCAAGCTTCTTGGCTTCCTCTAAAAGCTCTTTCTTGGTCTTTGCCATTTATACTCCTTTCGTGGTGCGTGCGGCTGGATTACAGCCTCCCACAAAATTAGGTTATTGTTCAGCTGGATTCCTATTGTAGAGCCAAGCCAGCCCTGTAAGCGCAGCCGCGCCAAGTGCTGCCGGTACGGTCTTGCCTGACAGTAAGGCATCTGCGATTTCGAGGGTAGCGAACGCGGCCAACACCTTGAAAGTGCCGTCAGCTAATCTCTCACCCGCAGTTAAAGCCGGCTGGGGGGCGCCTTCGGCGGCTTGCGTTGCATGCTCGCTCATATCAGCTTTCTACTTCCACGCCCATTGAGCGCGCAGTGCCGGCGACCATTTTCTTGATCGATTCGACGTTCTCGGCGTTCATGTCGCCGGCTTTGGCTTCGGCGATCTCGGTAAGCTGTTGCTGGCTGAGCTTCTTCTCGACCTTCTCGCTGTTGGGGCGGCCGGAACCTTTCTGGATGCCAAGCTTCTCGCGGATCAGATCGTCCGTCGGCGCGCCGACTACGCGGAAGGCCATGCTGCGATCGTCATAAATGGTGATGTGCGCGGTGACCATCTGGCCCTTCATGTCCTTGGTAGCCTCGTTGAACGGGTTGACGAAATCCATCATGTTAACGCCGTACTGACCGAGCGTGCTGCCCACGGGGGGAGCCGCGCTGGCCTGGCCGCCGCGGATCTTCATCTTCAGATTAGCTGTAACTTGTTTTGCCATAAGTCCTTAACTTTCTAGTGCGTAATTGGTTTATTTTAGCAAAAAACACTGTCGGCGTAAAGCGACACACTGATATATTCATGGTATAATAAGCATCTGATGTCCTATGATGGTTCAACACCTGAAGGAAACTTAAGCGTCAATATTGACGATGCGCCCTGGATAACTAGGTTGAGAGCCGGGGAGCCCATTGACGGCGCATGGCTGGATGAAGCCAATGATTTGATTCGTCTTGGCTCCGAAAAGCTCACGGACGTTGACCCGGAACATTATGATGCGATAATTGAAGCTCGCGAACGTTTCTTCGCAAAGCTGTTGGGCTGGGCTGAACGGAGTCACCCGCTGCACAGCACATACGGGGAGCTTCGCCAAAATGACAGAATTTGTCGCTTGTCTACAGCCATAGGAGCTTTCAGGCTGATGTACGAAACGGGTCATGATCCGGTCGATACTACGCTCCTTGCAGGCTCCTCGATATTAAAATTAAAACCGGGGGCTATGCTCAAGCGTCTGGGAAGTTTAAGTACGGGGTTTAATTAAAGGGTTGCGGTAATCAGGCAGTTTGCAGGTACTTCCTTAGACTCTCTTGACCTGTAGGCCGTCAAGTTCGACGGGGGTTTCGCGGCCGAACATGTTGACCAGGACTTTGAGCTTGCCTTTGGCGGCGTCGATCTCGCTGATACTGCCATCGAAGCCCTTGAACGGGCCGTCGATGATGTTGACCACTTCGCCGATGTTGAAGTCGATCTTGTGCTTGGGCTGTTCCAGGCCCATGCGCTTCTGAATCTTTTCGATTTCTTCCGGTTCGATGGGCGTCGGGTCTGTGCCGCTGCCCACGAAACCGGTCACGGACGGCGTGTTGCGCACGATGTACCAGGCGTCTTCGCTGAGCTTCATGTGGACTAAAACGTAACCCTGGAATATGCGCTTTTCGACCACGCGGCGTTTGCCGTTCTTGATTTCTATCATCTTTTCCTTGGGCACCAGGACCTCGAAGATTTTGTCTTTCATGTCCAGGCTGTCGGCACGCTGACGGATTGACTCCGCCACCTTTTCTTCATAACCGCTATAAGTGTGGATGGCGTACCACTGCTTGGAAGTGTCGTATCGTTTGCTGATTGCCATAATCTAAGCCTTTCCTTCCTTTACTTTAAAAGAACGTTTCTGAAAACTTTGTCGAGACCATAGTCTACTACCGCAATGGTAGCTCCGAAGATGACGGCGAAGATCAGTACGGCGAACGTCAGGCGGCGGCTCTCCTGCCAACTGGGCCAAGTTACGAGCTTCAGCTCTTTCCAGCTGTTGCGGAAATAGGACGGTATGACTACCTTGCCTATGAGTCTCAGGACTTTTATGACCGGCTGCAAAGGTTTGAAACCGGAAAGTCCGCGGCCAAGCTTGGACATCTTGCTTCCGCCGCTCTTGGCGGCGACTTTCGGCCCCGGCTTAGCTGACGGCTCATTGGCCTTAAGCGCGCGCTCGCGGAACGTCTCGGGGTTCTTGACCTTGCGCTTTTTGGACTTGGACGGCTCTTTATCGGCCATGTATGCGTGCTCCCTACGGTTGCCAAACAAAAAAGCCTACACTATTCGTAGGCCACTGCTGTCAAGCATAGCACCCTGCAGTCGTATGGTCAATGCCATGACAGCTTAGGCACTCTTAGTTTGTCGACTTCAAATTATTATAGAAATTTTGATAATAATCTGAAGTGGTCGGAACAAGGTGTGCCAGGCTGGCTTTTTGCTATAGTTAAACCTATCATGCTGCTTGCGCTTGCCGGACTTGGGGTCATAAGTGCCGCCGAACTACTTGTATGGGTGCCTCCTCTCTGGGGTTTGCGCAAGCTTACCGCCCCCTTATTAGCCGCGGTCCTGGCGGCGGGTTCGTTAACATTGCTGGCTTTGGATCCGGCGCTCTGGACGACACTAATAGCCCTGATCAGCCTGTACCGGTGTTTTAACTTGGTACGGGTAACCGCCGGGCGTATCCAGGCCGACTACCTGTTCCATACATCTCGTCAGACAAGCCTTTGGCTCATTGGCTCCCAGGCAGCCGTGGTGGCTGTGGCCGAGATAAGCCGGCACTACGGGTTTGATCAGGCTACATGGCGGATGCTCACGGCCGGAATCGTTCTGGTCTGCGCCGACATCATATTCATGTCCGCTCTGCGGCATCTGCGCGCCACACGGCCCCCGAAACTGACGAGGAGTTTCACTAACGCCGAGCTGCCGGCGCTGAGCGTAGCCATCCCGGCCCGGAACGAGACCACAGATCTGGAAGAGTGTCTGCAATCCCTGCTGGCCAGCACCTACCCGAAACTGGAAATCCTGGTACTGGACGATTGTTCGCAAAACAAGCGTACGCCGGAGATAATCCGCGGCTTCGCCCACGACGGCGTACGCTTCATTGCGGGTGCCCAGCCGCCAAGCAGCTGGTTGGCCAAGAATTACGCTTACGCCCAGCTGACCGAGGAAGCTAACGGCGACGTACTGCTGTTCTGCGGCGTTGATACCCGCTTTGAGCCCAGCAGCCTTGACGCGCTGATAAAGACCCTACTTCAGCAGCAAAAGTCCATGATCAGCGTACTGCCGCGCAATCTGCCGCCGCAGTCACAGAGACTAGCAGCGTGGTTCATGCAGCCGAACCGCTATGCCTGGGAACTGGCGCTGCCGCGACGGGTAGTAAGACGCCCGCCGGTTTTGAGCACTTGCTGGCTGATCACGCGGCCGGCTTTGGAAGCTGCGGGCGGGTTCAAGGCCGCGCGGCGCAAAGGCGTTCCCGAAAGTTACCTGGCGCGAGCTACGGCTGCTGACGGTGACGGATACAGTTTCCTGAGGTCTGACGCCCACATAGGCCTGGTTTCGCAGAAGAAGCCGGACGAACAACGGGCCACGGCAGTCCGGACGCGCTACCTGCAGATGCACCGGCGCCCGGAGATGACTGCGCTGGTAGGGCTGGCAGAGTCCGGAGTGCTGATCCTACCCTTCATACTGCTGGCCGCGTCGCTGGCATCCGGGCAGTGGTTGACCGCTGCGCTATCCGGGCTCAGCCTGATTGCCAACTTGATGGTATACTCCAGAATCTTTAATCTGGTCTACCGGCGGTTCATGGTAAAGGGTATTTGGCTCCTGCCGGTGGCGGCCGCGTATGACATATGGCTGCTCAATTATTCCATGTGGCGCTATGAATTCCGCGAAGTCATCTGGAAGGGCCGCAATGTCTGCATTCCCGTCATGCGCGTGGTTTCCAAACTTCCTGAGCTCTAAAAGGGCTATCCTGGCTGGCTGGCAAGTCGGCGGGGCGGCGGTCTACTCAAGGTTGGGCACGAAAATCGTGAACGTGGAGCCGCGGTTCAGCTCGCTCTCAAGATTAATCTCGGCATGAAGCATACGGGCGAGCTTGACTGTCACGTATAGTCCGAGTCCGGTTCCGTTCGCTTGGCGCGTACGGAAATCCTCCGAACGGAAAAATTTGTCGAATACCCGTTCCTGGTCGCCCTTGCTTATACCGATGCCGGTATCCGATACGGCGAATTCCACGCCCCTGGGAACGGCTTTGGCCTTGATGGTCACGCTCCCCTTGGCAGTATATTTTATGGCGTTAGTTATAAAGTTCTGCAGTACTTCGCGCACGTAAAGCTTGCTGGATTTAAGCAGTTCCAGTTCGGGATCCATGTCAGTTTCCAGCTTCAGATGCTTGACTTCGGCGTCCTTTGAATAATTGCTGGCTAGCTCCGTGACAAGGTCGTGCACGTTTATAGGTTCGACCTCAAGCTTGAGTGTGCCCCGCTCGGCGCGGCTAAGCGTAGACAGATCGTTTATCATATCCGCCAGGAAGAGCACTTGATTGTGTGCTTCCTTGAGCGCCTGCTTTATGGCCGCCATGTCGCCTGTTTTCTCAGCTATATACTCCGCGTTACCGATATTGCCTTCAGAGATGGCAATCGGCGTACGTAGTTCGTGGCTGACGACGCTGATGAACTCATCGCGTTCCTCCTCAAGGGATTTTTCGCGGGTTATATCGCGCAGAAGCAGGACATAGCCTCTCTGCCCGGTGGCGCCATAACCCAGGTGCACCGGCGCGACGCTTAAATAAAGGTTGATCTTGCTGCCATCCGGGTACGGTAATAACAGGTCGCGGCTGGTGGTAGGCACCTTGGCTTCGCGAACCATGGCCGTGACATCGTGCGGCTGGTTATCTTTATCGACAGGCTTGAACAGGCTACTAAGACGGTTCCCGACTCTAATGGAGTTTACGTCGAAGATGTTCAGCGCCGCGGCATTATAGAGCACTACCTTTATGTCCTGGTCGACGGCGATTACCGCGTCGGCCATGCTGTTTATCAGACTTGTCAGGCGCTGGTGCTCAAGCCGCTCGCTGTGGGTCTCAGCCGGATCCGTCGCGGTTTTGAGTTCTGTCATACCGCTTATCATTATGCCACACTTGCGGCCTGGCCATCGAGGACTGGCTGATAACCGCGCAGACTTTTCCTGAGATTGGCAGTGTCTGGTTGCAACTCGGTCATGGCTCTCCAGAAATCAGGTCCGTGGCGCATGATACGGGTATGCATAAGCTCGTGCAGCAAGACGTAATCTATGTGCTCCCATGACAATTGCATCAGAAACAGGCTAAGCGCTATTCTGCCGTTATGGTCGCAGCTGCCCCAGCGGCTTTTGAGGCGCTTTATGCGGACTTCGGAATAATCAAACCCGTGGGTCCCAGCCAAGGCAGCGAGCCGCTGGGGCAGCAGTTTTTCGGCCTGGGCCCTTAGCGCGCGTATGCTGCCGTCGCGCGCGGCCTTCTGGACCGCGGGGTCGACGGGATCTACGCCGGGGGGGTGACTTACTACCACCGCCCCGGCCGCCACCCTGCTTATGGGCCGGGCGACACCGGCCCTAGCGCGGAATTGCAGATGGTGCGCTTTGCCCACGGGTTGGCCATGGACCAGCACGCGGCCGGGGCGGCGCTGGGACATTATCCAGCCGCGCCGCGACCGGGCGAAGTCCAGACCGGCCTTATAAGGGGCCCAGGCCGGAATGCTCACCCTTATCTCGCCGTCTGGATTGATAGTCAGGCGTAGATTACGACTGCTCCTGCGTTTATATACGCTTACGGGCAGGTCTCCGTCCAGTATGAATTTTTTATTCGGCATGTTAGTTTCCTGATCTGACAGTTAGTGCGATTAGCGGATGGAGATATTGCGCCGGGCATCAAAGCGGGTCTGCTGGCTCTTGGGTACCAGATTGACCATGCCGGGTTTGATTACGCGCGAACTGGTGTCATCGTTCGATATGACGCCGATTTCCCTCAGCTTGCTGATGACCGCGCTCTGCTGCATGCTGAACAGATGTTTGCCACTTATGACTGCATAATCTTCGCTATTCACCGGATTCTGCATCTGGGCTATGACGTTCTCGAAAGTCGTCCGGTCCAGTGTGGCCGCGTATTTGTCGTCCGCGCGCCGGCGGTCGCGCTTGATGCTGCGGGCGAAGGCCGTATCTTGATCCATCTGGAACCATACCAATAACGGCTGCGCGCGGCAGGCATAGGCCATGGAATACAGCGAGCGCCGCTGCTTGAGACGCATGGCATTGACGTCGTACGCTACGCTGAGGCCCGCCGAGAGAAACTCTTCGGTCATATAATTCATTAACTGGGCGACTACGTCGTTTTCTTGCTTATCGTAGCGTGGCGATTCGAACAGTTCGCCGCGTATACGATCCGACTGCAGATGGGCGGCTTGCACGTTATTGCAAAATTGCCGCGCGAAATAAGTCTTGCCGGCCCCTGGATAACCGTAGAACAATAACAAGAAAGGCTTCTTCGGGTATATTTTCGCCATATCATATATTTATATCAGACTTGGCCATCATTAAAAAGCCAAAGCAAGATGACAAACCCCTGTATTTTGCGTATGATATTATCTGCGATCATGCGCGTAGGGGCATAGTACAACGGCTAGTATGAGGGTCTCCAAAACCCTAGATCGTGGTTCGATTCCACGTGCCCCTGCCAATTATCATCGACTTATTCGTGCTTCAGGGCGTCAATCGGGTTGATGCGTGCTGCCCGGCGAGCCGGGAAGAAGACCACCACATATCCGACCAGCATGACGAAGACTATCGCCGCGCCTGACAAGAAGTACGGTACGGAAAAGATCTGGATACCACCGCTTAATCCCCGGCTGTTAGCCAAGCTGCTCAGGACGATATTGATAGCAGCGCCAATAAACCAGGCGCCGAACAAGCCGCCCAGACCGCCCAGCAAGGACAGCGACAGGGCCTCGTACATGAATAGCCGCCTGATGTCGCGCCGTCTGGCGCCAATAGACATCATAAGTCCGATCTCGCTGGTGCGCTCCAGCAGTGAGATGGTCAGCGTGTTGAACATACCCAGTACGGCGATGACCATGCCTATCCCGCCAAATCCGGCTAACAGAGCCGCGAAAATGTTAAATAGCTTGTTAATCTGATTGATGGTGTCCAGTGGCGACTGGGTCGTGAACCCGCGTGCATCAATCTGGCTACGGACGGCCTTGACATCGTTCTGCCCCCGTATAACCACCTTGGCCTGGGTGTAATCAAACTTGAAGGCCTTTTGTATGAATGACCTGTCCGTGTAGATTTCCGAGCCATTGCCGCTGATGACCACACCGGTTATGGTAACCTTAGCTCTAGCTGTGGGGGCTTTAGCATTAATTGCCTCGCTCAAGTCGGCCTTTATGGTCAGCTTCTTATTCAAAGCTTTCTTGGGATCGGTTATGCCGATTGATTTTAGCAAAGACTGGTTTACCACGGCATTACTAGTTGAGGAATCATTGATTTTGATACTGCCGGTTAAGACCTTAGGTGCGAGTAGCTGGAGATATTGATCATCCATACCGTAGACGATGCTGTTGCTCGTAGAATTGTCGAAAGATATAGTTCCCGGAACTATGTACGTGCGCGAGACCTCTTGGACGTTCGACAGCTTGCTGAAGAGTTTGAGGTTGGCATCGTCAAGATGTATGGATGACGCGTCTGGCGACGTGACATCAAGCGTCTTTACGGTCTGCGAGCCCACTACCTGCTTGTTAACGGTGTTACGCAAGCCCAGTGCGAAAGATACCAGGAACACGATGGCCCCTATGCCGATAACTACACCGGAAGCCGTCAGGAAGGTGCGCAGTTTCTTATAAGCGAGGTTCTTCAGGGCCATGTATATCAGTGTCTGATACCGCATACCGGTGACGCTGTCAGCGGATCCATCTGTCTTGCGACGTCTAAGCGGACTACGCATCCTCCACTCCTGACTCTGCTTTTTCAGGTTTCTTGTCGGCCTTGCCCTTCTTGTCATGCTTGTAGTCGCTGGCCACTATCCGCCCGTCCAATATATGTATCTGGCTGTCGCTATAGGGTATGTAGTCCAAGTTGTGGGTAATCAGTACGACTGTACGCCCATACTCTTTCTGGACCTGTTGAAGAAGGTCCATGACCATGTCGCCTGACTTCGTGTCAAGGTTTCCGGTAGGCTCGTCTGCCAAGACTATAGTTGGATCGGCCACCAGCGCCCTAGCCATGGATACGCGCTGCTGCTGACCGCCTGACAGCAGGGTAGGACGGTAGCCAACGAATTCATCCATGTGAATCTGCCTCAGCGTCTCAATGGCCTTCTTGTTGGCCATGCTGATTTCCCAACCAGCTACATATAGCGGCATGGCCACGTTTTCAAGTACGCTCAGGCTCTTCACCCAATAGTTGGTCTGGTAGACCAAGCCTAGCTTTTTAGACCTGAAGGCCGCGCGGCCGTCCCCAGTAAGGTCATAGACTTGTTGACCGGCTACAGTCACCGTACCTTTTGTGGGCTCTTCCAGGCACGACAGGGTGTTGAGCAGAGTAGTCTTTCCGCTGCCCGAAGGCCCATAAATAATCGTGAAGCTCTGCGGCTGGATCTCCAGGCTTATATCATGCAGAACGGGCACATCGCCGCTAGGCAGTTTGAAAGTCTTATCTACGTTTTGAACTTTTATGATTGGGTCGCCCATCCCTAAAACCCTCCGAACACTTTCTGCAATGCGTTGAATATGATGCTAATGACACTGTCAGTGGCGTTACCTATTATGGTAGTACGGTTGTCGGAATGTGCCAAGTTGCCGGCTGAGTCCTTGCTCAGAGCCTCCAGATGGAATATCTGTGAAGTGGATAGGTTGGATACGACTACGGCGTGGTCAGTGACCAGGGCCCGGTCTTCGGCGGTGGAGGTATTGTAGGAAGTATTGTCTGAGCCTTGGCCGTAGGCTACCTGGGAAGTGGCAGGTTCGTCGGTCTTCCAGGCGACGATGATCTGGCCGGCGGCGTCGGTACCGGTACCCTTTATGGAAGATGTGACCTTCAGGTCGGATATCTTAGGCGGTCTGGTGTCCAGAGCCGTGTGGAAGATCTGTTTGTCAGAGACGGCTAGGTTGCCGGCACCGTCCCTGGACTGGGCAACCAGGCTGTAGAGAGTGTTGTCGGCCAGGCCGTTGATGGTCATGGAGTGGTTGGTGGTCAGGTGGGAGTCAACGGAACTTTGCTGGGCCTGGCCGTCAGGGCCGTAGGACAGTTCGGAGCTAGAGGGCACGTTAGTGTCCCAAGTTATCTGCTGGGTTGAGGTCGGCTGGTCAGCGACAGGTTGGAAGCGCAGGTTGGAAATCTTAGGGCTGGGGGGAGTGGAGAAGGAGTTGGCCTGGGGATTGTCATACTCATTGCCATCGCCATCTATAGTATTGAGTTTGAAGTAATACTTAGTGCCGTCACTCAGGCCAGACAATGGGATGCTGTACGTAGAGGTGCTCTCAGATGTGTTAATGGTCTTAAGCGCTCCGAAGCTGTCGCTCGTGCCATAGTACAACTTAACGGCATCCGCCCTGCTCGACGTGAAGGTTATGGTAGCGGTATTGATATTTATACCGGTAATGGTGACGTCCTTGATACTGGGTGCCGGCAAGGTACTGAAGGTGTGCTGCGCGGACGTGCCGGTATTGCCGTCTTCGTCAGTCCATTTAGCTACGTAGTAATATGTGGTTCCCGGGGTCAGGTTAACAAGGTTTATTGAGTGGCTGACTGTCTGGTCGGAGTTGGCGATTTCGTCAGAGCTGTAAGTACCCGATTTGGTGCCGAAAGCAACTTTGGAATCACTGGTGCGGTCAGTGACCCAGGATACCGCCGCTTTCTTGGTGCTGATACCGCTGACGGTAGGGCCTGTCAGCACATTTGCCGAACTGGTGAACTTGCCGGTCGGGAGATCGTGTACGGCAGAGCTGAGGGCGCCGCAGTTGTTGGCGGAATCGCAGGCCTTGACCTTGTAGTAATAGGTTTGCTGGGTAAGGCCGCTGTCGACGTAGCTGGTGCCTGAGGTCGAAGCGATTTGCGAATAATTAGAGTCGTCTGTTGACCTGAGGATCTTGTAGCTGGAGACCCCTGCTCCCGTCTGTGTGGGCGTCTCCCAGGACAATGCCAGCTTCCAGTTGTGGGTAGTCTTGGTGCTTATGTCGGCTATATCTGCGTTAAGAGGCACCCCCGGCGCCGCGGTGTTGGCCGTGAAGGTGGTGGAGGCAGCGGTGGCATAGTTGATGTTGCCAGCTTCGTCCTTAGCTACCACGTAGAAGGTGTTGTCGCCCGGTTGGGTGGCATAAGCGCCGGCAGGCAGAGAGGTAACGCCGGCTGACGTATACGTGCAGTTGGAGCTGTTCGGCAAGGCGTTAACCGTATAGCAGTAGGTCAGATTGCTGGCCGAACCGGTAAAGCTGGCTGGTGTGAGCCAGGAGAAAGCAAAGGAGTTAGTAGTGTTAGTATCCGGGGTGGCCGTGACGTTCTGGGGACCTGATGGCGAAGCGGTGTTAAGCTTAATTACCGTGGTTACATAAGCGGTGGAAATATTCCCAGCGTTGTCCCAGGTGCGGAAGTAGACGATGTTGTTGCCCTCCTGAAGGCTGGCGTAGTCAGGGCTGGATTGGGTCTCGTAGCTGCCGTCGTCAGCCAACAGATCCGAAGAGTCTTGGGCGCTGTTGTGGCTGTCGCCGTACCAGATGCCCGAAGACCCGATGCGGTACTGCAGACCGGCCAGGCCGGAATTAGTGTCAGACGCCGCGTCGCCGCCTGACGTCGGCCAGGTCAGGCTGACATCTTTGCTAGACACGAACTGCGACGGGGCTGTTATGAAGGATGGATTACTTGGAGGTGTGTTGTCGAAGCGGAACTGGAAGGTCGCGGCAGAGCCGGCATAGACGTTGTTAGCATTATCTACGGCCTTTACAACCAGATAGTAAGGACTATCCGACGTGGACAAGGCCGTACCCATGTAGCCGGACGTCGAGAGATCTATATTTGTTCCTGAAACCGCGAACTGGCAAGCGCCACCGGTACTGACCGGACTGGTGCCTAGCAGCCCTTTCGTGGTAGTCGGGTTGGCCGTGTCGTCCTGACCCAGATACAAACAGTAACCCTTGATGCCCGAGCCGCCTGGATCGTCATCTCCGGCCGTCCAGGCAAAATAGGGCGAACTCTTGACCCAGCCGTTACTGCTGACCGAGTCGCCGCCATTGCTCTTGTACATCAACATGCTAGAGGCGTTGGTGGTTGGCGGTACCGTGTCAGAAGCGCTATAGCTGATTGAGTTATCCAGAAAGGTGGGAGTTGCCGCGCTATCGCTGGTCGACATTGTAACCTGGTACTGCACGTATTGAGACTTATCTGCCGCACAGGCGCTAGTCACGTCACTGCCACTAGATACGGCACTACAGCTTGCCCAAGCTGAAGCGTCGGAAAAGTCGGGCTGGTTACCGCTGCGAACTTTGACAGAAACAGAGGTACCTGAAGGCGTCGTGGCGTTGTATGTTAAATTGCCCCAGTCTTCAGGTAACGCGCCGTTGAAGATGGCCGAGGTCAAAGTACCAGAGCTGGGATACTCGCTCTGTTCGCTTCCATATGAACTGGTCGGTTCTGTGGTCATCCACTGACGAACTTTAACGTCATCAAAGTTATGCGTACCTGCATACAAGGTCCAACTGGGGTGCAAGTTGGACTCTGTCGAGTAGCTGGAGTTATAGGTAGTCGTCCAGCTTTGACCGCCATCTGTGCTCTGCTGGTAATAAGCTCCGCCGGAGGCTTTCATCATAACTCTGGTCACATACTGGGTATTCTGCGTCCATGATCCGCTGCCGGTTCCCCGCCCGCTTCCATCTTCGTATACATCGGCCTCACAGCCTGTAGTACAAGTGCCGATGCCAGGGTTGTAGTAGGCGTATACCTGGTTGGCGTACGACGCTCCCGAGCCGTCATCTTTCCAGCCCATCATCATCGCGTCGTATGAAGCATTGTTACTGGTCCATTTGTACTTCATCTCGAAGGATAGATTAGAGCGCGGGAAGGCCGTGTTGCTATATATCGCCTGGCTCCAGCTACTATTGCCGTTGGTTAGCTGGAGCTCGCCGCCCGTGATTACATACGGCGTAGCGCCTGATGATGTCCATTTACTGCTATTCAGGGTGGGCGAGCTGAAGTCGTCGAACAGCAAGAATACGTTATTGCCGTCCGATGCTGATGAAGCCGACGAATTGCCGTAGTACATGTATATAGTCGTGTCGCTCGATCCGGCCAAGCTATCAACCTTTACCCAGACCGTCGCGCTGCTGCCGTCAGTCTTGTCTTCTATCCAATAATTCAAAGCGGTGCCGGACGAATTTGTAAAACGCAAATCGGAAAAATCATTTTTCATATCCGAGTCATAACTGACGCCCAGTTTGACCTGATAATCAGTCTGGGCAGAGCCGCTATTGGTAATCGTTACAGCTTGGCGTTTAGCCCACGACGTATAGGTGTTAGACCAACCCGACGTCTTCGTCAAGCTGGCCTGCCCGCTGGTGGAAGTGTCAACGTTGGATGATGAGCTGTACTGGTTCGTAGTAGACGTGCCGGTGCCGCCGCTCCAGTCGGTCTGAGTCCAGGCCGTGTCAGCATAGACTTGTTTAACGATAATGAATGATGCGGCAAGAAAGATTGTCAGACAGGCTGATACGAACGCCTTGTGCTTGTAGCTCTTCTTGGAGAAATCGGTTACCCGTCTATATAAGAGTTTGCCGTAACCCAGTGAATGACGGATAGAATAAAGCACTGGCCTTAGACTTTCAAATAGCTTGTGTATGCGGAGTTTCATTTAAAACCCTCCGAACACTTTCTGCAATGCGTTGAATATGATGCTAATGACACTGTCAGTGGCGTTACCTATTATGGTAGTACGGTTGTCGGAATGTGCCAAGTTGCCGGCTGAGTCCTTGCTCAGAGCCTCCAGATGGAATATCTGTGAAGTGGATAGGTTGGATACGACTACGGCGTGGTCAGTGACCAGGGCGCGGTCTTCGGCGGTGGAGGTATTGTAGGAAGTATTGTCTGAGCCTTGGCCGTAGGCTACCTGGGAAGTGGCAGGTTCGTCGGTCTTCCAGGCGACGATGATCTGACCGGCGGCGTCGGTACCGGTACCCTTTATGGAAGATGTGACCTTCAGGTCGGATATCTTAGGCGGTCTGGTGTCCAGAGCCGTGTGGAAGATCTGTTTGTCAGAGACGGCTAGGTTGCCGGCACCGTCCCTGGACTGGGCAACCAGGCTGTAGAGAGTGTTGTCGGCCAGGCCGTTGATGGTCATGGAGTGGTTGGTGGTCAGGTGGGAGTCAACGGAACTTTGCTGGGCCTGGCCGTCAGGGCCGTAGGACAGTTCGGAGCTAGAGGGCACGTTAGTGTCCCAGGTTATCTGCTGGGTTGAGGTCGGCTGGTCAGCGACAGGTTGGAAGCGCAGGTTGGAAATCTTAGGGCTGGGGGGAGTGGAGAACGTAAAGATAGTCTGGCTGTACTCATTGCCGTCGGAATCGAAGGGGTCGAGTTTGAAGTAATATGTGGTACCGTCTTGCAGACCTGATAGTTGGGTCGAATAAGTAGACTCGCTGGTGGACGTATTCAGCACCCTGGTCGCCCCGAAGTCCTTGCTGGTACCGTAATACAGTTTGACAGAATTTGCTTCAGTGGACGTAAACGTTATCGTGGCACTGGATATATTTACTCCGGACGTTTTGACGTCGCTGATTCCTGGAGCTGGGAGGGTCGTGAAAGTTCCCTGCGCGGACGTGCCGGTATTGCCGTCTTCGTCAGTCCATTTAGCTACGTAGTAATAGGTAGTACCTGGGCTGAGGTTAACCAGATTGATGCCGTGGCTGGTGGTCTGGTCGGAGTTGGCGATCTCGTCGGAACTGTAAGTTCCGGATTTGGTGCCGAAAGCAACTTTGGAATCGCTGGTGCGGTCCGTGACCCAAGCTATGCTAGCTTTTTTGGTGCTTAGATTGCTGACTTTGGGCGTACTTAAAATGTTAGCGGCGCTGGTGAACTTGCCGGTGGGCAGTTTGCTGACGGTACCGGTTAATGCGCCGCAATTGTTGGCCGAGTCACAGGCCTTGACCTTGTAGTAGTAGGTTTGTTGGGTAAGGCCGCTGTCGACGTAGCTGGTGCCTGAGGTCGAAGCTACTTGGGTGAAGCTGGAGTTGTCTGTGGACCTAAGGACCTTGTAGCTGGCCACGCCAGCCCCCGTATCGGCCGGGGTTTCCCAGGACAGTGCAAGCTTCCAGTTGTGAGTAGCTTTTACGCTGATGTCGGCTATATCTGCGTTAAGAGGCACTCCTGGCGCCGAAGTGTTGGCCGTGAAGGTGGTGGAGGCAGCGGTGGCATAGTTGATATTCCCCGCTTCGTCCTTGGCCACGACGTAAAACGTGTTATCCCCCGGCTGCGTGGCATAAGCGCCGGCTGACAGAGAGGTTACCCCGCCTGAAGTGTAGTTACAGTTGCTACTGCTAGGCAAGGCGTTAACCGTATAGCAATACGTTATGTTAGATACCGAACCGGTAAAGCTGGCGGGTGCCAGCCAGCTGAACGCGAAGGAGTTAGTAGTGTTAGTATCCGGGGTAGCCGTGACGTTCTGGGGACCTGAGGGCGAAGCCGTGTTAAGTTTTATAACAGTGGTCACGTAGGCCGGAGACATGTTTCCGGCGTTATCCCAGGTCCTGAAGTAAACGATGTTGTTGCCTTCGTTAAGGCTGGCGTAGTCAGGGCTGGACTGGGTCTCGTAACTTCCGTCGTCAGCCAGCAGGTCGGTGCTGTCGCCCGCCCCGTTATGACTGTCGCCGTACCAGATGCCAGACGAGCCTATCCGGTACTGCAGGCCGGCCAATCCGGAGGCAGCATCACTCGGGGCGTCGCCGCCAGACGTTGGCCAGGTCAGGCTAACGTCCTTGCTGGATACGAACTGCGACGGAGCAGTCACGAATGATGGGTTGTTCGGGGCGGTATTGTCAAAGCGGAAATGCTCGCTTACGGTAGATCCGCCGTAAACATTGTCGGCGTAGTCTATGGGCTTTATCACCAGATAGTACGGATTGGTCGACGTGGACAGCGCCGTCCCAAGGACGCCGGACGCGGACAGGTCTATGTTCGTGTCTGACACCGCGAACTGGCAAGTGCCGTTGGTATTGACAGGACTGGTGCCAAGCAGGCCCTTCGTCGATACCGGGTCCGCTGTGTCGTCCTGCCCAACATATAGGCAATAACCCTTTATGCCGGAGCCGCCGACGTTATCATCGGCCGCATCCCAGGTAATGTACGGGCTGGTCTTGGCCCAGGCGTTGCTGGCCAGGCTGCTGCCGCCGTTACTCTTGTACATCTGCAGGTTCGAGGCGTTACTGATCGGCCCGGACGCGTCGGAAACGTACGTCAGGGCCATGGAATCAAGCTGGGGCGTATTACCATTAGACTGCGAAAAGTCAGTCTCAATTTGTACGTACTTGGCTTGTGCCGGATCAATGTTCAGGTTGTCCATATCGGACTTCGTCAAACTGAACGTTGTTCCAGAACTGGCCGTGCCCAAGCTGACGTAAGACGCCGAGCTAAGCCCGCCGCTGGTAGTGGCACTGCGTAGCTTGAACTGTACGGTATCGCCCGCCGCCACGTTGCTGAAGGCCGCCGCGAAGGCCGTGCTTCCGGAGGTGCCGTTGCCCCACAGGGCCGGACTGGTCAACGCTATGGCGCTGCCGCCGCTGCCGGATGTCCAAGTACCGCTGGAGGCCAGATTGGTGGCCTGGGATCCAACCGAGAGAGTAGGCTCCGTTGACAGAGGCGTGGCATTTACAGGATATACGTAGAACTCGCCGAAGCCGCCTACCCAACCCGTATTGACCAGCGCCAGCCTGACCGATAACGCCGTAACCGGATAGAACGTGTTCTCGAAGGTTGTTCCCCAGCAGTTCGTACAATTCGCCATGTTGGTGGCGACGGTCGTGCCGCTGACCGACGGATTGCCACTATAGGTGGGACTCGCATAATCGGTCGTAGCC
Organism: uncultured Candidatus Saccharibacteria bacterium; assembly: GCA_963820105.1. Taxonomy (GTDB): domain Bacteria; phylum Patescibacteriota; class Saccharimonadia; order Saccharimonadales; family UBA4665; genus CAWFYI01. The sequence continues at coordinate 399,412 of CAWFYI010000001.1, read as the reverse complement.
GTCCTGGAAGCCGCAAGTCCATCGGTAGAGTCGCTAAGGCTGGTCCATTTGGCGCTGCCGGCAACGTCGGCCGCTACGGCGCTGTTGTCAGTACTGTACTGGACCTGGAAAGAGCCCGGGAAATATTGCCCGTTGGGCTTGGCCCAGCCGCCTGTGTTGTCGCCGCCCCAGTACTCCTTGACTTTCCATATCTGGTAATTCGATGGGAATTTGATCATGACTCTGGAATTGGCGGCATTGTTGTTGCCCCACTGGCTGACACTGCCACTGGCGGCGCCGTCATTCAACAGCGTAACGGGGTTCGCGCTATAGGTATCGCTGGCCGAGGCCGTTCCGGTGGTGGCGATATTGGTAGTACTGAATACGTTAGCCGGATCATTAGACGGCGCTGTGGCTGAAGGGTTTCCATAATAGACAGAGTAGCTTGAGGAGTCGTTGGCATTTAGTGCGGCTTGGGTATTGAAGTAGAAGACTATCGAACTAGAGGTGTATGTTACGACGTAGCGGTTGATCTCCGTGTTGGTCGAGCCATCCCAGTAGGCTACTCGAAAGTCATTACCAGTATTCAGGGAACTGCTATATATAGCTGCCGCGTCGCTGCCGCTAATAGTCATTTTGACGGCGTAGCCAGACGATACCGACGGGTTGCTGCCTATATCAACTGTTACAGGCCGACGGTAAGAATACGACGAGTTCCACCAGTGGTCGCCGCCAGCTAACGACAGATAAGCACCCGACCCAGTACCGTTCACCTGGGTCGAGCTGTACGAACCAAGATTGAAGTCGCTATCGGTATCGATAGAAACTGTTGTCGAAGCCCAGGCCTTTGGAGCCAGCAGTATGTTTGCCACATAAAGGACTAGCACTAACGCCAAAGTGGCCGTTCGAACAAATTTGAGAGGTTGAGTTTTTAGCGATAAATAAGCACGCGATAGCTTTTGTATCGCTTGTTTGGGAAATCCAGCCCCGGTTTTTATTAACGTTTTAGCTGCTTTGATAAGCGTCTAACCTCTGTTTTCGCTGGTTTGTTTTTAAACACACAAATCTGCTCCCTGAAGAGCATATGCTAATAATAGACATTAACACAACGATTGTAAAGCCTCCGGCCCCTTGATTTCAATCACGGACGGAAAGTGATATACAACGCTTGTGCTATAGAGGGGATGGCCTTATAATTGTACGCAGGGCAACCCTAAAACAAATTAAAAAATAGAGGGCGATGAAAATTCTAATGCTAGGGTGGGAACTACCGCCCAACAACAGTGGTGGACTGGGTGTTGCGTGCTACCAGCTCTGTAAGGCTCTCTCTAAAAAAGACGTCGACATAGAATTCATCCTGCCCTACCGGGCAGAGCATCAAATAGATTTCATGGAGGTCACGGCCGCCAATCCGCAAGATGCCGCCATCGTCGCCCGTTCAGGCGGCGTTTACGATAGCCGGAAATACACCAGTGATGGTGATAACGGTGAATGGCTGGACATACACGACCAACAGCAACTTTATGAACACTCAGTGGCCAGGCTGGTCGCGAAAAAGCAGGTCGACATAGTGCACGCCCACGATTGGCTGACGTTCCGCGCGGCGCTCAGAGTCAAGCAGCTGAAGGGCTGTCCGCTGATCCTGCACGTCCACTCCGTGGAGTCCGACCGCGCCGGCAGTTCCGACGGCAACCCGTTCGTCAAAGAGGTGGAACAATTATCCATGCGACTGGCAGACCAGGTCGTAGCCGTCAGTCAGCACACCAAAGACAGGATTATCGAAGATTACGGCGTGCCTGCGGACAAGATAGAAGTAGTACATAACAGCATCGACCCTGGCGACCTCATGCTGCCAGATCCGGAAAACTCATACCGCTATCTGGCGTTGATGAAGAAGCTGGGCTACAAGGTAGTGGTCAACGTGGGAAGGCTGACCATTCAGAAAGGCCTGCCGAATTTCCTTAAAGCTGCTCAAAAGGTCAAGAAGCGCGAGCCGAAGACGCTGTTCCTGATTGTGGGTAACGGCGAACAGTACCATGAACTCATCGAACAAGCCGCAGAGCTAGGCATAGGGGCCAGCGTGCTGTTCGCCGATTTCCAGCGCGGCAAGCGCTGGCGCGACGCGTTCATAGTTGGCGACCTGTTCGTTATGCCATCCGTGTCAGAGCCCTTCGGACTTACCCCGCTGGAAGCCGTGGGTTACGGCACACCGGCACTCATAAGCAAGCAATCCGGAGTAAGCGAGGTACTTGCCAACTGCCTGAAAGTGGACTACTGGGATGTCGACGAGATGGCGAACAAGATGCTGGCAGTATTGTGGAACCGGCCCCTGCGCACCGAGCTCATCAAGAATGCCAATCGCGAATACGAGGGGCTGTCGTGGGTCCGCGTAAGCGACAAGATATTGGAGCTATACCAATCGAACCTGGGAGCGACCTCATGAGCAAGGCAGTAGTGCTTTACCTGCATGTACACCAGCCGTACAGGATACGGCATTACACGGTCTTTGACAGCGGCGCACGGCATGACTATTTTGATTCGGCCTACGAAGACCGCACGAGCAATGAGCGCATCCTCAATAAAGTGGCCAAGAAATCGTATCTGCCCACGAACGCCCGCCTGTTGGAACTGCTCAAAAACAATCCGCAGTTCCGCTTAAGCCTGTCGATGTCCGGCATAGTCATTGAGCAGATGCAGCGCTGGTCGCCGGAAGCCCTCCAGTCGTTCAAGGATCTGTGCGCCACCGGCCGTGTCGAGATCCTGGCCGAAACATACCATCACACCCTGGCCTTTTTCTACTCGCGGCAAGAGTTCGAGATGCAGGTAGAGATGCACCGGCAGAAAGTAGAAGAGGTCTTCGGCCAGACGCCGCGCGTTTTCCGCAATACGGAGTTGTCGTACAACAATGATCTGGCCCGCTGGGCCGACCAAGCCGGCTACAAGGGTGTCCTGACCGAAGGCTGGGACCCGGTGCTGGAGTGGCGCAGTCCGAACTTCGTCTACCGCCCTTCCGGCACGGAAAACATCCGTTTGCTCATGAAAAATTATAAGCTCAGCGACGACATCGCTTTTCGCTTCGGTGACCGTGAATGGAAGGAGTGGCCGCTCACGGCGGACAAGTTCGCACATTGGATGAGCGAAGAGAAGGACGCCACGAACTTCAACTTGTTCATGGACTATGAGACGTTCGGCGAGCACCAGTGGGAAGAGTCCGGCGTGTTCGATTTCCTGGAGCATCTGCCGGGTGAATGGTTGAAGACGGACGGTCACACTTTCATGACCGTCAGCGATGCCATTGACAGCTTTGAGCCGGTCGGAGAAATCGACGTGCCGCAGATTATCACCTGGGCCGATACCGAACGCGATTTGTCCGCCTGGATCGGCAATGCCATGCAGGGCGACTCCATCCGCTCGCTCTACGACCTGGAAGACAGGATTATCGGCAGCCACGACCTGGCGCTGATTGATGACTGGCGCCGCCTGCAGACCTCGGACCACTTTTACTATATGTGTACGAAGTGGTTTAATGACGGTGACATACACGCGTATTTCAGTCCTTATGAAACACCTTACGAGGCTTATATGAATTTCATGAACGCTTATCGCGACATCCAGTTCAGGCTGGCTCAGAAAGGCGTCGAGGTCTAGCAATGCCATTCGGGGTGGGCCAACGGCGCTGGGGGCGCTCATAGATGGGCAGGCCCGTAGTACTCAGCAACGGCCAGCTCTTCGTGGGTCTAGACGAGAACGGTCTGGTCCATGACTTTTATTACCCCTATGTGGGGTTGGAAAATCTGACCACGGCACGTTCCACCCAGCACAAAATCGGCGTCTGGGTGGACGGCAAGTTCAAGTGGACGGATGACGGCAGCTGGGAGGTGCTGGTCGAGTACGAGAACGACGCCATGGTCAGCAGCATAAAACTTCATTCCGATGAGTTGGCAATCACAATGGCCCTACATGATTTCGTCGACATAGAGACCAATTCGCTGGTGCGCAACGTAACCATCACCAACGAGCGGCCCGAAGAACGCGACGTCAGACTTTTCATGCACCAGATATTCCAGATATCGCGCGCCGGGCGCGCCGATACTGCCATCTACGTGCCCGACGGCCATTACATACTGGATTACAAAGGGCGGTATTCCCTGCTCATCGGCGGCAAGTTCGAAGACGGCGAACCGTTTGACCAGTTCGCCGTCGGCAATTACGGTATAGAAGGCAAAGCTGGAACTTATCTGGACGCGGAAGATGGCGAGCTATCCGGCAATGCCGTGGAGCATGGCGGCGTTGACAGCGTCATACGTTTCCGCAGGAAGCTTGGCGGCAATCAATCAACAACCGTTGATTACTGGATAGTGGCGGGTAACAGCCAGACCGACGTCCAGAGAGTGCACGACGATTTCAATGGCGCCAAGATGGAAAATCGTCTGCGCTACGTACACCAGCATTGGCGGGCCTGGTTGGGCGGCGGCAGCGTAGAGATACCCACGTTCCACAGAAGAGACCTGGAATGCAGCCTGCTCATCATCAAAGCGCATTGCGATGAGCGCGGCTCAGTGCTGGCGAGCGGTGATTCCAGCATATTCAACTATGGCCGCGATTATTACTGTTACTGCTGGCCGCGCGACGCCGCCTACGCGCTGTGGCCCCTGATGCGCCTGGGGCACTTCACCGAAGCCAAGCAGTTCCTGGAGTTCGCGCGCGACACCATGCACAAAGACGGCTACCTCATGCACAAATACCAACCGGACCGCGCCATCGGCAGTACTTGGCATCCGTTGGTGCACGGACGCAGCAAGGAGCTGGCCATCCAAGAGGACGAAACGGCTTGCGTCATCTACATGATCGGCGAGTTCTACGAAGCCAGCCGCGACAAGACCTTTGTAGAAAATCTTTACCGTACTTTCGTGGCGCCTTGCGCCAGTTTCATGACCCGGTTCATCGACGAAGCAACCGGCCTGCCCCACGCCAGCTACGATCTGTGGGAAGAAAAGTTCCTGACGTCCACCTACACCGTCTGCACCGTGATCGCCGGCCTGGAAACCGCTTCAAAAATCGCCAACCTGATTGAACAGCCGGACGACGCCGTGCGCTGGGAGCACGCGGCTGACGGCATAAAGAAGAACCTGCACAAATTGCTTCATAAGGACGGCTACTTCATAAAAGGCTTTCTGCTTCAGCCGGACGGCAGCCTGGAATACGACAACACGCTGGATATCTCTAACCTTTACGGCCCGTACATGTACGCCCGCCTGCCCCTAAATGATGAAAATATGAAGAAGACGGCCGCAGAGATCGAGAAACGTCTGCTCAACAGCTCGCCGGGCGGTGGCGTGCCGCGCTACGAGAACGATAATTATTTTCTGACCAAGCATCAGTACAAAGGCAATCCCTGGATCGTCAGCAGCCTTTGGCTGGCCCAATATTTCGCCAGCGCGGGCCAAACTGACAAGGCGAAGCAGCTTCTGGACTGGTCTTTGGAGCGCAGGCTACCGAGCGGCGCCCTGAGCGAACAGTTCGATCCCGAAACCGGGGCGCCCCTAGGAGTAACGCCCCTGGTCTGGAGCCACGCCGAACTAGTGAATACTTTGCTGGATCTTGCCAAGGACGGTGCTCAGACTAGCGCTTAGGCGCTACCGTTTAGGCGCTTCGTTGCGGCCCAGGTTCTTTTTGGTTTCCGTGAAAACGACGTGTTTGCGCAGTCTGGGACTGTACTTCTTCAGACTTAACTTATCCGGGGTGTTCATAGTGTTTTTTGTCGTGTAATATAAGCGCTCGCCGCTTTCCTCGCTGACGAGTCCGATAATCCTGCGCTTGCCGCCTTTCTTTGCCATAGGCTAATAATACTAACGGATATGCAACAGATTGTAAACAATTTGGAGCCGCGAACGGGAGTCGAACCCGTGACCTCAGCATTACCATTGCTACGCTCTACCAACTGAGCTATCGCGGCAACTATTGACTATTATATCCCGGAGTTTTTTATTGTGGTAATGAACCGTCACAACACCGAAGAGGCTTTTCTTGCGGTACGTTCCGAGCGACCCGGATATTGTAACGATAATCTTACCGAATTGCGAGGGGTCTACGTCTAATTCTTTGACCCAATACTTAAGAGCCTCATTTGGGTCTATGTCAGAGAATATCTGTAGTGCAAACCTCATGTCGGCTTTCTTCACGCCAAAAAGGTCAACTAAAAACCGCACGAACGTCCTGAGTAAAGCAGGGTCCGTGTTACCGAGCCTAACTGAGTGTTTATTGGATTTTGTACCTTCGCCCCAATAAAGCCCCAAGCCCATGCCGAGCAACTCTGCATCCGCTTTGGTTTTTATTGGCATACCACTATTATCACCTGTAATAATTATACCAATTACTACAGGTTAAAACACTGGTCAGCTACAGTAGTTTTTGCTACACTTACCTCGTCGGTCGTTGCCACCTTAGCTCAGCTGGTTAGAGCATCGGTTTTGTAAACCGAGGGTCGTCGGTTCGAATCCGACAGGTGGCTCCACGATTGAATGACATGACATAAAAAAAATAAGCCCCCGCGGTAGGAACATCCTGCTCCGTGCGATGGCTTATGTTATAACCGTATCAAATTAGCTTACTGACGTCAATCGCTTCACGTTTGCGGTTAACAAATATCATGCGCTTGATATTTTTGGTGAGCACAAATTGTCTAATAAGTTCTTGTTGTATGGATTTGTCTGGCAGACGCCCCATTCTATGCGAGTCAAAAACAATATTTGTCGATTGGCGATAAGCGCGTTTCAAATTACGCTCAACTGCCGATAACTTGCGTGCGACGGGAGACTTTATTTCCCATTTCGCACCGTCCATTAAAATGTCTGGCGATTTGGCGTGTTTAATGTTTTTCGCGGGCAAAAATTCCACCTCGTAGCCGGCTCTCGCCAGCGCGCGGGCAGTTCTTAGCTCATGTTTCCAGACGTTCGTATTAGCGGAAATCCGAACCTCACCCTTTCTTTTTGTTGTGGTCATGGGCGGCTAGTGTACCATCACCAGTCACTATCTGTTAAAATAATCTGGCGGTTTGATTAAATAATTTAACCTGTATGCAGGGTTAGTGAAGCGGTCAAACACGACAGACTGTAAATCTGTTGGCTTATGCCTTCGTAGGTTCGAATCCTACACCCTGCACCAAGTCCTTTTACTGCACCCCCAAGCACCTTACCGCACTCAAGTTTGCTTTTATTATTAAAAGTTGTCATAATTGCTAAATGCCATCCGCGGAATTACATCTTCAGGGCGTTAACCATCAGACTTTAAGGCAATTTGACGCGAATCCGCTGTTGCCGGACGGTGTTACCCTGGATCAGCCGGTTAACGGCGGATTAAAAGGTTTTTTAAGGAACGCTCTGGGATCCTCGCCGGGTAGCGTAGGCCCTGAAGCAATCAGCGCCTTTGTCGAAGCAATTGCAGAATACGAGGATGACTGGCCGCTTTATAGCGCACAGCCTTTCCGGTACGCGGCAATTCCCAATCTACCCGAGCAGCAGCTTGACCGAAGCGCCGAGAGCACAATAATGTCCGCATTGGGCAATATGCGGTTCATGGTTGAACGGTTCGGCCCTGAGGTATTCGCGGCTACCAGCTATGACGCGCGGACTGAACACGTGGTGACCTGGGGCGCTAGCTTCGATGATGACTACGAACTTCGCGTCAGGGGTGGATCCGGGGCCGGAACCTTCTCCATAGACCTGGGGCTAGGCTTAGTCGACCGCACAAAAAGCCGCCCATCGTATAAAGAGCTGTGGAGAACCGGTATCGACACCGCGCATTCCGAAGGCGCCATGGGAGCTCGTTTTATACGTACTGGCAGCGGGGTGAAGAAGGACGATAATGTTAAGGGCGAAGCGTTCGATGAATTCAGGAAACGGCACCGGATAATGCCCCAGAAGTTGCTTGGCCTGGTAGGCCTGTATTTTATGAGAGAGCTTGAACCTGACTATGCGCTGGCGCTTTCCACCGGCGGCGCCAAACAGCTCTCGACACTGTCTAATTCAAAAAGCGAATGCGATTATAGCGGCATATTCAAAGGTATAGGCTTCCGGCCCTCGCAAGACCCGGACTGGTTATTAATAGATGACTTTGAAGACGGATTCTATGAGGCGCTCGCAAGAGCTGACATCAAAAAGCACGAGGCGCACAGATTACACGAAGCCGTTGAAGGGTTGAATGAAATGGAGCTTGTGGCGGCCGGCGAGGTCGCAAGCGAGCGCCGCCTCTTCCAATTATGCACCGATGGAAGCAGGCGCGTGCTTGAGCACGAACTGGCCATAGCTATGCTTCCAGCACCAATGCGGACAGTGGCACAGACAGTTGTGCAGGCAAAAGCGTAGAAGCGGCGTCCTGAGCGACTATACGACGACGCGGCGGGGACGGAGTATGCGTTTGGCGCGACCGGAAGGCACCACCAACTTTTTCAAGCGGTCTTCTATGACGTCGGCTTCTTCCTGCATGCCGTGGTTGCGGTAAGCTTTGAGCAGCAATGTATAGGTTTCTTTGTTGGGTTCAAGTTCCGCGGCGCGTTCCAGCTCCTGAAACATCATCTTGTCGTTGCCTAGCTTTTCCTGGACCTTGGCGTAGGCCACGTGGCGGGCGGCCAGGTTATCTTCCAATTTTAACGCCTGCTCGAAGGCTACGGCGGCCTTCTCGTAATTCTCTGTTTCAAAATAGATAAGGCCCAAATTGTGCAGACTGGACGGCGTGGATTCTATGGAAGAGGCGATTTCGAAGCAGTCTATGGCATCGCGGTATTCCTTCTGTTTGGCATAGAGAATGCCGAGGCGGTTGTAGGCCGCGGCGTTCTTTTCGTCAATCTTCAAAATGGTCAGTAAAGCCTTTTCAGCGCGCAGAAAACGGTTTTCGCGCATACCCTGATGCGCGATGTCCCATAATTTCCCCAATCGGTCACCCACTTTTCGTGAAACGTTTGCGAATTCGTCGTCGCGGATGACGGCGCTTTGGTACGCCAGGAAAGCGAATGCCACTACTATAAGTAACTCTACCATCGTACTTTCATCAGTATACCATAAGGTTTTACAGGCTCAGCATGAGATTAGTCAGGGCCAATTTGGGCTGCGCGGAGACTGCCAGAGCCTCGCTAGCATCGTAAGCGGCCCTCAGCACGGTCTGCCACTTTTTGGCTGCCTGGCCGTTAGCAGTCTGCAGGCTGACATGGGCCATTTGCTGCAGGATGTTACATATATCCATGGCCAGAATCTTCTGCTTGGCCAATTCATCGACCAGAGTCAGACGTTCGTAAACCGACTGGCTGAGCAGCTTGCGGGCATAATCGGTCGCCAGCAGCAGGGGATGCTCCGATTCGTCCAGCATGGCGTGCATCAGGCCAGGCAAGCCGCCGCTGATGTCATAGGCGCGTCCTATGGTCTGTTCATCGAAGCCGCGGGCGCTAAAATACCTGTCCAGGACGGCGCGCTCTACCCTGCCCACAGGTATGGATTGGGCGCGTGAACGAATCGTCGGCAGCATGGTCTGCTCGTGATTGACCGTGAGTATCATCACAGTGCCTTCGGGCGGTTCTTCCAGCAGTTTCAGCAGGGCGTTCTGCGCCTCCACGGTCATCATATGGGCGTTCTCGATGAGTACGGCCCGGTCATGCGCGGATTTGCCCGGCACCTTAAGAGCCGTGAACCGTTCCAGGCGCCGGACGGCTTCTATGCCGATAGCCTTACCTTCTTCCTCCGGGGCGATGATAAGCGTATACGGATGGCCCTCGAAGGCGTCCGCGGGCAGATCCAGGATAACTTCGGCCATGCGAACGGCCAGCGTGCGCTTGCCGCTGCCGGTAGGACCGCTCAGTATAAGGGCGTGCGACGGCGCGGCCGCGAACGATTCCGAGCGTTGCCGTGTCAGTTGGTGAAGTACGAGGTCTTTCATGCCGTGACGTCTTTCATGCCGTGACAAGCTCCGCGAACCGCGCCGGTACGGGCACTTCGAATGTCTTACGCTGTCTGTCAGGCAAAGTTATTGCCAACTTGTGCGCGTGCAGAAACAGGCGGTCCGCGGCCGCGCCGCCATAGAATGTATCACCGATTATCGGATGGCCGATCTGCGCCAGATGGACACGCAGCTGATGCGTGCGTCCGGTGACAGGTTTAAGCTCCAACAGCGTGTTTTTCCCGTCAGTCCCGACTACTTTGTATGCGGTCTGCGCAGACTTCCCGCCGGACCCCACCCGGAACGTCTGGGGTTTCTTGGGATTGCGTTCGATTGGCATGTCTATGACGGCCTCCGGTTCGCTCATAGCGCCCCCTACCACGGCAGCATAACTCTTATTGGTCTTACGCTGGGAGAACTGCTTCTGCAGCCAAGCCAGCGCTTCAGGGGTCTTGGCGCAGATCATGACGCCCGACGTAGCCCGGTCCAACCGGTGGACTATGCCGGCGCGGTCCCCCTCCATGCCTTCTGCGTGTCCGCTCAGCCAGCTAGCCACAGTAGCTTCTGGGTTGAAAGCACCCTTGCTGTGCGTCAATACGCCCGCCGGTTTGTCGATGACCACGCAGTCATCGTCTTCATATACAATGGGCAGATTGATTTCCGGCACTCTGAGCCGCGTTTCGTCGTAATCGATATCTACCCGGTCACCGGGCTTTATCTTATAGCCGGCTTTCGGCTGGACGCCGCCGTTCACGGCCACGCTGCCTTCCTCTATAAGTTTCGCGGCGGAGCTTCGGCTCAAGGACGGCATCTGGCGGGCAACGTACTGATCGAGCCGTTCGGCGCCGCTTACTTCGGGACTGTTCACTGCTACCTCAGGCCAACAGCCTTCTGCACATTGAGCAGCGTGGCATTAGCCTGTTCGTTCATAGCCTCTTCGGAATTGGCCAGTTTTCTCCGGATAGCCTGCTCATCGACCTTGCCCAGGCGTTCCTGGAAATCCGCAAGGAAATCAGCCATGGCGTCCGCTACCGCGACCTTCAAGGGTCCGTACTGCTTCTGCCCGATGAATCCGCCCGGATTGCCGCCAAGCAGCTTCAGCATATCCAACAGATTGCTTACACCCGGCTGCTTGTCGTAGTCGTGCTTGATTCCTCCCAGGCTATCGGTCTCGGCGGCCATTATTTTCTTGCGCGCGGCCTCCGGGCTGTCCGTCAGGAAAATCACTCCCTTGCCCGAATCGTCGCTCTTGCTCATCTTCTTGGACGGGTTCTGTAGGTCGCGTACGCGCAGGCCTTGGTCCTTGTCGAAGAACTTATGTTGTTCCTTGACCGGCTTCGGCACCGTGAACAATTCGCCGAAGCGTTTGTTCATCCGCTCGGCAATATCGCGTCCGAATTCCAGATGCTGGGTCTGGTCGTCGCCCACGGGCACGTATTCCGCGCGGTATAACAGATAATCAGCGGCCATAAGCACAGGGTAGTTGAACAACCCGACACTTATGCGGTTTTCACTTAAGCTGGCGGATTTCTCTTTGAACTGCGTCATACGGCCCATCTCGCCCATTCCGGTGAAAGAATCCAGTATTATAGCCAGCTCGGAGTGAGCCGGCACACAGCTTTGGCGGAATAGACGGATGCCTTCGTTATCCAGGGGTAATCCGGCCGCTGCAAAAGCACGCAGGTTCTGCCTGATTTGCGCCTGAAGCTTGGAATGGTCTATGGGCGTGGTAAAGCTATGCAGATCGGCTACCATCAGATTCACCTGATATTCGCCCGACTTGCTTTTAGCCATGTCGACGATGGGCAGCAGGGCGCCCAGATAGTTGCCGATGTGCAGGTCATTGTTCGCCCGCAGACCCGTCAGGATTACCGGTTTGCTCATCTTGGTGCCTATTATACCTTATCGCCGGGAGCATACATCAGGCTAAAAACGTTCTTTAATGTTATGATTATAGGTATTATGCAAGAAGTTAAGGTGGACATTCCTCTGGCTGAACAAAGAGGATATAAGATTCATGTCGGTACCGGTTTGATTAAGGAGGTCGGCACACTTTACGATGCCGGGCAGTATTCTAAGGTGCTTATCGTCACGGACGACACCGTGGAATCCCTGCTGCTCAAGGAGCTGAAGTCCTCTCTGCCGCCCGGTACCGTATCGGTACTGCTGCCAGCCGGCGAAACAAACAAGGACATCGACAGCGTGCAGAAGGTCTGGAAAGCATTGCACGAAGCCGGCTGTGATCGCAAATCGCTTCTGATTAACCTGGGCGGTGGCGTTATCGGCGATGTCGGCGGCTTCGCGGCGTCCACCTACATGCGCGGCATCGATTTTCTGAACGTCCCGACCACCCTGCTGTCACAGGTCGACTCGAGTATCGGAGGTAAAACCGGCATCAATTTCGCGGACATCAAGAATCTCGTGGGTAGTTTCAACCAACCCGTGGGCGTGGTAATAGATCCGCAGACGCTCGCTACGCTGCCGGCGCGCGAACTTTCCTCCGGATTCAGCGAGGTCATCAAGCACGGGCTGATCTGGGACGAAGGATATTTTGGGCAAGCCACGGCTAAGAGACCCTCTGAGTTTACCCAAGAAGAACTGACGGATATAATCACCGGCTCTTGCCGCATTAAGCTCGCCATCATCAAAGACGACATCCGGGAAGGCGGCGCCAGGAAGCTGGTGAATTTCGGACATACCGTCGGCCACGCCGTAGAGGCGCTCAGCCATGAAACCAGCAGCCCGCTGCTGCACGGCGAGGCTGTAAGTATAGGCATGGCCGCCGAGGCCGGGATATCGGTCCGTCTGGATAAGCTGGCGCAAACGGACCTGGAGCGCGTCAGGCAGGCGCTGGCGAACGCCGGACTGCCGGTAAGCGCCAGTGGCATAAGAGCTGAGGATATACTGGATAAGATGCGCTCCGACAAGAAAAATACCGGCGGCAGGCTGAACTTCACGCTCCTGGACCGCATAGGCCATGCCGTGTACAACCAGGAAGTTTCTTCAGAGGTGGTAACGGAGGCCATAAAAGCCATACTTGACTGATGAAAAGTTTAAGAATCCTGCCCCTGCCCCGTGCGACCGAAACAGGGGTCGCAGTTCCCGGCTCCAAGAGTTATACCATCCGGGCCTTGCTGCTCGCAGCTATGACGCCGGGAAACGTACGGATAAACGGTCCGCTTGCCTGCGACGATACAGATGCCATGATCGGGTGCCTCCAGTCGTTGGGTATCAAAATGACGCAAAAAATGACGCAAAAGGCCTCATACGTCGATGTAATAGGCGACGTCCGGGACATAACAGACAAGAAATACGAGCTCGACGCCGGCCTGTCCGGCATAACGTTGCGCTTCCTGTTGGCGCTGTCGTGCGTGATCCCGGGCCGCCAGATCCTGGGCGGCAAGCCCGGGCTCAATAAGCGGCCGGTTGGCAAGATGGCCGACAGTTTAAGAAGCCTGGGCGCCGACATTGAATATCTGGACAAGAAAGGCTACCCACCGTTGGCCATAAAATCATCCGGGCTTTCAGCCGGCAAAGTAGCGTTGGCCGGCGGCGAGAGCAGCCAGTATCTGTCTGCCCTGCTCATGATAGCTCCCCTTGCCGGCGGCCTGGACATACGTATAGACGGCGTACTGGCCTCCAAGCCTTACGCGGACATGACCGTGGACGCTATGAAAAGTTTCGGTGTGACGGTACGCGGCAAGGACTATCGCTCCTACGAAATCGCCGCGGGCCAGGCATACCATGCGGCCAAGTACGATGTGGAAGGCGACGTATCCAGCGCATCATACTTCTTCGCCATAGCCGCGCTTACCGGATCGACCATCACCGGCAGCAACCTTAATCCGCGCTCGCTTCAGGCCGACATGGGTTTTTTGAAGATACTGGAACGCATGGGCAGCCGGGTGACCCGCGGCAAAGACAGCGTGACCGTGGCAGGCACGGGCGTGAAGCCCCTGGAAGTAGATATGTCCGACTGCCCTGACCAGGTTCAGACGCTGGCCGTCCTGGCAGCTTTCGCGCGGGGCAAGAGCGTAATCTCGGGTGTAAAGTCCCTTAGGATCAAAGAAACCGAGCGGGTCATGGCCCTGGAGCGGGAGCTCATGAAGATGGGCGTGAAGGCCTCGTCTTCGACCGATGTACTTACGATTCACGGCGGCGGCCCCAAGCCCGCGCCGATAGATACGTACGGCGATCACCGGATGGCCATGTCCTTCGCCGTAGCCGGGTCCAAGCTGGCCGGCGTGGAGATACGTGACCCAGACGTAGTCAGCAAGACGTTCCCTGATTATTGGGGGAAGCTGTCGCAGATAGGTGTCAAAACCGAGCCGGTCCATCGCAACATCGTCCTGATCGGCATGCGTGGCAGCGGCAAGACTACAGTAGCCGAGGAGCTGTCCAAGAAGCTGGGCATAAAGCAGATCGACCTGGACGACGTCATGACCAGGAAGCTGTCGCTCAGCACGCCGGAGATCGTACAGAAGTACGGCTGGGGCTACTTCCGCGAACAGGAATCGGTACTAGCCAAAGAGATTGCCAGCATGAATAACGCGCTCATCTCCACCGGCGGCGGTATAGTGCTCCGGCCTGAAAATATCAAGGCTCTGCGCAAAAACGGCACGATAATACTGCTGCAGGCTTCGGTGGAAGTAATGGTCAGGCGGCTGCGTGATTCCAGTGGCAGGCCGCCACTCACGGATCAAAAGACTCCTAAGGCGGAGATTATGCAGGTACTGCGCGAGCGGCAACGCCTGTACGAGACAGCCGCCGACCTCATCATAGACACGGGCAAGATGCGGCCCGACCAGACAGCCGACGAAATCATCAATAAATTGGGAAGAGACCAACCATGAGTCCGCGGAAAGGCCTCAAGCTGTGCATGATAATCGGCGACCCGGTCGCTCATTCGCTCAGTCCGCCGATCCACAATGCGGCATACCGGGAGCTGCGTATAAACGACCGCTACCGCTATGAAGCCCGCCGGGTCAGACCGCAAGAACTCGCGGGATTCATGAGCGAAGTACGGAGCGTAGGCATACGCGGCGTGAGCTGCACCGCGCCGCATAAGGTCGCGATTATGAGCTATCTGGACGACATCGACCCTGTGGCGAAAACGATCGGCGCGGTGAACACGGTGGTGAACGACGATGGCCGGCTGAAAGGCTACAATACGGATTGGATGGGAGTGGTCGGACCGCTCGAAAAACTGATCAAGCTGAAGGGCAAAAAGGTCGCCCTTCTTGGAGCCGGCGGCGCCGCCCGTTCGATAGCTTATGGCATCACGGCCAAGGGCGCGAAGCTGACCGTCTACAACCGCACCGTCGGTAGAGCCCGCGAACTTGCCGATGAGTTCGGAGCGGAAAGCTCGGATCTGGAATCACCAGCATCCATAAAGGGCATGGACATAATCATCAACGCCACATCCGCAGGCATGAGTCCGGACGACGGCGCCACGCCGCTACCCAAGGACTTCATCACCGGCCGCCAGATTGTCTTCGACAGCGTGTACGTACCATACGAGACGCGCCTGCTGCGCGAAGCAAGTGCGAAGGGCGCCAAAGTCATCCACGGTACCGAGATGCTGCTGGGCCAGGCAATCCTACAGTTCAAACTGTATACTGGTTA
Organism: uncultured Candidatus Saccharibacteria bacterium; assembly: GCA_963820105.1. Lineage (GTDB taxonomy): Bacteria > Patescibacteriota > Saccharimonadia > Saccharimonadales > UBA4665 > CAWFYI01. The sequence continues at coordinate 383,884 of CAWFYI010000001.1, read as the reverse complement.
TGACGCGCCCGAAGACGCCATGAGAACCGCTTTGCAGCAGGCGCTCGGCCGCGCCGGAGAATCCTGATGAAAATCAATTACTGCCTACCCATCATATCCGCCAGCAAAGACGAGGTCGTCAAGACCATAAATGCCGGCATGGAAGACTACCGCTACTTCGAGGTGTGGCTGGATTACGTAGAAGGCGCAGATGCCGCCTTTGTCCGCGAGTTAACCGGCATGCTTGGCGACAGGTTGATAGTGCTCTTCCGCAGGCAGAACCTGGAGCAGCCCGTAATGGACAGCGGCAAGCGCTCAGGCATATTGAAGCAGCTTAGTGGCACGCCCGTCCTGGTCGATCTGGACATTTCGGCGCAGAAGGAAGCGCTTGAGCAGGTAAAGAGTCAGGGCTTGTCCGCCAATCTGATAGCCTCCTACCATAATTACGAGCAGACACCCGACACCTTACAACTGAGGGAGATTGTTGCTACAATGGAAGCATACCGGCCGGCGGTCTATAAGCTGTCGACGCTATGCCGAAGCAAGGAGGACGCCGTGCGGCTTATGAGTTTGCTTTTGGAGCTCAAGACCAAGGGCGTGCGCTTCGTTGTTTCCGGTATGGGAGAATACGGCGCTGTTACGCGTATTTTCGGTACGCTCTGGGGCAATGATATGGTCTTCGCTCCCCGCTCCAAAGATGGAAGGTCGGCGCCCGGACAATTGACCCGGCAGCAGCTAGAAACAATATTTAAGGAATTATCAGAGTAGATACTATGGCAGGAAGCACGTTCGGACAATTGTTCCGCATCACCACCTTCGGCGAGTCGCATGGCGGCGGCGTAGGCGTGGTCGTTGACGGCTGCCCTCCGGGTCTGGAAATCACAGAAGAAGAAATCCAGGCAGAATTGGACCGGCGCAAGCCCGGCCAGAGCAGTATCACCACCACGCGCAAGGAACAGGACCGCATCCACATACTCTCCGGCATATCCGAGGGCCGCACCACCGGCACACCTATAATGCTCATAGCTTATAACAAGGATGTGCGATCAGAAGATTACCTGGAGCTGAAAGACCTTTACCGGCCGGGCCACGCCGACTACACCTTCACCCAGAAGTACGGTCTGCGTGATTGGCGGGGCAGCGGCCGGGCTTCGGCGCGCGAGACCCTGGGCCGCGTAGCAGGCGGCGCCATCGCCATGAAATATCTGAAGGAACACCTGGGCGTCGAGTTCATCAGTTACGTGGAACAGGTCGGCGATATCAGAGCCGACGTCGATTTCAACAAGGTGACACACAAGATGGTGGAAGCCAACATAGTACGCTGCCCCGATCCCGAAGCGGCAAAGAAGATGATTGCTCTGATCGACAAAGTCCGTGCAGAGGACGATTCCGTCGGCGGCGTGGTACAAGGCGTGATCAAGGGCCTGCCCGTGGGCCTGGGCGAACCCGTTTTCGACAAATTGCCCGCCGATTTAGCGAAGGCCATGATGAGCATCAACGCCGTCAAAGGCTTCGAGATAGGCTCCGGCTTCGGCGGCGTGTCCATGCGCGGTTCCGAGCACAACGACGAGTTCTACGTCGACGACAAGGGCGATGTGCGCACCAAGACCAATTACGCCGGCGGCACCCTGGGCGGCATATCCAGCGGCGAAACCGTCTACTTCCGCGTGGCCATCAAACCCGTTTCCACCATCAGCCAGACCCAGAACACCGTGACCACGGCCAAGCAGGCGACCAAGCTGGAAGCCAAGGGCCGCCACGACCCCTGCGTGTTACCCCGGGCCATCCCCATAGTCGACGCCATGGGGGCGCTGGTAATCATGGACCACTACTTGCGCCATAAGGCCCAGAACCTGTAGGACTTTAGGGTATGACTGAAGAAGACCTGGACAAACTGCGGAAAAAGATAGACGTCCTGGACGAAGAGCTGCTGAAGACGCTCGCGCGCCGCATGGAGATAGTGGCTAGAATCGGACGCTACAAAAAGGGCCGCGGCCTGGAGCTGCGCGACGAGGAACGAATGGAAGAGCTGCAGGCAAGACAACTGGCCAAGGCCAAGTCCTTGGATCTATCCGAGGGATTCATTGCTGAACTCTACGACCTTATATATAAGTATGCACTAGCACTTGAAGCCAAGGTGTAGCCGTGCGGCAGGTAAGCATCATCGGCTTCGGCAGGTTCGGTCAGACGCTTTACCGGCTGTTCAAGGACGATTTCCAGGTCGTCCTCTACGACAGGGCCGGTATCAAGACTGGCGGCCTCGAGCTTTCAGCAAACACCAGGGTCGCCAAAGACCCGAAGGAAGCGTACGAGAGCGACGCGGTCTTCTTCGCCGTGCCGGTTTCCGATTTTGAAGCGGTCATAGCAGCGCACAAACAATACTTCCGAAAGGGCCAACTACTGGCAGACGTCCTGGCGGTGAAGCAGCACCCGGCCAGAATCTTCGAAAAATATCTAAAAGACACGAGTACCACGGCCCTGCTCACCCATCCCATGTTCGGACCGGACAGCTCCAGCGGCGGATTTGACGGCCTGCCGATCGCGATGAACCGGTTCACGGCCAGCGAGAAAACATACGCGTTCTGGAAATCATATTTCGAAGGGAAAGGCCTGTCAGTGGTAGAGCTGACCCCCGAGGAGCATGACAAGATGGCGGCGAATTCCATCGGCCTGACGCACTTCCTGGGCCGGCTGCTGGAAGAATACCGACTGAAACCTTCGCCTATCGATACGCTGGGCGCCAAGAAGTTGCAAGAGATCGAGGCTCAGGTTTGCAACGATAGCTGGCAGCTGTTCACGGACATGCAGCACTATAACCCGCACACCAAGAAGATGCGCCTGAAGCTCGGCGACGCATATGACAAGATCTATAACAAACTGCTGCCCGAACAGGCCGATCCGGACCGCCTGACCATAGGCATCCAGGGCGGCAAAGGCAGCTTCAACGACGAGGCTCTGCAACACTACGTCAAAAAGGCCGGCATAGATAAGTACGAGGTCAAGTACCTGTATACGTCCGAGCACGTACTCGCAGGTCTGCATGCCGGCGAAATCGACCGCGGTCTGTTCGCCATCCATAACTCCGTGGGCGGCATGGTAGGCGAAAGCGTGGAAGCCATGGCCCGTTACAAGTTCTCGATTGTCGAGGAGTTCGCCATAATCATCGCGCACGCGCTGATGATACGCGACGACGCCGAATACAACGACATAACTTCGGTGATGGCCCATCCGCAGGTCTTCGCGCAGTGCAAAAGCACCCTCAAGGCGAAGTATCCGGATCTGAAGCTGACCTCTGGCAAGGGCGAGCTTATAGACCACGCCAACGTCGCGCGCCAACTGGGAGCCCACAAACTGCCTAAGCACACCGCGACGATGGGCAGCAAAGTGCTTGCCGACCTCTACGGCCTGAAGATTGTAGAGGACAATCTACAGGACGCCGCGGAAAATTACACAAGCTTTCTAATGATCAAGAGGTAAAATAGGTAGTTATGAGCAAAGATCTGGACGAACTCTGCATCAACACCATCCGCATGCTGTCTGCCGACGCCGTCGAAAAGGCCAATTCCGGCCACCCCGGCCTGCCCATGGGCGCCGCGGCCTTCGCCTATACGCTATGGATGAATCATTTGCGCTTCAATCCCAAGAACCCGGACTGGCTTAACCGCGACCGCTTCGTACTTTCGGCCGGCCATGGCTCCATGCTGTTATACAGCCTGCTGCACCTGACCGGCTACGACCTGCCGCTTGACGAGCTCAAACGGTTCCGCCAGTGGGGCAGCAAGACGCCGGGCCATCCGGAGCATGGCCTGACACCCGGCGTAGAGACCACCACCGGGCCTTTGGGACAGGGCTTTGCCAACGGCGTAGGTATGGCGGTGGCCGAACGTTTACTGGCCGAGCGTTACAACCGGCCAGGACGCGAGATAATCGACTACCGCACCTATGCGCTCGTATCCGACGGCGACCTGATGGAGGGCATATCGTCCGAAGCCGCTTCGTTCGCCGGCAGCGCCCAGCTCGGCAAGCTAATCTATCTGTACGACAGCAACCGCATATCCATAGAAGGCTCGACGGACCTGACTTTCCGCGAGGACGTCGGCAAACGCTTCAAGGCCTACGGCTGGCAGGTAATCAACGTCAAAGACGGCAACGACACGCGCGCGGTAGACAAAGCGCTCAAATCCGCCAAGAAGGATCCGCGCCCCTCTCTAATCATAATGCGGACGCACATCGGCTACGGCAGTCCGAACAAGCATGATTCGGCCTCGGCTCACGGCAGCCCTCTGGGCAAAGAGGAATTGCTAGAGACCAAAAAGAACCTGGGTTGGCCGGTCGAGCCGCCGTTCTTCATCCCGCCAAAGGCGCTGAAACATATGCGGAGCAGCATCGACCGCGGCAGAGAACTGGAAGACGAGTGGAGCGAACGCTTCGCGGCATACGCGAACGCGCATCCTGAGGCGGCCAGGGAACTTAGCGATCTGAGCGGCGGCAAACGTTCCAAGGATTGGCAAAGCGTGCTGCCGGTATTCAGCTCCGATGAAAAGCCCATGGCCACGCGCCAGGCCTCCGGCGCCGTTATGAATGCCGTTGCGCCCGCCATGCCGCTGTTCTTGGGCGGCTCGGCCGACTTGGGCCCGTCAAACAACACCGCGCTCAACGAATTCGGCGATGTGGCCGGACCGCATTGGGGTAAGAATGCCCGCAACCTGCATTTCGGAGTGCGCGAGCACGCCATGGCCGGCATTATGAATGGCCTGGCCCTGTCGCGCGCCATCATACCTTTCGGCGGCACCTTCCTGATCTTCAGCGATTACATGCGGGCCGCGATGCGACTGGCCGCCATCATGAAACTCCAAGTGGTCTACGTGCTTACGCACGACTCGATCGGCCAGGGCGAAGATGGCACCACGCACCAGCCGGTCGAACAGCTGGCCGCCCTGCGCGCCATGCCGGGCATGACGGTCATACGCCCTTCCGACGCCACAGAAACGGTCGAAGCTTGGCGGCAGGCACTTTTGAACACCGGCGGACCGACCTGCCTGGTGCTTACCCGGCAGAAACTGCCTGTTTTGGACCGCGCGGAACTGGAACCGGCTTCCAACCTGCAATACGGCGCGTACGTCATAAAGGACTGCGCCGGAACACCGGACATCATTCTGATAGCGAGCGGCTCCGAAGTCACCATCAGCCTGGAGGCCGCGAAAGCCTTGTCCAAAAAGGGCGTAAAGGCCCGCGTGGTATCGATGCCCTGCCAGGAACTGTTCGACGAGCAGAAGCAGGCCTACAAAGACTCCGTACTGCCGCCGCAGGTGGCTAAGCGTCTGGCTGTAGAGGCCGCCTCGCCCTTCGGCTGGGACAAATACGTCGGCCCGGAAGGCGCTACGCTCTGCATCGACAAGTTCGGCGAATCAGCGCCGGGCGCGGTGATGATGGAGAAATTCGGCTTCAGCGCGGAAAATATCGTTAAACAAGCCTTAAAACTGCTCGGACAAGACTAAATATGAAGCCAACAAGCCTTAAATCTAAAATCTTCCTGGACAGCGGCGACCCGGCCGAAACCAAGGCTATTCTAAAACTGCTCGGCTTCCTGGACGGCCAGACCACCAACCCCACGCTGGTCGCCAAGAACCCCTACGCCAAAGACCGCTTCGAAAAGGGCGAGAAGTTCACCACAGACGAGATAATCGACTTCTACAAGCAGGTCGTGACCGAGATATCCCAACTCATCCCGCAAGGCTCCGTATCCATAGAAGTCCACGCCGAACAAGGCACCAAATCAGAAGACATGTTCGCCCAAGCCAAAAAGATGAACGCCTGGATCCCGAACGCCCACATCAAGTATCCGACCACGGCCGAAGGCCTGAAGGCAGCCAAACAAAGCGTAGAACAAGGCATGAACGTCAACATGACGCTCTGCTTCACCCAGGACCAAGCCGCCGCCGTCTACGCCGCCACGCAAGGGCGCCAAGCAAGGGCGACGTCTTCGTATCGCCCTTCGTAGGCCGGCTGGACGACATCGGCGAAAACGGCATGGACCTGATCGCCAACTGCGTAAAGATGTACCAGAACGGCGACCACCACGTAGAAGTCCTGTCCGCCAGCGTCCGCAACATGGACCACTTCATGCAGTCCCTCAAACTCGAAGCGGATATAATAACCGCTCCCTTCAAAGTCCTGGAAGAGTGGGCCAAAGCCGGCCTGCCAATACCAGACCAAAGCTACGAATACGACACCAAAGACCTCAAACCCATCCCTTACAAAGAACTGACCTAGACCCAGCCGCCCGAATCGTTCGACATCCACCACGACCTGACCGACAAAGGCATCGACCGCTTCAGCTCCGACTGGAACGCCCTGATCAACTAATATTACTGCTGCTGCGGATTGTTAATATCATCTAGCTGAGCCTGCATACTATCGGCATAATCCGTGGAAAAGTCGTAATCACCCAAGCTCGTGCTCCCTGGCGGACCATTACCAAACATTTGATCAAGGCAAGCGTCCGACGCAGCACTGCCAAAATAACTGTCTATGGTGTCGCATTCATCCTGAGCATTCTGCGCTAACTGATTATAGGTCTCGACGAGCTTTGAGCCAGCCTGATAGTTCGCGTTGTCTTCATCGACTACATCATTGATCGTCGTAATGCTACTACTATCTCCCATAACGGCGTTCCACTTTTCGCTAGAGTTAGACCACCCAAAGGCGCATACAGCGGCTACAATAGTAGCAATTATTGCCCAGGCCATTATTCCTGTAGTTTGATCATCGTCCATAGCAATGCCCGTCCTAATTACCTCCCGATAACTTTGAGCCCAGCTTCTCCAATCAAGCCTAGTATAACAAGGACAAGTACAACCCAGGCTATCTTCTTGGTTCTTGTAGAGCTCCTTTCTAGAAATGAAATAGAGAGGTATTAGCACGAGCAGAGCATCAGCTGCTATTTTACTAGAATTGTAAGTGTCCATTGTCATTCTCCCGTTGGTCCATTTGCGGCGATAATAAAAACGACACCGCAAGGTGTCTTACGACCATTCACAAGTCAGCTTTCGCCGAGATGTTTATGCGGTGCCGTTTTTGCCGGCGAACCGCAAGCGCATTTCTGCGTTCTGACTTATTGAGATCGTAAGACACCCCTGATTGTAGCATACCGTGCCGCATAGCAGGGTGGTCATTCTGGAGCTATCTTTGCTCAAACTAAGCAAAGCTATTCTTTATTGGCGCAGTATAATATACACTAATGGGTCAGCTTAATAAAAAACAGATAGCTGCGATAGTGAATGAGGTCACCGACTATTATCTTACAAGACGAGACTTTAACGGCTTACCTCTTGCTTCGTTGCGCAAAAAATATCTGCTTACAAAAGCGGGCCTGAAAAGTCTGATTGAAAGCGGCAATATTGAAGCTCGTTTGGCTACGGTCACCCCAATCCACACGTCAAAGCCCTGCCGCTTGGTGACAGGAATGCCCAATTAAAGATTCTAGCCGAAGCCAGTAGAGAGGTTCTCGAGTACACGGTGCTTTATCCGACCAAGGCGCATCTTGCAACGGTGGTTGATCTATCAGACTATGTGGGCAGACCCTTTACATTATTGATGGCTCTTGGGGAGCCCTCCTTGGATTACCAGTGTTTTGAGCCTCAAATACTAAAAATCTACCGAGATGACCCAAGGTACTACTATGGTTTTTCAGGAGTAGTAGGTCGCATATATCTCGCGAACGAATCCGGTGATGATAAAAATTTTTCAGAAAAAGACGACATCTACTTGGACTGTATTGGAACCGGATTTAGCAAGGATTATGAAAACGATAGCAAAATCTGTGTCGTAGCATTTCCGTACTATTTGCATAAGCTATCGCCGGAGCAGCAAACATTGTGGAAGCATAGACAGCTAGACAAGGATAACTATAACCCGGAGCATGGATATATAGTTTCCCAAGTAATGGGGAGCTGGGATTATAGCACGACTATGTACGAAGCGTTTGTTGCCGAACTTCAGATAATAAACAAAATGGCAATAGAGATGGAGGGAGAACCTCTTTTTAAGCATGACTTTTCAAAGGGCGCAGAGCCTCCGCGGAATTTCCATCGTTTACTATTGCCTACCAAACGTGAATATCACGAGTTCATTGAATCTTTAGATAAGTTGATGAGCGATAACATTAACCATAAATTTTTCAAGAGAAAGTTACCCGTAAGTGTTGATGATAACTCAAAAGGCACGATAACACTCTTAGAAGAATACTTCGACTTCTCGCGAGCTACAGATCGAAAGCCTATAGAGGATATGTTAAAAGCGTTTCGTAAGGTGCGGAGTTTAAGGAGTAAATCATCTCACCATACACTTTCTGACGAATACGACAATAAATATAATCACGAACAACGAGACATCATGAGACAAGCTTATACTGCTATACGTTTAATACGTTTAGCTTTCACTAACCATCCTGGTGCCAAAGACATCGAAGTCCCCGATTGGTTATTTAAGGGAGAGATTAGTTCAAGATGAGACCGCTATCTTACTAAGATCTGCCTCGTAATCATGTGGCTTGCTTTCGATATCTATACAGCTCTTACAGATCTCTTTCACAAGTTTTAAATAGAGTTGCTTTAGGTGCTCCATGTCTTCTTCTATGACAGATGTATCGGGGAAGGCCCCCAGATTCTCTTTTATACTTTGTTCGTCTTGGTGAGCCACTCCTTTATCCAAGTACACCTTATAGTGGGAATGAATATCTTTTACTCTTTGAAGCTCTTCATTTTTAAATTCATCTCTAATTACTTTTGTCACCAGCTTTTGTAAAGAACGCTTGCTGATATTGTCTGTCATCCGCCGCATAGCTAGAGGGAAACATTGCAGAGCCATGGCTTGAATCCGAAATAGAAGCTCGGATTTACTGTCGGAGTCTAGTTCGTCAACCTGCCTCAGAATTTGAAGGTACTCCTCAGCTTCTTTATAGTTGTGAGCAAACTTGTACAGAAAGTCTCTGAGTTCCTCATGCTCTTCGGCTGGTACGAATGGCTTGAATTGAAAGGCTTGTGCAAACGCTTCTTCGCCGTCTGATCTGTTAGAATTTGCCACTGTATAAACTCTCCTGATCCTTCTTAATAACTTGCTCAACGGAGATGTCAGCGAAGTTAAATAATCCAAAAAAATGCACAATGGGTTCAATTGCTAAATCCTTTGCCGTTTGACTTAATTCTTGCGGTCCATAGGTTTTCTTAAATTCAATCGTTTCTGCTTGTGTGACTTTGGGAAACGATAGATGCCTAAACACCTCGAAGCTAGCTACTCTCTACCCCTTGTATTATGTAGCGAGATACCTAAAGTTACCCCTTCTTGATATAAGCCGGCCTTACGTAACCTGGTAAGGAACTCCGTTATCTCGGTTATAAAGTATGTCAAAGAGCCTATAAAGTTAAGGTATTTGCCTGGCTCAATTTCCATTGAGCTAGACCGTGCAACTTCGGTATCGGGATTCATCCAATCCTCATGTACGACTGAATAGTGAAGAAACTGACTGCTTTTATACATACGCCAAAACTCTTTAAACTCACCGGAATCAATCCAGCCCTGGCAGAATGTATTGTGATTCTCAATACCGTGATTATCCGCACTGCCATGACCGTAAAATGGATAATACCAACCTCGAAGACGGACATGGTTATCCGCGACCAATGCCTCACATTCTCTTAAATTTAGGTTTGCAGGTTCTCCGACTGGCTGAAAATTTATCCGCCAGTAACCTCTACTTTTAATGGTATCTACAAGCCCGTCTCTCATAAGCCCTCAAGACTCCTCGTCATAAAGATTATTTTGTTTGATTTGTTCTGCAGTGTAACCCTGCGCATTACGTTTTGTCATCATTTTTAGTGTTGCGCGATCTATAATGTCTCTCATATCGAAAGAGTTAGAAACTGGTTCACTTTCGGGTCGCCTATGTCTGCTTCGATAATACATACGCCCTTTATGGACATCACTGCTATCGGCCTTGCACAATACTGGAACTTCAGAAAACTCTATCACCCTAATAACAACAAAGCGAAGGCCATCAGAATCAACTATGTCGTTATACACATAGAAAGTTACGAATGGGTCTGCGTAGTTTGCTACCTGATCTTGCATTGTTTCTTGATTGAAGCTTTCCGCTTGCTCATCCATGACTCCGATTCTATCGAACGCCCCGTCGTTAAAGCCTATGACTATGTAGCCGCCATCCTGTACGTTGGCAAACGCCAAGATATCTTTAACAAATGTTCGAACATCCCAATTGCAAGGAGGCTTTAAAGTCAAGGGACTGAGATTCTCCACTGCCTTCAACTAAAGACTCAAACTCACTGATATCCATGGCGCTATTATAGCTCAAGGGGTAAGCGTCTTATTAGAAATCATAACAAATGTTAAAACTTTATTAACTCTTTACTTTAAGTTTGCTGAATAATCTGCATAACTATGGCTATATCTATTTGGTCGCCTGTTCGGACGCCGGAAGAGATGTCGATGCCGTAGGGGTGGACCTGCGAGTAGTATTTTGGGCAGGTTTTCGGGGGTTAGACCGCCGGCCAGGTAAATTTGTCGGGGGCGAAATCGACGACTTGGCGGGCGATTCCAGTGCCTACGATGTCGCCGCGCCCCTGTTCGTGGCGGTCGAGGACGAAGTATTCGGCCGGGTAGTCCTTTATAAAATCTATTAATTCGGCAGCTGATACCGTTGGGTCGACGGAAATGGCCTTGATGACAGGCTTTTGCATCGATTGAGCGTATTCAGCCGGTTCGTCGCCGTGAAGTTGGACGTAATCGACTCCGAGTTGGTTCAAGTAATCGTTAACTAAGTCCGCCGGCTGGTTGCGGAACAGCGCTACTGTCTGGACAGGGCTGTCTTTGAGGGCATCCATGATGGCTTTAGCCTGTTCCAGTGTGATACAGCGCGGCGATTCCGGCACGAAGTTCAGGCCTACGTAATCAACGCCGGCTTCTTTAAGGCCTTCGGCTTCCTCGACAGTTTTTACGCCGCAGATTTTCAGCTTCACTTGGTCAGCTCCTTAAGTTTCATTGCGGCTTTGCCGCTTTTGAGGACTTCCGCGGCCTGTTTGACGCCTTCTTCGATAGACTTGGCTTGGCCGCTGACGTAGAAGCCCAGGCCGGCGTTCAGGACGATTATGCGCTGGTGGGCGGTGAGTTTATCTGGGGCTTAAGGGCTTCGGTGATGATGCTGGCGCTGTTTTTGGCGTCGCCGCCCTGGAGTTCGGATACTTCGGCGGGTTCTAGGCCAAAGTCAGAAGCTTTTGTCTTGCTCTTCGTGACTTCGGTGCCTTTTATCTCGAATAGGTTCACTGGCGCGGACAGGCTGGCTTCGTCCAGGCCGTCGTCGCTGGTAAGGACGATGGCGTGCTCGTAGCCGCCGATCTGTGCCATAACCTGGGCCAGGAGTTGGGCGTTCTCGAGGCTGAATGTGCCGACGACTTGGCGCTTTACGCCCGCGGGGTTAAGCAACGGGCCGAGCAGGTTGAAGACGGTTGGGAATCCGAGCTGTTTGCGCACGCCTATCAGGCGCTTCAGCGCCGGGTGGTAGAGCGGCGCGAATAGGAAGACGAAACCATAATCCGTGAGATATTTAGAAGCCGCTTCCGGTTCCAGGTCTACTGGGATATTAAGCGCCTCCAGCACGTCCGCGCTGCCGCATTTGCTGGTAGCCGCGCGGTTGCCATGCTTGGCCACGTTCACGCCGCCCGCCGCCAGCAATATTGCCGCCGCGGTGGATATATTGAAAGTTCCGCTCTTGTCGCCGCCGGTACCGCAGGTGTCGATTGCTTGGCCGCTATAGGGAAGTTTCGTCATCCGTTTTCGCATAGCGTCCACGAAGCCGCAGACCTCTTCGGCGCCCACGCCCTTTTCCGTTAGCACTGTCAGCGCCTTGGCGATCTGTTCTTCCGGCAGCTTATCATCGTCCAATATGTATTCAAGGAATTCCTCGGCCTGGTTACGGTCCAGTTGCTCGTGCGCGACTAGCAGCCTCATGTAGTCTTTGAAGTTCACTTTTGGCCCTCCTTTAAGAAGTTGCCGAGCAGGAGCTTACCGGCCGGCGTGGCGAACGATTCCGGGTGGAATTGCAGGCCGAACGTAGGCTCACTGGCATGGTGGAAGGCCATTATCGAGCCGTCTTCGGCCGCGGCATCCACAATCAGTTCCTTTGGCATGGTCTTCGGGTCCACTACCAATGAATGATAGCGCATCACGGTGATTTCTTCCGGAACGCCGCGTAATATGCCCTGGCCGTCGTGCTTGAATGCGCTAGTCTTGCCGTGCATTATCGTCGGCGCTTTTATGACTTTAGCTCCAAACGCCGCGCCGATGCCTTGGTGGCCTAAGCAAATGCCAAGTATGGGGTATTTGCCATGGAACTCCTTGATGGTCCGGGCCGCGCCGTGGAAATATTCCTCATCTGTGGGGTCTCCGGGTCCGGGGGAAATGACGATGTGCGTGAATTTGCCGGCTTTAATATCTTCGAACGGCACGTCGGTGTTCCTGACTACCGTAACTTCATCGGCTAGTTCGCCCAGATACTGGTACAGGTTGTAGGTGAACGAATCGAAGTTGTCTATCAGCAGGACTTTCATGACTCGCTCCCTTCCAGGAACGGCTTCATAGCCTTGTCCATAGCCGCTTTCTTCTCGCCCACCTCTTCGGCCTCGCGCTTGGCGTTCGAATCGTAGACGATGCCGGAGCCGGAGTGGAGGAACAGCTTGTTGCCGACCGCGTTGACCGAACGGATATTCACCGCGTGGACCGAGTCGCCGTTGTAGCTGAAGTAGCCGATGGTGCCGCCGTACGGGCCGCGTTCGTAGCCTTCCAGTTCGCGGATCATCTTGATGGCCTCGATCTTCGGCGCGCCGCTCAAGGTTCCCGCCGGAAAGCTGGCCGGCAGGGCGTCGAACGCATCCCTGCCCTGCTCCAGCTTGCCCGAAACTATCGAGGAAATGTGCTGGACGTGGCTGAGTTTTTTGATGTACATTAGGTCGTTAATCTTCACCGAGCCGATTTTGCTAATCCGGCCAACGTCGTTGCGCGCCAGGTCGACCAGCATGCTGTGCTCGGCGACTTCTTTCTCGTCCGCCAACAGTTTCTGAGCGAACATGTCGTCTTCGGCGTCGGTCTTGCCGCGCTGTATAGTGCCTGCCAACGCCTCCAGGTAGACTTCGTCCAATGAGTTAGTATGCGCCAATAGTTCCGGGCTGGCGCCAAGGGTAATGATGTCGCCGAATTTCAGGAAGAACATGAACGGCGATGGGTTGATGCGCCGGAGTTCCTTATATAGGTTCAGTAGGTCGCCCTCGAAGCTATAATCGAAGCGGTTGGCCAGCACCACCTGGAAGACCCGGCCGTTAATAATGTCTTCGCGGGCCTTGTCTATCATTTGGTCATACGAGGGCGTGTCTTTGGCGGCCGGACCAGGCTTGATACTTAACTTGTTAAGCTTTGACTTGCCCGCTTCGTAGGTGCTGGAGCGATCTTCGTCATAATAAAAATACTCCGGCTTTTCATCCTGCCGAAAAATCAGCCCGTCTTCGTATTCGGCGAATTCAAAGTCGTAGAATTCACGCCCGTACGGGAATTCAAGCGTCGGCTCAGAATACTTTATGGCTTCGTGGGAAAAATAGCCCACCAGGCCGCCGGCATAACCGCCGGGCAAAGTCTTGTCAAAAGATATGCTTTTGCGAAGCGCGTCATAGGGATTGCCGGGTTTCTGGGGCTTTCCATCGACATAGAATGCGCCTTCTTTGGCGCCGTAAACGTGGCCGGGTGCCACGCCGATGTAGCTCTGGCCCGTAGTCTGCGGCTGGTACTTATCGGCCAGCGTCTCTAGCAGGAAGCAATATTCATGCTGGCCGGCCAAGCCCGCGAAAACTTCTAGCGGGTCGCTGGAAAGCTGTGTCTGCTTGGTCTTAAGTTTCATGGTCAGCCCTTGATCAGCCCTTCAACGTAGTCCAAAGTGCCCTTCAAGCCGGATTCCTGGAGCCGTTTGATGATGGCGCTGCCGACCACAGCGATGTCGCCGAGCTTTAGCGCGTCGCTGACGTCGTTCGCCGACGCGATGCCGAAGCCAATCATGACCCGCGCGTCTGACTTATTCCTGATATCTGACACGAACCGCGCTAATTCTTCAGTGCCGGCATATTCGTTGCCGGTTATGCCGCGCCGGCTGGTTACATAAATAGTCTTTGGGTTGAACTTCAGCGCGCCCGCTAATCTCTTTTCCGGCATGCCGGGGCTCAGTACAGGTACAAGCTCCAGTTCTAGATTGCGGGCAAGTACGATTAGGTCCTCGTGTTCGGGGGTGTCATAGGGCAGATCGGGTATTATCAGGCCTTTGGCGCCGCATTTGGTGGCCGCTTCGCAGAATTCTTTGAATCCGAAATGAAGAATCTTCTGGATGTAGCTCATTATGTAGACGTCCGCATTAACGCCCGCTTCTTTGATCAGCTCGAAACTGCCGGCCGTGGTCATGCCGCCTTCAAGCGCCACGTCGTTGGCGCGCATGATGGTTTCGCCGTCGGCTATGGGGTCGGAAAACGGTATCTGGACTTCGATTGCGGCCGCGCCGGCCTTATCAAGGCCTCGGATCAGCTCCAGACAAGTGTCAGCTTCGGGAAAACCGGCTACCACGTGGCACATAAGCTTATTCATCGCCGCCTCCGTATGAATCCAGCTCCCGCTCTAGGAATTCCTTGAATTCGTCGCGGCTGAAGTTCTTGGCCAGAGTGAACAGATCTTTATCGCCGCGGCCGGACATATTGATGACGACGGTCTTGTCTTTTGGCAGTCCGGATGCCAGCTTCAAGCCGTAAGCCACGGCATGAGCCGACTCCAGCGCTGGAATTATGCCCTCTGCGCGCGCCAGTGTCTTCGCCGCAGCCAGCGCTTCGGTGTCGCTAATGCGCTCGAATTCTACCCGGCCTTTATCCTTCAGTTCGGCCAGCTCGGGACCGATACCTACATAGTCCAAACCGGGTGCCACACTGGTAGTCGGCGCGGTATTGCCGTCTTCATCCTGCAGGAAATAGGATTTATAACCTTCCATGATGCCGACTTCGGCGTCCGGAAAACGCGCGGCGTGCTGGCCGTAGCCCTTGCCTTTGCCGCCAGCCTCGACCCCCGTAACTTGAACCTCCGGCTCATCGAGGAAAGCATAGAAAGCGCCCAGCGCGTTAGAACCGCCGCCCACGCAGGCCACGACATGGTCGGGCGAGCGCCCCAGCTGTTCGCGGATTTCTTCGCCGACAATCCTCTGGAAATCCCGGTTCATGCGCGGATACGGATCCGGGCCTAAGCACGAACCTATCAGATAGTGCGTAGTGTCCGAGTTCTGCAACCAGTCGCGGATGGTAGCGCTCACTGCATCCTTAAGGGTTTTGGAACCGTAAGCCACAGGTTTGACCTCGGCGCCCAGCAGTTCCATCAGTACGACATTCGGCTGTTGGCGCTTCATGTCGATCTCGCCCATATATATCGTGCATTCAAAGCCAAGCTTGGCGGCCACGGTCGCCGTCGCCACGCCGTGCTGGCCAGCGCCAGTCTCCGCGATCAGCCGCGTCTTGCCCAGGTGCTTGGCCACCAGCGCCTGCCCCAGACAGTGGTTAATCTTGTGCGCGCCAGTGTGGTTCATGCCCTCATTCTTCAGATAAATCTTGGCGCCGCCGGCCTTCTTGGTCAGGTTTTCCGCGTACACCAGAGGCGTAGGCCGGCTATTGTATTTTGTCTGAAGCTCTTGCAGTTCATCCTTGAACTCTTTGGTGTCCTTGAGCTTGTCATACATAGCAGACAAAGCTTCCAACTCACCCTGGAGCATTTCCGGCACATAACGCCCGCCATAATCACCGAAGTAGCCGCTCATAATTATGCCTTACTGTGCACCTTGACGGGTGCGACCATATCATCTATGGCTTTACTTATATCCCTGGCCTTCATGAAGCGACTGCCTATAAGCGATGCGTCAGACAGTTTAGACGCACGACTTAAATGTGAAGCTTCTGAAATGCCAGATTCTGCAACTTTAGCATACTTATTGTCCAGTTCTTTTAACAATGAATGAAGTTCTCGATTAGTTTGAAATGTTCTCAAATCCCTACAATTAACCCCTATAATTTTGGCGTTCGTAGATTTTACTAGCTCTAGCTCTTCCTTGTTATGAACCTCTACCAGGGGCTCAACACCTATCTCATAGCCTAAATCAATAAGCTTGTTTAATTTGGGTATGTCGTTCTTGAATAGTGCTGCTATTAATAGAAACGCTTGCGCACCCATAACCCTGGACTCTAAGACCTGATAAGGCTCAAGAATAAAGTCTTTGCGTAGTAACGGTTTATTATTCGTATTATTTTTTACAAAGTAAGAGAAAATCTCATCACTACCTTGGAAGAAATCCTCTTCGGTAAGAACTGATATAGCGACTACATTTGAAGAGTTCTGATAAGCATTATTAATCTCGCTAAGTGAAAAGTTCTTATTTATAACGTCTGCACTAGGGGAGGCTTTTTTAGCTTCAGCGACAATTTTAGGCTGAACTTTTTGAGATTTAAGGGCATTAAAAAAAGTTGGCCCATTGAATGGCTTAACTGAAAGTAGCTCTCTCTTAAGATCAGAGTATGATTTCTTCTTTTTCCTTTCTTGGATTCTAGCTCTCTTTTTGGTGATTATCTTATTGAGTCTTTTATTATCAATAAGAATTTCATTCTCACCACTGTCATTATAGTCTTTAAGAACTCTGAATCTATTGTTGCTAAGCTCTTTGGAGCCTCTTGTCACAGTAGCGACTCCTACACCCAAATCATGTGCAATGTTAACTTGCGCTTCGTTATTAAGAAGGCGCTTGATGATTTCAACTCGTTGAGTCAATTTCTTTCGTTCTTCCTCTGTAGTTAACCCCAGCAGAAAGTCTTCTAGTAATTGCTCGTCCTGGATAGAGTCAATCAATTTGATGACTTCGCCAAAATCGGACATACTAGTATACTAGTACACTAGTATGTTTTTGTCAAGACTTTTTTATAATGCTATGGGCGATTGTCATAAATTTCCCAGTTATGTTTCGACCAAACATATACTTTGCCGTCTTCGCTAAGGCCAAATACCTGATAGACACCATTCGGGTTCGGCGTTGCGCTAATCTGAATAATTTTCATGCGACTCCTTTCTGTTTCTATTTTGATAGCATTACTTATAACAAGCAATAGTCTATAGACCGTGTTTGTGTAAGCAGGCAGTGTAGTTCAAGTTATAAACTTGATCGGGAGATCCGTAGCTATCGCCTTGTTCTATGTGCTTAATTCCAACACCATTGCATTCACGCCTAATATGTTGCGGTCTTAAAACCCAATACCAACCAGCGGCACCTATCAAAATAACACCGCAGACAACTATGCCTATTACTTTTCCCATTGCGTCAATTATATCATTATCATAATGAGCAAGGTATTGCTTATATCGAACGCCTTTTATCGGCGGCGACGGCCAGCCTTTCCAGCATTTGGGCAGTCTCGTCCACGTCGACGCATTCATCGGTGATGCTGCAGCCGTAGACCAGGTCCTTCGGGTCGCCCAGCTTTTGGTTGCCGGCCACCAGGTTGCTCTCTATCATCACGCCCACGATGGCGTCCTCGCCGCCCGCCACTTGGCGGCAAACGTCCTCGATAACTTTCACCTGATTAGCGGCCTTTTTGCCGCTGTTACCGTGCGAAACGTCAATCAGAATGGATTGCTCCAGGCCTTTCTTCTCCAGCTTCTCCTTGGTGCTGGCGATATGCTCGGCCGAGTAGTTGGGGCCGTCGGCATCGCCTCGCAATATGACGTGGCCCGTGGGGTTGCCCTTACTATTGATCTGGACCGGGGCACCGCTCATGCCCATGCCCAGGAACGCGTGCGGCCCGGCGGCCGAGACGATAGCCTGCACAGCGGCAGTCACACTGCCTTCGGGCGTGTTCTTGAAGCCCACCGGCGACGAAGTCGCCGAGGCGTATTCGCGGGACTTCTGGTCCGTGGTGTTGCGCGCGCCGATAACATCGTAGGCTACCAGAGCGTTAACATACTGTGGTGTCAAAGCATTAAGCCGCTCCATGGCGATGGGCACGCCCATGTCCGTGATCTGGCAGGAAAGCATACGCGTGGCTACCACGCCCAGGTTGATGTCGTCGGATTCATCGAGCAGAGGATCATATATGAATCCCTTCCAGCCCAGTTCGGTACGCGGCTTTTCCATGTACGCGCGCATGACTATCTCTAGCCGGTCGCCGTACTTTTCCCTCCATTCTTTGACGTGCCCGGCGTATTCAAGCGCGGCTTTGGGGTCGTGTATGGAGCACGGTCCGACTACTACTAGCAAGCGGCCGTCCTTGTGTTCCAATATGTCAACTATGGCATCGCGGCTACGGACGGTGGTCTGCAAGGAAGCGCTTGATACAGGCAACGCGACGGCTACCATCCTGGGGGTTATAACAGGAGTTTTGGCCAGCACGCGGGTATCGATAATCTCTGCGTCCCTGCCCGTTTCGACCTCGTCATACCCGAGTTTTTTGCGGCTGTCCTTAAGCAGCTCGGCAGCCTCGCTTTTTACCGTCTGTTCCACCCTAGTCTGCACGTCGAGCAGCAGTCCCTTGATTCTGGATGATTCCTCAAGGATGCTCGTGTTTCGCATTACTGTGTTCGGTACCATAGTTATTCCTTAAATTATACCTTGTATTTACTTCTTATTACATTAAAAAACCGCCTGGTTGGCGGTCTTGGTTCTTCTTGTCTATCCTAAGGTTTATGCATGCGCGCAGAACTTACCGCCATCAGTGATGTCGGTAAACCAATACTGGCTGTTCCGTGCTATTGACATAAGGGGTAATATACACCCTCTGTCAAGGTGTGTCAAGATACGTAAAAATAAATAAACCCCGTCTGATAAAGTGGGGCTTATTTACTGCAGACTCAATTCGAATTGCTTCGACTGTTTGATTATATGATTTACAAGTCATACGGGTCAAGTTAGAACTGGCCATAAGCTTATTATCGTTTAATTAAGAAGTGGTTTCTAGATTTGCTCGCTACTTGACGAGTGATTTATGCTGGATGGGCTTCTGCCTTAGGTGGAAGCTAGCCTGTGGAGGGCTGGGCGAGTGGTTTATGCCACCTGTCTTAGGAACAGGCGAATGTAGACTCAATGCGTTCCACGGGTTCGAATCCCGTGCCCTCCGCCATGAGCCTACAATAAAACCCCGGTCACGTAGCCGGGGTTGGGGTTTATTTATAATTGCGCAACCAATTTCCAAGCTTGATTATACTCTTCGTACTGAATCCTGGTCAAACTAACGCTTGGTGAACTGGCGCTGTTTGCGAGCGCCCTTCAGGCCGAACTTCTTGCGTTCGCGTTCGCGGGAATCGCGGGTGAGCAGGTCGGCGCGCTTGAGCGTGGCCTTGAAATCTTCGTTCAAAACTACGAACGCCTTGGCTATGCCTAGACGGATGGCTTCGATCTGGCCTTCGTGCCCTCCGCCGGTAACCACTGCGCTGACGTCGAACTTATTGACGTTGTCCAATACCTGGAACGGCTGCTGAAGCTTGCCTAGCAGGTACTTGCTACCGGCGAAATATTCTTCGGCTGGCTTGCCGTTCACGGTGATGGCGCCCTTGCCCGTGGTCAGACGGACGCGGGCGGTTGCGCTTTTGCGCCGACCTAAGCCGTAAAAGTAAGTATTCTTCGCCATTACTTGGCCTCCTTGACCGGTACGGGCGCGGGCTTCTGGGCCTCGTGCTTGTGCTCGCTGTCCGGATAGACCTTCAGGCGCTTGAGCCGCTCATCGCGCAGCTTGTTGACCGGCAGCATGCCGCGCACGGCGTGGGTGATGGCGAAAGCCGGATCCTTGGCCTGTTTTTCGGCCAGCGTGGCCGATTTGATACCGCCCGGATAGCCGCTGTGCCTGTAATAGATTTTCTTGGTTTCCTTGTCGCCGGTAGTTACGGCCTGCTTGGCGTTAATGACTACGACGAAGTCGCCGCAGTCGATGTGCTTGGTGAACTGAGGCTTGCCCTTGCCCATGAGCAACCCCGCTACCTGTGTGGCTACCCGGCCGAGCGGGGCTTCGGAAGCGTCCACCACGTACCACTTACGAGTTACGTCCGTGGGTTTGGCGCTATAGGTTTTCATTATTTAGACTCCTTCGCGGCCGGTTTCTTGGCAGCGGGTTTCTTGGCTACGGGCTTCTTGGCGGCAGGCTTGGCCTTTGCGGCCGGTTTAGATGCCGGTTTCTTCGGCGCCGGAGCTTCGGCCTTGGCCGGTTCTGGCGTTACGGGCTTGGACACGGGCGCGGACTTCAGGTCGTCTACGAAACTGACTCGGGCCAGCTGGGCGTTATCGCCGCGGCGGGTGCCGGTCTTCTCTATGCGCACGTGGCCGCTGTTGCGACCCTTCAGCTTGGGCGCGATCTCGTCGACCAGCTTGTGCGCGCTGGCTACGGTCTGCAAGCCGCCGAGTACTTGGCGGCGGTTATGCAGATCGCCTTTCTTGGCCTTGGTTATGAGCTTTTCTATGTAGGGCACGACCTCTTTGGCCTTGGGCAGGGTTGTTTCGATTGATTCGTATTTGACCAGCGAATCAGCCAGGCCTTTTATGAGGGCCTTGCGCTGATCGCGTTCGCGGTGTAGTTTGCGGCCTTTGTATCCGTGGCGGTGCATCTAAAGCTCCAACTCCGCCAGCTTTTCTTTGACTTCGTCCAGGGCTTTGCTGCCAAAGCCTTTCAGGTCGCGCAGTTCGGCGTCGTTCAGAGCGAACAGGTCGCGGATGGTGTGGATGTCGTTGTTGATGAGGGCGTTGGTGGTGCGGGCCGACAGGTTCAGGTCCTCGATGGAAGTGCTTAGCGCGGTGGGCTCGTCGCCGAGCATGTCTTCGCCGAATTCCGAGTCCTGGCCTTCGCCGCTCTCGGTAGAGATCTCAGCGGTAGCCACGCGGGTCTTGCCGGCCAGCGCGGTGTATTGGTTGACGAGTATGGCGGCGGCTTCTTCGAAAGCATCCTGCGGAGTGATCGAGCCGTCGGTGTCCACGGTCAGCAGCAGACGATCCAGGTCAGTGGCCTGGCCGACACGCGTGTTCTCTACCTTGTAGCGTACGCGCAGTACCGGACTGAAGATTGCGTCTAGCGCGACCATGTCGCTGGCTTTCTTGACGGCGCCTTCTTCGATGGTGCGGTAGCCGCGGCCGACCTCTACCGTAAGGTCCATGACCAGCTTGCCCTTGGCGTCGTCAATGGTGGCGATAACGTGCTCCGGGTTGACGATTTCGACATCGGCATTGGTCTGGATGTCTTTGGCCGTGACCGCGCCTTTGCCGGACTTGGTTATGCGCAGGGTCTGGGTTTCGCCGCCGTATACGCGGAAGCGGACGCCCTTGAGGTTGAGCATGATGTCGACGACATCTTCTTTGACACCCGGGACGTCAGTGAATTCGTGGGTGACGCCTTCAATCTTGAAAGCTGTGACCGCGGCGCCGGAAATGCTGGAAAGCAGTACGCGGCGCAAAGAGTTGCCAAGCGTCATGCCATAGCCGCTGTGCAGCGGTTCTATAGCGAAAGAAGCCGAGGTATTGCTGTGATCGTCAACTTTGACGAGTCCTGGTGTGTGAATGATATTGTTCGACATGGATTTTGCTCCTTCTTTAACGTTCTTAGCGCGAGTAATACTCTACTATTAACTGTTCATTGATATCCGGTTCGGCGTCATCGCGCGACGGCAGGCCGGTAACGGACAGGGTTAATTTCTTACGGTCAGCCTTGATCCAGGACGGTATCGCGCTTGGCGCCGGGCTGGCGTCGTCAAGCTTCTTGAAGTATTCGCTCTTCGTGCTGCGGGGTCTTACGGTGAGCGTGTCGCCGGCTTTCAGACGGATGGACGGTATGTCTACGCGCTTGTCGTTAAGCAGAAAATGGCCGTGCGTGACCAGTTGGCGCGCGGCGCGGCGGCTGGACGCGAAACCTGCGCGGTAGACGGCGTTATCGGCCCGTTGTTCCAGTAACTGCAGCAGCACCTGGCCTGATTGGCCTTCGTGGCGGTCGGCTTCTTTCATCAGATTGCTGAACTGGCGCTCGAGCAAGCCGTAAAGGCGCTTGACCTTCTGTTTCTCGCGCAGCTGCAAGGAATACTGGCTGGCGCGGCTGGGGCGGCCACGGCGGCCGGTAGCGCTCTGGCCCGGCTTTGAAGTGCGCTTCACCAAGAGCCTTGTGGGCCTTGGGGTGCAAGGCGTAGCCTTCGCGGCGGCTCATCTTCACGATGGATTGACGGTCGCGGGCCATTTAGATTCTCCTCGCTTTGCTCGGGCGGACGCCACCGTGCGGCACGCCTGTTACGTCTTTGATTGTTTCGACGGCTATATCCATGCCAGCCAGTACGCGCACGGCGGCATCCCGGCCCAGACCTACCCCTTTGACCAAAACGTCGGCCTTGGAGAATCCGTACTGCTGCTTGGCGGTCTGAGCGGCGCGTTCAGCCGCTACCTGTGCCGCGTAAGCCGTGCCCTTCTTGGAGCCGCGGAACCCGCAGGCGCCGGCGCTGGAAGTGGTCAATACGTTGCCGCTATTGTCGGTAAAGGTGACGATGGTGTTATTGAACGTAGCTTGAACGTGCACCTGGCCGCTCGGCACATTCCGCTTGGCTTTCTTGCGCTTCGGGGCTTTCTTAGGCGCCTCGTCCTTGGCATCCTTGGCATCCTTGTCGCCGGTGTCTTTAGAAGCAGACTTGTCGCCAGCCTGCTCCGCCTTGGCGGGTGCGGCGGCGTCCTGCGCCTGGGCCTGTTCCTTCGTTTCTTCCGGTACCGTAGTTGCTTCTTCTGCCATAAACTTTAAGTCTTAGATGCTACTTTCTTAGCCGTGCCGCCCACGGTCACTTTCTTGCCGCGGCGGGTGCGGGCGTTGGTCTTGGTGCGCTGGCCGCGGGACGGCAGATCCGGAAGCGTGGCGCTGGCCGCGGTACGACTTGATGTCCTTCAGCCGCTTGATGTTGCCGCTGACTATGCGCTGGAGCTTCACCCTCCACTATGTAATCAGCGTTAATAACCTCCTGGATGCGCGATATCTCGGCGTCAGTCAGGTCCTTCACGCGGGTCGTGGATTCGACCTTGGCCTTTGTCAGGATGTCATGAGCGCTCTTCGGCCCGATGCCGTATACGTAAGTCAGAGCGACCCAGACCTGCTTCTCGGCCGGAATCGTGACGCCGGAAATTCTTGCGGCCATGCTTAACCCTGCCTCTGCTTATGCTTAGGTTTGAACTTGTTGATAACGTATACCCGGCCCTTGCGGCGGACTATCTTATCATCGGGACTGATTTTCTTGACGCTGGCACGCACTTTCATGCGGATCTTGCTCCTTTGCTGCAATGACTCACTGCCCTTGGATTATTAACCTTTGCGATAGGTGATTCTTCCCTTCGTAAGATCGTAAGGGGTCAACTCGACCGTAACGCTGTCGCCGGGTACGATCCGGATGAAATGCTTCCGCATCTTCCCCGCGACGTGAGCTATAATTTGATGGCCGTTCTCGAGTTCTACGCGAAACTGAGTCCCTGGGAGGGTCTCAATAATAGTCCCGGTGAGCTCGATTACTTCCTTGTTGGCTGCCATAGATATAACAAGGCCTAATTATAGCAGAGGCCACAACAGTTTGTAAAGTGTTTTTGTAAACTTATCAAGTACTCGCCGCCCAGGCGATTTCTAATCCCTATAATACCACGACCAGCTAGTCTTTTGAAGCTTGGAAATATAGTTCCAGGGCCTCGCGAAGATTCAACAGGGCCTTTTTTCGCTGCCGCCAAAACTGGACACGTCAACGTCCAGACACTGTGCCACATAGTGCCTGCCTTCCTTTTCCAACAGGAACCCGAATGACTTTTCTACACCGGATTCAGTCTGTTATGATTGCTACATGACAGAGGAAGAAGCCAAAAAGTGGGTCAAGGACAAAACCAACCAGGACAAAGTCGCCGCTAAGTTCTTTAAAGAACATAGGTCTGTGCCCGCAAAGGTCGCCTTCTTTATGGCGGGCATACCGGGCGCCGGCAAAACCGAATTTACGCAGAATACCATACGAGAAGACACTCCTGAGCTGATTCCTATCGAGCATGACCAGCTAGTTGAATATATCAAGGGCTATAGGCCCGAGGCATACTACAATTACCGCAAGGCCGGCAGTGCTTTGGTAACTCGTATATTCAATGATTGCCTTAAAAACGGTTACGCTTTCGTGTTCGACGGCACGTTGTCGCACGAGAACGGACATAGGAACATCAACAAATGCCTCAAGAAAGGATACCGGGTAATCGTTGTCTACATTGTTCAAGAAGCGAATGCGGCCTGGGAGCTCACGCAAGCCCGGGAACTGGTTAAGAAACGTTCGATTGAAAGGAAAGGCTTCGTAGAAACCTGCAATAAGATTAACGCTAACCTGTTAAAGATATTCAAAACGCACAATGGCGATGATAAATTCAGTTTCTGGATTATCAACAAACGCGGACATAAAGACCTACGAAATGCTACGGCAATCATGCACAGCCAACGATTAAATAAAGCTAAGCAGATTGAACAAGCGCTAAAAAAACCTTATAATCTTAAGTAGAGGTAACCGATGGAACTATCCCTGACCAAAGAACAGCAAGAATACCTGGACAAGAGCGGCCCTATGAAAGCCGCGACTCTTAAGCGCATTTATAAAAAGTCTGTCGAAGACCAGCAAAAAACTCTCCGCGAAGCCGAAAAGATTCGCGCCAAACAGAGATCTAAGTAGTACCGAACAAGCCCTTCATCCGCGACTCATAGTCAGGGAAGTACTTCTGGATAGTAGGCAGGTCGAATTCTCGCAGAATAGACTCCGGCCCTTCCCTTTCCAGCAAAAATTCAAATGATTTTTCTACCATCCCGGCCGGATCGATTTTTCCGCCCGTCAGTTTCCGGTAATATCCATCCGAAAACGTAACTTTGTACTTATAGCGCGAAAGAACATCCACCTCATACGCATGGTCCGCACTATCATCATCGGCCAATAGAGTTACCGAGATCTTTTTCATAGCTGCGTTGTTTATTCATCCTCGCCAGTTTTTTTAATTGATTTAGCTGCTCTTTTAGCATTGCCAATCAAACCGTATTCAATAGGCGCAATTACTTGATCATAATCATTTACAACAGGGCGTATTAATCGTATCGCACCGCTGCCAAGCCCATAATTTGACAAACCTATATCTCGACGCATTTCTTTAAAGATGTTAGTGACTAACGCCATCATATACTCGCCCTTACCGTCGCCCTCAGGATATCTATATGCATACTGCAAAAAATCAGCAAAAGCGTTTACTACTCGAGGTGAAGAATACAAAATAGCCTTGCGGTGAAATTCTCTCATTTTTGATAATATTTCTTTTGTTTGCTTATCGTTCAAATTGCCAGCTTGGTCATTGGGGTTACTCACAAATTTCATGATGGACCCTATATAGTCTTCATACATCTCCCGCTTAATTGCGGCGTTGTCGGAGCTAAACCTAGCCTTTTTGTCTAGATAATATTTTAAAAAATAGCCAAAAAGCCCGCTAATGAGAGCGATTACAGAAGGTATGATAATTGGTAGTAATTTACTCCAGTCCATTTCAGTCAAAACGGCGCCTTACGCCGCTCCCTTTCGCGTTACTTCGTCCATGGTGCGGCGCGGATCGGTCATGTTTTGCCTCGCTTGGGTCGCTTTGGTGGTTGTTGGGCGATTTTCCAGGCGCCTTTTTCGCGGAAGGCCGGGATGGTCTGGCGCTTGGCGGCATTGAGCTGGGCATTTGGAGCCAGCTGGCGCGCTTTGGCGTATTCCGTCAGTTTTACCACTTCCAGGCCTTTCAGGTACGCCAGGCGTTTGTGAAGCGATTCTTGCAGGCCCAGGGCCAATAAGTTAGCCATGCCGCTGTAGTCCTTGTTGTCGACAAATTTCTGGAACAACGGATAGTAGTCGCTGCGCTTGCCCTTGTTACGGATAATCAACGGTGGGTAACCCAGGCGGGCCAACTGCTGGTTTATAAGCACGCGGCCAATCCGGCCGTTGCCGTCGCAAAACGGGTGAATCCGCTCGAATTCCAAATGAAAATAAGCGATGTTTTCCAAAAAATAACGATCGTGACTGCTGGCATAATCGTCCAGTAAGTTTTCCAGCAAGCGGGGCACGTGTTCCGGCGCCGGCGCTATATGAGTGCCGACGCGTACATGTTCATTCTGCTTGCGCAAACGACCGGCGATACCGTCGTCAATGCCGCCGATCAGCATTTTGTGCAACAGCAGGATGGCGTCAGCGCTTACTGGCAAGTTTGGCTTGGCGTCCAGGTACTCATTAACCCGCGCCAGATTCTTGGCCTCAAATAATTCACGGACCGAAACCCTCCTGGCAACTTCCAGCTCTAATAAGATGCGCTCGGTTTCTTTAAGGGTAAGCGTGGAGTTTTCTATGGCGTTGGAGTTGTAGACCAGCTCTGGCAGTTCCGCCTCCGCCAGCACCTTTAACAGCGACGCTTTGCCGTTTTTAAGCCGCTCGTACTCCCTTTTCAGGGTCTTGATTTTATCTTTAGTGCTCTCGTTCAACATAGCTTTAATTGTACCAAATTCACATTATTTTGTCAATTTAGCGTGAATTTTGTGTAGTTTATGGGCAAATTCACGTTTATTACTCCTTAGAATGGGTTTGTAGGCTTCAGTCTATTTTTTGTCCCGTTTGCCGCGGCGCAGCAGGCGCTGGCTGAAACGTAGGCGGCGGCCGCCGGTGCCGGCGTCGGCAGGTGCGCCGGGTTCGTAGAAGAAGTCTGGTTCGGAGTATTGGTCGTAGGTCACCATCAGCGCGCGGGATTCCACGGCACGCAGGGTCTGTAGGGCAACGGAAACAAGTATCAATACGCTGGTGCCGCCGATACTGATGCTGACCGGCACGAAGCGCTGGCCGATGATCGGCACTACGGCCAGCAGGCCCAGGCTGACAGCGCCGAAGAACGTCAGGCGGTTGACGATCTTGGACAGGTATTTTTCAGTCCGGTCGCCGCCGCGTACGCCCTCGATGAAGCCGCCCTGCTTGTGCAGGTTCTCGGCTATCTCCTGCGAGTTAAAGGTTATGCTGGTATAGAAGAAGGTGAAGACGAAAACCAGGAAGAAATAGGTCAACGGGTATATGTAGGCCTTGAGGCCTTCTGTCTGGAAAGTCTGGGCGGTTGGCGACTGGAACCAGGTAACCAGATTCTGGCCGAGGTGCGCCCAGTGCGGGTTGTGGCTGCCGCTGAGCAGCTGGCCGGCGAAACTCGGCACGCTCAGGAAGGCCACCGCGAAGATTATCGGAACCACGCCGGCGGTTATGAGCTTGACCGGAAGCACCGTGGTGATGCCGCCATACGCCCGGTTGCCCTGCACGCGTTTGGCGTAATTAACGGTCAGGTTGCGCGCCGCCTCGTTAAGCATCACGACAAGCCACGTTATTAACAGCACCGCCGCCAGGATTATACCGGCGTAAATAAGCTCGCCCCTGCTGATGGGCAGGGTGTAGCCCAGAACGCTCATATGCTTGGCGGTACCCGCTCCAGTGCTGATGATTTCCCCCAGATTGGAGGGCAGGCGGCTGACGATACCCACGGTGATTATGAGCGAGATACCGTTGCCGACGCTCTGCTCGGTCACCAGTTCGCCCAGCCACATCAGCAGCATCGAGCCGCCGGTCAACGCCGCGACCATCAGGATCCATTGCATTGGCGAGGTGTTCGCCGTGATGTCACCGATGCCGCCGATTGATTGAGCGGCCTGCCGTATAAGGTAGATTGAGCCGATGGACTGGATGATGGCCAGCGGCAAGGTAAGCATACGCGTGTACTGGTTGATCTTTTTCTGTCCGAACTCGCCTTCTTTGTGCAGGGCTTCCAGCTGCGGGACTGCTTTGGTGAGCAGCTGCATGATGATGGAGGCGTTTATGTACGGCCCCAGGCCCGCGATCATTATAGAGAAGTTAGCCAGCGCGCCGCCGGACAGCACGTTAATGAAGCTAAGCAGCTGCGGCGTATTGCTGGAGTTGAACAGGTTCTGCAGTACCTGGTGCAAGGTCTGGGCATTGCCGATGGGCACCGGGATGTGGGCCAGAATGCGGAAGACCAACAGGATGCCTAGAACCACCAGCAGTCGTCCCCGCATATCCTTGTGTCCTAGCGACTTGGCGATGATTTTCCAGTTCACAGCTGGTTTGTCTCTCTTATCATGTCTATTAATTAAAGCACAGAAATAATTGTCAGCACAACGGAGGGTTTCGCCCTACACCTTTGCTTCTCGTACTTCCGATTATTATAAAAATTATTATAATAATCGGACATGGCTGGATTAGCATGCATGGAACTGCTCGTTAAGCG
The DNA here is from genome assembly GCA_963820105.1 of uncultured Candidatus Saccharibacteria bacterium. Lineage (GTDB taxonomy): Bacteria > Patescibacteriota > Saccharimonadia > Saccharimonadales > UBA4665 > CAWFYI01. The sequence goes on along the minus strand of CAWFYI010000001.1, from coordinate 355,491 downwards.
TCTTTGGACTTTTTGTTGCCGGAGGACTTCGGACGAGCCAGCCGGGCGGTCTTTTCGAAACTGCCGCCGGCCTTCTGGACTACTGCTATAGCCGCTTCGCTGGCAGATGGTAGTTTGACGGTAACTTTTTTGGTGAGGCCGCCCTTGACTATGAGCTTGGCCTTGACGTAGGGATGGCTGATTATGCCGGACTCTGCCAAAACTTTGGCGTCGACGATCTTGCCTCCGAACTGTTCAAGCTGGCCTGTGTAGACGTTCTCGGCAGGAAAACGATGGCTGTGGAAACCGGGCAGCTTGGGCAGTTTTTTCATCAGAGGATTGGAGCCGCCGGCAAAGCCCGGCTTGGCGCTTGATCCGGCGCGGGCTTTCTGGCCCTTGGTGCCGCGTCCGGCCGTCTTGCCTTTGCCGGCGGCGATGCCGCGGCCGACGCGTTTGCGTACCCTCGGAGAAGCGGTCTGCAGTTCGTGATATTTCATGATTCAGCCTTCTTAGCGGATTCCTTCGCGGGTTTCTTGGCTGGCTTAGCGGCCTTGCTGGCTGAAGTCGTCACCCATTTGCTGGCGGGTACCAAGTTGTCCAGAGCGGCGATGGTGGCATAGGCTATGTTCGTCTTGTTGGATGAGCCCAGGGACTTGCTGAGCGCGTTCTTGACGCCCGCCACTTCCAGGATTGTGCGGACGGCGCCGCCCGCTATCAGACCGGTACCCGGACTGGCAGGCTTCAGCAGGATGTGGGCGCCGCTGACCTTCTGTTCGATCTCGTGCGGCAAAGTTCCTTTGTAGAGCGAAACTTCCACCATACTCTTCTTGGCCACGTCCGTAGCCTTGTTCACTGCGGCGGTAACGTCCGTACCCTTGGCCGAACCTATGCCGACCTTGTGCTTGCGATCGCCGACGACCACGAGCGCGCGGAAACGGAAACGCCGGCCGCCCTTTACCACGCGGGCCACGCGGTCGATGTGCAGCGTGCGCTCATCGAACTGCTTCTCTTCCGGTTGGATCTCGGGGCGCCTAGAGCGCCGTTGTTGAGGTTTCGTATCTGGCATATTAGAACTCCAATCCTGCTTTACGGGCTGCGTCGGCCAGGGCCGCTACGCGGCCATGATACAACTTGCCGCCCCTGTCAAAAACCACAGCTTTAATTTTCTTAGTCTTGGCTTTGGCGGCTATCTCGTTGCCGACCCATACGGCCCTTTCGGTCATGGTTCCCTTCGGGTCTTTCTGGCCCACGGTGGTCGCGTACGCGATGGTCTTGCCGGAGACGTCGTCGATCAGCTGGGCAGTGACGTGCAGGTTGCTGACGAACACGTGCAGACGCGGACGCTCAGCGCTGCCGCTTACTACGGAGCGGATGCGACGCCGGCGTTGGGTCCGGTTATGCAACTTATGGGCTAACTGCTTGCTCATGCCTGTTTCTCCTTGCCGGATTTGCCTGACTTGCGCAGGATACGTTCACCTTCATATTTGATGCCCTTGCCTTTATAGGGTTCGGGCTTCTTGAGCGAGCGAATCTCGGCGGCTACCTGGCCGACCTGCTGGCGGCTGATGCCGCTCACGGTTATCTTGTTCTGCTCCACGGCGGCTGTCACGCCTGGCGGTATCTTATAAATGACGTCATGCGACAGGCCTATGTTCAGTTTGAGATCGGCTCCCTGTGCGGCCACGCGGTAACCCACGCCGTTAATCTCGAGTTTCTTGGTGAAACCTTCGCTCACTCCGGTCACCATATTGCTCAGCAGAGCCCGCATAAGCCCATGTTTGGCGCGTGTCTTCGGCTGATCGTCAGCACGGGTAACTATCACTTCGCCGCCCTTCTGCTCTACGGTAATTCCAGGCATGGCCGACTGTTTCAGCGCCCCCTTGCTGCCCGTTACGGTAATCTCGGACGGGTCGATAGTGATTGTCACGCCGCTGGGGACGGGAATCGGCAGTTTTCCTACTCGGCTCATTGTCTTTCTTTACCTTCCTTAATAGACCTTACAGATTAATTCGCCGCCCACATGTTCGTCCCTGGCCTGCTGTCCGGTCATAACGCCCTTGGATGTAGAGAGTATAATCACGCCGCGGCCGCGCTTTACCACGGGGATTTCCCGGGCGTTGACATAGTGCCGGCGGCCCGGTTTGCTCATGCGCACGATTTCAGTTATGCGCGCGTTGCCTGACCTCGTCGTTGATCTTCACGGTCAGAGTCTTGCCAACCGGAGCGTCGCTGATGGAAACTGCGTCTACGAAGTTGTTCTCCTGCAGCAGACGGGCGACTGATTCTTTGATCTGGGAATGCGGCAAGCTCACCTCTACCTTACGCACGGCGATGGCGTTGCGGATGCGGGTCAGCATGTCAGCTATTGGATCAGTGGTGGTGCTACTCATATATCCTCCTACCAACTCGACTTCGTTACTCCGGGTATTTCGCCCTTTACGGCATGCTCGCGGAAACTCAGACGGCTCAAGCCGAACTGGCGCATGTAACGAGCGTGAACGGCCGGTTTCGACACAGCGGTTGGTGCGCCGGGTCGGCGACGAATTGCGCGGCAGATTCGCCAGACCTTCCTGGTCGCCGAGCTCCTTCAGCTCCTTGCGCTTGGCAGCGTATTTATCGATCATCTTGATCCGTTTGGCGTCTCGCGCCACGATTGATTTCTTAGCCATTACTTGTCTCCTTTCTGGAACGGCATACCGAACTTCTCGAGCAAAGCGCGGGCGTGTTCCGGTTGCTTAGCGTTAATTACAAATACGGCCTGCAGGCCATGTACAGTGGTGGTTTCTTCGAAACTCAGTTCCGGGAAGACCGATTGGTCGGTGAAGCCCAGACTGTAGTTGCCTTGCCGGTCGAATGCCTTGGTACTTACACCGTGGAAGTCGCGCAGGCGGGGCAGTACGAGTAGCGATCACCCGGTCGGTGAACTCATACATGCGCTCGCCCCTGAGCGTGACCTTCAGGCCGATCTTATTGCCCTCGCGCAGTTTGAATCCGGCGATGGAATTCTTGGCCACGGTCTGGATGGGCTGCTGCCCGGTTACTTTTGCGCAGGGTATTGGCAGCAGACTCCATGAGCTTCTTGTCGTCCTTGGCCCGGCCCAGGCCGGCGTTCACGACTATCTTCTCCAAACGCGGAACCTCATGCAGATTCTTCAGCCCAAGATCTTTTTGTAATTCCTTGGCCAGTTTGTCATTGTAGAGCGCGCGCAAGCGGGCGCCGGTACCGCTTTGCTTCGGCGCCTTGGCGGTCTGGGCCGGAGCCGGAGCATTATCGGTGGCGGGTGAAGCAGCCATCACTTGATCTCCTTTCCGCTCTTCTTGAACACGCGGGTCTTTTTGCCATCCTTGTCTACTTGGTAGCCGATACGACTGGCTTTCTTGGACGCGGGCTCCATTATGCCAACCTTGCTTACCCAGATGGGCTTAGTGATTTCGACAATCGCGCCCTGCGGGTGCTGCTGGTTAGGCTTCACGTGCTTTTTCACTATGTTAATCCCTTCGACGGTCACTTTGTTCTCGCGCGGATGCGTGGCCGTGACCTTGCCGGTCTTGCCGCTGTACTTGCCCGAACGCACCACTACGGTATCGCCTTTTTTCAGACGTATCTTCATCATAGGACCTCCGGTGCAAGTGAAACTATCTTGGCGTAGCCTTGGTCGCGCAGTTCGCGGGGAACCGGGCCGAATATGCGGGTGGCCCGCGGCAGGTTATCATCGCCTATGACTACTGCGGCGTTGTCATCAAACTTGATCGTCGATCCGTCCTTGCGGTGGATGGTGTTCCTGGTACGGACGACTACGGCGCGCACCACGCTCTTCTTCTTGACCGCGCCGTTAGGGCTGGCCTGCTTGACGGTAGCGACGATAATATCGCCGACGCGCGCATAGCGATGGCGGGTGCCACCGAGTACGCGGATACACAATATCTCGCGAGCACCGCTGTTGTCACAGACCAAGAGGCGGCTTTCCTGCTGAATCATGACTTGGCCTCCTCGGCCTCTTCGTCCTTGGCCTTGCCCTTTGTGGCAGGACGTTCCGGCTCGTCGGACTTCGTGACAGCCAGCGAATCGGCGCGCAGGGCCGGCTTCTCTATAATGCGATCCAGCTTATGATGCTTGCGGCGGCTGACCGGCCGTGTCTCCACGATGGCCACTTTGTCGCCAACCTCAGCCTCGTTCTTTTCATCGTGCGCCATGAACTTCTTGCTCACCGTGTACTGCTTGCGATAAAGCGGATGCGTCTTGCGGGTCTGGACGGTAACCACTATGGTCTTGTCGCCTTTGCTGGAAGATACGGTACCTATGAGTTGCCTTAGCCATCAGTTAGCCTCCTTCATCAAAGCTTCGCTGAGCACGGTAAGCATGCGCGCCAAGTCCTTGCGCTTGTTACGGATTACGCGTACGTTCTGAATTTCGCCCAGATGCAGGCGGCGTTTAAGCTCGGCTATTTCGTCGCGCATCTTGGTGCTCTCTTTGGCCAATTCGGCAGTTGGCAGTTTACGCATATCGGCAACCTTCATAACTCAAGCCTCCTCCCTTTTCAGGAATTTGGTCTTCACGGGAAGCTTATGCGCCGCCAGGCGCATGGCCTCGCGGGCCATTTCTTCGGAAACGCCTTGCATTTCGAACATGATGGTGCCGGGGCGTACCTTCGCCACGTAAAATTCCGGGTTGCCCTTGCCGCTGCCCATCTTGACGTCTTGCGGCTTGCGGCTAACCGGGGTGTGCGGGAAGATGCGAATCCAGATCTTACCACCGCGCTTGATGTAGCGGGTCATTGCCTGGCGCGCGGACTCGATCTGACGCGACGTAATCCGCTGCTGGCCCTGGGCCTGCAAGGCGTAATCGCCGAAAGCGATGTAGTTGCCCGAAATGGCAACGCCGCGGATCCGGCCTTTGCGCACCTTGCGGTGCTTCATGCGGTTCGGCAGTAACATTACTGGACCTCCCCCTTATAAATCCAAACCTTTACGCCGATGATACCGGCGACGGTCTTGGCGTTGACCTGCGCGTAATCAATGTCGGCACGGATAGTGTGCAGGGGTACAGAACCTTGCGACTTCTTTTTCGCGGCGGGACATCTCGGCGCCATTCAGACGGCCGGATACCTCGATGCGCACTCCCTTGGCGCCAGCACGCATGGTAGCGGCGGCTGTCGATTTGATAGCGCGGCGGAAGCTCATGCGCCGTTCCAGCTGATGGGCGATGTTCTCGGCGACCAGCTTGGCATATAGATCCGGTTTTTTGACCTCTTCGATGTTGATGCGGGTCGGCGTGCCTCCGTAAATCTTTTCGATCTGTTGCTTCAGCTCGGTGGCGCCTGCGCCGCCGCGCCCGATAACCACGCCGGCCTTGGCCGTAGCTATGTTAACCGTGACCAAGTTGGGGGTTCGCGTGATTTCTACCTTGTTTATGGATGCGCGGCTGCCAAGCTTATCTTTGATGAGGCGGCGTACGGCCAGGTCGTCCTTCAGGAATTTAGCATAATCGCGCTTGGCCACGAACCACTTGCTGCGCCAGTCCTTATTGACCTGCAGTCGCATTGAAATCGGGTTTACTTTTTGTCCCATTACTTGGCCTCCTTGGTCTTTTCCTGGGCCTTGGCTTCGGATTCAGCGGGCTTAGCAGGCTGCTTCGCCGGCTCTTCAGTTGGCTTGGACGGTTTCCTGGCTTCGCGTACTCGCCGTCTACAACTACGCGGATATGCGAGGTCTTGCGTTGGAAAGGCAGGGCGCGGCCATACGCTGCAGGACGATAACGCTTTAGGCGCGGACCGGGCATGACGGAAATCTCAGTGATCTGAAGGGTAGCCGGTTTGTAGTTATGGTTATGGTCGGCGTTAGCCTTCGCGCTCTTGATAGCCTTGCTTACTGCGACCGCGCTGCGGCGGGGCGTGTGCTCCAGGATGGTCAGGGCGTCTTCGACGCTGCGGCCGCGCACCAGGGCAGCGACCACCGCGACCTTGCGAGGGCTCAGCTTAACTCCTTTGGCGACTGCTTTGACTGCCATCTTAGCTGGCCCCTTTCGCTAATTTACCGCCATGACTGCGGAACTTACGGGTAGGCGCGAACTCGCCGAGTTTGTGGCCGACCATATTTTCGGTAATGAAAACCGGCACGTGGACCTTGCCGTTATGCACGGCAATGGTCTTGCCGACGAATTCCGGCGCGACGGTGCTGGCCCGCGCCCAGGTTTTGATGATCGTGCGGTCGTTATCGCCCAGCGCATTGACTTTCTTGGCCAGCTTGAAATCTATGAACGGCCCTTTTTTCAGCGAACGGCTCATGCGGCCTCCCTTTCTTGAAGTCCTTCAGGAGGACTCAGTTGAGCGTATCTTAATCCTATAGCCATGCCGATAAATGCTGCATCTTCTGGTTTAGCTAGTGTTAGGCGCTCAGGAGTCGTTAAGCTTCCGGTTTGTAGCGCTCGAAAAACAACAGCCCTCAGTATCTCTGGGTAAGATGACGGGTATCGGTCGTCCTGCTCGGCATGGATGCGTTTACCCAAAGGTCTAGCATTCCTAAGAGCGTCCATTTCCCTACCACTCATATAAAAACCTGCGCTGTCCGGTGTACGTACATCAAGCTCCGATATTCCCGCCCTTACGCCAATTGCATAACCGGCGAAGTAATCACGCTCGTCGCTAGTTGGCTTAAATCTGTCTTCATCGCGCAGTTCCATGCCCATAACATCCAAATAAGATATACCGCCGTAAGCCTGGCCCCATGAAGCACCTATTCGTGCGCCTTCTAGAATTGCAGTTTCTACACCGCCGCCGTCAATAATTGGGTGTGTCGGATGGTCCAGTTCGTGCCAAATGGATAAACTCATACTTATCTCCTCTTTCCTTGGTGGCGGCTGCGCACGATAAATTTATTGGTGGATTTGCGCCTGCGGGTCTTGTAACCCAGGGTCTTTGGCCCCAAGGCGTACGCGGCGGCTTGCCCATGCCGTGGCGTCCGCCGTCGCCGCCGCCGTGCGGGTGGTCGGCGGCATTCATGACTACGCCGCGCACCGTCGGGCGGATGCCCTTGTGCCGGCTACGGCCGGCTTTGCCTACCTTGACGTTCTGGTGCTGTTCATTGCCGATGGCGCCTATTGATGCCATGCAGTTCTCGTTGATTAGGCGTACTTCGCCGCTGGGTAGTCGGACCTGGGCATAACCATTATCAATGCCCATGAGCTGGGCGCCGTTGCCCGCGCTGCGTACCGCCTGAGCGCCGCGGCCAGGCTTGATCTCGACGGCATGTATGATACTGCCTACGGGGATATCCTTCAGTTTCAAGCGGTTTCCGGCTTCGATGGCGATTTCTTCGCCGCTTTTAACGGTCTGCCCGACCTTCATGCCCTGCGCCGCCAATATGTAATGGTAAGTGCCGCTCTTTTCCTTGATGCGCGCGATGCGCGCGCTGCGGTTAGGATCATATTCTATGTGCTCAATCACGGCACTCACGCCGGGAGCCAGCTTGAAGTTGACGATGCGATAGAACTTCTTGGCGCCGCCGCCCTTGTGGCGCGTGGTGATGCGGCCCTGGTTGTTGCGGCCGTTGCCGCGGCGCTTAGGCACCAGAAGGGAGCGCAGCGGTTTCTTGGTGGTTATGCTGTCGAAGTCCTGCGTGGTCATGCCGCGCCGGCCCGGCGTAATCGGATTGTATGGTTTGACAGCCATTACTTATCCCCCTTGTTCTTCTTGCGCAGACGGAAACCTCGCCATGCAGCCAGACGCTTATAACGGCCTTCTGGCTTCTCCTCAGTCTTTTCGGCGGGTTCAGGTTCAGTAGTCTTTGCCGTTTCTTTGGAGGCCGGTTTCTTAGCGGCAGACTTCTTCGCCGGTTTTTCGGGCTTGGCGGCAGGCTTGTCCGCCTGGGCCTTGGCTTCGGACTTACCAGGCTTGGAAGTCTTCGCGGCAGCTTTCTCTTCTTTTTCGGCCTGTTTTGCGGCAGCTTTGTCGAATTTCTCCTGGGCAGCCTGCTCCTTCTGTTCTTCTTCCTCTATAGCGTCAAAGAACGGCAGGCCATGGCCTTCTTCCAGGGTCACATAGGCTTTCTTGAAGTCGTTGCGGCTGCCGTCAGAATTCTTCATCCGTTTGCCACTGACGCTAATGACGCGCTTGGGCTTGCCCGCGATGTTGGCCGTATTCACTGCGGCGACCTTGACCTCGAACTGCGATTCTACGGCCCGGGCGATGCTGTGCTTGTTGACGGCGCGGTCAACGTCGAATACGTAGACCCGCTTGGCAGCCAGCCCGTAAGTCTTCTCGTTAAGCCTGGGCATCAGGGCTACGTCTTTATTCATCGTTTGCCATCCTTGCTCAGACGTTCAGTCACGGCATCCAGGGCCGCTTTGCTGAAGACGATCTTGTCGGCATTCATAACGTCATACACGTTGACGTAGTGGCTGCCGACAAGCTTGACGCCGCGGAGGTTGCCACAGGCGCGTACGAGCATGTCGGATTTACTGTCCACCACTATAATCACCGAGCCTTCGGCGCCTACCTTGGCCAGGAGCTTGGCCAGTCCGGCCGTCTTGCCGTCTTTGGAAATTACATCTTCCAGGACTATGACCTTGCCAGCGCCAGCCGCCAGACTCAACGCCTGGCGTACGGCTAGCTTACGGGCCTTGGTGTTCATCTGCTTCGCATAATTCTCGCGGCCCGTCGGACCGAAAGTGATGCCGCCGCCGCGCCATATGGGCACGCGCGAAGAGCCGAAACGAGCACGTCCGGTACCTTTCTGCTTCCAGGGTTTGCGGCCGCCCCCGCGAACCAGCCCGCGCGTCTTGGTCACGGCAAGGTTATCGCGGCCGTTGGCCATATACATAATATAAGCGGCCTTGATCAGTTCATGATTATCGGGAGCCGCGCCGAAGACGGCCTGGTTAAGCTTGGCGGGCGCAGTGGCCTTGGTGCCGGCTTTGGTATACGCTTGCGCTGAAGCTACAGCCATCACTCGGCTCCTTTCACTAGTACCACGCTTTTGCTGGGGCCGGGTACGGCGCCCGTTACGCCGATGACGCCGAGTTCGGTATCGACCAAGGCAACTTTCAGGTTGCGAACGGTGACTTGGTCGTGACCGAGCTGTCCGGCCATCTTCTTGCCCTTGAAGATTTTCTGGGGATACATCGAGCCTATGGACCCCGGGCGGCGGGTGCTGCCTTTGGCGCCGTGGGTTTGGCGCTGGCGATGGAAATTATGGCGGCGGATGGTTCCGGCCCAGCCCTTGCCCTTGCTCAGGCCGGTCACATGCACGATGTCGCCCACACTAAAAACGTCGGCGCTGATTTTGCTGCCGACGTTCAGGTCTTCAGGAATTTCGTCCATGCGGAACTCGCGGATAATTTTCGGTGTTACCTTGGCGGCCTTGACGTGGCCGATGAGCGACTTGCCGGGCTTCTTGGCCGTACCCATACCCACCTGCACTGCCGTATAACCGTCTTTATCCGTGGTCTTGTGATGGAGGACGGTATGTTCGCCCACGGCAAGCAAAGTAACGGCCTGCACCGCGCCATCGTCCGCGACCGCGGAAGTCATACCAAGTTTTCGGGTAATTAATGCCTTCATCTGTTCCTTCAGATATTATTTACGTTTAGATTGTAGCTAAGGGCTGACATAAAAATACCTGGCCTCGAGCGGTTTCTACCCCTGTTATAGGCAGACCTGCTTGCGTGAACCAAGTAACAGTTTACTCAGATACCATAACAGAGTACCACGCCTTCATTACCTCTGTCAACGTGTTGCAAATTATACAGATGATTCGGGCTACATCTTGATTTCTACGTCGCAGCCAGCCGGCAGGGACAGGTTCATCAGGCTGTCGATTGTCTTGGGCGTAGGCTCAAATACGTCTATGAGGCGCTTATGCACCCTCATCTCGAACTGTTCACGGCCTTTCTTGTATACGTGCGGACTCTTGACTACCGTGAAAGTGCTGCGCCGGGTGGGCAGAGGAATCGGGCCGGCCAAGCTGGCGCCGGTGCGCAGAGCAGTATCGATAATCTGTTTGGCGGCCTGATCGATTACCTTGTGGTCGTAAGCCTTAAGACGGATGCGTATCCGCTGTTTACCGTCCGGGGTTCCGGGCGCTTTGGTAGGTGTTTTGGCGTCAGCCATAGGTGTTATTCCTTCCCGGCCGCTTGGGCCGACCTGCTGTAACATCCCTCTATCTTGCAAAAGCGACTTTTAATCAGCAGAGTTATCTTATGAGTTGCATTTTACAACAAGTACTATGCTTTGACCAGTCTCTTTACAGTGCGCAGGTCTCTCTGCATACCATTCATTTCCTTCCGCATGTCGCTTATCATGAAATAGATGTCTTTGACGTCGTTTTCCAGAGTCTCGACCCGGTCTTCCAGCGGATTTAATTCTTCGCGCATAATCGCACGTATATTCTGCAGATCGTCAAAACTCAAACCCATAGTGCCGCTTATTATAAGGCACTCTGTTGCTGACCCGCAAACAAATTAAGCTTTATTTAATGCGAAAAGTCTGCCGAGTCAAGGTTCTGAATCGGTATAAAACGCTCACGCCTGCTGGAAGAGGCTCTGAACCGGAAATAACGGAATAGGCTCGCCCAAGCCTGCCGGAAGAGCAGAGGTTGTTGCCGGTTCTTCCTTGGCAGCCGTAGCCGGTTCGACCAGGTCGGCTACTATGCCCAGGTCGGTAACCACCCGCAGTACGGTCCTATAGTCAGCCGCCGCATTAGTCTCCAAACGTTGGCCAATCCTGAAATCATCGGCGCCTTCAGGCAAAGCCAATCTATCAGTAATCTTAGAGATTCGTTCGTGTCGAGTGGTCTCGCTTTGTACGAGTCCGTATATCACGTAAGTAGCAAGCACGGTCATGTCAGAGTCTTCGTCATTTTGATGACCAAAGTTAACTTCAAAGACGGGTGTTTGGGTTCTTTTCATATTAATTAAAAGATTAAGGAGCCCTCATGGGGCTCCTATTAATCAAGAGGCGTTCTTACTTGATGATCTTGGTTACAACGCCGGCGCCGACGGTACGGCCGCCTTCGCGGATGGCGAAGCGCAATCCTTGTTCCATGGCAATCGGGGCGAGCAGCTTGACCTTGAAGGTCACAGTGTCACCGGGCATGACCATTTCTTTGTCCTTGGGAAGTTCGACTTCGCCGGTAACGTCGGTGGTCCGGAAGTAGAACTGAGGCTTGTAGCCCTTGAAGAACGGGGTATGGCGGCCGCCTTCTTCTTTGGTCAGGATGTAGACTTCGCTGTCGAATTCGGTGTGCGGAGTGATGGTGCCGGGCTTAGACAAGACCTGGCCGCGCTCGATGTCATCGCGCTCAATACCGCGCAGCAGAATACCGACGTTGTCGCCGGCCTGGCCCTGGTCCAGGTTCTTCTTGAACATCTCTACGCCGGTCACGACAGTCTTCTTGGTGGGGCGGATGCCGACGATTTCTACTTCTTCGTTCACCTTTACGATGCCAGTCTCGACACGGCCGGTGGCGACGGTGCCACGGCCCTTGATGGAGAACACGTCTTCGATGGGCATCAGGAACGGCTTGTCCAGTTCGCGCTTGGGCTCGGGGATGAAGTCGTCCAGAGCTTTTACGAGCTCCATGATCTCATCTTCGTTCTCGGCGTCGCCTTCCAAGGCCTTGGTAGCCGAGCCTCGGATGATCGGAGCATCCTTGTCGTAGCCATTCTTTTCCAGAAGTTCGCGGATTTCTTCCTCGACCAGATCAACCAACTCAGGGTCAGCCAGGTCCATCTTGTTCAGGAAAACTACGATCTTGGGAACGCCGACCTGGCGGGCAAGGAGAACGTGCTCGCGGGTCTGAGGCATAGGGCCGTCGTTAGCGCCCACGACCAAAATAGCGCCGTCAATCTGGGCTGCGCCGGTAATCATGTTCTTCACGTAGTCGGCGTGGCCAGGCATGTCGACGTGCGCGTAGTGGCGCTTTTCGGACTCGTACTCCTGGTGCGAAGTAGCGATGGTGATACCGCGCGACTTTTCCTCTGGCGCGTTGTCAATTTCATCATATTTAATTGGTTTATTGACGCTGCTAGGTAGCTTCTTGGCCAGGACGGCGGTGATAGCTGCGGTCAGAGTGGTCTTGCCATGGTCTACGTGACCCATGGTGCCGACGTTAATGTGCGGTTTGCTTCGATCGAATTGCTCTGCCATTTGTTATTGCTCCTTAGATGATGGGTTGGCTTATATTAATTGTTTTGCATAGGAATAATAGAACCCACACAAGTTACCGAAGTATAGTACCTGATATCAAGGAGTTTGTAAAGCGCCGGGGAGCGGCGACATCAATCCTATGAACAAGGCTTCGTCTCTTGCCTCCGAGCCTTTGAGCAAATCTACCACCTTGCTGGAGGCACGCCAACGGGCAAACCGTACTCTAGCGCCAAGGACATCCAGGGCCGAATCAATGAATTTCTCGTATACCACAGGTATGGCAGGATGTTGCGTATCCTCCGGCTCTCTTAACTCAAATACCCCTTGGACGAGCGTGCCGGACCGCCCATCAAGTCCGGGAACTTGCTGCTGATCCGGCGACAAGGACCTGCAGGCCACGTAAGCGGCCCATCGTTCACTAGGCTCCCTAATTGCAAATACATACGCGGAAAAACCAGCGTCTTCGGACCTTGCAACCAGAGGCTCGAAAGTCCTGGCTATGATTACATCCTGATCCGGACCAGGAGTGGGTTGGTTCTGACCCATGCGACCATGCTCCCTAAATGATGATATTTAAGGATTATACAATCACTTGCTATTTTTGGCGATGATGGCTTCGGCTACATGAGTCGGCACGTCGGCGTAGTGGTCGAGCTCCATGGACTGAGCTGGCGCGGCCCTGGGTGGAACTGCGCAGGTTAGTGGTGTAGCCGAACATTTCACCTAGCGGTACGAAAGCGGTTATTTCCTTGATGCCAGGAGTCAGGTCTTCCATCGATTCGATACGGCCACGCTTGGAGTTCAGGTCGCCAATGACGTCGCCCATGAATTCCTCCGGCGTGACGACTACGACCTTCATGACCGGCTCAAGCAGGACCGGGTTGGCCTTTTTGACGCCGGCTTGCAGCGCCATGGAGCCGGCGATCTTGAACGCCATTTCGCTGAGAGTCGACTTCGTGGTAGGAGCCGTCGTAGAGCTCGGCCTTGATGTCGACCACAGGGTAGCCGGCGATGACGCCGTTACCCATGGCTTCTTCGATGCCCTGTTGGACCGGCTTGATGTATTCACTGCGGCACCACGCCGCCCTTGATGGAGTTGATGAACTCAAAGCCCTTGCCTGCCTCGTTCTGGCTCAGGCGCAGCCAGACGTCGCCGTACTGGCCGCGGCCGCCGGATTGGCGGACGAACTTGCCCTGGACTTCTACGCCATCTTTGCGGATAGTTTCGCGGTAAGCAACCTGCGGTTGGCCGATGTTGGCCTCGACCTTGAACTCGCGCTTCATGCGGTCGACGAGTATTTCCAGGTGCAGCTCGCCCATGCCGCTGATGATGGTCTGGCCGGTCTCATCGTCCACGTGTATGCGGAAGGTCGGGTCTTCTTCGGCCAGGCGCTGCAGGGCCAGGCTCATCTTTTCTTGGTCGGCCTTGGTCTTCGGCTCGATGGCGATGGATACCGGCGGCTCCGGGAAGGTGATGCTCTCCAGCACGATTGGGTTGTTCTGGTCGCACAGGGTATTGCCGGTGGTGGTGCCCTTCAGGCCTACGATAGCGGCGATGTCGCCGGCGTCGACTTCGTCCACGTCTTCGCGCTTGTCGGCCTGCATGCGGACAATCCGGCCCACGCGCTCTTTCTCGCCGGTGGAACTGTTCAGCACGTAGCTGCCGGCCTTGATTTTGCCGGAATAGACCCGGAAATATGCTAATTTACCGACGAAAGGGTCGGTGGCGATCTTGAATGCCAGTGCCGGCGAACGGCTGGGCTTCGTCGGGCTTGCGCTCAATCTCGTCGCCGGTCTTGGGGTGCGTACCCCAGGTGGTGCCGCGGTCCTCCGGGCTAGGCAGCAGGTCGTTGACCATGTCGAGCACCTTCTCGACGATAACGCCGCGGCCATCACCGCCGGTTACAGCGAAGAACTTGCCGGTCAGCACAGCGTGCGGATAGCGTGCTTGATTTCGTCCTCACTCAGGCCCTCTTCGCCAACTTCGAAGTATTTTTCGAGCATCTTTTCGTCTTCGGCGACGGCGTTTTCAATCAGCAGTGAGCGGTATTTCTTGGCCTTGTCCATCATGTCGGCGGGGATTTCGCCTTCGACCAGCTCGTGGTCGGTGAACTCTTTGTAGGTGTAAGCCTTCATGCTGACCAGGTCGACGATGCCGTTGATGGATCTGCTCGAAGCCGATTGGCAGGTGGATCGGGAAGGCGTGCTTGCTAAGGCGGGCGTGGATGGTGTCCAGAGATTTGTAGAAGTCGCCGCCGGTCTGGTTGATCTTGTTGATGAAACAGATAGCGCGGTACGCCGTACTTGTCGGCCTGGCGCCAAACGGTCTCGGACTGGCTTTCCACGCCCATCTTGCCGTCGAACACGACCACGGCGCCGTCGAGCACGCGCAATGAACGCTCCACTTCGACGGTGAAGTCGATGTGGCCGGGGGTGTCGATGATGTTGATCTGGTGGTCTTTCCAGTAGCAGGTCACAGCGGCGGCTACGATGGTGATGCCGCGTTCGCGCTCCTGGGCCATCCAGTCGGTCGTGGTTTCGCCTTCGTGCACGGCGCCGATCTTGTGCTTCAGGCCGGTGCGGTACAAAATACCTTCGGTAGTAGTGGTTTTACCGGCGTCAATGTGGGCGATAATACCGATGTTACGGATCTTGTCCATTGCTGTTTTCTTAGTCGCCATATTTATCCTTCACCTGGCGGCAAAGCAAATGGAAGGGGCGCATCCCCCTCCACAGCATCGTTTAAAGCCTTGCGGGATTGTTCAGATCTCTCTGCTGCCATCCGTGCGTATTGATCAATGTATTCTTGCTCTTCTGGGCTAGTTTCAGCAGAATTAGTATAGTTATAGACCGCTTTTGCGATAGCTATCGTACAAAAATCTTCTTCAGTATATCCGGAAAGTTCAGAAGCTGCGACTGCCACAATTTCACCAATAGTAGCCCTGCGAATAGGTAATGCAACACTTGCTATACCAAAACCTGCATCTTCGCTAACCGGATTATAGGCTATGTTTGAAAATACACCTCCTACAACTTTCCTATCAGAACCCTTGACGTCTCTTAAAAGCTTGAAAGACTTTTCACGAAGAAACAACGGTAATGGCTTAAAGCCAATGCTCATTGTACTTAAGGGATTCTCATTTGGATCAGATTCATGCAACTCCACTTGAGTTGACACGGATTCTATACTGCTAGCTCTGGCTGCAAATAATCCCATAGTATTCAGCTCCTCGCGAAGTGGGCGAAGGCGCGGTTGGCATCGGCCATCTTGTGCGCGTCTTCGCGCTTCTTAACGGCCGCACCTTGGCTGTTGTAGGCATCGACCAGCTCGGCGGCGATGCGGTCCTGCATGCTCATGCCTTTGCGGGCGCGGGCGGCGGCCACGAACCACATGGTGGTCAGGTGACGCTGGCGCTGGCCTTTGACTTCAAACGGAATCTGGTAGTTAGCACCGCCGACACGGCGGGAGCGGGTTTCCAGTGCGGCTGGACGTTCTTCATAGCCTGCTCAAAGACGTCCAGCGGGTTGTCGACCTTGAGCTTCTTGGCGGCTTTTTCCATGCCGCCGTAGACCAGGCGCTCGGCGACCTGCTTCTTGCCGTTGAGCATAACGCGGTTGATCAAGCGCTGGACGGGCACGCTGTTGTAGACGCGGTCGGCCGGGATGTCGCGGATGAGCGATTTGGTTTTCTTACGCGGCATTACTTGCCGCCTTTCTTGGTGCCGTACTTGCTGCGGCCCTGTTTGCGGTCGCTGACACCCTGGAGGTCGAGGAGCCACGGACTATGTGATAGCGTACGCCGGGAAGATCCTTGACGCGGCCGCCGCGGACCAGGACTACGGCGTGCTCCTGCAGGTTGTGGCCTTCGCCGCCGATGTAAGCCCAGACTTCGTGGCCGTTGCTAAGGCGGACGCGGGCGACTTTACGAAGCGCCGAGTTAGGCTTCTTCGGCGTCTTGGTGGTGACCTTCACGCAAACGCCGCGCTTGAACGGCGCTGGCTTCTCGTAGTTGCGTGGTCTTCAGGTTATTAGTTACGCGCTGCAGAGCCGGCGACTTGGTCTTGCCTGTCACCTTCTTGCGCGGCTTGCGCACTAACTGGTTGATTGTTGGCATTAACGCTCCTATTCGGATTGCGATCTATCTGCTGCGGGGAGTATGCCGGCTCCCTGGCTCGGATGCTTAAATTTAGTCTATGAATTGTAACAGATGAAGGCGGCTTGCGCAATAGACTATCACCCTCCGATTTGGTCTATGTTTAAGGTGATGTACTTAGTATGAATAAATCATACTTTTTGCATCACTTTAAGGTGTGTCCGGAATAGGGGCCATAAGTATTGGCCGTCAAGACCTAATTGCATTTACCCCTAGGCTTCAGGTTCCGCCGATGCAGCTCCAGAATGACCCATGACAGTATTAGCTTCGGCGGCCAGTTCGTCCTCCTCGTCGTCTTCGTCTATGGCGCCGGTGCCGACCGGGATCTTGCGGCCCAGGATGACGTTCTCTTTCAGGCCGTAGAGCTTGTCTACCTTGCCGCGAGGTAGCGGCGGCGATCAGGACGCGGGTGGTGTCCTGGAACGAAGCGGCGCTCAGGAACGAATCGGTGCTCAGGATGCCTTGGTGATGCCGAGCAGCAGCTGGACAGGCTTGGCCGGCTTCTTCTTGGCGGCTACCAGGGCTTCGTTGGCTTCGACCACCGCCAGCTTGCTGACGATGTCACCGGTCACGAACTCGCTGTCGCCTGCTTCTTCGATCTGGACGCGGCTGAACATCTGGCGGACGATGATCTCCAGGTGCTTGTCGGCGATGTTCTGGCCCTGGCCGGCGAAGATCTTCAGGATCTCGTTCATGATGTAGCGCTGGGTGGCTTCCACGCCCTGCAGGCGCATCAGATCGTGCAGGTTGATCGAACCGTTGGTCAGGCGCTGGCCGGCCACGACTTTGTCGCCGTCCTTGATCAGCAGCTGTTTGAAGCCGGGGATTTCGTAGCGCACCACGCTCTGCCTGGTCGGCGTGATGACGACGGCCTTGTTGGTAACCTGAGCCTTGCCGGCCATCGGCGCGATCAGGGGTTCTGAAGCGTCTTCCAGCGCGGCCACGACGTCGCCGGCCGACTACTTCAGCGCCACTCTTAATCTGTGGCTTTGCGTTCGCCAAGTTCCAGCGTAACCTTCTGCTTTGTCGTCGGCTGTCACCTGTACGACGTAATGGTCGCCTTCTTCCCAAGCGTTGGCGGTGCCGGCAATTTCCGTCAGGTAAGCCTGGCCCTTTGGTGCACGGACTTCGAAGAGCTCTTCAATACGGCTAAGGCCCTGGGCGGTATCGTCGGCAATGGCGCCACCGGAACGGTGCTTGGAGTCCAGCGACAGCTGGGTGCCAGGCTCACCGATACTCTGGGCGGCGATGACGCCGATCGGGTGGTTGTCGGCCACCAGTTCGCCGGTTGCCGGGTCGACACCGTAAGATTTCTGGGATACGCCGCGGACGTTGCTGCAGCTGAGACGCGCTCATGATCTTGACGCCGTCGAGCTTCTCGTCGGCTTCGATCTTGGCCGCGACTTCGGCGTCGATGAGCTGGCCTTTCTTCAGTGTAACCCTTGACTGTTTCGGCGGCAAAGCGGCCGGTCAGGCGCGAAGCGTAGGATACGCCGATGTCTTCGGCGTCAGTCCGCAGCATGGCGAAGCCTGGGTCGCTGGTGTCATCATTCAACGGTGAAGACATCTTGCGAAACATCAACCAGGCGACGAGTCAGATAGCCAGCGTCGGCGGTCTTGAGCGCGATGTCAATCAGCGCTTTGCGGGTACCACGGGTACCGGTGAAGTATTCCAGCGGGCTCAAGCCCTGTATGTAACCGGACTTGACAGGCAGCTCGATGACGTTGCCGCCAGCATCTTGCAGCACGCCGAGCATACCGACGGCGTTCTTCAGCTGGGAGATGTTACCGCGGGCACCGGAGTTGATGGCGATAGCCATCGAGGAGTCCTGGCCGACCATCTGTTCGGATAGCATGTCCTGAACGGTGGTTTCAACCTTGGTCCAGTTGTCGACTATCAGGCGGTGGCGCTCGTCGTCGGTAATGAAACCTTCTTCGTACTGGTCGCGAAATGGCAGCCGAGCGTTCTTCGCCCTCATCAAGACAGCTCGTCCATGCCCTTAATCGGATCGAAGTCGCCCATGCCCATGGACAGGCCGGAAATGGTAGCGTAGTGGAAACCCAGGTCTTTCAGGTCGTCGGCGATTTCGGCAGTCTTTTCCTGGCCGTATTTGGCATAGACGTCGGCCATGACCTGTCTGCAGACGCTTCTTGGTCATGGTCTCGTCCTGCAAGGGGAAGTCTTCTGGGAAAATTTCGTTGAAGAGCAGCCGGCCGAGCGTGGTGTCGTGGATTTCGCCGCGGAACGGCACGCGCACGTGGCTCTGCAGAGTGACCGTGCCGTTATCGAGCGCCATGAGGGCTTCGTTCGAGGCTGGAGAACGAGGCGACCTTATCGGGATCACTACCCGGCCGCTCGTAGGTCAGGTAGTAACAACCAAGCACGATATCCTGCTCAATGTGCAGGATCGGCGAACCGTCGGCCGGCTTCAGCAGGTTGCGGTTGGCAGCCATGATGTCGCGGGCTTCGGCCTGGGCCTTGTCGGCTGAGCGGCAAGTGGACGGCCATCTGGTCGCCGTCGAAGTCGGCGTTGAAGCCCTTACAGACCAGCGGGTGCAGCTGGATGGCGCGGCCTTCGATGAGTACCGGCTGGAAGGCCTGGATGCTCAGGCGGTGCAGTGACGGTGCGCGGTTCAACAGGACGTACTTGCCCTTGATGACTTCGTCGAGCGCGTCCCAGACAGCTGGTTTCGCCCATTTCGATCAAGCGCGAGGCGCTGCGGATGTTGTGGGCCTGCTCGCGCATGATCAGTTCGCCGATGACGAACGGCTTGAACAGCTCCAGCGCCATCATCTTCGGCAGGCCACACTGGTTAATCTTGAGTTCCGGACCGGCCACGATGACCGAACGGCCGGAGTAGTCGACGCGCTTACCGAGCAGGTTCTGGCGGAAACGGCCCTGCTTGCCCTTTAGCATGTCGCTCAAGGATTTCAGGCGGCGGCGCTGGCCAGTAGCGGCCACGGCGCGGCCGCGAGCGGGCGCTGTTGTTGTCTATCAAGGCGTCGACGGCTTCCTGGAGCATGCGCTGTTCGTTGCGGCGGATGACTTCCGGCGCGTTCAGGTCGATGAGCTTCTTCAGACGGTTGTTGCGGTTGATGACGCGGCGGTACAGGTCGTTCAGGTCGGTTGTCGCGAAACGGCCACCGGTCAGCTGGACCATCGGGCGCAGGTCCGGCGGAATCACCGGCAGTACGCTGACGCACATGGAGCTCGGCTTGATGCCGGCGCGGTCCATGCTCTCCAGCAGGCGCAGACGCTTCATCAGCTTCTTCTTGCGCTGGCCTTTGGCGTCTTCGGCTTCTTTGGTCAAGTCTTCAATGAGCTGCTTGAGGTCAATTTCGTCGAGCAGGTCCTGCAGGGCGGCGCCGCCCATGCCGACGTGTATCAGCTTGCGCAGTTCGCTCTGGCAGGTTGCGGTAATCGGTCTCGTTTATGAGGTTGCAGCCGGTCCAGGCCTGAAATCTGGTCGCGGTAAGCTGCTCGAAGTCCTTGGTGAGCTGCTTCAGTCTCTTTGGTCTGGGCTTCGGCCAGAGCCTTGACGTTGGCGTCCTCGGCCTTGGCTTCTTTTTCGTAACGGAGCTTGATAGCTTCCTTGGCAGCCGCGAACTCGGCCTCTTTGTCGGCCAGTAGTTGGTCGCGCTTCTCGGCGTCGACGGACTTGATGATGTAGCTGGCAAAGTAAGCGACGCGCTCCAGGTTCTTGACGGTCATGCCGAGCAGCAGGCCCATGGCGCTTGGCGTGCCGCGCAGGAACCAGATGTGCGATACCGGCACGGCCAGGCTTGATGTGGCCCATGCGCTCGCGGCGGACGATGCTGCGCGTGACCAGCTCGCCGTTCTTATCGACGGCGGCCTCGCGGCTGCGCACGCCCTTGTATTTGGCATCGTGCGGGTTGATGTCTTTGACCGGGCCGAAGATGCGTTCGCAGAACAAGCCGTCGCGCTCCGGCTTTTGGGTGCGGTAGTTGATGGTTTCCGGTTTGGTAACCTCGCCGTAGCTCCAGTCCAGGATGTCGTCAGGGCTGGCAACGGCCAGGCGCACGGCGTCGAAATCGGCAATGTCGGTACCGTGTTGGAATAGCGTTGCGGCGTCATCTTAAGCCTCCTTCCCTTCTTCAGTATCTGTGGCGACGGCATCAGTCTGTCCGCGGCGGCGTTATCTGCGGCATTGGCGGCGGCGTCCGGACTGCCGCTGTCATCCACACCCACTACGCTGAATTCATCGACGGCGGCGTCTTCGGTGACGTCGATGTCCGAAATCGCCGTTGTCGGGAACTTCGACTTCAGCCGGGTGAGCTGGCTTCTTCGTGGATGTTGCTGGCCAGGACGGCTTCGGCGTCGACTACTTTGTCGGAATGGACCAGGTCGACCTTCAGGCCAAGACCCTGCAGTTCCTTAACAAGCACATTGAAGCTTTCCGGCACCTTCGGACCGACGATTGGCGTCTTCTTGATGATGGACTCGTAGGCCTTGGAGCGTCCGTAGACGTCGTCGGACTTGATGGTCAGCATTTCCTGCAGGGTGTTGGCGGCGCCGTAAGCTTCCAGCGCCCAGACTTCCATTTCGCCGAAGCGCTGGCCGCCGTTCTGGGCCTTACCGCCCAGCGGCTGCTGGGTGACCATGGTGTACGGGCCGGTTGAGCGGGCGTGGATCTTGTCGGCAACCATGTGGTTGAGCTTGATCATGTACATGCTGCCGACGGTGGTGCGCTCGTTGAAGGCGTCGCCGGTACGGCCGTCGTAGAGCTGCTTGTTTGCCGTCTTCTGGCAGGCCAGCTTCTTTGAGCAGTTCATGAATCTTGGCTACCGGCACACCGTTGAATGACGGGCTGGCGACCTTCATGCCAAGCGCACGAGCCGCCATGCCCAGGTGCGTTTCGAACAGCTGGCCGACGTTCATACGGACTAGGTACGCCGAGCGGGTTCAGGATGATGTCTACGGGAGTGCCATCCGCCATGAACGGCATGTCTTCGACTGGGCAGGATGCGGGCGATGACGCCCTTGTTACCGTGGCGGCCACCCAGTTTGTCGCCGACGGCGATCTTGCGCATCTGGGCCACGAAGACCTGGATCTGCATGATGACGCCGGCTTTAAGTTCGTGGCCGTTCTCGCGGCTGAACATCTTCACGCCGACGACCTTGCCGTGCTTGCCGTTGCTCATGCGCTGGGAGGTATCGCGGACTTCTTTGGCCTTTTCGCCGAAGATGGCGCGCAGCAGGCGCTCTTCGCGAGCTCAGTTCCTGCTCGCCCTTAGGGGTAATCTTACCGACCAGGATATCGCCGGGGTGCACCTCGGCGCCGATGCGGACGATGCCGTCCTCATCGAGGTGGCGCAGGGTTTCTTCGGAAACGTTCGGGATGTCGCGAGGTGACGATTTCCGGGCCCAGCTTGGTTTCGCGGACCTCGATCATGAAGTCGACGATGTGGACGCGAGTGAGCGTGTCGTCTTCGACCAGTTTGCGGCTGATGATGATGGCGTCCTCGAAGTTGTAGCCGGCCCACGGCATGAAGGCCACGATCAGGTCCTTGCCGAGAGCCAGTTCGCCGTCGTCGATCGACATGCCTTCGATGAGCACGTCGCCGGCTTTGACCTTTTCGCCGGTGCTGACCACGACCTTCTGGTTGATGGAAGTACCTTCGTTGCTGCGCACGAAGCGCTGAGGCTCGTAGGTCTTGCTGCCGTCCTTGTATTTGACGACGACTTCTTGGGCGGTAGCTTTGGTGACTTCGCCGGCAGCCTTCGGCCAAGATGACCTGGCCGGTGTTGCGGGCGGCGTCGACTTCCAGGCCGGTACCGACGATCGGGCGCTGGCGGCTGGATCAGCGGCACGGCTTGGCGCTGCTGGTTGGACCCATGAGCGAGCGGTAGACGTAGTTCTTTTCGATGAATGGGATCAAGCCGGCCGAAGAGCCGATAATCTGGTTGCGCGAGGCGTCCATATGCGTGACGTCGTCGGCATCAACCTCGCCTGACTTCAGGTGTGAGCGGGCGCTGACGCGGTCATGTACGAAATAGCCGTTCTCGTCCACTTCGCTACCGCCGCCGGCGATAACTGCTGCTTCCTCGTCGTAGGCATCCAGATAGACGACCTCGTCGGTCACCTTAGCTTTGACCGGCCAGGTCTTCTCGGATGTCACCTTGGCAAGCTTGGCGGCATCGGCTCTTGTTAACTTTGGCGCCGGCTTTTACGATGACTTTGCCCTTGTCGTCAGTCAGATCCTGGCTGGCGATGTGGCCGGCAATGCTCTTTGGCAGTGCACGGCGTTTATGACCTTGCGATAAGGAGTTTCGATGAAGCCGTATTCGTTGACGCGGGCGTAGTTGGCCAGGTTCAGCACCAGGCCGATGTTGGCGCCTTCGGGGGTTTCGACGGCGCAGATGCGGCCGTAGTGAGTCGCGTGGGCATCACGGACTTCAAAACCGGCGCGTTCGCGGCGACAGGCCCCCGGGGCCCATGGAGCTCAGGCGGCGTTTGTGCGCCAGCTCGCTGAAAGCGGGTTGATCTGGTCCATGAATTGGCTGAGCTGGGAGCTGGCGAAGAATTCGCGCACGGCAGCGACCACCGGGCGGGCATTGATAAGCTGGCCGGGCGTGACTGTCTCGATCTCGCTCATGCTCATGCGGT
This sequence comes from uncultured Candidatus Saccharibacteria bacterium, assembly GCA_963820105.1. Taxonomy (GTDB): domain Bacteria; phylum Patescibacteriota; class Saccharimonadia; order Saccharimonadales; family UBA4665; genus CAWFYI01. The sequence goes on along the minus strand of CAWFYI010000001.1, from coordinate 332,586 downwards.
CCTTGGTGTTGCGCTCCATGCGCAGCAGACCGATGCGGAACTGGCGCTGTACGAGCTCGCCAACCAGTTTCACGCGGCGGTTGGCCAGGCTGTCGATGTCGTCAGCCGGATCCTGGGTATTGTTCAGGCGGATGAGCTCGGCAATGATGGCCTCGATGTCCTCCAGGCGCATGACGCGGTTCTCGATGGTGTTCGGCACGTCCAGGTCCAGGCGCTTGTTGATCTTGTAACGGCCCACACGGCGAAAAGTCGAAACGCTTGTAGTTATAGAACATGTTCTCGATCAGCGACCGGGCGTTGTCGACAGTGGCAAGGTCGCCGGGGCGCAGTCGGCGATAGACTTCGATTAGGGCTTCGTTCTGGCCGTTGGTGGGATCCTTTTCGAGGGTGGCGTCAAGGTAGCTCTTTTCGCCGGTGTCGACGTGCTTGAAGGCCTCGCGCATGCGCGTTTCGCTGACGCCAAGGGCGCGCAGCAAGGTGGTAACGGCGAGTTTGCGCTTGCGGTCAATCTTGACGTACAGGGCGCCGTTGGCGGCTGTCTCAAACTCCAGCCAGGCGCCGCGGCCGGGGATAACCTTAGCGCCGTACAGGTTGGTGGTGCCGTGCGGATCGGCCGTGAAGAAAACGCCAGCTGAACGGATCAGCTGGCTGACGACCACGCGTTCAGCGCCGTTGATCACGAAAGTGCCGCGGGTGGTCATCCACGGGAAGTCGCCCAGATAGATTTCCTGTTCCTTGACCTCGCCGGTGACCTTGTTGGTCAGTTCGACGTCGGCTGTAAGAGGCGCTTCAAAGCTGACATTGTTCTCGCGCGCTTCTGCCTCCGTAAGTTTAGGCTCGCCGAAATGGTAATCCTTAAAACTTAATGATAATTTGCCGGCGGTGTAGTCGTCGATCGGACTGATTTCTGCCAACAGTTCGCCCAGTCCTTCGTCTACGAACCACTGGAAAGATTTGTTCTGATGGTCTACCAGGCTCGGCAACGGCAGAGCGTCGTCAACATCTGTAAAAAATATCCGTTTTTGCTGTTTATCGGTGCGTGATACTTTGGCCATGCGCTTAATGTACTTCCCCTTTAATTAAAATTTAATATAAAAGAACGGCAACCGGTGTGCCCCAAGACGCTACTATTACTCTGATTACAGATAGTCAAGCCCAGCTGAAGTCCTATATTATTGATAACCGTATCTGTTTTTTGTATTTCGGCCGAAGATCCCTAAGTTGGAGTTTGGAGCTTTTTCAGGCAATAAGCTACCCAACTTACACTACTTCTCCCAACCAGTATCTCGGAAAACCAGCCTAGTGTCAAGCCGACATATCTTTCATAGCTTGCGCCCGCGAATTCCTAGCCTGTTTTAGCGCCTTTTCAAACTTCTTGCGCTCAAAACGACTGAAGGAACCAAAGCCGTTCAGCATTTCCTCCAGCACATCACGTTCAATAGTTGCACTTACGAATTGACTGTTTACCAGTTCAGTTTCCTTTAATGCCAATCCGGTGAAATCTCCTTTGCCTTTATCCCTTAGAGAGCTCCATACCCGTTTCCATGCATTTTCAGGCGTAACCAACTTTTCTGGATCTGCGGTTGTCGTTATCCAAACTTCTCTATCATATACGCGAGCGGTTGTCTTCATCATTATCCTGCGCTGAACGTGTTCAGCGATTTCTGCGTCCGTAATGTCTAGAAACGCTTGCATCTCTCTAGAAACTAGCGGGTACTCTTCGGCTCCTCTGTGTTGTGGTACTACCACATTTACTATGGCGTCTTCTACATACTCTCTAAGGTTGCCATAAAAAGCACGTTGTGCGCCTTTTTTCTCGGAAGCGGATTGCATTTCAGGGCCGTCGTATTGTTTGCCCATATTGTGCATAATGCCGAAGAGCGCCGGCCTAAGTCTTTCCGTTTGCTCTGCCTGCAATCCTACGAATTTTCTTAGGGCCTCATCGCCGTAAACGACCACATTATCGGGCGTTGAGATACGCTTCCTCTCTTCAAAAAGCCTTTCGGCATCTTCGGCGCTGGCAATGAATACAATTTCATCAACCGGAGTATCGGTCCTGTCATCTTCATCCTCAACGCTATGTTCTAAATCTTCATACTTGTCCAATGCATAATTCAGCCCATATCCCTCACTGGTTGATACGCCAAGATAGTGACCACTTTCATCGCGGGCAATGGTTATAGCTGGTTCTTTGGTTTCGCCCGCTTTGGGTTGGAGGAAATGAAGTAGCTTGCCATCTGAACCGGCCATAGTACCCATTACAGCTATCACGGGGTTTTCCGTGCGAGAGTAGGCATTCAGCGCGCTAATATGCGCACTTACCGTCTCGAATTCTCCAATCCGCCCATCGATTTTCATTTGAGCATGTAGCGTATGAACAACCGGAAAATTATCTAGTGTACTTAGGCTAGCTTTTCCTGCAGCTCGTAGGGTTCCGATCCTTTCGGCTGCTTTTATGGCCGCTTCGCTGGCCGCTGCTAAACGTTGTTCGGCGACGGATCGTTCTTGCTCAGCCGTAGCCAAGTCTGTTTCAGCTTCTTCGATAGGACCGAGGTAGGGCGCAATAGCGTGCTCTGGTGTAGGCGGTCTACTGCGGTCGGCAACGTCATCAGCCATATAACATCCTCTAGTTTATGCAAAATAATATACCAGTAAATTTATATATTTGCAATCTGCAAGTTTAGTTCTGCCTAGGCCTTGGGCGGGGTGGTGATGACGTCGTCGACCAGGCCGTATTTTTTGGCCTCGGCGGCGGTCATCCAGAAGTCGCGCTCCATGTCTTCGTGAATCTGTTTGGGCGTCTTGCCGGTGTTCTTGGCCATCATTTCTTCAATCAGTCTCTTGACGCGTAAGCTTTCGCGCAGGTCAATCTCCTGATCGGTGACCTTACCCTTGGTACCGGAAGACGGCTGGTGAATCATGGCCGTGGCATTTGGCAGCATATAGCGCTTGCCCTTGGTGCCGGAGCTCATAAGTATGGCGGCGGCCGAAGCCTGCACGCCGATGCCTACGGTCTGGATGTCGTTGGTGACGTACTGCATGGTGTCGTAGATGGCCAAGGCGTCGTAAACGCTGCCGCCGGGGCTGTTTATATAAAAGAATATGTCCTTTTTGGAGTCTTCTGACTGCAGGAACAGCAACTGGGCGACTATGATATTGGCGGTAGCCTCGTTGACGTCGTTGCCGAGGAAGATGATGCGGTCTTTTAGGAGCCGCGAGTAGATGTCATAAGCCCGCTCGTAGCGGCCTTCACTTTCTATAACCGTTGGGATCAATACGGAAGTTTTCGGATTGCTCATAACAACCATACTAGTAAATTAGCACTCTCGTGTCAAGAGTGCTAACTAACTCCTTGTGGTTCTGACCTCAGCCATTCTTGGTAATAGATGACCCCGGCTTTCACATGTTCAAGAAGCGCAGACGCCTCGTCTTCAGGCGCCTTGTCTTGAGAGGTAGATTCAAAACTAAACAAACTCTGCGTCCTAAACGACTCAACCCCTTGTTGGTCCGCGGCTGTTGATAGGCCGTCTACCAGAGCATTAATATGCGCTAATCCGTAGAGTCCTACGGCTTTAAGAGGCGCCTCAGGATCCAGCTTAGGATCTTCCCGGCGTAATCGGACAATGCCAGAACAGATGGACGCTAGGATTGCCATATCACGTTCAGCCAACAGTAGCATATCTGCTTCATCAACTGCATTACCAACATCTGTATTACGGCTAAAATTATCCATCGCTTCTTGATATGCCCTGTGGTGCGCTGGCTCTCCCTTTGCTACGTCTGCTACCATCACGCGAACGCCAGATTTAAAAATCGCTTCATGTTTTGCGGCGGACCATCGCGCATTACCTAGCGTATAAGGATTCGCTGCTACATTTATAGCCGCTTCATCAATCTTGCGAATCTTTTCAATAGCCGAACCATACCCCCTGCTAGCATGTTGCATGGTCTTTACTTATTGAGGATCATGCGCGTAGGCTTCAGCGAAATAAACGTAGTTCTCTGCCAAAAGTTCCGGCAGGTAATCAGGAGAGCTGAAACGGGTATTATGAAGGGTTCCTACAAGAGTAAGGTCGACATTCGGAGGCACGATAAGACCGCCTAGATCAAATCGTAACGGCGGATCACGCCTCAGTTCTTCATCATATGGCAATGCCTCGGTCAAGGACATTGTAGTATCGTACACTTTGCTTATAAGTTTGGAAATTGCTTACGGTTTTGTCGCGGCGTAGCTGCGGAGTTGGTCGAGGGTTTTTTCGGTCATCATGCGCGAGTGGATGTCGCGGCGGCCTTCGGGCTTGTCCAGCTCGGCCTGCGTGTTCGGGTCCGGATACTGGCCCTTTAGAAGCTGGACGCGGATCTCCAGCTCTTCGGGGGTTACCGAAATGTTTTCTTTGTCGGCGATGGCACCCAGCACCAGGCCGGCCTTGACGCGCAGTTCGGCGCCTTTGCGCTGTTTTTCGCGGTGGGCTTCGGCCGTTATGCCTTCCGCGTCCAGGTGTTCCTGCCAGGTCTGACCGCGGTAGACCACGTTGCGCTTCTCTTCTTCTTCCATGCGGTCGATTTCTTCTTCGATCAGGGTCTTGGGCATGGCTACCGTGGTCTTGGCGGCGATTTTCTCGAGAAGTTCATTGTCGAAAGCGCGGTCGGCTTCGCGCTGCTTTTCGGCCGTGAGCTGCTTTTTGATGTCGGCCTTCAGCTCGGCCACAGTCTTGAACGGTCCGACGGTGGCGGCGAACTTGTCGTCCAGCTTGGCGGCATTAACTTGGCGGACCTTAAGTACGGTTACTTCGAATGTCACTTCGCGGCCCTGTAGCTCCTTGGCGCCGTAATCCGGCGGAAAGGTCAGGTTGAACTTCTTTTTGCCGCCCTGCTTAAGGCCTGTGAGCTGATCCTCGAATCCGGGTATGAAGCTTTTACTACCAAGCGTAAGCGGATATTCCTTGCCGTCGGCACCTTGGATCGCTTGCTTGGTCTTGGCGTCGGTGCCTTTGAAATCTATGATTACTTCGTCGCCGGATTTGGCTGCGCGCTGGACGTCGTCTTTCGTCGCGGATCGCTGGCGCAGGTTATCAAGCACGTCATTCACGTCCTTGGCCACTACCTGGGGCTTCTTGGCCTCTACTTTTATAAGTTTGTAATTCGGCAGCTTGATGTCGCCCACAGCTTCGACTTCCACGGTAAATTCAAGCGTAGTGAACGGTACGAACTTGGTTATCTCTACCTTGGGCTGGGCGACCGGCCGCAGGTTTTCCTTCTGCGCCGCATCAACATACAGCTTGTTCACGGCCTGCTCCAGGAATTCAGATTGCAGCGCAGTGGTGTCCAGCTGTTTCTCTACCATGGCCGCAGGAGCCTTGCCGGGGCGGAACCCCGGCACTTTTACGTCTTGACTGAGGCGTGCCAGGACGGCCTGCTTGACCTCATCAAGCTCGGGCTGGCTGGCCTTCACTACCAGCTTTGCCGTGGTCGGCGAAGGCTGCGTCTTATTTATCTGCATAGTGCACCATCATAACAGATGGGGATGCTATTGGCTAGGCTTGCCGGGTCCGTCATGGGTACCCGGGCCAGGGCCGAAACGTACGTACTGCGGAGCGATGTTGTTCGCTTTAGCCCAAGTCTTGAGCTCGTCCAGCTTAGCCTTCATCAGCTGATGTCTTTCCTGGGGCGACTTGTCCTTGATGGAGTCCATGTAGCTTTTGAGCTCCTTTTCCCTGGCAAGAATCTGATTCTTCTGCGTGGACGTGAGCTTACCGTCGCTGACGGCCCGATCCAGCCGGTCCTCGAACTTTTTCTGGTGCTCGGCCTGGTGTTCGGACCTGTTCTGGTCGACCACGGCCTGGACGTCGTTCTTATTCAGATGGAATTTGCTGGCGATTGTGTCAACCAGGCTGGGCGCCGAGCCGTTTGAGCCCGGGGCGGCAGCCGCGACCAGGCTGCTTCCTGCCATACCCCCTAAAGCTACGATCGAAGCCGCTCCTGCGACCAGCAAAGGTTTTTTTACGTTCATGTCATACCCCTTTCTTTAGCTTACTAGCGAGTTGTCAACGCGAGGCAACGACCCCAAGCATATAAAAGCTATGTGAGAAAAACCTGAGTTTATGGGCGTATGAACGTGGCGATTATAATTATGGCTGCCGCAGCCCAGGCTACCTCGAAAAGTGCGCCGATGGGCTTAGCGAACCATTGTATGTCCAGGGCCCACCGGCTTAACCGGCTAGGGTGCCACTTAAGGCCCGCCCTTGTCTTGATATACCGGTTGATCCATAGGAAATCCGGCGAAGCCGCAAGGAAAGCACAGAAGGCGGCCAGCAGCCAGTACTCGGGCCGAGTGACAGCCAGCACCAGTACGATTAAGCCGCAAAACCCGGCATCCGCCAACAGATAGTTCCTGAATCCTTTGGTCTTCAATACGTTTTCCGGCGGGTCGGCGCTGGCGTAGTGCGGCAACGCGTCGCAAACGAAGTGCGACAGGAAAGCCGCGGGGAGCGCTATGAGCGGCTGGGCCACCGCCAGTCCGATGACCGTACCGGTAAGAGCATGATTCGTAGCTGTCATTTCTTGAGTTTTTTGACTATAGCGGCGGGCTCAAGCTTCTGCTCTTTGCCGGTGCGAAGATTCCTGAGCGTAAATTTGCCTGTCTTCAGCTCGTCCTCGCCGATTACCAGCACATGCGCCGCGCCCTTCTTGTCCGCGGTCTTGATCTGATCGCCGACCTTGCGGCCGGACAGGTCTACCGCCACGTTCAGGCCACCTTCTCTCAGTGCCGCTATGGGTTTGCTAGCCGCATCTGCGACGCCGCCCACGAGTACGGCGTATACGTCGGTTTCCGGCGGCAGTTCAGGCAACAGGTTGTGCAGCCGCAGGAAATTCATAAGGGTTACGTCGCCCCAGCCGAAGCCGACGCTCGAAACGGGCTTCACGCCGAACAGGCCGACCAGGCCGTCGTAACGGCCGCCGCCCAGCATGGAACGGTTGTTGTCGGGGTGTTTGTCGAAGACTTCGAATACGACGTCCGTGTAATAGTCGAAACCTCGCATAAGGGTGACATCGAACCGGGTATTCTTAATGCCGGCCTTGCTTAACGCGTTAAGTATTTGCTCCAGTTCGTTTACGGAAGCATGCTCCTTCAGTTCTGCCGGCAGCTGCCTGAGGCTTTTGGTGCTAAGGAGCGACAGCACTTTCTCGACTGCCCCGGACTCGCGCTTCGCCGGGCTGCATACTTTGTCGACCGCCGCGATGAACTTGGTCCGCTCCATCTTGTGCATCTTGTCTATGAGTTTTGATACGTCATGCGCCTCTTTCTTGCTGAAGTCCAGGTACTTATAAAGCGCGTGGTCTATGAGTTTGCGGCTGCTCAGACGGATCTCGTACATGTCCGGTTTGGCCCCGAAGGTTTTGAATATGGCATCTATGAGCGAGATCGTTTCCAGCTCCGCGCCCGTGCCTTCCGCGCCGAACAGATCGACGTTGAGCTGCCAGTGCTCGCGCAGACGGCCACGCTGGGGCCGTTCGTAGCGCCACAGGTTCGGTATACTGTACCAGCGCAGGGGATAGCCTAGCTCCTGCCGCCTGGCGGCCACCATACGGCTGACGGTGGGCGTCATCTCTGGCCTGATTACGACCTCCCGGCCGCCGCGGTCCTTGAACAGATAGGTCTGTTCGGTTACGATCTCCTGCCCGGTCTTTGCCAGATAAATCTCCAGCGGCTCCAGTATGGGCGCATCGTATTCCTCGTAGCCGTAGCGCTCGCAGACTTCGCGCCACTTGGCGAACATATATTTCTGCAGACGCTTATCCTCCGGGTAGAAATCCCTCGCGCCCTTGTATGGTTGTTTCGACAGTGCCATGGCTTAGCACTATTATAACTTAACTAAGCGGTCTTGCGGCGCAATTCCCTGATGTCGATCGTATGGTGGTCGACGGTCGCGACGGTGGATTCCATTTTGTCTTCCAGCCGGTCGAAGCGTTTATCGATTTGCTCGAAGCATCTGTCCATTTTCTTGTCCATGGCATTAAATCTGTTGGCTATCATCTGCAAGGCGTCACCGACTATTTCGCCGACTACACGGCCGACGATTTCTTCGACGTCTTGCTTGGTGGCAGGAGGACTTGCAGTCATAGCTCCAGTATATGCTTTCAGTATTTGAATGCGCAAAAGATCAGGCTAAATTCATTAACTTATCTAAGATTCGCCGTTGCACGCCGCTTCAAAAACCCTATTGGATGGCCGGCCCCGAAACTTAATGTATAAAGAATAGCCTTTCCGTGATTGAGTGCCGGAAGTTTGCGCTCTTGCACGCCCGGTATAACCGTAGCGGCGTAAGGCACGGTTTTATCGCCTGGGGAGTACAGCGACAGCAACTTAGCCCTGTCTATGGCTTTAAGTTTCTTCAGATTGTCCTGGAGCTTGGACAGGGACGTTTTGAAAGCCGGATTCCTGGCATAAGTCCTGGCGCTGACGGTTTCCGGCGCATTGACCTTGGCGCATATAAAGACGACTCCTGTGACCTTGTCGGACCGTTCGGCGTACGCGTTCAACACGGCGCTGGCCCCGGCGCTGGCACCCACTAGCGAAACCGTGTGCCCTTTGCCGGCGAATTCATCGATTTCGTCCAGTAGCCGCTGGAACTTCGGGGCCCACTCCTCTTCACCGGCCCAGGGTATCGGGTGGCAATGACCGCGGACACCGTGCAGACGCCATAACCTTACCAAGGTACTCTGGACCAGCAACTTGTCATCGAGTATGCCCGGCACGTATATTACGTGATGCTTCATGCCACCATAATACACGTAAGCTAGAGCTATTATTGAGCCGAGACCCTTAGATTAAGGAGCGTCGTGTTGTGGCCATATATGAACCCCAAGTTCTTCCAGTATTTTTCGTGACGCACGGCGGTCTTTTAGAACCCTGCCCTCACCCGCAATATTCACCACCAGAAAATGGCCCCATTTTGAACTATTAGGGTTACCGAACCTTCTAGGTACGTCTTTTGTAGCAGATACAGCTTCGCCAGGTGACAGTTCGTAACTTACCTGATACCTACCTGCGAGAGGTTCTACAGTCTCATGTGGACAATCAGCAACTGTGAACGAAGCAGTTGGTTGCTCTTGCCCAAATCCAAAGTCAGGCATCGGCCCACCGTATGTTTGGACGACTGTGATGGCATTGTGATACGCCTGGACGTCACGAGGATTGGGCAGCACACTGTGTTCGCTCATACGCTTATTATACCATAATACTGGTGGGGATGAAAGGACTTGAACCTTCACGCCGTGAGGCACTAGTTCCTAAAACTAGCGTGTCTACCAATTCCACCACATCCCCAAATGATCTTAAAGCGGCCCGTACCGATGTATTTTAGACGGTTTTACGGTAAAAGACCAGCTGGTTGTCGCCGTACTTTTTAGCGGTGAGAGGCTCGAATTCGTCTGAAGGCAGGGTTATCTGCGCGTCTGGCGGCAGTGATAGCACCACGGCGCCGCCCGGCACGGCCCTGCCGGCCAGCTTGACGAGCAGGCCTGGCTGCAAGTCTTCAAAAGGCGGGTCGAGCAGTACCAGGTCGAAGGTATCGTCAGAGGTCGTAAGCCAGCCAGTGGCGTTAGCCCTGATAGGCTTTACGCTTCGTTCAAGTCCGAGCGCCTTGATGTTCGCGGCTACGGTCTGCTGGGCGTTGCGGTCGCGCTCAATGGCTGTGACCTTTACAGCGCCGCGGCTAACAGCCTCGAAGCCCAGAGCGCCGCTGCCGGCGAAGGCGTCCAGTACAGTAAGGCCCGCTATGTCGCCCAGGGCGTTGAACAGAGCGCCCCTGCCTTTGTCGCTCATCGGATGGGTGCGGTGGCCGCGCGGACTGGCGAAACTGCGGCCGCCAAGGCGGCCGGATATGATCCTCATTATTTCTTGTTTCCGGCGAGCTTCTTGGGCGGTTTCTTGGCCGGGGAATTAGCCTCTTGGAACGCGCAGTACCAGGACAGGGTGATAATCCGCACCATGCGCGGCGCCAGCTCCTTGCGTACCTGGCGGCCCAGGCGCGGCGTCCAGCCCCCGGCGATGAAACGGTCGTAAAGGTGAAGTTCGGCCACCTGCCTGGACATTTCCTTGAAAACTTCCGTAATGCCCACTTCCCGTACGTGCTCCAGGTCGTCTTTGCTTGGCCGGCCGCTGTTCAAGCTGAGCGGCGCTATCAGAGCATAGGCTCCGGTCTCGAACATGGCGTGGTTGGTCAGCAGGCCCTTGGGTCCCACGAGTTTCGTGCTCATGAGTACCGATTCCCTTATGGTGGGGCTTTTGACGTAGAGCCGGCCGGTCAGGCCGCCCCGGGTATGGCGGGTCTTGCCGCCGCGCAGGCGTTCAAGCTCTTCCTCGTAAGGATAATGGTGCGCCGGTGTCAGGCCGTCTACCAAAGCGTGCGCCAGCCAGGCCGCCTGGAACGCGGACTGTACCTCGTCCTTGTCCTTAAGCGCTTTCACCAGGCCGTCGTAATGCACGTCTATCAGCTCGTGCAATTCGGTGTCATCAGGGTTGAACGGATCGATGAAGTGCCACGGCTGCTCGCCATTGACCTGCCGTTTCAATTTGGCGCTGTCGGGCCCGCGCCCGGCCTCGAAATGCAGGATCTGGGTGCGGCCCGGAAAAAACCCATCCTTGGGTATGTATCGTTTCAGGTGGCGCCGCGCGACACGGTCCAGCTTCTGGTGGGCATGAAAAACAATGGAATGCATACGTTTGTAAGAATTTGCCTAGCTAATTGAGGTTAGTAACGGCCCTAAGCCGCGTGACGGTCTTAGCTAACTCTTTATATTGTAGCAAATCCTCGCCGCTGTCGAGGAAGCGCTGGGCGGCTTCGCGGGCTTTAGCGATCAGTTTCGTGTCGCTGAGTTCAGCTATGCGGAGATCAAGCTGCCCGTGTTGGGAAGTGCCATAGATTGCTCCCGGGCCGCGCAGCTCCAGGTCCAGCTCCGCCAGTTTGAAACCGTCCTGCGAGCTCTCCAGAGCCCGCAAGCGCCTGGAGGGCGGGCCCGAATCGCTTGTCAGCAGGTAGCAGTAACCTTGGTCATCGCTCCTGCCTACCCGTCCGCGCAACTGGTGCAGCTGAGCCAGTCCGAACCGCTCGGCGCTCTCAATGAGCATGATGCTGGCGTTCGGCACGTCAACCCCCACTTCTATGACCGTGGTCGATACAAGGATGTCGAGCTTACCGTCCACGAATTCCCGCATGACTTTCTGCTTCTCGGCCGCTGTGAGCTTGCCGTGAAGCAATCCCACACGCCGATGCTTGAAATCCTTTTTCTTGAGTTGTTCGTAAACCTTTTCGACCGACCTGGCATCCATGACATCTGAATCTGTTATGAGCGGGCAGACCACGAACATCTGCGACCCCTTGGCAAGCTCGATGTCAATTTTCGCGTTGAGCCGCGCGCGGGCATTAGGAGAGATTATTTCGGTGATGACCGGCCGGCGGCCAGCCGGCTTTTCCTTCAGGAGCGACATGTCGAGTTCGCCGTACAGCGTCAATGCCAGGGAGCGCGGGATGGGCGTGGCAGTCAGGCTGAGCACATGCGGCATATGACCGGCCTTGGCCATCAGCTCCTTACGCTGGTCAACGCCGAAGCGGTGCTGTTCGTCTATGATTATCAGCGCCAGCTTGTGCATGTCGACCTGCTCCTGGATTAGCGCCTGGGTGCCGATGATGAAGCCGGCCCGGCCATTCTTGATCGCCTCTCTGGCTCTCTTCTTTTGGGCGGCGCTCATGCTGCCGACCAGCAGCACGGCGTCGCTGTGACGGCCGAGGGGCCGCAGCAGATCGTGTATGGTGTCGCCGTGCTGGCGCGCCAGCAGTTCCGTCGGCGCCATCAGCGCCACCTGCTGGCCGCGCGCCAGCGGCATGAGCGCCGCCATCGCGGCTACCACCGTCTTGCCCGATCCCACATCACCCTCTACCATTCGGTTCATAGGCTCGGTCTTCTGCAGATCAAGATATATCTGCCAGATCGCGCGGCGTTGGGAGTCGGTCAGCTTGAACTCCAGGTGCTTGACAAAGTCGCGCGCCAGCTTCTCGTCGAAGGGTATGGACAAGGCATGTTCACTGCGGTTCTCCTGTTTATTGAGCAGGCTGGCCAGACTCAGGCAGAATACCTCTTCGAAGCCCAGGCGGCGCCTTGCCAGCTCCAAACGTCTGGCGCTATACGGCATATGGATCTCTTGTATGGCCCTCCAGCGGCTCATCAGCCGCCGTTCGGCGACTACGGAGTCCGGCAATGTATCCGGCACTTCGGCGACCAGTTCCAAGGCCTGTCGGACCGCCAGCCGGATCTGGCGCGAAGTCAAGCCCTTTGTCTCCCGGTAGACCGCCAGGATCCGGGCTGTATTCACCGGCAGATCGCTGGCCATCTCCACACCGGGGTTAATAATGGCAAAGCGCTGGCGGCCCAGTTCGTACTGGCCCGATATGAAATACTTGCGCCCGGATTTAAGGGCTTCGGCACGGTACGGCTGGTTGAACCATACCAGACGCACACTGCCGTGCTCGTCGGAAGCCACGGCTTCGGTGATATGCATGCCACGGCGTACATAGCGCCCCTTCGCCTGTTTTATAACTCCTTCCACGGTGACCAGGCCTGGCTGCAGCTTATCAGTAGGCGTTATCACGGAAAAATCATCGTATCGGCGAGGGTAATAGTCCAGCAGATCGCCGACGGTCTTAACTCCAACGACCGCGAACTTCTTCGCCTGGGCTTCGCCCACGCCCTTTAGCTCCGTCACCGGACTATCCAAGGTCATACTGACAGTATACGAGAAGCGCCGCGGACTTTATGCGGAACGGCTCTTGCGGACCAGAAAGAAGATGCTGGGGCCGAAGTAAATCGGTGCCAGCGGCCGCTGCAACATGCGTTCTGCCGCCAGCATCAGCTCGCGAGGCATGATCCGCTTCAGGCGGACACTGCGCAGGTTCGACACCGACAGCACGGCCTCTACTCTCAGGCCGGCGTGCTCAAGCTGACGTACCACAGTGTCAGGATTATGGTTCACGAACGCGATCTCTTCCTTGCGCCTGTTTGCCTTGGTGCGGATGTCGACTGGCTTGACAGGCATGCGTTCGCGGCGCACCGCGTGCCGCACGCGGTTACGGAAATGCGCGTAGTTGGCCACCTCGACAATCGCGTAGCCTTCCGGGCTGAGAACCCGGGCTATCTCTTTGAATTCAGTACTGGGATCCGGCAAGTGGTGCATGACCCTGATAAGCGTCAGCAGATCGACGCTGCCGTCCTTGAACTTAAGGTCATCGGCCTGCATAAGCTTTCGGTCTATCTCCGGGTGTCCCTTCAGAAAATCCGCCGCGATGTCGAGCTGCTGCCTGCTGGGCTCCGCCAGGACCACGTGTTCCGCGTAGTTCTCAAGCAGGATGCACAAACGGCCGTAACCGCCCCCCACGTCGACCGCGGTCTTGAAGCTCTTCCCGCCGAGCAGCTTGGTAATGGCTATCTCTTCCGCCAGATGCTCGTACTGCCGGCCCTCCCAATACTGCAGATAATTGTGCTTGCTATCGTTATATTGGTCGGCTTTCTTACGAGTCCTTTTTACTAAGGTCCGCTTATGCGCAGTCTTCGATTTGGCCTTGGCGGTGGTCTTAGGCATTGTCAATCCCTTTTAATTGTTCAAAAGTATATAAATTATAACAGGTTACGCCTACTGGCCAAGTTCTACCAGCGCCGAATCCTTGAAAGCTTTGCCCCGGCGAAGTAGCAGCCGGCCGTTCCGAAAATCTTCCGGTTCGAAATTTTCACGGTCAGTTTTTTTGCCGTTTATGTATACGGCTCCGGAGGCCAGCAAGCGCCGCGCATCGGAATTGGAGCTCGCCAGGTCGGACTTGGCAAGCGCTTCGATGATAGAGCCGTCCTCTTTAGCGTTGACGGCCGGGATTTCTTGGCGAATTTCTGCCAACTCGTTAGAGACCTGCCCTATATCGCTTTTGCCGGTCAAATAATCAGTCACGCTCCCGGCATGTGTCATTTCACTTTCTCCATGCACCAAGGCGGTGACTTCCCGGGCCAGGCGTGTCTGAGCAATTCTTCGCTGAGGATCTTCCTTCTGTTCTTTCATGATTGATCCGATTTCTTCCGGGCTCAGTTCAGTGAAGATTTTTAGATACTCTTCCGCGCTGGCGTCATCCACGTTGACCCAGAACTGATAGAACTGCGTGGGCGTGGTCTTTGCGGGGTCAAGCCAGACCGCCCCTTCCTCTGTCTTACCGAATTTGCGGCCTGTGGATTTGTTGACAAGCAAGGGTGCGGAAAATACATGGGCCTCGCCCCCGCTACTGCGCCGGATCAGATCGACACCGGCCACGGCATTGCCCCACTGGTCTGAGCCGCATACCTGCAGCGTAACCCCGCCGTCCTCGTGCAGTCTCAGGAAATCGTAGGCCTGGATCAGCACGTAGCTGAATTCGGCGTAGCTGATGCCGCTGCCGTGTTCGCCAAGGCGCGCCTGGACGAAGTCGCGAGCCAGCATCTGGCGCAGAGGTACGTGTTTGCCGACCTTGCGCAGAAAGTCTATATAGTTCATGCCGTTGAACCAGTCGCTATTATCGACAACGTCGAACTTCTGTCCTCCGAAAATCTGCTTATACTGGGCTGTTATGGTCTTGGCGTTGGCAGCTATTTCTTTTGGGTCCGCCAGGCCGCGCTCCTCGTTCTTGCCGTCCGGATCACCAATCAAGCCCGTGGCGCCGCCCACCAACAGTACGGCCCTATGCCCGTGTTTCATGAAAGTCCTGACCATCATGGCGGCGGCCAAGTTTCCTATGGTCATTGAAGCGCTGCTGGGATCTACTCCCCAGTAAAACGTGATGGGTTTTCCGTCTAACACAGACAGGTCCTTGTAAGTGGTCTGATAATTGAAGCCGCGCCAAATCAGTTCTTCAGAAAGTTTCATGACATTAGTATAACTTATAGCGAAGGAAGGCGCTTGAATAAGGCCTTCAGAAAGTCTTCAGCAAAACATAGGCTTTTTATTCTAGGCTTTTTGATATAATAGCCACTAGGTTTTTTGAGATTAGGGGGATCCCGTAAACACTTATGAAACGAAGAAGCACCGGCCGCAATCGGTTCAAAAATACCTATACCACTAAAAGCGGCAAGTCAATAAAGATTAATCACTCTTTGAGCGACCGGGTAAAAGCCCGCCGCGCGTCGCGTCGCGCCGAAAAAGCCGCCTATCTGAGCACCCTCCCCAAGGACCGCTTCAAGCGCATCATGTACCGCATGCAGCCCAAGCGTGTCGCCCAGTACTGGTTCAGCCGCCAGGGCGGCATAATGGCTCTAAAGGTCATCGGTGTTTCCATAGTAGTAGGCTTCTTCCTGACCATCGGCCTGTTCGCATATTTCCGCAAGGATCTGCCGAAGATCAAGGACCTGTCCGGGGATAGCCTGGGCGGCAACATTACCTACTACGACCGTTCGGGCCAGACCGTGCTGTTCAACGACTACAATTCCGTCAAGCGCATCCCCGTGAAAGACCAGGATATTTCTAAGTATGTCAAACAGGCTACGGTAGCTACCGAGGACAAGGACTTCTTCAAGCACGGCGCTTTCGACGTCCGCGGTATCATGCGCGCCGCCTGGCATGACTTTACCGGCACCACCGGCTCCGTTCAAGGAGGCTCCACCATTACGCAGCAGCTGGTCAAACTTAATGAAAACTGGACACAGAACCGTACGGTGACCCGCAAGGTCAAAGAGCTTATACTGGCCGTCGAACTCGAACGCGAGTACACCAAGGAAGATATACTGAACGGCTATCTGAACATAGCGCCTTACGGAGGCCAGGAATACGGCGTGGAAGCCGCGGCCAGGGATTACTTCCAGAGCAACGCAAAAGATCTGACGCTGGCGCAATCGACAATGTTGGCGGCCATCCCTCAATCGCCGAGTTATTATTCGCCGTATGCCGGCTCCAAGTACAACCCTGAAGCCACGGCTAACACCTTCAGCCCGACGGCCTTATTGAATAGACAGCATTACATTCTTGACCTGATGGTTAAGCAGGGATACATAACCAAACAGCAGGCGGACGACGCCAAGAATGTCGACGTACTTGCGATGATTCACCAGCAGTCACCGAAATACAAGGATATAAAGGCGCCGTATTTCGTACTGGCGGCCAAGCAGGAGCTGGAGCAGACATACGGAGCTACCACCGTACAGCGCGGCGGCTGGAAGGTAATAACCACGTTGAATCTGGATTTGCAGCACAAGGCCGAACAGCTGGCGGCCGACAACCTCTACAAAGCTTCCAGATACGGCGCCGACGAGGAAGCCATGGTGGGCGAGGACGTCCAAACGGGACAGATCGTCTCGCTCGTGGGCGGCACGGATTTCACTAATCCGGACCATGGACAGAACAACTACGCCGCGGGAATCCTCATACCGCCGGGTTCCAGTTTCAAGCCTTACGACTACACCACGTTAATCAACAATAATAACAACGTCGGCGCCGGATCGGTACTATACGACATACAACAGCCCATCCCCGGCTACCCTTGTACGAACAAGACCCTACCTCCGCCCCGCGGCCAAGGCAACTGCCTGGAAGACTATGACTTCCAGTATCCGGGTCCTCTGACACTGCGCTATGCCTTGGGCGGCTCGCGCAACGTACCCGCGGTGAAGGCCATGCTGGAGTCCGTGCCCAACGACAAGAGCAAGGGCCGCACCAAATCGGTCAACAAAGTCATAAGCACGGCGGCGGCCATGATGGACAACAAATACGATCAGTCAAAGCACCTCAGCCCCTATAACTGCTACGGCGATGAAAAGCTGACCAAGACTACCCAGTGCTACGGCGCTTCTGCCATCGGCGACGGAGCCTTCCTGCATCTTGACGACCACGTCAACGGGCTTGCCACGCTAGGACGCATGGGCAAGGCCATACCCCGCACTTACATTCTGAAAATTACCGATGCCTCCGACAAGACGGTCTACCAATGGAAGCAACCCAAAGGCAAGCAAGTCATAAAGTCCGACGCCGCCTATATAGTAAACGACATGCTCTCGGATCCTAACGCCAGCTATCTGCCCGGCAGCTGCACCTCGTACACCTGCACGCCGCTGCGCTACGGCGGCTATAAGTTCCAGCATTATGACGGCTGGAAGCTAGGCGTCAAAACCGGAACCACCAACGACGGCTACGACGGTCTGATGACCAGCTGGTCCACGCGTTACGCGATGGTCAGCTGGGTGGGCAACCATACCCGAAACGTCAACCTGAACACCACCATGGAAAGCCTGACGGAACCGATGACCCGGGCCTGGATGGAATACGCGCTCGACCAGCTGCACACAAAGCCGGTCAACTGGACGGCACCGACCAATATCAAAACCGAGCCTGCTTTCGTAGTGCGCCGGCACATCCATTACGGCGACGTAGAACCGAGCCCATCAAAAGACCTCTTCCCCTCATGGTATGTGGGCGGCACCAGCCACAAGAACACGTCGCAGACACTAGACAAGGTTTCTAACAAGCTGGCGACCAGCTGTACCCCATCCGCCGCCAAGGAATACGCATATAATGCCAACGTCTCCTCATGGAACGTCGACATCTTCAACGGCGGCAGCCCGTCCGTCGGCAGTAGCCATAGCGGCACCAGCAGCGGCAGCGAGGCCAAGGACGACGTCCACAACTGCAACGACAGCCCGCCCACAGTCACCCTGACGTCGCCGGGCACGTGCAACAGCGTCTGTACGATCACGGCTACGGTTACACAAGGAACGCACTCGTTCAAAGATTCGCGCTATCCGGACTTCCCGGGGCATCTTGACTTCACGCTGAACGGACAGACTATACATACGGCATACATAGACTCTTCGCCAAGCACGGTTTCGTTCAATTACTCGCCTTCATCCAGCGGCAGCGGTACGTTGACGGCGACGGTCACTGACAGCGTGTTGTACACGGGGAGCGACAGTAACCCGCTAAATTTTACCAGTCCGCTGCGGCTGGAAAGCGCCACAGCGTCAGGAAGCCAAGTAACGCTCAGCTGGAAAGGCGGCGTAGGTGACTACACGGGAGTATTCAACGGCGGAGCCTATCCGGGCTGTAGTAACATCCATGGCCATACCTGCGTCGTGACGCTACCCGGGGGCAGCTACAGCATATACGTGCAAGGTACCTCAGGACCGATTTCCAACACGCGCCAGGTTACTGTCAGCGGTCCTTAAGCCTTTTAGTCTTAGCCCTTCTCCTTAGTCCTTTCCGAGAAATTCGTTCAAAGCGCTGCGTACGTCTCTGACGGCATGAAGGCCGGCCGGTTTAACGGACTTGCCAGTGCTGCCGGTCCTGGAGGGGCCAATCGCGCCGTCGAAACCAAGTTTATTGGCTTCCCTAAGGCGCTTGTCAGCGAACGGTACGTGGCGGACCTCGCCGGACAGGCCCACTTCGCCGAATACGACCGCGTTCTTCTTCAGCTGTAGGCCTTTGGCGGCAGAACCTACTGCCAGGCAGACGGCGAGGTCCGCCGCCGGCTCCGTTATACGGATGCCGCCGACGATGTTGATGTAGATATCCTGTTCGGAAAGTTTCAGCTTGGTGCGGCGCTCCAGCATAGCCACCAGCAGATTCAGACGGTTCAGATCAAAGCCGCTGGCCGCGCGTTTGGGGTATCCAAAGGCTGTGCGGTTGACGAGCGCCTGGACTTCCACCAGAAGCGGGCGGGTGCCTTCCATGGTAGCCAGCACTACCGAACCGTCGCTGGCCTGCCTTTCGGCAAGCAGCGCCGCGGAAGGATTCTCTACCGGCTTGAGTCCCTGATCCATCATTTCGAAGATGCCGGCTTCGCCGGTAGAACCGAAGCGGTTCTTGACAGCCCTCAGAAGCTTGAAGCCGCCGTAACGGTCGCCCTCCAGTTCCAATACCACGTCCACGACATGCTCTAAAACCTTCGGGCCGGCAATGGATCCCTCTTTGGTCACATGCCCCACCATTACGACAGCGGTATCACTACGCTTGGCGGCCGCCGTGATCAGCTGGGTGCTGTTTGTAATCTGCGATATGGTGCCGGCAGCGGAAGCTATGGCGCTACAGGCCATGGACTGTATAGAATCTACTATGACCAGCTTGTATTCGCCCGCGGCAATGGTCGCGGCTACGTCGTCGGTTGAAACGCTTGCCGCAAGCTGCAGCTCCGGGCGCATCGTCCCTAATCTTTCAGCGCGCAAAGCCACCTGATGGACCGACTCCTCGCCGCTTACATACAGCACGGGCGCCTTGGCAGCCACGGAATAGGCAAGTTGCAAGAGCAAGGTACTCTTGCCGATGCCGGGCTGGCCGGCTATCAGATTGATGCTGCCTGGCACGATGCCGCCGCCGAAGACGTCGTCGATTTCTGATATGCCGCTTTTCAAACGCGGGCTGTCTTTCGCTGCCGATTTGGCGACCGGACGGGCCTTCAGCGCCCGGCCGGCAGCTACGCTGCCGGCCGCAGCGCCCGGAGCCAGCTGTTCCTCCAAGGTGTTCCATTCGCCGCACTGCACGCAACGACCGCTATAGCTGCCGGCAATGGCGCCGCAACTGCTGCATACGTAACGGGTCGTTTTCTTGGCCAAATACCCTCCTTAGCGTGAACTTTCAGTACAACCAGTGTACCATCTGATAATCTGCGGCGTCTCAACCTAGCGCCCGATAGGCGTGACGTCGGTACTCAGGTCCTTCACAAGCTGGTTCTCTTCTAGCGCTACAGCATTCCTGACTGATACCAGTTGATTATATTGATCCACCAGGCTCTTCACCGTTCGCACCTCGGCATTGTAGGAATCCACCAGGCTGTTATATCCGGTTACCCCTGCGTTATAGCCGCTTGTGTCGCCGTTATTCTTCTTGGCTATAAGTTGGCTCCTTAGGGTATCTATCTCGTTCTGCTTGGTCTGCAGGTCGTTTTCGTCCCGGCTTATCTGCGCCTTAAGGGCGCCAAGCTGAGCATCGTAGCGGGCAAGCGCGGCTTCACGGGAAGTAAATTCCGCTTGGTACTGTGCGGCATAGGCCGCGACCTGCCGGCGATCCTTGAAGTACTGCTTGTAGTATTGTTCCAAGCCGCCAGGGAGCTGGACGATTTCCGTGCCGAACACCGAATGCATCTCGTTCACCACGTCATTGGGTTCGCTTTTCTTGTAGGCCGCGATTGTCTTCAGGATGCGTTGATCGTGCAGATTATTGCGGTAGTAATCAAGCAGCATGGCATCAACGCGTTTGCGATCCGAAACGCTCAGGCGTTCATAGGCACCGTGCAGCATTTCGTGGGCCGCGGTCACCTGCTCGACGCCGTCCAAACGCGGATCATTCACGCTCAGCAGGAAGATGCCCGACTCGCCCGCATGATAACAACCCAGCACTATGGTCTGCTCGCCTCCGTTATTGGGGCATGAAGAGGCGAAGCTGGTCTTATCCTCAATCTTAGGCTGGTTTATGTAAAAGATTTTTTTGCCGTAATCCGTCATCGTATCCTGGGCTACAAGCCCGGAAACGGCTGACGGCGGTTCGTACTGGTGCAGCTCCCACCAGTCGGCTATGTTCTGATGGTCAGCAGCGGCCACACCTAAGGCAGCAATCAGAGCCAACAACAGCACGGTCCCCGTCAGACGGCGATGCCGGGGCTCAGGCGGTCCGGGCAGATATGTATTATTCGTTGGCGATGACATAATCAAGCGCGCCCTTTTTGGCAGCTACCTGAATGATATCACCTTTTTCGTACTTATCGTCGAGGATGTCGAGCGCCAGTTGGTCTTCGATGGTATCTTGAACTAAGCGCCTCAAGGGTCGTACGCCGTTCTTGGAATCGTAGCCATGATCCAGCAAATACTGTTTGGCACCGCTGCTCAGCTGTATGCTGACACCCTTGCGCTGCAGGCGCTGTTTCAGCTCGTTGACCTGCAAGTCGATAATCTTGTAGACGTCCTGCTTGGTAAGGGCTCGGAAGACTATGGCCTTGTCGATCCGGTTAAGCAGTTCCGGTCTGAGCAGTTTCTTCAACTCATCATGGACTCTGGACTTATTGGATTCGTGCAGTTTGTCCAGGTCTTTCAGCTCATCGGGTTTGGTAGCGTGAAAGCCCAGGTTGACTTCTTTCTGCAGCTTGTCCGCGCCGATGTTGGAGGTCATGATGACGATGGTGTTCGTGAAGTCGATCCTCCGGCCTTTGGCATCCGTCAGATAGCCGTCTTCGAGCATCTGCAGAAGCATGTTGAATACGTCCGGGTGGGCTTTCTCTATCTCGTCGAACAGCACCATGCTGTACGGCTGGCGTCGGATCTTGTCAGTAAGCTGTCCTCCCTCTTCGTAGCCGACGTAACCGGCAGGCGCGCCGACCAGGCGCGACACGTTGTGGTGCTCGCCGAACTCTGACATGTCTATCTTCACCAGCGCGTTCTCGCTGCCGAAGAATTCACGGGCCAATACCCGGGCCAACTCGGTCTTGCCTACGCCCGTAGGACCCAGGAAAATGAATGAGCCGATGGGCCGCTTATCGCTACTGATACCGCTGCGGTTGCGGCGGATGGCCTTGGACACAGCCTCGACGGCCTCTGATTGTCCTATAATGTATTTGCTTAAGGATTTCTCGAGTGTCAGCAGATACTTGGCTTCAGAACGGATCACCTTTTTCACCGGTACGCCCGTCATGCGGGCCACGACGTCGGCCAGGTTCTCGCTGGTTACGGTCAGGCGCTTGGCCTTTTTGCCAGCTGCATGCACTTTGGTCAGTTCGCTGTTGATCTGCGAGGCCCGGGTCTTAGCGCGGGCGGCACGCTCGTAGTCCTCGGCGTCGACGGCCTCTTCAATCTGCGTATTGACCAGTTTCAGTTCCTTCTGCAGGGTCCGCACCTCCGGACTGGTCCTGCCTTTGTCGATGCGCAGATGCGCGGCTGTTTCGTCAATCAGATCTATGGCCTTGTCAGGCATGTAGCGATCGTTGATGTAGCGCTTGGCCAAGGTGACGGCGTCATCAAGCACTTCGTCGCTCATGGTGACGCCGTGGAAATTTTCGTAATGTTTGCGCAACCCTTTAAGTATGGCCAGCGTTTCGCTGGGAGTAGTTTCCGGCACCTGTATGGGCTGAAAGCGGCGTTCCAACGCGGCGTCCTTTTCGATGTGTTTGGTGTATTCGACGGTGGTAGTAGCGCCAATCAGCTGGATCTTGCCGCGGGCCAGGGCCGGCTTCAGGATGTTGCCGGCGTCCATGGCGCCTTCGGCGGCGCCGGCACCGACTATCAGGTGTAGCTCGTCTATGAAGACTATGGTCTTGTTGTCCTTTTCGAGTTCGGCCATGACCTTCTTCAGTCGCTCTTCGAACTCGCCCCGGTACTTGGTACCGGCGATCATGCCGGCCAGGTCCAGGATTATTATCCGCTTATCCAATAGTGAATCGGGCACGTCTTCGGCGACGATGCGCTGGGCCAGGCCCTCTACAATGGCGGTCTTGCCAACGCCCGGTTCGCCGATCAGCACGGGATTATTCTTGTTGCGGCGGTTCAGTATGGTGACCATGCGGCGGATCTGGTTCTCGCGCCCGACCACGGGATCAAGCTTGCCCTGGCGGGCCTGGGCAGTAAGGTCTGTGCCGAAGAAATCCAGTGCGGTCTTCTTGCCGCCTATCTTCTTGCTCCGCTTGCCGCCGGTGCCGGTCTCTTGGTCCTCTTCGTATTGCTGGCGGGTGAGGAACTGCTCAATCTCGGCGGTCAGGCCGTCGACATTGATGTTCATATCGCGCAGGAGGATGGTAGCGCGGGCGTTCTTCTGCGTGAGTATGCTGTATAAGATGTGCTCGGTGCCACAGTAATCCTGGCTGTAGTCCTGGGCCACGTCATAGGCCATCTTCAGGGTTAGCTTGGCAGTCTCGGAGAGGCCTTTGGCACCGACGTTGACCACAAGCGTCTTAGGTGTCAGATTCAAGGCCAGGCGAGCCCGGTCAAGAGTCACCCCGGCGTCTTCCAATATCTTGGCGCCGATACTGCCTTCCTGGGCCAGCACGCCGAGCAATAGGTGCTCAGTGCCCACGTAGGCGCTTCCAAAGCTGCGCGCGATGGCATCGGCGTGCTTCAAGCTTTGAAGCGCGTTATTGGTTAAATGATTCAAAAATTCTTGGAAATCTGGTGAATTCGGCATCATAGCTTGGTTCTGCTCCTTTTTGCGGCGTCTTAGTCATATGCGTGGGGGAAATTGCCTACTCACATTGTAGCACTTAGCACTCTCACGTCAAGAGTGCTAATTCTTGTCGTGTCCGTCTACCGGTGCAATAATCTACATTAATAATGTCTATGCTAAAATGAAACTGTTTGTTACTTGCGCACGCAGCCGCATAAAGCAAAACAAATATCATGGCAACGCTTTCTTACAATGAAGAAAGACGCCGGGAACTTAAACTCAGACACGTGTTCTGGCCCGGCATCTACGAGTTTATGAGCGAGACCGTCATAGCAGTGCTGGCGCTCATCTTATTCAACATCAGCTGGCTAAGCGCTCAACTCCTAAGCCAGAATCTGAACAACGTTGACCCTCTTGCGCTTTGGTCGCATATAGCACGCCAATCCCTGAATGCCATAGGGAAGCATGGCGATATGCAGCAGATAGTCTTGTTCGGGTTATGGGCCATGGTCGGAGTGCTCATATATATTCTAGCCTTTCGGGGTATACAGCTATTCGCAGGAGCAGAGCACTCAGTTAGCCGGGGCGTAGGCTATGTCCGAAGAGAACATAGTAAGGGCCTGGTACGGTGGCTGGAATCACTGCACGACTTCTTCATGCTTACGATCATATCGATCGCCGGCGTTTCGGCTCTATTGGTAGGTGCCGTCGTATGCTTCGGTACCGCAAGCCAGGAGCTGAATAACGGCTTGTCGGAACCGTTTCCGCACAGTGTCTGGCCTTTAGGGTTAAGCGTACTGGCAGCAATAGTCAGCGTGCGCGTCATAATCCTGGGGATTTCCCTGCTTTCGCCCCGCTTCCGGAACTGGTATACCGCTTAGGCCTGGCTTTCTAAATCTAGCTTTCTGGCTCTTTGTCTGACGCCTGTTCGTCGCCTTCGCCATGCTCCTCGATGGCTTCTAGAAGGCTGCTCTCCAATTCGCTCTTCTTCTTGAGCTTGGGCTGTTTGGGCGATTCCTTGGTCTTGGCTTTGGCGGGGGTTTTATCGGCTGGCTTGGCGGGTTTTTCGGCGGTTTGGGCCGCAGGTTTGGGAGCTTCGGCAGGTGCTTCGCCGGCAACCTTTTCAGCTTCGATATCCAGTTCGTAGCCGGCCAGTTTGCTGGCCAGGCGCACGTTCTGGCCGTTCTTTCCTATGGCTATACTCAACTGGTCTTCGGGCACGATGACCCTGGCCTTCTTATTCTTCTCGTCAATCTCGACCTTGGCGACTTTGGTCGGGCTGAGGGCTTCTGATATGTATTCGGCGGGGTCTTCCTTCCAGACTATGATGTCGATTTTCTCTTGCTCGCCGACTTCCGAAACCACGGCGTTCACGCGCGTGCCATGACCGCCCACGAACGTGCCGACCGGGTCAACACCGGGCACGTTGGAGGCAACGGCGATTTTTGAGCGCACGCCGGCCTCGCGAGCGATGCCTTTAATCTCGACGGCGCCGTTTTCCATTTCGGGCACTTCCCCGCGGAACAGCCATTCTATGAATTGGGTGTTGCCGCGCGATACCACCAGCTGGGGTCCGCGGAAGCCGCGCTCCACGTCTTTTAGGAATACTTTTAGCCGCTGGCCTGGGTAGTAACGCTCGCCCTGGATCTGTTCGCTGCGGGGCATGATGCCCTGGGCCTTGCCCAGGTCGATACGGCAGATGTTGCCTTCCACGCGAGCGACTGTGGCGTTGATAACTGTTCCTATCTTGTCTTCATATTCGGCCATGACGATTTCGCGCTCGGCCTCGCGCAAGCGCTGTAAAATGACCTGCTTGGCGGTCTGGGCGGCCACGCGGCCGAAGGCCTCTGCCTTCTCGTGAACCTCAAGCTGATCGCCAACCTTGGCGTTCTTCTTGCGGACCTGGGCTTCCTTCAGGCTAATCTGTTCGGCAGGATTCTCGACCTTCTCAACGACTTCTTTGGTTATGTACGCGTCCACATCGCCCGTATTCAGGTTCATCGTTACGCGGATTTCCTGCTCGCGGTCGCCGTAATCGCGGCGGTACGCGGCGGCCAGCGCCTGCTCGACCACTTCCTTAACGGTATCTTCGGGCAGGTTCTTTTCTTCGGCGATCGTCCTAAGGGCCGTCGCCAGCTGTTTCATATCCAGATCCATTTGATTCCTCTCTTGTTAGTTGTAAATCAATAAGATGCGAGGCATTAAAAAACCCGGCCACTTCGGCCGGACTGGTTATCATTATAGGAGAACCCGATATCTAAGTCAACGCGGGCTAAGAGCTGGGTAGCCAAGTTTCGTAAAACTCTTCTGGCACTATGCCGTCATATTCATACGATCCAAGAGGTCTGACCGTGCCATGCCCGATACGTATTTGTCGTAAAGCCCCGTCGATAATCTGTCCTATCCGTGACTTGGCTAGACATAATTCCGCGCTTAACTCCTCTTGCGTTAGTACAGGAATGTTGGTCAAACCGAATCGTCGCTCCAAAATATACTTCTCTCTATCGGGAAGGTGCTTTAAAAGTCGGGTTCTGGCGTCTCGTAGCATCAGCGTATATTCTATACCGGCTTCACCTGTTGCTACTGCCGACTCTGATAGTTCGTCTTCACCCTCAACCAAAACGATGGGGTCAGCGATCCGGCATTCAGCACCATTGGCCGTTCCTTCCACGCGTTGGCCTTGCTTGCCAATCGCTGGCACAAGTCTTCCACCTGTTAATTGTCGACCTAACTCTCGCATTATCTCAGTGCGTAGAAGACTGTTAATAACTGGCGATTCGGTATTTACGATTAGTGCCGCTTCAGTGATAGACAAACAGCCTGTATGCATGACGTCCGCCAAACTTAAATCATGGCGCTCCGCTATTTCCTGTGATTTTTGTACATGTTTGTAGACGGAGGTTATTTTCGCGGCAATAAGTCCATGTATAGCCGAATGGTCTTGGTCTTTCACTCCCGCAACCATCTCCCTAGTTTCCTCAAGAGGTATGAAATGCCTGGGATCAGGCTCTATACCAATCAGTGCAAGAATATGCTCGCTACGGGCGGTTGGTTCAACTTCAAAAGTTGCGTTAGGCATAGGAACTTCACCGGGCTGTGTCATCATTAATTAATATTATAGTAGCTATGTTTATGTTTGTCAATGTATTCTTCCCTGTTATACAATGGTTGTATGAGCAAGAAAGTTACGCGGCTGTACGAGCAATTCCAGCCGGAGAATTATGAGCTAAGGCTGCACCCGGACAGGGATGCGCTGACGTTTAGCGGCACGGTGACAGTGCGCGGCAAGAAAGTCGGAAGGCCTGCTCAGCGAATAACCTTCCACCAGAAGGGTCTTAAGATAACGTCGGGCAAAATCGTTAAACACGATAAGAAGGGTGATCAGCCTTTGGCGATCAAGCGCATCAATAACCAAAATAGTCTGGACGAAGTGCGCCTGCACACAGAAAATATGATTTACCCAGGCGAATACACGGTAGAGCTAGAATTTTCCGGCAAAATAACCGGCGGGATGAACGGCATATATCCGTGCCCCTTCAAACACGAAGGCAAAGAAAAGATGTTGCTTGCCACACAATTTGAAAGTCACTACGCACGTAAGGCTTTCCCTTGCATTGATGAGCCGGAAGCCAAAGCCACGTTCGACCTTACGCTTACCACGCCAAAGGGCGAGACCGTACTATCTAATACGCCAGTTAAGAAACAAACGAAAATAGATGGTGCGCAGGCAACCACCTTCCATACTACCCCCCGGATGTCTACCTACCTTTTGGCTTTTGTAACCGGAGAAATGCATAAGAAATCGGCTAAAACGAAAAGTGGCGTCGAAGTTAACGTGTGGGCAACCGTTGCCCAGCCAAAAGACTCATTAGACTTTGCCCTAGACGTAGCTAAAGGTTGCATAGAATTCTTTGAAGATTACTTCAACGTGCCCTATCCATTGCCCAAGGCCGATTACGTGGGGTTGCCGGACTTCGCAGTCGGGGCGATGGAAAACTGGGGCCTGATGACCTATCGGGAAAGGCTTTTGGTAGCCTATCCCGGGGAAACATCGCAAAGCACAAAAGAAATGATATCGCTGGTAGTCGGTCACGAAACGGCGCATATGTGGTTCGGCGACCTTACGACTATGCGTTGGTGGGATGATTTATGGCTGAACGAAAGCTTTGCAAATATGATGGAGTACGAAGCTGTTAACGCCATCTTCCCGGAGTGGGAGGTGTGGGACTCTTTTATCAACCATGAGGGTTTATCGGCGCTTAGACGGGATGCAACACCAGGGGTTCAAGCCGTTAAGCAAGAGG
The DNA here is from genome assembly GCA_963820105.1 of uncultured Candidatus Saccharibacteria bacterium. Classification (GTDB taxonomy): domain Bacteria; phylum Patescibacteriota; class Saccharimonadia; order Saccharimonadales; family UBA4665; genus CAWFYI01. The sequence goes on along the minus strand of CAWFYI010000001.1, from coordinate 305,151 downwards.
TAAATCATCCGGACGAAATCAGCACCTTGTTCGATCATTCCATAGTCTATGCCAAGGGCGGACGGCTGCTATACATGCTTAAAAACTACATCGGCGAAGATGCGTTTCGCAAAGGCCTGACAGGTTATTTTCAAAAACACTCTTACAAAAATACATCAGGCAGCGACCTGTGGAACTCTCTTAGTGAGTCCAGCGGTTCGGACGTGGGCGCCTTTATGAACCCGTGGTTAACTCGTTCCGGCTTTCCCGTATTAAAAGTTAAACAGCAAGGCAAGAAACTTAGCGTGCAACAGGAGCATTTTTTGGACAACCCCGGCAAGTCCGATCCCAACCGTCTGTGGCCCGTTCCGCTTTTTGCCAGCGACAAAAAAGTGCCTAAACTTATGGGCAAGAAGGCTATATCTGCCAGCCTGACCACGGACAAGTACGTGCGCGTCAACCAGGGAGCGCTCGGCCACTACATAGTCGACTACGACTCACCCAAGCACCGTGAGGCAATCATCGGCTTAATTGGTCAGGGCCAACTTGATAGTTCAGAGCGTCTGGTGCTATTAAATGACGCCAGTATGCTATCCAGAGCCGGATACCAACGTTATGGGGACGTACTAAGGATGTTAGAAGCATACTCCAGCGAAACCAGCGAGCCAGTATGGAGCATGATCTCCTTAATAGTCGGCGAAGTTAAGCGTTTTATAGATTTGGACCAAGGCCTAGAGGCTAAAATAAAAAAAATGGTGCGTAAGCTGGTAGCCAGCGAATATCAACGTTTAGGCTGGAAGGAAAAAGCAAATGAACCGGCCGCGGACACCAAACTTCGCGCTATCATCATCGGACTTGGTTTTTACGCCGAAGAACCAGAAATAATAACCAAAGGTAAAAAACTGTTTGAAGATTATCGGAAAGATCCTGCGGCAATAGCAACGGAGCTGCGCGGCATAGTTTTAGGTATAGCGGCGAAGCATGAGGTGCCCGGAGCCTTTGACTACTTGTTAAGCCTGCATGATTCTACCGACAATAGCGACTTAAAGGCTGATATATCAGCGGCTTTAACCCTAACCCATTCAGACGAAGAAGCTAAAACGCTGTTAAGCCGCCTTACTAATAAACAACTTGTGAAGGCCCAGGATGCTGATAGGTGGCTGGTTTACCTGTTGCGTAACCGTCACACCCGCCAGATTGCTTGGAAGTGGATGGAGGTTAATTGGGGATGGATAGAAAACACTTACAAAGATGAAGCTACTTACGATCACTGGCCCCGCTATGCTTCGTCTGTCTGCAACACCCGCGATTGGGCGGATAAATATAAGAAATTCTTCAAACCAAAACGAAACCAATTAGGTTTAGAAAGAAACATAGAGATCGGCATTGAAGAGATAAATAATCGCATCAATTGGCTTAATCGCGATTTGGAATCCGTGCAAAACTTTTTTAAATAATTAGAAGACGTTCTCTACAAAACTCAGGACGGTAAATTTCGGTCCGGCTATCTCCAGAGCCGATAAGACATATTCGCCGCGCCATTTGTATTCGCCCACCCAGGTCCAGGCGGCGCGGCGCATCTGTTTCAGCTTGGCAGCCGTGATAGCCTCCAGGCCGCCGCCCTGTTCGTCGTCGAACCGGTATTTTACTTCCACGAAGTGTATGAGGTTATCCTTGCTGGTAACGATGTCGATTTCGCAGTGCGGTCGGCGATAATTCTGCTCGATTATCTTGAATCCGCGCATCTCCAGATAAGCCCGCGCTGCGGCTTCAGCCTGCCTGCCCTTCTGAGTCGTATTCATGGACTGCTAATTATACAGCTTCACGCCGTGCGAACTATATTTTTCAAGGAAAGCTCGCTCGGGTTCATCATATAATTCTCCCTAACCGGTCGAATTATAGCAAAGCCCGGATGGGTTTGAAGCTGCGCCGGTGGATGGAGCTGACGCCGTGGAGCCTTAACCGTTCCTGGTGCAGCTTGGTGCCGTAGCCGACGTGCATATCGAAACCGTAGTCCGGATATTTTGCAGCTATCCCGGCCATGTAATTGTCGCGGGCTACCTTGGCGATGATGCTGGCGGCGCTTACGGCTGGCACGCTGGCGTCGGCTTTGATGACTGCTTTGGCCTTGGGATTTTTTGGAAAAAAGTTAAAGTTTCCATCTATGATGATTTCGTCATAATCCATAACAATCTGTTCCAGCGCCCGCCGCATGGCCAGGCTGACGGCTTTTGTCAGGCCGAGCCGGTCAATCTCGGCCGGCGATACCCACCCCAGACCGATAGCCGTAGCCATAATCCGGATTTCGGATTCTAAACTGCCGCGCTGCCGTTTGGTCAGTAGTTTGGAATCTTTCAGACCGCTGATTGGCCGGTCCAAAATAACCGCTCCGGCTACCAATGGCCCGGCCCAGCAACCCCTCCCTACCTCGTCAACCCCCGCGACGATCATAAGTTTATTCCGGTTTGTTTTCGGATTTGTCGGTCTTGGCTTCTGTTTTATCTTCGGCCTTAGCGGTCTTTTCCTCTGGCTTCTTGGCCTTGTCGCCGGCATCGTCGTGGGCGGCCATGGCGGCGGCGACCTTGGCTTCGTTATCGGCCTCTTCCTTGGCCTTGGCTTCGGCCTTGGCGGCGGCGTCGGCCTTTAGCTGTTCATGGAGCTTGGCCTCTTCGGCCTCGGCGGTTTCATCGTGGACGGCGTTCACGGCTTCGCGGTCGAAGTCTACGCTGGACAGGCGCGCGGCCTTGCCGGTGCGCTTGCGCATGTAGCTCAGGTAATTGCGGCGGACTTTGGAGCGTTTGGTGACCTCCACCTGCACCACCAACGGGCTGTGCAATAAAAAGCTCTTTTCTACGCCCACGCCGCTGGATATGCGGCGAACGGTTATACGGCTGGTGTGGCTGCCCTTGTTGCCGGTGCGGATGACCAGACCCTGGAAAATCTGGACACGTTCCTTGCCGCCTTCGCGAATCTTCTGATGTACGCGCACTGTGTCGCCGCTGCGCACATCCACGACGGCTTTCTTTTTATAACTGGCGTTGATCTTTTCTATAACACCTTGCATATCCGGTAGATTGTACAGGATATCACCCTTGTTTGCAACACTTTAGCCGACGACGCGGTATAGCTCTTCGAGGGTGGTTTCGCCGCGGATTACTTTGAGCATACCGTCCTGCAGCATGGTAAGCATGCCGGACTTTCTGGCCGCTTCTTCAATGGTCATCGTAGTTACTGATATCTTGGGATTCTCCAGCACGCGGGTCAGGGCGTCGCTCATGGTGAACTGTTCGCGGACGGCCAGCTGGCCGGTGAAGCCATAGGGGATTTGCTCGGAACTGCCCGGTTTATAGAGCTGGAGGCCGTCAAGGTCCGGTCTTTCGAAACCTTCGGGCAGCGTTCCCAGCACTTCATTGATCTTATTCCATTCGGCCTCGGACGGTCCGTAGGCCTGCTTGGTCTTGTCGTCCAGGCGGCGGATCAGCCTCTGGGCCATGACCAGGCGTATTGCCGAGATGAACAGCGGGTTCTGTCCGATGATATCCGCGATGCGCGTCAATGCTGCGGCGGCTGATCCTGCGTGGAAAGTACAGAGCACCAGGTGGCCGGTAAGCGCCGCCTGCAAAGCGGTCCGGGCAGTATCCATGTCGCGGATCTCGCCGACCATGACGATGTCCGGGTCGAGGCGCAGTACGGCTCTGAGCTTGTCGGCGAAGGTTTCATCGTTGCCTCTTTCGGAAGAGTGGACAGAGATCTGCGTTATACCGGGGAACTGGTATTCCACCGGGTCTTCAATGGTGATGATCTTGCGCTCATCGATGTTAAGCGTGTTAAGCATTGAATACAGCGTGGTGGTCTTGCCGGAGCCAGTGGGGCCCACCACCATAACCAGGCCGCTCGGCTTGGCTATAATATCGTCTACGACGGCCCGCTCTTTTTTTGAAAGGCCCAGGCGGTCCAGCTTGTACATGTCCGCGTCCATGTTGAACAGGCGCATGACCACGTCCATGCCGTTAATGGTCGGCACGGTTTCCAGGCGGACGTTGACGTCAACGGTAGTACCATCGGCCATCGTGACTTTCTGGGCAATGTGTCCCTGCTGGGCTTCATCGGAAGACGTGGAGACGTTTCCCGCGCTGGCTATGGCCTGTATAAGTACTCGGTATTTTTCTTCTTTAAGCTCTGCTATAGGATGCAGGACGCCGTCTATACGCAGGCGTATACGTACTTCGCCCGGTTGGTTTTCCAGATGAATGTCCGAGGCGTTCAGTCTATGGGCTTGCGATACGAGATAGGCCAGCATGTCATCGGCGCGAACCTGCTCCAGCATAGCCGATATCTGACCCATCTTTTCGCCGCTGTCAAGCTGGTTGACATTTACGTCCTGGTAGACGACCTCTTTAGGCGGATCATACAACTTCATATACTCGCGGAAGCCGGCATCGGAGATTATTGCGAAGTTCAGACGCTGATCCAGAAAGCGTTTTTGTAAATCGGCTACGGTCTGCTGGGAAGTAGTGGTAGTGATACCAAAGAAAATATTGCTTTTATCGACATGGACAGGTATGACCCGCATCTTATACAGCTCCGGTACGGTAAGTATGTTCTTGTATATGGGTTTCTCGGGCTGCTTGTCGGGCGCGGTGTCAATATAGTCCAGACCTAATACGCGGGCGCGGCGCTGCGTGGCCTGTTCTTCGTCAAATCGGGCGTCATCACTCATATCCAAATAGTATAAAGCATAAGCGAGGTTTTAAGGATATCCGGAAACCGTCTCTGTGATATAATGAAATAAGTCCGATAAAAACCAAAACTACGAATCATCATGGCTCTAGCAACCAGATCGCGGCCGAAAGCCCATCATCGCAAACGTCATGCCGGCCACCACCGACACAGCCGGCATTATCTGAAGCCGTACTGGCCGTATCTGCCTATGTTGCTGATCGTCGGCCTTGGCCTGCTGGTGAACAGCGTGTGGTCCGGCGCCGGCGTGCTGGGTACTAACAGCGACTTTTCCGCCAGCAAACTGCTTAACGACACCAACGCGGAACGGGCCAAGGACGGCGAGCCGGCATTATCCTTCAACGTCAAATTAGAGGAGGCGGCGCAGGCCAAGGCCGACGACATGGTAAGATCCGATTACTGGTCACATAATTCTCCGAGCGGCAGAACGCCGTGGTCCTTCATAACCGCCAGCAACTATCAGTACCGGAGCGCGGGCGAAAACCTTGCCTATGGCTTCGACGGCGCCGATGCCAGCGTCGCCGGCTGGATGAACAGCGCGGAACATCGTGCAAATATCCTTAACGTATCCTACAGCGATGTCGGTTTCGGAGTAGCCAGTTCGGCGGATTTCATAGGGCATGGACCACAGACCATCGTTGTAGCGGAGTATGGACAACCGATGATTTCCGATTCGTCCTCGGTAGCCGCGGGCTCTGCTTCCGGAGCTTCCAGGGCTTCCGGAACTACTGGAGCTTCGGGGGCGCCGGCCGCGGCGAGCAGCAACGTCCTGGGGGCGGATGCGGCCCAGCAGCCGGTATCGCGCATCCAGATATTGACCGGAGACCGCCAAGCCTGGAGCCTGCTGGCTATCATAGCGCTTACCGGCGCGGCCGGCGCCCTGTTCATACTGCGCTACAGTTATCGTTTCCACCGCGTGCTGGTGCGAGGAGAAAAGTTCGTGACACGGCATCCTTATCTGGATATTTTCGCGGTTCTAATAATAACCGTAGGCTGCGTGCTTACCCGGGTCAGCGGCATAGTCCGCTAGCTACCGTATTACAAGATTGTCAACGCCTACTATATCGCGCAATTTAGTTAATCCGGCGCTGCCGGTGTCTATACCTCCCGGCAGCTTGATAGCCTGGCGGGACGTAGCTTCGCCGAGCACTAACACTACCTCCGTAGTGCCCTTGTGCGTGTCTATGGCCTCCTTCAAAGAAAGCAATGTCTGCTCATCGTTCGTGTCCTGCAGGCGTATATATAAGCGCTCGTTAAGGGGTTTGGCAGCGGCGCCGGGTTCGGGCATCCCGCCCTGAGAAGCAGAAATTTCTTTGGCGCTTTCGGCCATGATCTTTACTTCCCCAGAACTGTTGCCGGATTTGTCGCGAATGCTTACCTTGCCCCGTACCAGCACCACCCTATCCCTTTCCCAGAGAGCGGAAGTCTTCTGATAACTGTTCGGAAACACGACGACTTCCATTTCAGCGGAACGGTCTTCAATCTTTACGAAGGCCATCTTTTGGCCATTCCTGGTGGTAATTTCCCGGACATCGGTGATAGCCCCGCCTATGCTGACAGACTGGCCGTCATGCTCGCCGGTAATGGTATCGAGGGGCTTGGTCTGCGCATCCAGGACGACCCCGAAAGCCTCCAACGGGTGCTGGCTTAGGTATAGCCCCAGCAGTTCACGCTCCCAGACCAGCTGTTCACGCGTATCCGCAGGCCGGTCAAGAGGTTCTAACTCCAGGCGCGGCTTATTAGAAGCGCTCTCCAGGTCGCCGAACATATCGGTCTGGCCGCTATCGGCCTGTTTCTGCAAGCGGCCCGCGAACGCCAGAATGTGGTCAAGATTATGCAGTAGGGTAGAGCGGTCGCCGTAGCGGTCGAACGCCCCGGCCTTGACCAGGCTTTCCATGGGCTTGCGGTTGACGACACGCGCGCTGACCCTGACGAGGAAATCTTCCAGGCTCTTGAACTCGCCTTTCTTGCGGGCGCGCAGTATCTCTTCTACCACACCGGTACCGACGTTCTTGATGGCCGCCATACCGAAGCGTATTTGTTTTTTGCCGGGCACCACGGCGAACTCTACGAACGACTGGTTGACGTCCGGCGGGAGGACGGTGATGCCCATATGTTTGCACTCGGTTATCTCTATAGCCAGACGATCTATGTCGTCGTAATCGCTGGTCATCAACGCCGCCATGAAAGCTTCCGGGTAATGCGCTTTTAGATAAGCGGTCTGGTAGGCGACCATGGCATACGGCGCGGAGTGGCTTTTGTTAAAACCATAATCGGCGAAGGCTTCCATGCGCACCCAGAACTTCTCGGCAAAGGATTTGGTAACCTTACTATGCTCTATCATCCCCTCTATGAAGGCCATCTTCATCTTGGCCATGGTAGCACGCTGTTTCTTGCCGATAGCCTTGCGCAGGGTGTCTGCCTGGCCGCCCGTGAAACCGCACATTTCCTTGCTGACCTGCATGAACTGCTCTTGGTAGACCAAGACGCCGTAGGTATTGCCAAGCGCCGTTTCAAGGCCAGGATATTCATATGTGACTTTCTTTTTGCCGTGCTTGCGGGCAATGTATTCGTCAATGAATTGCATAGGTCCCGGCCTGTATAAGGCATTCATGGCTATCAAGTCGTCAAATTTCGTCGGTTTAAGCTGTTTCAAATAACGCTTCATGCCGGCTGATTCGAACTGGAATATGCCGGTAGTATCGCCACGCTGGAACAACTCGTACGTCGGCTTATCGTCGATCGGTACGGAATTTATATCTATATTCTTGCCGTATACCCGCTTGATTATGCGCAGTGCGTTGTTGATGATGGTCAGGTTGGACAAACCCAGAAAGTCGATCTTCAGCAAGCCTAGCTCGTCTACGGGTCCCATGGAATATTGGGTCGCTACCACGCCTTTCTGAGCCATTTCAAGCGGCGTATAGCAGACGATGTCTTCCGGCGCTATCACCACGCCGGCGGCATGCACACCATGGGAACGTATGGTGCCCTCCAACTGCATGGCCAGATCAAAGACGCGTTTGGCGGTTCCATTGCTGCGGTATTCTTCCTTCAGATCGCGGTTTTCTTTGAGAGACGTGGCCAGAGGTATGTGTCTGCCCTGCACAGGAGGAGGAATCATCTTGGCCAGGCGGTCGGCATCGGCATAAGGCACCTGCAGGACGCGCGACACGTCGCGCACGGCGTTGCGCGCCGCCATCCTGCCGAACGTGACTATGTTAGCTACACGCTCCTTGCCGTACTTATCCACGCAGTACTGTATGACTTCCCCGCGGCGGGAATCCTGGATATCGATGTCGATGTCGGGCATGCTGATGCGGTCAGGGTTCAGGAAACGCTCGAACAACAGATCGTATTTGAGCGGATCCAGCTCGGTTATCTTCAAAGCGTAGGCGATGATGGAGCCGGCGGCGCTGCCCCGCCCCGGCCCGAATACTATGCCCTGATTCTTACCCCAGTTTATGAAGTCGGCTATTATCAGGAAGTAACCGTTAAAGCCCATCTCCCCTATGACCTCCAGTTCGTACTGGGCGCGTTCGACTATCTCCTGCGATAGAATCTTTTTGATTGCGGCCGGGTTCATCTTGTCAGCCTTGGACTCGGAAACGGGTTCGCCCTTGGCCGAGCCATAGCGCCAGGCCAGGCCGCGGTACAGCATCTTTTCCAAGTATGAACGCTCGCTTTCCCCCGCCGGCACCGGGAATTTCGGGATGAGTATATCGCCGAGTTTTATCTTTACGTCACAGCGCTCGGCGATCTTCCGGGTGTTGGTTATGAAATCAGGGTGGTCTTTGCCCCAGCGCGATATCACGTCCTCGGGCTTGTTCACATGCAGGTCGAATTCGGCCAGGGTCATGCGCTTTTCGTCGCTCAGGAACGAACCGGTCTGCACGCAGAGCAATATCTCGTGCGCCTCCTTGTCCGCATGATCCAGATAGTGGGCGTCACAGGTCACTACGCACTTGATATCCAGGTCCTTACTGAGCTTGATAATCTGGTCGTTTATAATCTTTTGCTCCGACCAATGGCCCGGATGATCTTCATGCCCGTGATCCTGGACCTCCAGATAGTAACGGTCTCCGAACGCCTCCTTGTACCACATAGCAATCTCTTTGGCCTGTTCGTATTGACCCTGCCTGAGCGCGTCACCGACCTCGCTGCTGGCACAGCCGCTCAGCGCTATGAGGCCCTCGTTATGTTTCTTCAGCAATGCGCGGTCTATACGCGGCTTGTAATAAAAGCCCTCGAGGTTCGCTATGGTAGACAGGGCCATCAGGTTCTCGTAACCCAGGTTATTCATGGCCAGCAGTATGAGGTGGTAATTCTGCTTGTCCTTGCCAGGCTCGCGGTCGTACAGACTGCGAGCCGCCATATAGGCCTCGATGCCGATGATTGGCTTGACGCCGACGCTCTTTGCCTTCTTGTAGAATTCGATGGTGCCGCTCAAAGTTCCGTGATCCGTAACGGCAACTGCGGACATGCCGTAATCCTTGACACGTTCGACCAAGGCGGGAACTTTCGTCAATCCGTCAAGCAGGCTGTACTCGGTATGATTATGCAGATGAACGTAATCACTTGCGCCCAATGTTTTTTTTATAGTCTTTTTTGTAGACTTAGTAGCCAAAATACCCTCTGGAACCCCTAAATTACACCTCTAATTATAACACTTCCGGCTTACTTATTGAGGAATGAGCGGAGGTTCTTGAGCGCGGAATTCGCCTGTTTGACCGCCTTTTTAAGGTCTGCGTCTTCGGCTTCGCCTTCGTGGAAGGCGCTGATGACTTCGCGGACCTTCTCCTTAGTGTCTTTGGCGTTGTCGATAAGTTCCGCCAGGTCGTTCCTGGCCTTGGCACTCATGCGGTCGCCGTTCACGCGGGCCTCGTTGATCACTTGGCTCAATTCGGTATGGAGCTTTTTGAGCTCTTTTTCGGCCTGCGCCAGATTTTCGTTGGCAGTGTCCTTGATATCTCCCCGGGTTTCCTTACCGCTCTTCGGGGCGGTCAGGATGCCGGCAACATAGCCCGCAGCGGCTGCGAACGCGCTGCCTACGGCGAAACGTTTGAAATTGCTATGTTCCTTGCGGCTCATTTCTTGCTCCTTTTTTGCGCCATCTTGATTATATTTCGCATAAGTTTGAAAAACGCTAGACGTCCGCTAGTGTCGCGTAAGACCTCGGTAGCTGATTCCACAGAGTCAGCCACTTCTTCGGCCTTCTCTACTATGCGCCTGACTATGGCGAGTATCTTCAGAGTCATCGCCACGGCCGCTATACAGAGTATGAAGAAAACGCTGAGGAGCACTGTAAGGATTATTACCAGAACGGTGTCGGTAGTGGTCATGCGCCTATTATATAACTAAGCGGCGCAGGAATCTACTGTAACTTTTGCCGCAGGAAATCCGTCAGCGGTTTGCCTATGTCGCCGCGCTGCACAGCGAACTCAAACACGGTCTTCAAATATTCAAGCGGATTGCCGGTGTCGTGGTACATGCCATTCTTGATGTCGCAAGCGTAGATGTGGCGGCCGTCGTCTATCATCTGCTGCATCGCCTCCTGAATCATGAACTCGCCTTTGCCGTCATAAGTCTTAAGATTTTTCTGCAAGTAATCAAGAAGGGCTGGCTCAAACACGTAGCCGCTTACGGAAGCCAGGTCGGATGGCGATTCAGCGCGGCTGCCGGGCTTTTCCACGATGGTGGTCATGTCGACCAGACCGGGGCTTATTTCTTTGCCGGCCACGTAGCCGTAGCGCGAATAATCGGCATCGCCATCGCGCCTTACGCACGATATGACCGAGCCGCCGTACTTGCTCTGGGCTTCTATTAGCTGTTGGAAGCGCGTAGGCTTGGCCTGCACGAAGTCATCAGCGAAGGTGTAGACAAAAGGCTCGTCGTTTATAAGGTGCGCGGCATTCAGTAGCGGCGTGCCCGTACCGTAAGGACCCTTCTGCCGAATATACGCGAAGTTGGCCAGATCGGATATCTTTCTGGTCGCCTTTAATAGCTCGGTCTTTCCTCCCTGCTCAAGATTCTGGCGCAGTTCGGCGCTGGTGTGATCGAAATGGTCTTCTATGGTGCGCTTGTGATAGCCGGTCACTATCACTATGTCTGTGATTCCTGCTTCGCAAAGCTCTTCGACTATGTACTGGATAATCGGCTTATCAATGAGCGGTAGCATTTCCTTGGGCATGGCCTTAGTCTGCGGCAGGAAACGGGTACCGAAACCGGCCGCCGCGATAACAGCCTTTGTCACTTTCTGCTTTGCCATGCCATAAATTGTACCACGCCCAGAGCTATGATTTTAAGCTAGGTGCCGAGCTGTTTTTTGATCAGGTCTTGGGCCAGGCCCGGATTGGCTTTACCCTGGCTGGCTTTCATGACCTGGCCGACCAAGAAGCCGATGGCTTTCATCTGGCCGTCTTTGACGTCTTGAGCCGCCTGCGGGTTGTCTTTGATTACCTGCGCGACTACCTTGGCGATCTCGCCCTCGTCCGAAACCTGTATGTAGCCTTTTTCTTCCGCCAGGCCTTCAATATCTTTGGCCACAGCGCTCAAAGTGAAAACATCGCCGATTAGATCTTTGGCGCGCGAGGAACTTAATTTGCCGTCCTTGATAAGACTGTAGATTTGCGGCAGCGTGTCGGCCCATTCGTGCTTGGTGAATTTCTCGGAACCGGCGCGAAGGGGCTCGATTATATTTACGAAGGCGTTCGTGATCCACTTGGCGAAGTCTTTGTTATCCAGGTTGGCCTCGATGAATTCCAGATATTCGTGCTCAGGACGGTCGGCCTGCGTGTCTATCATCAGTTCCACGGTTTTTTGATCGACACCCAGATCGGACAGTCGGCGGCGCCACTCGTCCGGCATGACCGGCATTTCGGCCCTTACCCTGTCGATGTAGTCCTGCTCGATCACGATGGGCGGAATGTCCGGTTCCGGCATGTAGCGGTAATCGTCGGCATCTTCTTTGCTGCGCTGGCTGAAGGTCTTTTGCTTGGCGTCGTCCCAGCCCCGGGTTTCCTGGACGACCTTTTTGCCGTGCTCCAGCAAATCTACCTGGCGTTTTACCTCGTATTCGACGGCTTTTTCCACGGCGCGGAAGCTGTTCAAGTTCTTAGTTTCGGAACGGGTGCCGAGTTCGTCTGTCTGGCTGATGCTGACGTTGACGTCGAAACGCATGTTGCCGTAGTAAAGGTCAGCGTCCGATACGCCGGCGTACTTCATGCGCAGATACAGTTCGCGCGCATAGGCCTTGGCCTCGGCGGCAGTGTGCATATCCGGCTCCGATACGATTTCCAATAGCGGGGTGCCGGCGCGGTTCAAGTCTACCAGGCTGTAGTCTGCCCCGGTCGGATGAGTGTTCTTTCCGGCATCTTCTTCCAGGTGGGCGCGGGTGATGCCGACCTTCTTGGGCTTGCCGTCAACGTTGACCGTCACCAGTCCTCGGCTGATTATAGGTTCGTCGTACTGGCTGATCTGATAGCCTTTCGGCAGGTCCGGATAAAAATAATGCTTGCGATCAAATTTGCTGAAATGCTCCGGCTCAGTGCCAAGCGCGAAAGCGGCGCGGGTCGCCAGATGTATAGACTCTTCGTTCAATACCGGCAGGGCTCCGGGCAGGCCGAAGCATATGTGGCTGACAAGCGTGTTAGGCGGCGCCTCGCGCGCATCGTTGCCGACGGCCGCGAACAGCTTAGACTTTGTCTTTAATTGGACATGGCATTCGATGCCGATAGTGGCACGATATTTGACTGTCGCTTCGGAGCTGATCATGACGGTGGCAGGGCTCCCAGGTCGCGCAGTGCCTGGCGGAATCCGGCCAGCGCCTCCAACATGTCCTTTTTCTTAAGCTTGCGGACGTCTATTTCTTCCTGAGCCAGGCGCTTGCGCAGTTTGTGCCCCAACCATACGCTCTCGTTGGCTGACAGGTCGTGCTGAGCAGCCACCAGGCGTTCGCCGGTGTTCTTGCCCTTGTATCCGGCTTTCTTGAGCGCTTCGGCCAGCAGGTCGTCAGCCTGCGTGACGGCCAGGGGCCAGGTCTTGCGGCTGGCACAATTTTTCTGCAACTCCTGCCAGCGCGCAGTAAACCGTTTAGTTTTCATAGGACGCCGGCGACGCCGGAATGGCAGGAACTTCATGCCAGCGCCTCTTCGGCTTGTTTGGCTATTTCAAGTAGACTGCGGTCGGCCCGCTGAGGCGCCATGATCTGCAGACCCACGGGCAGGCCGTCGACCATACCGGCGGGTACGCTGATGGCACAGATGCCTGCCAGGTTCGACGCCGTCACCAGCAAGTCGGCCAGGTACATCTTCAATGGATCGTCGGTCTTCTCGCCTATTTTGAAAGGCAGAGTGGGCGAAACCGGCCCGAGCAGGAAATCGTATTCTTCGAATGCCTTGTTGAATTCGTTTATAAGCTTGGTGCGGACGGTCTGTGCCTTCATGTAGTAGGCCTCGTAGTAGCCGCTGGAGAGTACGTGCGTGCCGATCATTATCCGGCGCTTGGCTTCCTGGCCAAAACCCTTCGACCGGCTGAGCGTGTAGCTTTCGTCCAGATCCTTGGCCTCCCTGTAGCTGTAAGGATACCTCTGGCCGTCGTAGCGGCTCAGGTTGCTACTGATCTCGGCAGGGCTGATGATGTAGTATACGGCCACCGACAATGGCATCGACGGAATGTTGACCTCGCCCACGTCAGCGCCGGCTTTCTTGAGCTTATCAACGGCTTTCAGTATGGCCTTCCTGACTTCCTCGTCGACGTTATCGTCCATATATTCCTTCAATATGGCTACCTTCCTGCCTTTCAGACCGCCCTTGATGTCTTTCGGCAGTTCGTAGCCTTCGGGGTCGCGCTCTATGGTCGTGCCGTCCAGCTCGTCCCGTCCCGCCATAACGTCGAATACCAGCGCGGCGTCATCGACGGTACGTGCCAGCGGGCCCACAACGTCCAAGCTGGAAGCCATGGCCACCACGCCGCTGCGACTGACCGAGCCGTAGGTCGGCTTCAGACCGACCACGCCGCAGAATGCTGCCGGCAATCTGATGGAGCTGCCCGTATCGGTACCGGTAGCGAACGGCGCCATTTGCAGAGCCACGGCCGTAGCCGAGCCGCCGGAGCTGCCGCCTGGGACGCGGGTCTTGTCATAAGGGTTCTTGGTGGTGAAGAAATCGCTGTTCTCGGTGCTGCTGCCGTGGGCGAAGGCGTCAAGGTTGGCCTTGGCCACGCAGATCGCACCTTCTGCTTCCAGTTTTTCTATCGCGGTGGCCTGGTACGGAGCATTGAACCCTTTTAGCATATTGCTAGCAGCCGTGGTTTCGGCGCCGAACACCAGGAAGTTGTCCTTCGCTATGAAAGGTACGCCGGCCAGGCGCCCGAGCTTCTCGCCCTTGGCCGCGCGGCCGTCTATGTCTTTCGCCCTATCGCGCGCACGGCCCTCGGTGGTGGCGATGACGGCGTCGTATTCTTTCTTGTCGGCAATAGTTTTCAGGGACTGTTCGACCAGGTCCGCGGCCCTAAGCTTGCCCGACTGCACCTTGGCAGCAATCTCCGCTATCGGCAGCCACTGGGAAGCGGCCATCAACCCAATGTCCGTTTCACTTTAATCTGGTTATCTTTGACTGCCGGAACGTTATTTAGCAAATCGGCAGGCTTATAGCCGTAATCCTTGGTTTCGTCTTTGCGCGTGACGTTGGTCAGACCGGTTACCTGGTGCGTAGGCTCAAGGCCCTCGACGTCGACCGATTGCAGCTGCTCGACGTACTGGAGTATGTCCGACAGCTCGCCGCGGTACTGCTCGACTTCGTCGTCGCTCAATTTCAGCCTGGCGAGCCGGGCCAATTTTAATACATCCTCGCGCGAAAGTTTGCTCATATGATTTCACAATTGTATCAGGTTTGGAGCGGTTTGTTTATGTGCCAGGCAGTTAATTTCATCACAAAATTCATACTTTACAAAACATAAGCGCAGGGTTACTATTGGCATAGGTTAGGCTTATTAACGCAAACACTATGGCAGTACCTGCTTCGGAAACTCAAAGAGTGCCCGCGGATACGGTGGGCGGACGGGGCGACGAATCGGCGCCCGCCATTTCATTAGACCCTTCTCAGACCGAGGAGGGTTTTTTGGATAGCGAGGTCGTGTATAGGAATCTGTTATCGCCTGACCCCTTGAGCCTGGTCAATGGCCTCTGGCGCGAGATTAATCACATAAAGAGAAGGGCTTTGGGTGAGAAACGGCCGCATAGCGCCGCCGTACCTAAAAGAGTCTTCCTGCCTGGCGATGGAGGCCATGAGCACCTGTTCTTAGTCACAGAGCCTGACCCTGAAACAGGTGTAGACCCTAAGACAGCCTTCAACGATTGGATAAAATCCGGGCTTGGCGAATTAGCGGATACCGGCAGCGCTCTGCGTTTCCAGGTGGCCTATGCCGAGCATCACCCGGACCACCGGGTCATAACCGAAGCAACGCCGGGCATGAGCCATACGGGTAGGGCTGTATCCGGCGCAGATCTTTCACGAAGACAGATCGAACCGATGGCTTCCGAAACCCTGCAGCTCATGCCCAGACTGACGCGTGATGGGCCGGTAGGTATCGTCGGTACATCCCTTGGCAGCCGCCTAGCCGCCGCCGTGGCCGAACTAAACCTTGGAGCCAATTTGCAGGACCAAATAGACATAGTCCAGCTTAAATTCATCGCCTCCGCCGTTATAGCCGGCAAGATAGAAGGCGAAGAGAACTTCAGGGATCCAGATCTGGATGAAGATGATTACAGACAGATGTTATCAAAGCGGTTCCAGCGGCATATACCGGAGGATTTTATGCGCATGCTTCAAAGCCATCCTGTGGATATACTCGCCTGCTGGCCAATGCTAGGCGCCTACGCACTGGCACACCCGGCTAAAACCCATAGCCGGCTCAAAGCTATGGCCACTGATTATTCTAACGTTAAAGAGGGCGTGCCATGGGACAGCTTGAAATACGTAGTTTCCAGAATTCCGATAGACGTACTCGGCGGCGGCAGGGACCCCTTGATAGAAGAGCAAAAACCCCAATGGGATTCACTTGGCCTCATGTATCCAGGCCAGGTCAGGCAGAGGGTGGTTGATGGCATGGGTCATCTTATGAGCGCTGCCGCCAGTTTCACGATCGGTCACTTGGATGCAATGGAACAGGAAGGAACACCGGCCTTAGCCGCAGCAGTCTAAAGCTTCTTTTTGATGTCGTCGATTATGTCGCGGAGTTCTGCGGCGGTTTCGAATTGCAGGTTCGCGGCCGCCAGTTCCATCTGCGAAGTCAGATCCTTGATTAGCGAGCCGTATTCGTCCTTTGGAATCTTCTTGAGGTCCAGCTTGGCGCGTTTGGCCTCATCAGGCAGATCCGGACGAAGACCCTTGTCGACAGCCCGTTTGATGCCGGTCGGCGTTATGCCGTGCTTTTTGTTGTAGTCTTCCTGGATCTTGCGGCGGCGCGTCGTCTCGTCCATGGTGCGCTGCATGCTACCTGTGATATGGTCGGCATACATCAGCACACGGCCGTTTTCGTGGCGCGCGGCCCGGCCGACGGTCTGGATCAGCGCCTGCTCGCTGCGCAGGAAGCCTTCTTTATCCGCGTCGAGAATCGCGACTAACGATACTTCCGGCAGGTCAAGGCCTTCGCGCAAAAGGTTGATGCCCACCAGCACGTCATAAGTGCCCAGCCGCAGGTCGCGCAGGATGTCGCTCCGCTCCAAGGTATCGATGTCGCTGTGCAGGTAAGCGACTTTGATGTTTATCTCCTTCAGGTATTCGGCCAGGTCTTCAGACATCCGCTTAGTGAGTGTCGTGACCAGTACTCTTTGGTGTTTGTCGGTGGTGGCGCGGATCTCGGCAATCAGGTCATCGATCTGTCCGTCTATTGGGCGGACTTCTATCGGCGGGTCAAGCAGGCCGGTCGGCCGGATGACTTGGCTGGCGACCGGCTTAGGCGAGCGCGAGAGCTCGTATTCAGCCGGCGTGGCGCTGACGTAGACAGCCTGGTTGACGTGGCGCTCGAACTCCGTGAAAGTCAGCGGCCGGTTGTCCAGCGCGCTTGGCAAACGGAAACCATGCTCGACCAGCACTTCTTTGCGCGCGCGGTCGCCGTTATACATGCCGCGGACCTGCGGAATGGTCATGTGCGACTCATCCACGAACAGCAGGTAATCATCGGAGAAGTAGTCCATCAGTGTCGCCGGCTGTTCGCCGGGCTCACGGTTGGTCAGGTAGCGGCTGTAGTTCTCTATGCCCTTCACAAAGCCGGTCTCTTGCAACATCTCGAGGTCGAAGCGAGTGCGCTGTTCCAGGCGCTGGGCTTCCAGCAGCTTACCCTCTTTTTTGAACTGGGCCAGGCGTTCTGCCAGCTCCTTTTCTATATGTCCTAGCGCGACCTTCAGCTTCTCCTGGGGAGTCACATAGTGGGAGCCGGGGAAGATTTTATATGAATCAAGGTGGGTTAAAATCTCCCCTGTGAGTGGGTCAATTTTGGTGATTTTTTCTACCTCGTCCCCGAAAAATTCCAGGCGGTAAGCCAGTTCTTCGCCAGCCGGAAACACGTCCACCACGTCGCCGCGCACGCGGAAGGTGGAGCGGTGGAAGTCAATATCGTTGCGCTGGTACTGAATGTCGGTCAGTTGACGCAGGAACTTGTCGCGAACCTTGCGTTCGCCCACCTTCACGCTGATGGAAAGATTGTCGTAGTCCTCGACCGAACCGATACCATAGATGCAGCTGACGCTGGCCACTATTATGACGTCCTTGCGACTAAGCAGAGCGTCCGTGGCGGCGTGCCGCAGGCGGTCTATCTCCTCGTTGATGGCGCTGTCTTTTTCTATGTAGGTGTCGCTTCGCGGTATGTAGGCTTCAGGCTGATAGTAGTCGAAATAGCTGACGAAGTAGTGGACGGCGTTGTCCGGAAAGAAATTCCGAAATTCGGCATAGAGCTGGGCGGCCAGCGTCTTGTTGTGGCTGAGCACCAGGGTGGGCTTTTGCCGGTACTGTATTACGTTGGCCATCGTGAAGGTCTTGCCGGAGCCGGTCACACCGAGCAGGGTCTGATCGCGCAGTCCTTCTGCCAGCCCCTTAGACAGCTGGGCAATGGCCGATGGCTGGTCGCCGGTGGGCTTATAATCCGATTGAAGCTTGAACTTGGGCATCTACTAATTGTAGCAAGCCGATACGTATGACTTCGACCTAATTAGTAGGCTGTGGAGTACCAGCTGGTCGGCAGATCGTATTTCGTACCGATAGCTTTGCCGGGTTTTTGCTGACCGGTGCTGATGACTTGCCATGTACCGTCGTTATTATGAGCAATGTAAGTAGCGCCGCCCGAGTCGCCCACTAGGTGAAATAGTCCTTTGGCATTAACTCCTTCAATATCGGTTACGGTCACGCTGTCCACCTGCTTACCCTGCTTTGTCCAATAACTTTTCACAGCCGCTTCTATAGCGCTATTTTTAGATTGTTGGGTGCTTGAACCATTAGTACTAGATTTCTTGGCGGTTTTCTTCTTATGCGGTGCAGCGGTGTTGGCGTTGGTCTGGGCCGTATTCTGCGTGTCGGTGGCCTTATTGTTGGCCTGGTATACGTAATAGCCGGTACCGCCGATTATAGCCAGGATGACGACTACGAGTACGGCCTCCATGGCCGCGAAACCTTTTTGATTGAGTGATTTAATGGACATGATTAGTTTTATTCCGCTTATGGTTCTTATTGGTAGAGATTATGGTACTTGGCGTTTTCGGTGTCAAGGTGTTTGGTCAATTCTTTCAACAGGTCTTCGGCTGAATCGTTGAAAATTACCATCGAATCTCCGGGAAGAGGTTCGGACAGGCTCATCAAGGTATGGACTTCGTCGCTGATGCCGCCGGCTCCCTGCAGGAAACCTATGGGCACCCCGGCCTCCATGGCGATGGTGAACTCATGCAAAGTGCCTAGCCGGCCGCCCACGCTGACCACGGCATCCGCGGAGGTTATGAGTAGCATGTCGCGGCCAACGTAGTGCAGCCCGGTGTATAAGATAGCATCGTAAGACTTTATGGGCAGGCGGTACTTTAGAACATGTTCGGCCTTTGAAGCTGCCGGACTGATTCCTAGGCTCATCTTGCCGCCTGCCTTCTTGTATGCTTCGGCGGCATAATTGGGCAGGCCGACGGTGGCTCCCGTAAGCAGACTGTGGCCGGCCTTGGCAATGGCGGCGCCCAGTTCGTTGGCCAGCTGCCGGCCCTCCTCGACGCTTGCGCCCCTGGCGGCTCCGGAAACACAAATCTGATACATGCCCACCCTCCTCGTTGCCTAAGCCGGCACCGTTTCCTTGGCTGTTTCTGGCTGCAAAACCGACAGCATCGACTGTTCGACGGCGTCATGATCCATATATTTGAGCATGAGCCCGTGCCAGAGCGACTGCCGGAAGTAGTTTGCGACGCGCTTCTCGAAAGGCAATCCGTTGCAGTAGTTAAGTGCCACATCGGCGACATTGAGCGAAACTGGGCGGTGACCGTGCATTATGCCCAGATCCGAACTATTTTTCCAGAATTCAAAACCAGGCTCTATCGAACTCAGGGCATCTTCAATAGGGTGCCAGGCCATATCCTCAAGCCGTATGTGCGGACCGAAGACCTCTTCTTTGAACTGCTCCGTCAAGCAGGCGTAGTAACGCTGGACCAGCTGCCACGACACGGGCTGGTCAAGCAAGCGCACGGCCAGCTGCGGCTCGTCCGAGGCCACCGTCTTTACCAGGCTGCCAAAATCCGGCCGCACTTGGCACAGCTTAAGGAAGGTGCCCCCGGCACGAATCTGGTTGAGTTCATGCAGGGCCAGAGCCAAGCTCGCGGTCACGACACCGTCCGGCGCACTATCGGTGAATGGCAGTAGAACAAGCGTCCCCGCTTCTTTCAAGCTAATTATATTGTGCCGTCTTTCGGCCACCTTGCTGCCGGCGAATTTACGCCAGCGGCCGGAACTGGGGCTAACGATGCTGATTTCCCGGCTTTCGAAATCGCCAGGGCTTAGGTGCTTGTAATGTTCAAGCAGACGGTGCTGCCAGGTGATGCCTTCGGTCAGCCAGGCGGCCGCCAGCACCGAAGCTGGCGCCTCATGCTTAAGGAATGAATCCATGGAACGGTAGCCAAGCTGTTTCATAGCCTTTTTCGGGGGTGTTTTTTTGAATATGGCGCGCAGACTGCTGTTTTTCAGCGCGAAACAACTGCGTGAATCGGGCAGGCGTTTAAGCGCGTAGGCCATGCCGGCGACCACATCGCCTTCGGCCGACACGTGCGTGGCCGAAACGGTACGAAGGCGTCTGGTTAGCCTGGCGTCGTCGGCGCGCATACGCTCTTGCAGGAAGTGGTACAGCTCCTCGGGCGTGGTGTCATGAGGGTCGAGTCCGAGTGCGCGCATTTTTTCTTGCACGCCGCGGCGCACCTGGGCCGAAAAACGTATGTCGTCATTCGGATTGCCGCGGGCCTCTTCCAAGCGCCGCAAACCAAGCCGGAAGTACGGCTCCTCGGCCTGCAAAGCTTCGGACAGGAAGCGGGTCACTCCCGCCCCCTTAAACGTAGGTGTTTATATTTTCGCAGCATATGCGTCAGCCCTTCTTAAACCAGATTACCATAAGCGAGGTACTTATTCCATGCGGCTGGGGTGATAGCCGTGGGGGGCCTTGTGAAGCCAGCCTTCGAACTCTTTTTCGGTCAGCAAGCCAGCCTGCGCGCCGAGCTTTTGGCATACGGCCATGGAGTTTATCGGCGCCCATAGCAGGGCGCTCTCCAGGTCGCGCCCGCCTGCCAATGCGGCCACGAAAGTGCTAGCGAAGGCGTCGCCGGCACCAGTGCGGTCGACAGGCGGCGCCGGATCCGGGTAAAGCGGCATTTTAAGCCGGTCCTGGCCGTCGGACGCATAAGCCCCTTTTGGTCCATCCGTTACCGCGACTATCTTCGGCCCCAATTCATGCAATTTATCCATAAGCCCATGGATATCATCGTGATCGCCGCCGGTGACCGTCACGGCTTCTTCACGGTTCATGACCACTACTTCGGACCGCGCGTAAAAATCCTTCATCTTTTCCGCGCCCCACATAAGGTGATACATGCCCGGCTGAAAGGCCAGCTTAATGTCCGGATTATCCCTGAGGTATTGCAGTATTCCTTCATGAAGAGGCCAGGTTTTTTCACCGAGAACGCCGAGGTACAGCCAATCCGGGCGCCGCTGCGGGTCTTTCCATTCGTACGAGTAATCCTCGAAGTGCTGTAGTTTAGTACGGTCGGTGCCTAGGCGTAAAACATAATGGTAGTTAGTCTTTTTGGCCTGTTCGACCACCAGCTCGTCAGTACCGACGCCCTGGGCTTTAAGATACTTGACGATATTCCTGCCCGGACCGTCGTCACCGAGCCATGCCATCAGACTGGACTCCAGCCCCAGACGGGCCATCGACACCGCGGCGTTCGGACTGCATTCGACTGCTTCAATGGTTTCCGCGCCGGCGTAAGGAATCTTGGCGCCAAACTCAAAACTCACTCGCTTAACGCCCTTTTCGTCGGTATACAGCTCGGCGTAATCCCTGTCCAGCTCTATAAAATCGTCGCTAACGACATCGCCGACCGCCAGCACACGCGGCGCTCTGGCCGAACTATGTTCATCAGACATCGTGTTCCTCCAATTCCATGTCATGTAACTTCGCATCAGCCTTTAAGATACCGGCCTTGGCACCGATCTTGCTTACGACCGAAGTCGAATTTGCGCTGGCAAAAATCACTGCAGCACGAAGCGTATTCCCACGGCTCCACTGACTCAAAAACCCGGAAGCAAAGGCATCACCAGCGCCAGTACGATCAATTACCGGCACATCATCGTACATCCCCGCCTTGACGATGGTCTTGCCGTCTGACGCGCAAACGCCGTTCGGACCATCGGAAACTATTACGACCCGGCAAAGGTCCAGCCCTTTCTTCACCAGCTCTTCCAGGCTACCTTCGCCGACAATTGACTGCATCTCTTCCTTGTTTAGGCAAAAAACGTCGATGTCTTTCAGTATTGATCTGAGCTCTTCCCGCTTAGACAATTCACTGCCGGCGGGATTGAACATCACTTTAGCACCCAGCGTCTTGGCTCTTTGGACCAGCATCTTGAGCAGTTTGTAATCCCCGAGGGAAGAGGGATAGAGCCAGTCTGCCTTATCGATTTTGCGCAATGCCTGATCGAATGAATCTCCATCCATAACGCTTCCGTGGAAATTCAAGATCGTCCTTTCGCCGTCCGGAGATAACAAAATGGTCGAAAAGCTGGCTCTATAATCAGACCTCTGGTCCACCAGATCCGTGTGAACGCCCTCTGTCTGCATGTCCCTCAGTATGCTCTGCGAAGCCGGATCGTCCCCCAAAGCCCATACGAAATGCGCGTCCAAACCTTGTCTCGCTAATGTAACCGCGACGTTAGTGGCGTTACCGCCAGTTGAAAAAAACGCCTCCTCGACATCAATTTTTGCCCCCAGAGGCAAGTGAGTGTACGCGATTTTTCCTTCGGTCTTTGGGTCAAACTCTTGACTCCTCAAAAAAACGTCTTGCGTGGCTTTGCCGATAGCATAAATTGTAGGTTTTTGATTTTGGTGCATAGGCAACTTAAATTATAACATCCGTACTTGGTTTACGCCTGCTTCCTTTCGAGGACGTCATGCGCGGCCAGCCGTATGTGTTTGGCATCAAGACCAAAGTGCTCCAGCAGTTCATCCGGCGCACCCGATTCACCGAAGCGGTCTTTCATGCCTATGCGCCTAATTAGTGCCGGATGTTCCTCTGCCAGCAGCTCCGCTATGGCGCCGCCCAGGCCGCCGA
The DNA here is from genome assembly GCA_963820105.1 of uncultured Candidatus Saccharibacteria bacterium. Taxonomy (GTDB): domain Bacteria; phylum Patescibacteriota; class Saccharimonadia; order Saccharimonadales; family UBA4665; genus CAWFYI01. Next base: position 282,596 of record CAWFYI010000001.1, on the reverse strand, counting down.
TGATCTGTCCTTCTTCGGCAGTCACCACAGCGCCAGTCTTGCGTACGCTTTTAAGGATGGTCGCAGTGTCCAGCGGCTTGATGGTCGGCACATGTATGACCTCTGCTTCAATGCCGTCCTTGTAGAGCAGTTCGGCCGCCGCCAGAGCTTGGTAGGTCATTGTGCCAGTGGCTATCAGGCTCACGTCGGCCCCCTTGGCAAAGACATAGGCCTTGCCGATCTCGAACGGTGTCTTTGCGGTGGTGAAGACCGGCGTGGCCTCGCGCGCCAGGCGCAGGTAATTCGGCCGCTTGTCAGTAGCCATGGCCAGCGTGGCCTTCTGGGCCTCGACGCTGTCGCAGGGCGCAATCACCACCATGTTCGGCAGCACGCGCATTAGCGCCAGGTCTTCCAGCATCTGGTGGGTCGCGCCGTCCGGGCCTACGGACACACCGGCGTGCGAACCGATTACTTTGACTGGCCGGTCGTTCAAGCAGACCGTGGTGCGAATCTGTTCCCAGTTGCGCCCTGGGCTGAACGCGGCATAAGACGATACGAACGGAACCTTGCCCATGGCGGCCAAGCCTGACCCTACCGTCACCAGGTTCTGCTCGGCCACGCCGATCTCTACGAATCGTTCCGGAAATTCCTTGGCAAACAGGTCCATGGATGTCGAGCCGGTCAGGTCGGCACAGGCCGCGACCACATTGTCCCAACGCTTCCCAGCTTCCAGCAACCCCCGCCCGAACCCTTTGCGTATCGGCTCTGACTCCAGCTTGCCACCCATGTCTGCCAAATGTAAGTCACTCATTTTTTATGATTTTCCTGCTTTTTATAAGCAAGTACCGTCAATGCCACAATTCCAGACCAAAACGCCACGTCAAATCCGGCAGCAATGAAATGCTGCTCATGGTAGGCATTACCTTCGCGCAAGATAGAAATAGAATCGACCGGCTTACAGAGACTCACAGAAGGCTCAAGGATAAGATAAGGAGCCGGAAACCCTCGCTCAACTCGATCGAGAGAGAATCCAGCAGCAGCGCACTTCGGTGTCGGAGACTTTTGGACGTAAAATATGCTAAGCAGAGCCAGCAAAATACCTGTGATAACTATCGGTAGGTACCACTTCTTACTCATGTTCGCTCCGGATTTTGCCGCCGAGGGTGCGCAGTTCGTTCAGCGCTTTTTTGGCCTGCTCGTGGTCGGGCGGTTTGCCGTGCCAGTTAAAATCGTATTCCATGAAGTCCACGCCTTTTCCGGGTATGGTGTGGGCGATTATCATTACAGGCTTGTTCTCGATGGCGCGGCCCATGGCGCAAGCATCAATCACGGCATCGATGTCGTTGCCGTCTATTTCCAGGACGTGCCAGCCGAAGGCCTCCCATTTGGCCTTCAGGTCTTCCAGCGGCATGACTTCTTCGGTCGGGCCATCGATCTGGATGTTGTTGCGATCGGTAAAGGCGATGATGTTATGCAGTTTGTACTTGCCGGCCAGCATGGCGGCCTCCCAGACGTTGCCCTCGTCCTGTTCGCCGTCGCCCGTCACCACGTAGATCCAGCGCCGGTTCTGTCCGTCCATGCGCATGGCCAGCGACATGCCACAGGCCTGGCTCAACCCGCAACCCAGCGGTCCGCTGGTATTCTCCAGCCCGGGCAACTTGGTGCGCTCCGGGTGGCCCTGTAAGCGCGAACCCAGCTTGCGCAAGGTCATCAGCTCCTTGCGGTCGAAAAATCCGGCATGCGCCATGGTGGCATACTGCACGGGTACGCAGTGGCCATTGCTCAGCAAGAAGATATCCCGTTCGTCCCAATCCGGATTTTTTGGATTATAATTCATTACGTCGAAGTACAGCGCGGTGAAGATATCGGCCAGCCCAAGCGGCCCGGCGCTATGGCCGCTGCCGGCGTGCTCTAGCATCCGGATTATGTCCTCGCGGATATCATTGGCGATGGTTTCCAGGCGTTCCAGTGGTAATTTCTGCACTTCTAGAGACTCTTAACTATTCTCTCCAGTTTAGCATAAGCCTCTTGCGGGTCGGGCGCCTTATGGATGAAGCCGCCGACGCCGAAGGCATTGACGCCGCCCTCGGCCAGGCGCCGTATATTGTCGGCGTTGACACCGCCGTCCCAGGCAATTTCAATCTCCGGATATCCCGCGCGAAGTTCACGCACTTTGTCGAGCAATTTAAAATCTACTTCACTGCCGCCGTGATGCCCCAGGTTGCCGCTGAAAATCATGACGTGGTCAAAATGTTCCAAAAGCGCCGCCACACTGGCGGCGGAGGTATTCTGCAAAAGTGCCAGGCCGGCTTTGATGCCGGCGGCGTGCAGGCGTTCGGCGAATTCCGCATGGTCCACGTCGGCTTCGGCCTGGATGATTACCAGGTGGGGCTTGAGCTTTGTAAGCTGCCCAAGGTGCGGCTCCGGCTCCTGGTACATCAGGTGAATGTCGGCGATTATCCCATCCGGCCACCAGACCGTCTCCAGCGGCGGTGATTTGGTCGGAGCAAAGACACCGTCCATCAGGTCTATGTGTATACGCTTGGCAAATTTCTCCAAAAACTCCATCTGCGCCCGGTATTCATGCGTGTCATAAGCCGTGACCGTCGGACAGATAACAGCCATGTCAGTCCTTATCTAGTTTACGGACGCGCCGCGTGTGGCGTTCGGCTTCGTCATAAGGCGTGGACAGCCATATCTTTATGGCCTGTTTCATCTCTTCAAGCTCCAGAAAGCGGGCGGATAGGCTGAGTATGTTGGCGTGGTTGTGCCGGCGGCTCAACCTTAGTATCTCGTAAGGGTCGTCGCTGGTGTGTCCTTCGGCGTCGATAGCGGTTTTGGCCGTTGCCGGGCCGTAGAAAAGCGTGCAGCGCGCGCCTTTCACGCGGTTGGCGGCCATGGCCTCGCCCTGTCCGCTGCCGCCCAGGATTATGCCAGCTTCGCATTCGCCCTCGGCCACTGCCTGGGCCGCCGGAAATATGAAATCAGGGTAATCGTCGGCCGGGTCCAAACTGTCCGGGCCGAAATCCTGGCACTCATGACCCTCGGATTCCAGCCAATCCTTAAGCTGTTTCATGGCATCGAATCCGGCATGGTCGGTCGCGACGGCGATCTTCATAGGCTTCATAGTATAGCTTAGGGGCCTGCGGCGGCAAGTTTACTTCTTGGCGTGCAACAGGCGGCCGGTGTCAGCGACCACTTCTACCAGCCGGTTGGAATAGCCCCATTCGTTGTCGTACCAAGCCACGACTTTGAGCATGTTGCCGCCCACGACAGCAGTCAGGTTCAGGTCCACTATGGCCGAGTGGCTGTTGCCGATGAAGTCGCTGCTAACCAGCTCTTCTTCGGTCACATCAAGTATGCCCTGGTAATACGGTTCTTTGGCAGCCTTCTTGAATACTGCGTTCACCTCTTCCACGGAGACTGCTTTCTTGGTCATAATCACGAAGTCGCTGAGCGATACCACGGGGGTGGGAACGCGCACGCTCATGCCACCGAAGATGCCCTGCAAAGCCGGCAGTGCCAGCGCTGCGGCCTTTGACGCTCCGGTGGTGGTCGGCACGATGTTCTCGGCGGCGTTGCGGGCTTCGCGCAGATCCTTGGCCGGGGCGTCCTGGAGTTTCTGCGAGGCCGTGTAGCTGTGCACCGTAGTCATCATGGCCTTTTCGATGCCGAAGTTGCTCTCTATTACGGCGGCCACCGGCGTGATGCAGTTAGTCGTGCAGGAAGCGTTGCTGATGATGTCGCCGGCCTTCTCCAGATCGTCCTCATTGACACCGAGTACTACGGTGGTGGCATCGCCGGCATGGTCGCCCTTGGCGGGAGCGCTCAGAACGACTTTCTCGGCACCAGCGCTTATATGAGCCTTGGCCAGCTCCGGTTTCACGAAGAAACCCGTAGATTCTATAACTACATCGACCTTGTACTTTTTCCACGGCAGGGCGGCGGGATCTTTTTCGGCCAGCACGTCTATATGCTTGCCTTTCACGACTATGCCGGTATCGTCATAGCCGACCTTGTGTTCATAAGTGCCGTAATTGCTGTCGAATTTGAGCAGATGCGCGAGCGTCTTGGTGTCGGTAAGGTCGTTCAGGGCCACGATTTCGATGTCACTGCGTTCGAATGCCACTTTGAAAGCGTTGCGTCCTATCCTGCCAAAGCCGTTAATTGCTACCCGTGTCTTCATATAGCTCCTTTTGTTATGTTTATTTTAATGCTTATGGTTGGCATTGTAAAAGGTTTGGGGCTTAGCGGTCAACTTCGCGGCCCTTGAAAGCTGGCAACGCCAACAGACCATCCAGGTCCCCTGTGGCTTCAAATACATCACCGCTCTCGCCAAGATAACTTTGGCTGGAAGGGTTTCTGTCCTGCTCCGCCAGGGCTTTTACTTCCTCGAAGCCAAGGTGGCTGACGGTTATCTTCTCGCCCGGATCCAACGCGGGTTCGTGCTTGCCATCCACGTCCCAGGCCAGGAACAAATAAATGAACCACTCGATCTTGCGGTACGGCTGGGTAACTTTGATAAGCCGCCAGTTTTTGAAGCTATAGCCGGTTTCTTCGAGAATCTCCCGTCTGGCCGCGACCTCCACGCTGGTATCGGCAGGATCGTCGACCCGGCCTCCGGGGAAGCTCCGGCGCTTCCCCAGGTGCGGCTGTTCATCGTCAATCACCAGGATCTTGCCATCCACCACGCATATGACGTTCACCGTATCAGGCCTTTTGAGCATTTCGAACCGGTGCTCCGAGCCGTCGAACAGCTTCTGTGGCCACTGATAAACATCGAAGATCATACCCTTGAAAGCACGCTCAGCCTGGTCCGGCACCAACACGGCGTCGTTCGGAATAAGCTTCTTCATGCCGGACGCCTTAGCCCTTGGCGCGCTCTATGGATTCGTTCACGACTTTCTGAGCGGCAGCCGAGTCACCCCAGCCCTTGAGCTCGCCGTCCACACCGGACCAGTTCTTCTTCCAATCCTTATAGTGATCATAGAAGTGTTCAATGACTTTTTGGAAGTTATCGCCGAGGTCCTTGAGGTCGCGTATGTGGTCTTTGCTGACGTCATCGGCCGGAACCGTGATAAGTTTTTCGTCCATTTCGCCATCGTCTTCAAAAAACAATACGCCTATGACCCGCGCGGGGACGACCACGCCGTGCGGCACGGATTCGTCGATAATCAACAGGGCGTCCAACGGGTCGCCGTCGTCGCAGAGCGTATCAGGCACATAGCCGTAGTCCGCCGGGTAGCCCAACATTGTACCGTTCACGCGATCCAGGAATATCCGGCCGGTAGCCTTGTCCATCTCGTATTTGTTGCGCTCGCCTTTGCGAATCTCTATCACTACATTGACAATTTCGGGGGCTTTGCTGCCATAGCTAAGTTCTGCCATTACTGTTCCTTTGGTTACTCATGAATATTGTACACTAAGGCGGTATGAAGATTATCGGCCACCGCGGCGCCAAGGGGCTGGCCCCCGAAAACACCATAGCCAGTTTTAAAAAAGCCCTTGAACATAACGTAGATGAGATTGAACTGGACGTACGGGTAGCCAAAGACGGCGAGACGGTAGTGAATCACGACAGTTTCATAACCGACCCGGCCGGCAACCGGTTGGTGATCAGCGCCCACACCTTGGATGAGCTGCGCCGCCATAAACCTGATCTAGCAACGTTGCAGGAAGCTGTCGCCGCGATCAATCGCCGCGTACCCATAATAATCGAGCTCAAACCGGGCGTACCGACTAAGCCGGTAGTAAAAATTATCAAGGATTTCATGAAAAAGGGCTGGCAGGCTAAGGATTTCTGCCTGGGTTCCCGCAGTATGTCCATACTCAAGGAACTTCACGCCCAATTTCCAGGAGTCGAAATAATGGTCATCGAGTTCTGGTCCGGCATTCGCGCTACCCGGCGGGCCAGGAAATTAGGCACGAAGCGCATAGGCATGCTGGAGTATGTACTGTGGTTCGGGTTCATCGCCAGCATGAAGCGCGGCGGCTATGAACTGTACAGCGCGCCGCCCGGAACCCCGCAGAAAGAACGTTTATTCGCCAGGTTCGGCCTCGCAGGCCAGACCAATGATCCCAGGCGGGCTCGCCGCTGGGAACGCAGCGGTCTGGCAGGAGTCATTACCGACTACCCGGACCGGTTCGAGAAGACGAAATGAAAGCGATCCTAGATCATACCAAGAACGAAGCCGCGAATATAAAGACGTTCTACTTCCGGCCTGAGAGGCCGGTCAGCTATACGGCTGGCCAGTACACGGAACTGCATATTCCCCATGAGCATCCCGATAAGCGCGGCAGCAAACGATGGTTCACGCTATCGTCTGCGCCGACGGACGAACTGCTAGCCATAACCACTAAATACGCCAGCGACAAGAGCAGTTCGTTCAAGAAGACGCTTTTTAAGCTCCAGCCGGGCGCCGAACTGCATATGGCCGATCCGATGGGCGACTTCGTCCTGCCTAAACTGATCCAGACGCCGCTGGTATTCGTAGCCGGAGGCATCGGCATCACGCCTTATCACAGCATCCTGCGCTGGCTTCACGCCACGCATGAGCAGAGGCCTATCAAGCTCCTGTACGGCGTCCGCAGCGAGGACGAGATCATCTTTCAGGAAACCTTCCACAAGGCCGGCGTGGAACCTGTCGTTGTGGTAAGCGAACCCTCGCGATGCCTGGGGCGGCGAACGTGGCCGCATCAGCGCCGAATTAATACTGGGGCTCGGAAAGCCCTCTGAAGACACTCTGGTCTACGTGTCCGGTCCGGAACCCATGGTCCAATCCCTGGCCAAGGATCTGCACAAAGCCGGCTTGGACAAACACCGAATAGTCAGCGACGAGTTCCCCAATTACGCCACCATATAACTTGCTTTTTTACAATTAAATTGCTATTATATGTCCGTATATTAAGGAGATAGATAGAATGTCACCGGAGTCAAGGGGAGTCGGCCCCGAACCTTCTAAGTCCAGCGCTAACAGCCTTGTAGTTAATGAGATATCAAGAGCCGCGGAATATGGTTGTCCGGTCGCCGCACACGAAGGAATCCTACGATTTGAGACTATTATTGAGCAGCAATGCGCTATAGCTAAAGATTATGCAAGACAAGGCGAAGACAGATTAGCCAGAGACTGTCTGAATGCGGCGCTAGCGCTAGCAGATAACGCCGATACCGACAGCACTATTCCTGCTGAAGACGATATAAATTTCCGCCCCGTAACACCATATGCGAGTATTGCCCGGGTAGCAAGCCAGATTGGCCAAGAGCCTGGAGTCGTACGCAATGCCTTAGACAGAGGTGTTTCAGCAGTCAATAAGAATGGGCAGGGACGGTCTGCGGCTTCGTTGCAGATCGTGCAACTGGAGATATTAGCAGAAGCAGCTCACGAAACACTGCGAGATCCCGATTACGTTAGGACTTTAGTGGACCGTATCCACGATTTAGACAGAGGCATAGCTGCAACTACTCCTGAGTACTTGGTGGGGAAAGAAGCAACGATGGAAGGACGGCTTCGAAGGTTTGATAGTCGGGTGGATATGGCCGTGCGCTACAGGCTCGGCGACGATTACATCCGCTCCGCCATCGATGAGGAAAAGAGCCAGTGGCTGGTTAGCGCGGCTGTGCCAGCCGACGAACTGAATATGAAAGTTGCCGAAATGATCCGCATCGCTGCCATAGCCAGGAAGGCCGGCGACCTGGATTACGCTCACAGCATAATCGAAGAAGGGCATGGGATAGCCAGACTTGGCGCTGATGCATCAGCGTTCGCAGAGCTGGCACGCGCGGTCTACGTGAATGAAAAACCGGGTACGAGCATATACGAGGCTGAGCTGCTTCAGGAAGGTTTCAAGCGTATCGTTCATGCTGATGGCCAAGAGGATCCACGGCATACGGCAGCCGCCGTTAACCTGCTACTGAATGCAATGTACGGACCCCGTACAAAAATGAAGGATTTTCTGCAGGCTCAGTTCGCTACTTTCGGTATACGTCGCATCAAGAGAGCAAAAGATGTCGCGTCGGATTCTATGTATGATAATCCGGACAGAGTACGGCATGGCCTGCTCAATACCCTGCTACGCGGCGTGCATTTGCCTGATATCGTTATGGAAGACAACGGTATAGAGCGCAGGCCTTTGAGCTATACCTTTAAGCCTGAGGCGGCAGACAAGCCGGGCGTACTGCCTAGGTAACCCTTAGTTCTGGACGGGGTGGGTGCGGCCCTCGAGAAATTCGCGGATTTTAAGAGCTGCTGTGGCGCCTTCGCCAGCAGCAGAGGCAATCTGCATGGTGGCTCCGGAGCGTATGTCGCCGGCCGCGAATACGCCTTTAATGGCTGTCTGCAGGTCGTTGTCTGTCTTCACGAAACCTATCTTGTCCAGCCCCACGCCGGAATCTTTCAAAAACTGCGAATTCGGCATCAGGCCCACAAAAACGAACACGCCGTCCGTAGGGAATTCTACTTTCTTGCCATCCTTCGTGCCGATGACCTTGGTGACGCCGCCTTCCTTGCTGCCTACGATCTCGTCCGTAGCAGTGCCCAGATGAATAGTGACTTGGCCTTTGGCAACGTACTCCTGCATTTCTTCCTGCAGGACGTCGCTGGCCCGGACTTTGGAGCGCACCAGCAGATCTATATGCGACGCGAACTTGGTCAGGAAGAGGGTCTCTTGGAAAGCCGAGTTGCCGCCGCCGATCACCACCAGGCGCTTGTCGCGGTAAAAAGCGCCGTCGCAGGTGGCGCAGTAGTGCACGCCGCGGGCGTAGAATTCTTTCTCGCCCGGGCAGCCGACCTTCTTGTAATCTGAGCCTGTAGCTATCAACACGGCCTTAGCCAGCATGTCGCCGCTGGTAGTTTCCAGGCGCTTGTACTTGCCTGCGTCCTTGATGGCCGTGACCTCGCCCAACTCTATGTTGGCTCCAAAACGCTCGGCCTGCTTCTGCAGGTCGTCCGCCAGCTTCAGACCAGGCACGCCATCTGGAAAGCCGGGATAATTATCAATCTTGTCCGTGACCGCGGCCAGGCCGCCAATCACCGCGCGCTCGAACAATAAGGTATCTATGTCTTCGCGGGTTGTATAGATAGCTGCGGTAAGTGCCGCCGGGCCGGCGCCGATGATAATTACATCGTGCTTGGGGGTTTGTTTTTTGTCGCTCATGTGACTTATATCTTCTCAGTTTAGCGTGTAATTTTCAACTTGTGACTAGCCCGCAGCGCCTACCTGAAATCCTTGGGATCGGAAGCATGCTCTAAATAGTTGGTCCAACCCAAATATGCAGGTGGTCGCGCCTTCGCCGGGACATCATCAATATGGAGATGGGGAAGAATATGACGTTCAAGCAGCCTCTGCATGGCCGGCATGGGCGCAATCTGGCCTGGCGGCAAGACAAAACTGAGCGCTTCTGCGTTGCCGCCCAGGATTTCTGCGATTCGATCAACGATAGCGTCTCCGTCGGTTTGTAGACGCCCGCGCGTAAGGCCGCGGTGGCAACTCAGGGTCATCGGCACACCGGTCGCCTGTCTAAGTTTGATGATTTCGGCATGCGGCAACTCTTCGGCGGCCCAATTGGCTTGCGCACTATCCCATTCTTCAAGATACGGCCGCAGGATCAGCGCGTCACTCCAAGAGTGGAACAAACAATTTTCGGGACCGTATTCTTTAATGATTTCTTGGGCTTTGGGCAGTACTTTAACGTCTTTGCAGTCAAGTACCAAAAACAGGTTGGCAGCTTTCATTTCGCTCAAAATTACGTCAAGCGGTAAGTTATTCGGAGGCGGTAGGTTGGACGAAATGTAATGTGACAACGGGTGGCCAACATATATCTTCCCGTTTTCATCTATAGATAAATCAACCTCCAGGCTCTTGCCTGCGGCCACTGCCGCGTCTAAAACCTTACGGTCTATGACGTGCGTGTGAAAGATAATGAAGGGCTGCTGCTTATCAAAGATCCGGCGAACAGGATTAAGCAAGGGCGGGTGCTAATTTAGCCAGGTTATAGCCAACTACGACTTCTTGGCTATCGTCGCCTTTGGTGACCACGGTAACAGGCACGGTCATAGCGCCCGACATCTGCAGGGCTTCAGCCTGGCGATGGGGGTGTTCGTCAAGGTTCACTTCCTCGTAATTCATGCCTTTGGCGCCAAGATATTTCTTGACCATCTGGCAGTAGCTGCAAGTGTTAGTAGTGAAAATTGTGATGTTTTTGACCATTTGGTCCCCCTCGTTTTAAATTTTTAGACGAACGTCCGCCCGGTTTTTGGGAGCGCTTACCACCTAGCCGCGTCTCTCACCTCGGGCTACAGTCGTTTCTAGCGCTCTTCAATCTATGTTTTTATGATGTTCTAGGCAGAACAATTCTGACTGCAACTATGATTATATATAGTGCTTATAATAAATTCAAGACACTATATATTGTGCTTTTTACCCCAATTAGGCACTTCTGGGGTCAGAACTATTTACCAATCTTTTGGACGGTGACGTCGAATACCAGGTCGGCATTGGGTGGAATACCGGAGCCTTGCTGCGGGTTGGCGCCATAAGCCAGTTTAGCCGGTATTAGCAGGCGCCTGGTGCCGCCTACCTTCATACCTGGAACACCTTGCGCCCAGCCATCAATCACGCCATTCGGCCCGCTCTTCAGGGCCACGGGAACCGGCTGGCCGGTATCCTTTGAGCTCTGGAAGATGACGCCCGTGGCCGCAACTGCGCCGGTGTAATCCACGGTGACGGTGTCGCCGGCTTTGACTATAGCGCCTGTGCCTACCTTAGTGTCTTCGGCCTTGAGCTGCGGGATAGGTGTACCGGGCGTAAAATTAGCCAGTTTGGTACCCTGCAACTGGTTCTTCGGTGTTTTTTGAGCCGTGGCAGCGTCCTGTTGCGAGTTGGCTGTTGAGTTGTCGCTACTGTGGGATGACTGCCAGATCACGCCTATGGTCAGGGCAGATGACGTGAGCAGGAATAATCCTGCTAGGAATCCCATGAAAACACGCGTACGCTTGCTTGTCGCCACTTATAAAACCTCCGTCATTTATTAATATTATAACTTATCACTTATGGCTCGGGTAGCTGTTGCCGGCATTGGTCACGAACAGGTCATGCGGGTGGCTTTCGCCCAATGAAGCTGTGGTGATGGTGCTGAGTACGGCGCGTTCCCACAGTTCCGGTATGGATGCGGCGCCGACGTAGTAGAACCCGGAACGTATGCTTTCCATCATAGTAGACGCTGCTTCGTTGAGCGTGCCGCTGCATGGCACCAGGCCTTCGACGCCTTCGGCCACCAGCACGCTCTTGTCGTTAAAGCTCTTGCCGTGGAATTCGTCCTCGGAACTGATCTGCTTGCCGCGTTCCATGGCGCCGATGGAGCCCATGCCGCGATAGCCTTTGAACTTGTAGGTCCCCTGACCGTTTACGATGCTCTGGAAGCGCGCAGGTACCTGTTCCGCGGTCAGCTCCACGAGCTCGCCGGGCGATTCTTCGGTGGAGGCGAACAGCCGGCCCATCATCACGCTTGAAGCCCCGGCAGCCAGCGCCTTGGTTATGTCGCCGAAGTAGTTGATTCCGCCGTCTGCGATTACAGGTACTTCGTGTTTCTGGGCCACTGCCGCTGTTTCCATGATGGCTGTCAGCTGCGGTACGCCCATGCCGGATACGATCCGCGTGGTGCAGATGGCGCCCGGGCCCATGCCGACCCTTAAGGCATCGGCTCCGGCTTGTATAAGAGCTTCGGCGCCCTCGGCGGTAGCGATGTTGCCGGCGATGACGTCGACTTTGTGGTGTTTCTTGATGTGCTTAAGGGCGTCGATGACGAACTTGGAAAAGCCGTGGGCTGAATCGACTATGATGACATCGACGCCGGCTTGCACCAACGCGTCCACACGTTTTTCATAGCCCGGACTGGAGCCAACGGCCGCGCCCACCTTGTGGCCGCCTTTCTTGACCTTGGCTACCTGAGCCGCCTGATCCTTGATGGTCAGGTTGCGGTGGATTATACCGATACCGCCGGCCTTGGCCAGGGCGATGGCCAGTTTGCTTTCCGTAACCGTATCCATGGGCGATGAAACCAACGGCGCGTCCAGCTTTATATTCTTGGTCAGTTTGGTGCCGAGCTTGATATCGGCACGAGAAAACCCGGCGAAGCCGGGCTTGAGTAGGACATCATCAAATGTAAGTGCCGGAGTGTTTATAATCCGCATAATCTATTCTAGCCCGGAAATACGGGCTTTGTAAAGACGTAGGCGAGAACCTAGATTCTTTCGGCTTTGAATTTGGTCTTGGCGCGGGCGGCGACGGTATCAAGCAGCTTGTTGACCTCGGCGTCTGTCAGTGTGCGATCGTAACTGGTTATGGACAGCCGGAAGGTCACGTTCTTGTGCGCGGAATCCTTTGCGGACTGGTAAATGTCCAGAGGGCTTAGCTGGCCGAAGCTATTGTCGGGCTGGGCTTTCTGCAACTCGTCCTGCAGCAGACCAGACAGTTCCTGATAAGCCAGCCGGGCCGGAACCCTCAAAGTGATGTCCTGAGTGACCCTGGGAAAGCGCGACAGCGGCGTGTAATCGCCACGCTCCTCAAGAGCCTTCTGTAACGACGTAGTATCAAGCTCAAAGCCGGCGCAGTACCGGGGCAGTTTGAGCGCGCGTGCCACCGCAGGCCGGAATTCGCCGATGATACCTAGGTATGCCCCGCCCTTCAGGCTAACCATCGCCGACCTGTCCGGATCATATGGCCGGACCACGGCGAACTTATGCGCTTCCTTGCCGACCGGCTTGAACTCTAACGGCGCGCCTACCAGCTCGGACAGATACTGGCGGGCTTGATAATAGGCAGCGCCCGGTTTCTTTAGCTTGTCGGCGGCGGCGATCACCAGCCCTGTGAATTCAAACTCGCGCGGCAGGCCTTCATCGTCCGTGCCGTTGTCGGAGCCATGCGTTTTGCCCAGCTCGAACAGCGCGAACTCGTCATAGCCGGCCTTGATGTTAGGGTGTACCTTTTCCAGCAGGCTGGGCATCAGGCTCATGCGGTAATATTGCAGGTCCGGGCTCAGGGCGTTGGCTATCCGGAAGGCGTGTTCGTGGTCCTGGCCGGTCTTTTCCAGCAGGTCCCCGTGGACGAAGCTGTAGGTCAGCACCTCGTTGGCGCCGGCCTTAGCCAGCCGGGCACGGATAGTGGCTTTGGCATCCAGCAATGAATCCCGCGGCGGCGGCGCGAGACTGCGCTCCGGCAGTACCAGCGGCAGATGGTCATAACCATAGAGCCGCCCGACTTCCTCCACGACGTCCTCGGGTATCTCTATGTCGGTACGCCAGAACGGCGCTTGTACCTCCAAGGATGCGTTTTTTGAATCATCACCGATTGTAGGAAGTTTGAATTCAACGTTGCTGAGGAGTTTTCGGATTTCAGCTCCACCCAAATCAAGACCAAGACGCTCATTAATGAACTGGGGGGTAACTTTAATCTTCGGGTGCAGGGAGCCGCGCTGCAGGACCTTTTTATCGACGTGGTTGTCGTCTATGAACTTGCCCGCCACTTTGCCGCCGGCGTGGCCGCGAACCTCTTCGACTATGCGTGCCATGACCGACGCGTTCTGCAAGGGACTCTGGCCTTTGTTGAAGCGCGTGACGGATTCGGTGAACAGGCCGTGCGCCATCGAGGTCCGGCGGACGGAGTACATGTCGAAGTTGGCGCATTCAAGCACGATGTTGCAGGTGTTTTCGTCCACCTCCGTGTCAGTGCCGCCCATGACGCCGCCGATACCGATCAACCCTTTGGCGTCGGCTATCATGACAGCATCAGCGTGCGGCTCTACAGTCTTGCCGTTCAACAGGCGGATTTTCTCGCCCTTCTTCGGTTTGCGGATGATAATCCCGGCCTGGCCACCGCCAGCGCTTGCGCAAGCTTGTCGTAATCATAAGCATGCAGCGGCTGGCCGGTCATGAGCATGAACCAGTTGGTGTAATCGACGATGTTGTTGATGGACTTCTGCCCGACCTTGGTCAGCTCCACCTGCAGCCAGACCGGACTCGGACCTACTTTTACGCCGCTCATGGTGATGGCGGTGAAACGCGGCACCAGTTTGGGCAGTTCGTTCTTCACGGTCAGTTTCAGCTCTTCGCCTTCCCGCGCGGGAAACTTCGGATCGGCCCGGTACCAGTCCGGGCTCTTGAAAGGCATGCCCTGGATGCCGGCCAGTTCGCGTGACACGCCCAGTAAGCCGAAGCAATCCGGGCGGTGCGTGAACATCTTGTTCTCGATGTCGATGACCAGGTCGTCGTGCAGACCGAATTCATGCGAGAAATGCGTGCCGGGCGTATGCTCGCCGTCGATCTCCAATATACCTCCGTGATTATCGCCAAGGGCCAGTTCTTTGACCGAAGCCAGCATGCCGTTGCTTACCACGCCGCGCAGTTTACGGGCTTCCAGCACGAACGGCTCGTCGTCTTCCATGGTGGCCGGCACAGCCGAGCCCGGGGGCAGCCAGGCCGCCAGCATGCCCTCGCGGACGTTTGGCGCGCCGCACACTACCTGGACCAGGCCGTTCTTATCGCGCTCCACGTCCGGGATAGCTTTGCCGTCGTCCACCTTGCAGACACTGAGCTTGTCGGCATCCGGGTGTTTTTCGCAGCTGACTACCTTTACGATGATGATGCCGTGGTACTTTTCGCCGATTAGCACTACGTCTTCGACGGCCCCGAGCTGGGCGCCGATCTTTTCGATCAGCTTGTCCATGCCGATCTTGGCCACGTCGTCCGCCGTGCCGTAGCGCTTATTCATCGCTAGTATGGTATTCAGGCTTATCTTCATTTGAACTGCCTCAAGAATTCCAGTTTGCCGCTTTCGAAGTGCCGGATGTCTTCTATTCCGTACTTCATCATCACCAGCCGGTCAATGCCGCCGCCCCAGGCGAATCCGGTGTATTTGCCCGGATTGATGCCGGCCTGGCGCAGGACGTTCGGGTGGATCATGCCCATACCGAGCAGTTCGATCCAGCCTGTCTGGCTGCAGACGCCGCAGCCTTGCCGCTGGCAGAACGGGCAGCTCAATGACAACTCAAAGCTGGGTTCGGTGAACGGGAAGTAGAACGGCTGGCTACGGACTTCAATGTCCTGGTGGTAATACTCGGACAGAAAGGTCTGAAAGGTCGCCAGCAGGTTGCCGGCGTTGACGCCCTTGTCCACATATATGCCCTCCAACTGATAAAAGGTGTGCTCGTGGCGCGCGTCCAGATCCTCGTTGCGGAAGACGCGGCCGGGAATCACGGCGGCGATAGCCTTGCCTTCTTTGAGGCTGTCTTTATGAGCCTTGAGGATGCGGTTCTGCATGACGGAAGTGTGGGCCGGAGCTACGAACGGGTTGCCGTCCTTGTCCTTATGCGCGGTAACGAAGGTGTCGTATTCGTCGCGCGCCGGATGTTCTTCGGGAAAGTTCAGCGAGCCGAACATGTGGAAGTCATCATCAAGCTCGCGCGATTCCACGGCCGTGAAGCCCATGCGGTAAAAGATATCCAGGATAGTTTCGAGTTCGGTCATCAGAGGGTGACGACTGCCCTGCCCGCTCGGCAGCAGCTTCGGCTTCTGCTCTGCCGGAGTGTTGACATCAAACGGCGCTGTCACGTCGATGGGCGGCAGGGCGTTCTGCTCGTCCCGGCTTTGACCTATAAGCTCCTGGAGCTCGGCTCTTAGCGCGTTGACTTCTTTGCCGAACGCGCCGCGTTCCTTCGGCGGCAGGGTCTTCAGCTCGTCAAACAACGCCTTCAGCTCCACCGCCCGAAGAACCGATGCATCGCCTTTCTTAGCCCTCTCGCGCAACTTATCAGCCAGTTTCCGGTCAATCATCTTACTAATAATTGTACCAGAGAACCACGGCACTATAACTTGGCAATGCTATATTGCAGAATGTCAGTTATTCAATCGGTTCTATGGTAAATTCTTCAATGTCTTCAGCAGGAACAGTTAATTCCCACTGGGAAGCATATCTATTATACCCGGCATTGCTGGAGGGTACGCCTGTTATAGGCCTGAATCTGGTAAATGTGACTTCACCTCTTGTTTCATCGGTGCCTGAGCTTGAATGGCCGGAACCCCAAATCCTCAGACCATCCATACTAAGTCTGGCGCCTGTAGCAACAAAACCTTCGTCCGCGGTTACAGTTTTACGGCCCCACACTTCCGGATGGGCACCACCTATGCGCTGTTCAACAGCTGTCAACTCTTTACCTTCAGGCGGACGCACTATATATCGAGCTGCACCGCCGCGCTTTGCGGCAGCGTTATCAATAACCCTTGCGGCAACCCTAAGTTCCTCCATGGCCTTGTAAGCGGCGCTCACTCTGTCGGGTAATTCCACCATGCCTTGTTCTGTATCAATCATGACAATTCTCCATCTCTATATATATCATCTATCTGGATTAAATGCAAGTATTCCTCCGCTGTCTGATAGTAAGGACGTACAATAATTGGATGCATGCCTCACTCTATATGCCGGATAACCAGCCAGAGGGGTTGTACTTAGCGTATGCAAGATCGAACAGCGCCTTCAGTTCCACAGCCCTTAGCACGCCAGCCTTGTCGGCGGCTTCCTCTAAACGCTTCTTCAGCAAGTCGGCCGTCTTCGCGATTCGGGGATTTCGGTAGCTCATATGCTTACGCATAAGTATACCACCCCTGCTACTGCGATAGCTCAAGAGCTTGCGTCAGGAGTCATAGCAGGAGACAGCTGTCCGTCCTGCCAATCGGCCACCACCACGCCTCCGGTGATCTCCGTGATGTTAGTTTCAGCCAGTCTGCCGATAGGAACCGACAGTACCCATTTCTGGACTACATCTGTGCTATAGCCGGTTCCCGTTTGCGCGTATACGAAACTGCCCTCGAATTCCAGCCTGCCCCCATAGGTGGCTGCGATTCCCTATGGCGGGGAGTATATCTATCGCTCAGGAACGGCCGAACTTCGGTTATACGGCGTTCTCCGAAGGCCGCTCTCATCCCGTGGCCCAGTTCAACGTGTCTGGCAACCAGGGTACGGCCAACGCCGCTAGGTTTAATCCTGAACCTGTGAGTAGTATCTATCACGTTTTTTCGGCGTAGCGCCATGCGTGCCATGCGTGCCCTAAGCAAGTCTTCTTCGCTAGGGAAAAGTCGTTCGTGGTAAGCGACCGCTTCGCAGAACTTTGCTTCGTCCGGCTCTTCGCCCGTGGCTCCGCTGGCGACTATGACATCCGCGATTGTCACGGGGGGGTCGTTCTCCTAACAACGGCATGATTAAGTTCTCCCTTTTTTATTAATAAGTACTTAATTATCATACATTTATAACACCTTTGGCTGCTTAATACTAGTCAGCGCAGGCATTGTGTGCGGCATCGCTAGGATTTATTATATAACCATGGCTAATTTTTCCTTCGACGTGGTGAGCGAGTACGACAAGGGCGAGATGGACAACGTCTTCGACCAAGTGCGGCGCGAGCTAGCGAACCGCTACGACTTCAAGGGTACGCCGGCCGCCGTGGAGTGGCTTGGCGACGACAAAGCCGGCCTGCGCGTGACCGGCAACGGC
This sequence comes from uncultured Candidatus Saccharibacteria bacterium, assembly GCA_963820105.1. Taxonomy (GTDB): domain Bacteria; phylum Patescibacteriota; class Saccharimonadia; order Saccharimonadales; family UBA4665; genus CAWFYI01. The sequence continues at coordinate 265,079 of CAWFYI010000001.1, read as the reverse complement.
GACTGGCAGATCGACGCCATCCTGGACATTGTGCGAAAGAAGCTGGCCGCCCGGGGGCAAAGCCAGAAAGTCCTGGACATTTCCGGGTCGCTTAATGAAAGTAATATGCAAGCGACCAAGGACGTGCCTTTCGTGCACGGCCTGGATCATGAGAAAGCCAAGAAGATAACCAAGCTGCTACGCGACAAATTCCCCAAAGCGAAAACCCAGATCCAGGGCGAAGAGGTCCGCGTGACGAGCAACAAGAAAGACGAGCTGCAGGCCGTGATCCAACTTCTCAAAAGTCAGGACTTCGACTTCCCATTGAGCTTTACCAACTTCCGCTGACATGCATCTTGCGGATATGGCATGCCCTTAACAGGGGTGAGGCTATGTCATATCCGCAACAGGCCGAACCGGGTTATACTTTAAACATATGCAAGACAAAGACGCCACCGAACAAAAACCGCCCGACCTGCTCAAGCAGGCTCAAGAAGTCCTGGAAATGAACGACCGCGGCAACTATACCCAGCCGGCGCACGGCATGTATCCGCATCAGTGGCTGTGGGACAGCTGTTTCATCGCCATCGGCCTGAAGCATTTGGACGTGGAGCGCGCCAAGGCCGAAATCCTCAGTCTGCTAAGGGGCCAGTGGCACAACGGCATGCTGCCGAACATCATCTTCCGCGATGAAATCATGTACAAGGCGGACCGCAACCTCTGGCGCAGCTGGCTCAACCCTTACGCGCCCAACGACGTCATGACCACGGGTATAACCCAGCCGCCGATGCTGGCCGAGGCCGTGGTACAGGTGGGTTCAAAGATGGCCTGGCCGGAGCGCCGCAGTTGGTACGCCATGGTCTACCCCGCCCTGCTGGCTTATCACGAATGGCTATATAACGAGCGCGATCCGCACGGCGAGGGATTGGTATTGCAGATACACCCCTGGGAAACCGGTCTGGACAACACGCCGCCCTGGATGAACGAGCTGCACGAACACATACTGCCATTATGGATAAGGATTATCCAGAAAACCCGCTTCTACCATGTCATAAACCTGTTCCGGCGCGACACCAAGTCGGTACCTATAGACCAGCGCTTCTCCATCATCGAATCACTGGCGCTGCTCGACATCCAACGGCGCCTGCGACGCAAGGGCTACGACATCAACAGGATCCTTAATCGCTCGATCTTCGCCATCGAGGATCTGTCTTTCAATTGCATACTCATACGGGCGAACACGCATCTGAAACACATAGCCAAGAGCCTGCGCGAAGACTTGCCGGACGACCTGGAAAGACACATGACGAAGACCGAGAAGACGCTGGAACAACTATGGGACCCGTACTCGCAGCAATACTATTCGCGGGATTTCATCACCCACCGCCTGCTGAAGATTCCTACGGTGGCCACGCTGCTACCGCTATACGCCGGCACGGTATCCAAAGAACGGGCCGGCAAACTGGTTGAACTGCTGGAAAACGAACAGATGTTCGGGCCGCCCTACCCCGTGCCCAGCGTGGCCGTCAATTCGCCATGGTTCCACCCCAAGCTCTACTGGCAGGGCCCGGCCTGGGTCAACATGAACTGGCTGATCATCGACGGCTTGAAGCGCTATGGATTCAAGGAACAGGCGGAAAAACTTACCAAAAGCACCCTGGACATGGTCAAAGGATCCGGCTGTAATGAATATTTCGATTCTCTCACCGGCGAGCCGGCCGGCGCCGCGAACTTCTCCTGGACTGCCGCCCTGACAATTGATTTAATGAAGAGTAAGTGATGAAGAATCCCTGGAAAAGATTGTCCACGCGGACTGCTTATCAGAACCCCTGGATCAGAGTCAGGGAGGACAAGGTAATCCACCCGGACGGACATGAAGGCATCTATGCCGTAGTGGAAGTTCCGCCATCGGTCTTCATAGTGGCGCTCGACGAGGATAAGAAGATCTGGATGATCGAATGTTTCCGCTACAGCATCGAGAAAATGAGCCTGGAGATTCCGGCCGGCGGCACCGAAGGCCAGGATCCTCTGGAGTCAGCCAAACGCGAACTTCAGGAAGAAACTGGGCTGATCGCCAAAAAATGGCAGAAGATCGGCGAAATGGACGCTCATAACGGCGTCTGCCGGGAGCTAAGCCATGTCTTCCTGGCCACCGGATTGGAGCAGACCGGCGTGCACGAGCAGGAGGTAGAAGGCATAAAAAGGAGTTTCAGTATGCCTGTTGACGATGTTTATGACGCTATAGACAGCGGCCGGATCCGCGACAGCGAGACGGTAGCCGCCCTGCATCTGGCCAGGAAGCACCTGGGTTGAGCGTTAAAATAGATTAAATCGTACAAAATTACGACAGCTGTCCAAGCATGTTTGTAATAAAATACTCATATGAGCGACGACCAGTTCGACAAATTATTCAAATACATGGAACGTAGATTTGATGCCGTAGATCGCCGCTTTGAAGCCGTAGATAAAAGATTCGACTCGGTAATAGGCCTGCTGGATACCTTCATCAAACAGACCGAAACCTATCACCACGAAATGCTGGCACTAGGGCACAAAGTGGATCGCCACGAAAAGTGGCATCACCAGACCGCCAAAGCCGTCGGGCTCAACCTACAGACTTAGTCATCAAGCTGGGGTTTGTCGAGCAGTTGGGGTTCGACGTTGGGCGAGGTGTCGGTGATCTTAACGATGTCGCGGTCAATCTTGCCGAGTTCCTTGTAGGTGTTGTTGAAGTGGCCGACAGTAGTGCCCAGGCTGTTGCCCAGCTTGATCATGTAGCCGTTGTGCGCGACCAGGTGCTTGCTCAGCTGTTCAATGTTCTTGCGGATTTTCTCCGTGTCTTTGTGAATCTCGATGGAGCGCAGGCCCTGCGCGATGGTCTGCAGCATGGCGCTCAATGTACTCGGGCCGACGATGGTGACCTTCTTGCCCACGGCGTACTGCATCAGGTTCTTGGTGTTCACGCCACCGGCGCCGACCTTGTTAGCCAACAGGTCGTAATAAATCGCCTCGCTAGGTATGAACATCAGCGCCTGGTCCAGCGTGTTCTTGCCCGGCCGGATGTACTTGGCCGTTTCGTCCACCCGCTTCTTCACGTCCTCTTTGAAAGCACGCTCCAGCGCCTGTTTGTCGGAATCCTTGGCCTCTAAAAGGCGGTTGTAGTTTTCCAGCGGGAACTTGCTGTCCAGCGGCAGAAGCTTGTCGTCCAGTTTGATGACGGCATCGACCACCAGGCCCTCGCCAAGCTTGTACTGCAGTTCAAATGTACCGGCTGGCAGGACGTTATCAAGGATCTGCTTCAAATAATATTCGCCAATCACGCCGCGCTGCTTGGGGTTTTGCAACACGCTCTGCAGGGTCTTCAGTTCGCCGGCGATGTCACCGACGTTCTTGTTGGTCTTGTCCAGTTCCGTAAGTTTGCGCGTGACGTCGGCGATAATCTTGGCGCTGGCCTGGAACTGGGCGGACATCTGCTTGTTACTGCGGCCCATCTGCTCAGACAGCTGCTTCTGCAGGCCGTCCTTCAGCTCGGTCATGCCCTTGGTAAGCTCTGTCATGTCGGCCTTCAGAAGCAGCGCTGTGTCGCTATCGGTCTTCGGCCGCCGGAACAATAGGAATACCACCGCGCCAAGCAGAATTACAGCTATTACCCCCAAAACTATGAGTGCTGTCAGCATACCTACTATTGTACGCTATCTGTGTCTAGCTCTTGATCGCCACAGTGGTGCCGGCAGGCGCCCAGTTATATAACCAGGCCGAGGCGGCCAGCGGCAGTTCGACGCAGCCGTGCGAAGCGTCGGAAGAATCGGGGCTGACATTGCCGAAGGCGCTGTTGGAGCGCCAGGTGGCGTCATGGAAACCGTAGATGCCGTACTGGTTGCTCAGGAAGGGCATCCAGTAGGAAACGGGGTCGTTCCAGCTGCCGGTGACGTCGGAACCGGCAAGCACCGTGTGAGTCTGTTTGCCGTATATGTGGTAGGTACCCACGGGCGTAACCGTGGCGGCATAGGCGCTCATACCGGTAATCACGGGTGAATCATAGACGGTCTTTCCCTGCTGGCAAGCCCACAGATGGCGCTGGCCAATGCTGACCAGAGCCAGTTTGGCCAATGTATTGCCGGCGCACGCATCGGCGGTCTTGGCCGGTGCGGTGGCTACGGCGGCGGCTGAAGGCAGCGCAGGCGACGGTGATTTCTGTGATTTAGATACGGATGGGGGCTTGGACTGGCTGGCGACTGCCTTTTTAGGCGTGCTGTCGCTCCTGAGCAACGGCAGCGCGGCCACGGCCGCGATCAGTACCGCGGCTACTACCAGCTTGCGCGGTATCAGTCTGAGCCAAGTGGCGGCGATGAACGGCGTCTGCGGCTTGTCCGGCCGGCGGCGCGAATGATAATACGAATAGGTGCCCAGGCTACCGGGACGCACCGTCTTGCTGTCGAGTGGGGATGAGGCCATAGGAGACCTATTTTAACCTGTTTTTGTTTTTGTTCGCTGTATTTATTTTTATAGGAGCAGGCTTAGTATATCACCTACTATGCTATCAGACAAAGCGCGTGACTATGAACATAAATACCACCCCTGCGAAGGTCAGGGCCACGCCCCTGTTGGACGAAGTGGCGGCATGGGCCTGCGGCAGAAGGTTGCTGGCGCTGATGTAAAGGATAAGCCCGGCGAAAAAGCCCAGGTATATGGCTAGGACGGTCTCTGGCAGCGTGAAGGTCAGGCTGGCCAGACCGCCGGCTACCGGCATAATAACGACCACGCCCAGCCACCTTTTGATGTGCCTCAGCTTGTTCCGATGATAAATCATGAAGGTCGTGGTATCAAAGCCGTCGGCGAAACGGTGTCCGATGACGGCCAGCGCCACGGCCAGGCCCACAGCCGTACTTACCTGGAACGCCACGCCGATGCTGAGCCCGTCCATGAAACTGTGTCCGCTTAGCGCTACCGCCCTGGCCACGCCCAGCCGCGGATGTTGGTGCGGGCCGTACTGCGATTCGCTCGTTTCGTGCAAGGGGATGAATTTCTCGAACAGATGGAACGTTAGGAAGCCGGCGGTCATGGCGATCATCGGCCAGACCGGATCAAGTTTTTGTGATTGGACGATGTCGAAGATCTCCGGCAATAGGTCGAACATCACTAACCCCAGCACCAGCCCGGCGGTCAGCGCCAACGCCAGATTCAGCCACTTCTGGCTGCGTAGAGCGGTATAGCCGCCAATCAGCGCCGCGGCCGAGGCGGCCAGTGTCAGAAGAAAAACAATCATGAGCCGAGTCTACACTGCGGCCCGGAATATTTGCAAATTTGTCGCAATACGAAGTATAATTGCACTATGGCAGACCCCCTGGAACAGTTCAAAACCACCCTGAAGAAACACGGACAGAGCCTGACCAAAGCGCGCTTGGTGGTCTTCAAAGTCTTGCAGGATAAAGAGCCGCAGACCATGCGCGAGGTCGTCACGGCCTGCCAAAACAAAGCCGACCGCGCCAGCGTCTACCGCGCAATCACTCTGTTCGAAAAGCTCGGCATCGTCCAAAGGTTGCAGATTGGCTGGAAGTACAAGCTGGAGCTCAGCGACGCCTTCCACCACCATCATCACCACCTCACTTGCCAGAGATGCGGCCGGACCGTTCCTCTGTCCGAAGACCGCATTCTTGAAGAACGCCTGCGCCTGCTGGCCGCCAGGGAACGCTTCAAGATGAAGGACCATCAGATGGAGATCCAAGGCCTTTGCGCTGATTGCCGGCAAGAACCGGCCAAGAAGGCCTCTTAAAACCTAATGACCCGGGACGAAATGCGCCCGGGTCAGTTAGGAAGCCTCACACTTCCTAATATTCAGGATATGCCTGCCGCGAACGAAATGCAAGTGGGATTTATCACACCTTGCACCTCTGTTAGTCAGGCCGGTTTGCTTTAGCTGAGCCTTTGCCGATACAATGTACGTGATAATGCTTAAAGCGCCGTCTCCAACAAACAAGGCAGGTCATTGATGCATCCGGGAATCGGCACTGAACTACTGATACTAGAAGTTTTCTTACTGGTCCTGGCCTCGGCCGTATTCTCCGGCCTGAACATCGCCGTGATGTCGCTGGACCTGGCGGACTTGAAGCGCAAGGCCAAGCTGGGCAACCGCCAGGCCAAACGCGTCCTGCCCCTGCGCCGCCACACCCACCTGACGCTGGCGGCCATACTGCTGTCCAACGTGGCGGCCGTCTCGGCCTGTTCGCTGGTGCTGGACCAACGCCTGAACGGCTGGCTGGCCGGCGCCGTCAGCACTCTGCTGATAGTGGTCTTCGGCGAAGTCATACCCCAGGCCCTGTTCGCCAAGAATCCCCTGGCCTGGTCCAGCTTGTTCGCACCCCTGCTCAAAGCCGTCATCGCCGTGACCTACGTCATAAGCAAACCCCTGCAGATCCTGCTGGACTGGCTGTTCCCGCACCGGAGCTCGACCCTGCAGACCCGCAAGGAACTGGGCCTGCTGGTGAGCGAGCACCTAGAGAACAACTCCAGCGAGCTGGACGACGATGAGATCGAGATCATGCGCGGCGCGCTCTCCCTCAGTGAAAAACGGGTCCGCGACATCATGACCGACATCCGGCACACCTACTGGATGACGCCGAGCACACCGCTGGACGATGTTAAGATTGACGAGATCAAAGAGAAAGCTTACAGCCGCATCCCGATATTTAATAAGACCTTGACCAAGTGCTACGGCATACTGCTGATGAAGGACCTGATCGACGTGGACTTCGACGGCCATGACTTCAACGTGGACGACATGCCCTTGCACCCGGTCCAGCTGGTGGGCTCGATGACGGCGCTGGACACTATGTTCCGCAAGTTCATCTCGGCCGGCACGCACCTGATTCCGATAGAAAAGGATGATCTGATAATCGGCATCGTCACAATCGAGGATCTGCTGGAGGAAATCGTCGGCCACGAGATCGAAGACGAAACGGACCGCCAGAAGGCCCACGCCGAACGATAAAAATCTCAGGATAAAACAAAAAGAAGCCTTTTTACGGGCTTCTTTTTGTCGCAATCTCGGCCGGTGAAGGCTTTGAATGCTGGTCACCTCACAGTGACTAAGACCCAATATATGCCTACCCCACGGGCATGTCAACAAGATTCACCCAAATCTGTGCATTGCCTGTGGTCAGACTGTGGATATCTTTGGCACCTGCTCCTACCACGGGTACCTGTTCCCACCACGGCGGCGTCGCCGAGTGGTTATAGTATCAGGCGGCCTGCGGCTGTAGCGGTCGCAAGCTCCAGCGATGATCGGTCTTGTGGGCTTCAACGACCTTTTTGCGCTTAGGGTCGCGGACCATGGATATGCTAAGGGTGTTGAACTTCTCATCGCCCTGCACTGTCAGGATCACGTGTGCTCCATTAGGAATCTTATCCCACAGATCAGGATGATCAATCAAATACTTGTCGAACTCACTCAACAACCTGGTGTTCTTTTTGATAAATGCTTCACTCATGGCCGATTCCTTTCGTTCGTTAATATTATATATCGTTCCCGCAACTGTTTAAAGTTAGCTTTGATGGCTTCATAGCCATCGGTGAACGCTTGGTTGTGATTAACTGCATTAACAACAAAACGTTTCTTGGAGCCGTCAGGATAAAAAACGTGCTTGTGGGCTTCACCGTGCGCATTGTCATACCTGACAATCTTGTGCCAACGGCCGTTAATCAAAGCTTCATGTTGCACGGCGTACTCCACAACCCACCGACGATCCGTTTCAAAACGGATTATTACTCTATCCTGATCGCTTAAATAGCTTACCCGAAAACGTTGACGCGCGGGCACTCAGACTCCTGACTCCACCCGCGCCAAGTGTACCAACCAAAGATTAAGAAAAGATTAACTACGCGGAAATTGTCCGAGTGACTATGAACTAGTAGTAGCGCGCTCAGCCAGGACTTCTTAAACTTCATAAAACTGCCGTCCTCGATGCTCAGGCGGATATCATCGACCAGCTTGATTATGAAATGCTCGTTATGAATCGACAACAACGTCATGCCCAGGATCTCTTTGGCCTTTTACAGGTGGCGCAGATAGGCCCGCGAATAATTGGAGCAGGTGTAGCAAGAACAATCAGCAACTAACGGCGAGAAGTCCCGCGCGTACTTGGCGACGCCGATATTCTTGCGCCCTTCGTAGGTATAGAACGAGCCGTTCCGGCCGACCCGGGTCGGCGACACGCAGTCGAAGGTATCGACCCCGTTCTCTATAGCCGCGAAGATGTCATCCGGCTCACTAATCCCCAGCATGTGCTTGGGCTTATCGGTCGGCAGTTCCTCGTTGACCCAGCGCACGATGTCACCTAGCTTGTCTTTCTCTATCGCCCCGCCGATCCCAAACCCATCAAACCCATCCATGGCGCCCAGATGCCGGGAAGTAGACCGCCGCAAATCCTCGTACTGCGCGCCCTGCACCACCGCGAACAGCGCCTGGTACGGCCGCGAGGGATGAGCGGAACGCAACTTAGCCAAGCTCGGCCAAACAGCGATCGGCCCAGGCCTCCGTCCTCTCCACGGCCTGCCGCTGGTATTCATAAGGATCCACCAGCGAAGTCAGCTCATCGAACGCGAACATAACATCAGCCCCTACGGCGTGCTGGATCCGCATGGACAGCTCCGGCGTGAAGCGGTGCCGCGACCCGTCCAGGTGCGAGTAAAACGTCACGCCCTCATCATCGACCAACGCCAGCCGCTCCTTCGGATCGGCCAGCGGCACCTCGGCCCTTCATATCAATCACCTTCTTAAACCCGGAGCCCAAAGACAGCACCTGGAAGCCGCCGCTATCCGTGAACGTCGGCCCGTCCCAATTCATAAACTTCCCCAGCCCCCCGGCCTGCTCCACAATCTTGTGGCCCGGCCTTAAATAGAGATGATAAGCATTCGCCAGCACAGCCTGCGCCCCCGCGCCCTTCACCTGCTCCGGCGTCATCGCCTTCACCGTCCCCGCCGTCCCCACCACAATAAAGGCCGGAGTCTTGATAGATCCGTGGGGTGTAATTACAGTGCCCGTACGCGCCAGCGTGCCGCGCCCGAACTCCTTACCAATCTTAAAACCAAATCCTTTGCTCATCAGATGTAAAGTATAGCAAACCTATTAATTTACATTTAGCGCTATCATGTTATAATTAAAGAATATGGCTGCCGAAGTGTACCACTTTTCAATAGAGGGGGATGAACCGATGGGCCTGCAGGCCCGGATAGTGGAAGAAGGCGCGACATTCTACGTGGCGGGCTATGGTGATGGCTCCGGCTACGAAACCTTCGTCCTGGTGCGCGCGGCAGGGGTGCACATCTTCAGCGGCAGCGCCACACCCAGGGTCAGGGAAGAGGGCCAGCCCGCCCCCTACATTGAACATCACGCGGACGTTGCTGAACTCAAGCCGGGCGATCAGCCACATACGGAAGTACTTATCGGACCGGAAAATAACAATAAAGTGGTGATGGCCGTCAGGAACATAGGCGAGACGGCGGCGCGCCCGTACATGGAAACGCTTCCCATCGACCCACCCTCGGCTGCCTCATTTAATTAAGATTTAATAATAGGGTTGTAGTATATGGCGGCTTAGAGGAGAGCGGCCATGAAGAAATTCGCCGGGTGGTTAAAGCGTCTGAATAAGCCGGAGAGGATATTGCTGGTGGTAGCGGTGCTGATACTGCTGGCCCTGGCGACGAGCAGCGGCCAGGACCAAAAAAATCTGAACGTCGCTCCGGCCAGTGACAAAAGCCACGCCAAGTCAGAGTCCAAGCCGAAGATCACCACCAAGACAGTCACGGAAACCCAGGATATAGCGTTCGGCAGTACGACTGTAGATGACTCCAACTTAGCCAAGGGAAAGACGGAAATCAGAACCCAAGGCGTGAACGGCACCAGGACCCTCACCTACAAGCTAACTTACGAAAACGGCGAACAGACCAAGAAAGAGCTTATCAGCAACGACGTTACCCAACAGCCGGTCACGCAGGTCACCGCTGTCGGTACATATGTAGCCCAACAGCAGGCCCAAAAACCAAACTGCGACCCGAACTACACTGGCGCCTGCGTGCCGAACGTCTATCCGTCGGATGTGGACTGCGCCGGCGGCAGCGGCAACGGCCCATACTACGTGCAAGGCCCGGTCTACGTGGTAGGTACGGACCACTACGGCCTGGACGGCAACGGCGACCGGGTTGGCTGCCAGTAAGGCACCGTAGTCTTTACAGACCTGGGGTTTTATGTTATCCTACTTCTCTAATGATATCAGTGGAAGAAGTCGGGGCAGCCCGCGTCGAAGAGGCGGTCGCGGAAACGCTACAAGCCCTGCAGTCGGACAGAACGCTGGGCCGGAGCCATAGGCATGCCGACCTTCAGCTGGGTTTCGACATTGACCAGGCAGCCGATCTAAGGCCGGCAACGCCGGGCGAGAATCACAGCGGCCGCAGCGAATCACCTGTGACCTGGCGCGGCAATCACCTGGGCACGCTTACGGTCACGGCTCTGGCTCCGGGCCAGGGCACGGGCGCCTACGATTGCAAAGACCCAGAGGCGCAAAAATTATCGGAAGCAAGCCGCGGACGGGTACCCCGCTCCAGACACGACATCCCCTACGAAGTTCACCTGCCCCTAGTATCTTTTGGGCTGTCTTATAGCGGTATCCGTCAGCGAAACCTGTTGGGCCATGCGAGCCTGATCGGCATGAGTGAACGGGGCCTGCCCGACTCATGGAATGCCTACCGCATGATCTGCCTGGGCGCCATAGGCCAGCCCGAAACCGTGTTCAAGCGCATCATGGCCAACCGCGATCCTTCACCGGTCCAGCCTGACTTCACCATGACCACGGGCTACCAGAATAAAGAGCGCCTTGGCGAGCAAACCGCGGTAGTCAATCGCACGGAGGCCCTGCAAGTGGTCGGCGCTATAGCAATAGACGCTGAATCGGACATGATGACACACCGGCCCCTGTTGGCACGCGCGCACCGCCCGCACTTGGTCTGCTGACCACTGGCTGCTGACCACTGGCTGCTGACCAAGGCTATAGATTGACCACGGCCAGATCGCGCTCGCGCGGCCCATCCAGCTCAACCATAACTTTAAGCGGCTTGGTGCTTTAGCGGGCGTAGATACCAGCGATGATCGGTCTTGTGCGCTTCAATAACCTTTTTACGTTTGGGGTCGCGAATCAGTGAAATACTGGCGGCGTTGAACTCATCGTCGCCTTTTACGGTAATGACAATATACGCCCGGTTAGGAATCTTCTTATGCATGGCAGGGTGTTTGACTATGTAGTCGTCAAACTCGTCCATTAACTCAATGCTCTTCTTGGCAAAATCTTCGCTCATCTCTAGCCGCCTTTCTTCATTGATATTATATATCGCTCTCGCAACTTCTGGATCACCTTCTTGAACCCGGAACCCAAAGACAGCACCTGGAACCCGCCGCTATCCGTGAACGTCGGCCCGTCCCAATTCATAAACTTCCCCAGCCCCCCGGCCTGCTCCACGACCTTATGCCCCGGCCTAAGATAAAGATGATAAGCATTCGCCAGCACAGCCTGCGCCCCCGCACCCCTCACCTGCTCCGGCGTCATCGCCTTCACCGTCCCCGCCGTCCCCACCACGATGAAGGCTGGGGTCTTGATGGCGCCATGCGGCGTTTTTATAACACCCGTGCGAGCTAGCGTCTCATAGTCCAGCTTTTTCCCAATCTTAAAACTAAAGCCGCTCATCAGTGGAAATTATAGCAGTTGAGAGGCCACCACCTTAAACGTAATGATACAATTAAAGTATGAAACTTAGACTTTGGAATAACTTACTTTGGGATGAAAACTCTTATGCTTTTTGCCCAGATCACCGGATTGAGCTTGATATCTTGGACAATTACAACAATCTCTACCCTCAGAATAATCCATCGACGGGGGATCATATATATCTAGTGTGTCCTAATGACGATAAACGTTTTGATATTCCTAATCATGATTACTGGACATTTCAAAGGCGCTTTGAAGCAACGCTAAAGTCAGTAGATCTAAAGGACGCCGATATCGTAGATATTGATGGTTATCAGGTACCCATAGCTAAAGCGACACCTCCAGTTAAGGATGATGAGTATTGGGTAGAGGCTCGCATCAACGATACGAAGCGGGGTAAGCAGCTGGTCGTTTATGCGGGTAGGCGCGGCGCTAAAGATAAGGCCCAGATATTTATTGACCCCGAAAATGACAAGATATCATTCGACCACAACAACATCCATCCAAGTGATGTGTTCGTCCGGCTAACGGCTGAGTTCGATTCCGGCAAGAAAACTACAATGGAGCAGTAGCATAGGATTGCCTATTGTTCATCTAGAGTCTTAACGCTTGCTCGGGCACTAAACGCAACTGTTGTAAGTTATTAGCGTGTAGCTCGATAAATTTCACTGTTTTCTCTTCATGCCAATTCATTATCTTTACATACCTACCATTGTGCTTCGTGGGATAATTATATTTGCATCCCTTGCATTCATATTCTTCAACCGTATCAGGTTCTTCGTAAAATAGCGTTAAGTCGCCGGGAATCACCTTCTTTTCATGCCTACAGCTCATAGGTACGACGTATTTAATGCCGTCCATTTGAAAGATGTTCCAGCTGATGATTTCGGCAAATTCTCGCTGTATGGCGAGCGACGGTTGACGGGCAAACTTGCCTTTGTAGTGGTCGATGAGTGTATATAGCAAGTTTTCGCGTGCGATTAGTATATTATCCCCCTGCCACTCGTACCCGTAGGAGCTCTGGAAGGCAATTTTCGCCCAATTTAGCCATTCTTTTGGTTTGTGACAGTAGTGCGATACAACACGGAGCTTTTGGTCCAGAAAACCGACACGGTTTTCTAACTTTATGATTTTGCCCGTATGTGCGGTTGGATTGTAGCGGCTGACGATAAATGGTGCTTCACCGCATGTTATCTCAAGTCGTAATTCAGATACGTAACCCTGCCAGGTGTGACCTTCTGGGAGATTACCCCTGCCGATTGGTCAATAATACCGTTCATCCTACGTATTATGCGAAGCGGTGTGAAGACTTCGGCTTTATATTTGGTGCGTTGACGCTGTTCGGCTAGACTTTTGGCAGCGCGAGGCTGGATAAGTTTGCCGTATACTCCAGTGACTAGATCCGGCATTATGCGCTTTTTTGGTGCAAATTCTTTACCAAGGTTGGCATATGAATCCGTCGCCCAGATGATATTTTTCTTGGTTGTACGATCGATAAGCAGAATATCGAGCAAGTCACCCTTGCGGCGCAGTACGTTTTCTAAAATGTCGATATCTATACGTGGAGCCATTGGCTACTCCATAGCCTTGACTCGTGTCTCGATAAATTCAACCTCTTTTTCATCTAGGCTGTATTTGGCGTATAGCTGTTTGTCGATGTCAGCGATTGACTGTGACCAGCTGATGTCAGAATCGGTGGTGAAATCTTGCAACGGTACGTTCCGCCAAGTACTCTTAGAGTTATCCTGAGTGACTTTGAGCGTGCCCAGCATGGTGCGGCAAAATTTAGTCTTTATGTACTTCATGCAGTTTTCGGCTTCGACTTTGTTATCAAACGAGCCGATCTGAAGAAACGAGTAAGTACACCCCGTAAGGGGTTCTCCTGTAAGCGGTGTGCTCATTACTTCACCAATTGCACCACTACCGTTTGATTTTGGTAAAAATACTTTCCATTTATTCAGCTTCGGATCAGTAACTATGCTGCTGTCAACATAGCGTTCGGTACGTTTATTACCCTTTTCCAAGCCAATAATCTTAATTGTATGAGAATCGTCTGGCGAGTCTACGAAAACCTCCGGGAACCTTTCGAAATAATTCGGTGCAATTCGTAAATCATTTGGATACTTTTTGTCTAGTGCGAGTGTTAATTTTGTTTCACCCCTAGGGCCAACGATTTTATAAAACCCGCCTGTCTTTGTTTTTGCAAGAATAGTTCGTAGTTCTTCGTACGCGATGAAGGATCCGCCCAATCCGCCGTCTGTTTGATTCTTATCCCAAAATGTAATACATACACCGCCCTTTATATCAACGCCAGAGAATATTTCTTGCGAATTTGGCTCATAGACTGGTACGGACATATGTGGATCGTTCAGCATCTGCTCGTTCCAATCTTTAGGTGTGGCGCCTGCATTGAATAAGAACCGTGCTGGATGAATGAGCGTAACGTAATCAGGGGACAAGCTCTTAGCTGCTTCGAAGAATAAATGATAGACCGGGGTAGCAAAATTCGTACCAGTATTAATCTGATATGGCGGATTACCTACGACGGCTGTAAACTTCACTTTTCTCCCCTCTGTTCCGAATTCATCGGCTAATTCCTCCCTAAAATTATACCCCGTATATTTATCTTGCCCGCGAAGTTTCTGTACAAGGTCTTTTATATAGACGATATTGGCGCTGGCCTTAGAATACCCGGCCAAGGTACGCTGAGTGATAGTAACCGCCATCGGGCTTTTGCAGAGTACATAGATGTTTTTTGAGAGCACTTCATTCCAAAGTTTTTTATGTATGTTGTTTTCTGATTGTTTGTGCTTTATAAGCTGACGAGAATAGATGTTATACGCTGCTAGGAGTGGATATAAGCCAGATTTGGAGTTGATTTCGAGTATTGTAGTGTCGTCTCTTGACCATATCTGCGATGTTTCGCCGCGGCCAACCCACTCCGGTTTACCTGTCTTGCCAATTACTCCATTACGAAAATCGTAGCCGCCCAGAGTCGTGCTTATCTGCATATTTACCACGTTCCAAGGTGTAAGAACCGTTTCTTTGTCAGGGTTTTTGAACGTACGGAATATCTCTGCTATTGCCTGTATGCGTTCGGTTGGTGGTAGCTCGTCGTAGTCAAATGCTTTGGCGCGGATACTGTGAGCGACACCGCGGAAGACTTCCTCGTCGTAATATTTAGTAAATTCTCTAAATGTCTCTTTAGTAAGGCCAACTGGCATGAACTCCACCCATGACTCATCGTCCACAAGGTTAATAAATCTGTCGAGCGTGATATCTTCGCGTATGGATACGTTTGCGCCGTAGACGAGCATTGGCATGCGGATACTAACCGCCCTTAGTATGCTGATGGCACTCTTCTTTTGTTTGCGAGCTTCTCTGAGTCTTTGGAGGGCCTCTTTTTCTTTTTCATTCAGCTCCTTCGTTTGTTTTTTCTTGCGCTCAATTTCTTCGGCTTTTTCTGTCTGCAAATTATCCATGCCAAGCTCGTTCACTTTGATCTCGTTTGTACGCTCGGTGCTGCTTGAGCCGACGATATCACGAAGGTCGTTGAATTTATTTATTTCGAGCTCATTGAGTTGAAGTAACTCATCGTTGTAGAGCTTCGGGTCATCAAAACCATTACGACTGACGCGCTCAATAATGGCTTTTTTGAGCTGTAGGAGCATCTTGCCAACATCATATGGCTTCATGGTACCGTCATCAGCTGAAAGTATCGGGCAAAAATTCAAAAACTTGCCCATGGCTTGGCGTTGCTCGGGCGTATTTACCTTGCCGGATTTGTGATTCAGTTCGATAGCCTCAGCTACGAGCTTGAGTGTGCGATCCGGTGCAAAATCGAATACGTAGCCTTGGGTCTTGAGCTTGCCGTCAATTTTTGCCGGCGTTTGGCAGCGGAATGCAGTCTGCAAGTAGGTTGTAGCCGAACTGGTATCTGACATCATGAATACTGCTGTCCACTCTGGAATCGACGCGCCGGTAGTTAGTCTTTGGCCAGTTAGCGTAATGCTGTATTCATTGTTTTTGATTGCGTTTGTTACGCGTTGCTTGGCATCACTGTCGGCTTCATCATCTGCTTTTGCATCGCCTGAAATGTTAACAATACCAAATTTGCCGAGTATCGAATGATTGCGCAGGAGTTTTTCCATAGCTTCAATGACTTTTGTTCGGTTGGGCAGGAGCCAGAGCGAATGCTTGTTGTAATTGCGGTATTCTTCGCTAGCATACGGGAACTTCGTCGATAACTTATCATTGACAAGGAGGTCTAGGAACTTATTGACCATGCCCTCGTGTACAAATTTTGCTGCATCATTGCCTTCGCTATCTTTCTCAACACGGAAGAACTCATGAAATTTGAATGCACCATCTAGCTCATCTGTGAAACCTCCCATGTCACCAATGTGGCTTCCAAATTTATCTATGTAGTAAGTAAACATCGCCAGCGATGGCAGTTCAGCGTAAGGATTTGGCACACCAGGGTGATTCTCGTCCCAGTGAAGCTTCTCGTACTGCTCCATGACGTAGTCCCAAGTGTAAACTTCATCCTCTTCACGCTTGTGCAAGATATTGAATGGCGTACCGGAAAGCTCAAGCGTAAAATTCGCCGGAATTTTGGTTAATGTAGTGTCGCCTAGATTGCTCTGTGTACCTTCGTGCGCCTCATCAACAATGAGCATATCCCATGTTGTATCGAAAATTTTGTCATTTTTCTTGAAGCCTTTGGCTTTTGATCCAGAGCTACCGTCTGATACGACGACCTCAGAGAGGCGTAGGTCTTGCAACGAGGCAAAATAAACAAAGGGCTTGTTGTCACCTAGGCGTTTTTTGAGGTTTTCGCCCTTAGTTTTAGATGAATATTCATAATCAGTACCGCCAAAGACTATGTTGAAATCGTTGTACCAATCGGTGCTCACACTCGGACGGTGTGTGACTATCAGCACCTTTTGCATATTGTTCTCTTTAGCGACTTGCATAGCGGCTGATGTTTTACCAAATCGCATTTTGGCATTCCACAGGAAGTGTTTCCTGCCTTGTTTTAGGACTTTGGTGGTTTTGGCTATAGCGTCCAGCTGGCTGGGGCGAAACTCAAAACTGGACACTTCAACAACTTTTTCTGACGTCCTAAGAGCGCTGCGTCCTTCTCTTGCAGCTTGTATGGCGTTTTGGGCAGTCCGTAAATCAATCTCGAACCACTCTGAATGCGTATTCTTTACGTTTTCGGATTTTGATTTGTATCCGAAGCGCTTTAATATCCTATGGACCGGCTTGTCGACAAATTCCGGCTTGCTTCCCGGAACCTAAGACTTCAGCCAGCAGTAACTCATACGGTATGTCAGCGGTTTTTGTTTGTTGCTCTATGCGCTTTCGGGCCGCGCTTTGAACTGCCTCTTCTGTGTCAATACTAGTAGTGGTTGAGCCGATCTTAAGACGACTCTTATGCAGCGCGTCTGGGATGGAATAAACATATATAACCCCAAAAGAAAAAGTCTCGTGAATGTTGTTGTCTGAACTACTCATTAAATAATTATTTATATTGCCTTTCGTAGGCTTGCCGTACTAAGCCGAACACGTAGTCTACATCGCTGGAGTCACTAACCTTCATGCGGCATATATTTTGACCATAATGTTTCATGCTGTTATTTACTAATTTTGCCTTCTTCGCGGGGTCTTTTAGCTGCTTCGGTTCAGTGCGAGTGATATCAACCACTAAGGCATGTTTTTGTAGGTTAATTGCAGTAAGGTTCTTCCAACCGATTTTGTAGCCAATATAGCCCTTGTACGGGCCTTCTTCTATTCGATTATCCAGATTTAGCACCTTGTCTCTAAGATCATAGAATAATTCCTTTACTTCGTCAGTACTTGGTTTGATAACGTCTTCTATCTGATACTTTTGGACTTCATTGCTAACAGATTGGATTTGCTGGTTTTTTGAAACTGTTTTAATGGATTCGCTAGAGTCTGGTGTTTTTAGCTGGTTATAAAGAATCGTCTTGTTGCTATACTTTTTGACCTCCCATAGTTCAATTGGAAGGTCTTTAAAGTTAATAGCTTGCTGCTGGTAGTTAGTAAACGAATTAGCAATAAAGATAACTCGGGACTGCGACCAGTCAATACCCTTCTTGCCTAAGCTTGCCTTGCTTTTCTCGTTGTATTCAAGAATGAAGTCGGCTTTGTGATTAAGCATCAAGGATAGGTAGGCATAGCCTTGGTCAATGACGCTGAAACTACGGTCTCGTTTATATTCAATAATCACAAAGCTGTGAGTTTCCGGGTCAATGGCAAGCGTGTCGATACGAAGGTTGTTGAGCGGAAATTCAGTAGATACGAACTTGAGTCCAAAAATAGTTTCGAGATTCTTTTCGGTAAGCTGTTGGATATCTCGTTCTAAATCGAACTTGGTTTCGTTAATTGTCGTGAGTTTGTTGTCATCAATCCGAAAGATAGGCATTATAAGTCCTCGTTAACGTAAGAATAACACTTTTACCCCTGTTTTGGAAATTGATAGAGTTTATGAAGATTGGCGACTATCCCATGACAGCAAGTAGCAAAAATAAATCAAAAGGTTTATGCTTATGATAGTGAGCCAAAACAAAACTGCAGATTTCGCAATTTTTATAGATTACGACACTCAAGGAAGCCCTACAAAGGCATTGAGGGCTTTTTCAAACATAATTGAGGCTTTTGAGAGGCTCGATAGGGATTTAGTCGGAAGCATTGATAGCAAAATAAAACCCATCACTGTCTTAGAAGATTTAGAAGTGGGTTCAATTAAAGGTTGGCTTAAAAATAGGCTTGATACCGTAGACGATGATGCTCTAAAAGAACTGAACTGGAAAAAAGCCGTTGGCTCATATCTTGTTAAGGCAAAATATGCAGTTGTGAATTTTCTTGAGGATAAAACAGAGATTACAACCCGTGAAGAGGTTATGGGGCTTGAGGCAGAACTATATAGGCTTGCTGAGGAAACAGAAGTAAAGCGGTTCCCTATATATAAACCAATCGAAACAAAAAAGCTTATCGGCAACTTAAAAAATATCAGTGAGTCCGTTAAGGTTATAGAAAATGGTCAAGCCAGATTTGAATATATCGCTGAGCATAAAGAAGCAAACTTCAATATGGAGATTGAGTTATCGCCTGACAACCTGATAGACCTGATTACTAAAGAAAAGCTAAGTTCAACCCAAGAAATGATATTGAAAGTTAAAAAACCTGACTACCTAGGCGAATCTATGTGGGAACTTCGTTTTGAGAGAAAAGTTATTACAGCGAAAATACTTGATGATGACTGGCTAACTAGTTTTCAAAGTAGAGAGATTGACGTAAGGCCTGGCGACTCTTTAAGAGCCACAGTAGAGGTTATAGTCAAATATGATTATAATATGGAAGTAATCGGTACTGATTACTTACTGCATAGCGTTAAAGAAGTTATCAAAGACGAACCAGATACTCAATTAGAAATATTTAACGAGGATAAGGGTGAGTAAAAAACTATTCAAAAGACTAAGGAGATTATCCCCTCCGAGCAAGTAGACGGCGAGGGCACTTATGCATCTAAGGCGGGTAAGTGCCCGAAGACGCTATAATACTCACATGGCTCACTATAGAAAAATAAGCGCCTATGTTGCATGGCTGGATAAACGGGGGAGCGCCCCTATTCAAGCAGTAGCGGACAGAAGAGAGCTAGCAAAGGAATACCAAAAGATCTCTGGCTTTTCTCACAACGAGATTTCTCGTATCCACAATGCCGCTGTCAAACATGGCTATATCGAGCAATCTGGAATATATATGCAATATGGAGTTAACCCAGAAAAAGGATACAACTTAATACAAAAACGGTGGCATATACCAACAGGTGTTATGAGAGCCGCTTTTGAAGAAAACAAAACTCTCATCGCAACCATAACTGCGATAGTCATAGCTGTGTGTACTGCGATCAATCTCTTCCTAGTCTCTCGTTAGGGCGCTTGCCTATGGCGTTCGGTAAACTAATCCGGCTTAGATGCGATTTCGGCTAAAAACCCCTCAATGGAGCTTAACTTACTCATCATTTCTTGAAATTGAGCTTCTGTCATGATTCTTTACCTCCTTCCTAGTACAGTATATATCTGAAGTAGGGGGTAGATTATTAACTAAATGTTAAATGAGGCGTACGCGTAAGCAATCTCACAACTGGGGTCATATAGCTTATGCTACACTTAAGTTGATAATGCATAAGGTTGCATTATATAAAAGTAAAAGGTTAAGTGGTGGGTATATTATGAGTCGCAGTTCTCCGGTAGCACTTAATTCAAAGACTAAGCAATTAATTGCTTATCTTATTGATAAACACGCCGTAGCAACTGTAACAAGCTTGATGAAATTATGCTATTTAAGCGACCTTGTTAATTATCAGGAAACAAAGAAACAGATATCAATTTTCAAATATATAAGATGGAATTACGGGCCGTACGACGCTAAGATTTCTATGTATTTATACGGTCTTATAGAAGACGAGACTATTAAAAGCGAAGTGGCCTTTACAAATGATGGTAATGAATATTATAGATATCAACTCGCTAATAAAGATTACGATAAGTCATTGTTAAGCGCAGGAGAATTATCAAACGTTGACGCTGTTTTAAATAGCCTGGTGGGCTTTGGCCCAAGTGCCCTAATTGAAGTGGCATATAAAACTAAGCCCATGAAGGCTCTTCAAGCTACTATCGGTGGAACGGAACATTTAGGCACAGCACTTAATTTTAATCAGTAAAGTGCTTATGTCTCGTATTAAACATCGACGTGTTTATAGAGACAAGAAATCGAAAGAATGGGGTAGTCGCACAAAGCTAAAACATAAGATAGCGGGCTACAAAGTGCCATTTGAGGGTGTTGGCAGGATTTTTTGGGTATTAACTAGTCAGGAAGGAAGAACCTCGGGACAAAATACTGTAACAATTGAACAGCACCACTGGGAAAATAAATCTAACCCAATGGTTTTAACAAAAACCTACAGCTACGCTTCTCCTGGTAAATATGAAATTCTCAAAGATTCAGAGGTTCTTGCTAAACGGAGAGATGCACGCAACGGTTTCTCTTATATGGCGTGCTTATGTCAAGAAAAATTTGATGAACTTTGTAGTCTTACTCGTAAGCTAAAAATGTCTAAAACTAGGACTGTTCAAGATCTTAGAAATATTGCCGCCTCGACTGTGCCCCAGGAAAAGGTAGACGACATACTTAAACAATTACACCTCTAGCCCTGCTTAATTAAAGGTTAGCTCTTATGTGATAAAATCACTTTGTCTAGATTTTGCAATTTAATGAAGCCATGGGGGAACTTGTGAGCAAGAACCGCAACCTGAGAGCTCAAGAAGAATTTATTATCGCAATTGTTCTATTTATTCTGTGGCCTATTCTAGGAGCACAGAACTTTTTAGGCTCCCTGTGCTTTATTCTAGGCCTTATATTTTTGCTATTTTCTATTGCTGCATACATCAGGGAAAGAAAACAACCCAAGCGATAATTCAGACGTAAATTAAGATTATGTCACCCCAGTCTCATAGTAGATTTTACTTGCTCTGAGGGGATAGTAGCCTAATGTAATAATTAAACTGTTTACTTTTGGCTTTTGCGCTTTTTGGGGTCGAGTTCTTTTTTGCGCAGGCGGAGGTTCTTGGGCGTTACTTCCAAAAGTTCGTCGTTTTCGATGAAGTCTAGGCATTCTTCGAGGCTGAAGATGGTGGCGGGCGTCAGCTGTACCACGCCGTCGGATGACGAGCTTCGCATGTTGGTTAGGTGCTTGGCTTTGCAGACGTTGATTTCCATGTCTTCCTGGCGCGTGTTTAGGCCGATGATCTGGCCGGCGTAGACCTTTTCGGCCGGGTTGACGTAGATGGTGCCGCGGGCTTCGGCCGTTTGGAGTGAGTAAGGGGTGGTGACGCCCGTTTCGAAGGCGATGAGCACGCCGTTACGGAGCTGTTTCAGTTCTGGCGGTTTGCGGTTCGTAGCCGATGGTCAGCGAGTTCATGACGATGGTGCCCTTGGTGTTGGTCAGCAGGATGTTGCGCATACCGAGCAGGGCGCGGGTCGGCATTTCATAAATAAGCTTGGTGACGCCTTTGGGGCTGGCGAACTGCTCTTTGAGCGTGGCCCGGCGCTGGCCCAGTTCCATCTGGACGGCGCCGACGTGTTCGGCCGGGACTTCGATGATGACTTCCTCGACCGGTTCGACTGTTTTGCCGTTTTCCTCGTGGGTGACCACCTGCGGGCGGCCGACTTCGAATTCGTAGCCTTCGCGGCGCATGGTTTCTATCAGTACGCCCAGGTGGAGTTCGCCGCGTCCCGAAACCGTGAAGCCGATGCCGTCGTCTTCGACTTTCAGGCCGACGTTGGTTTCCAGTTCTTTGTTCAGTCGTTCGGCTATTTGGCGTGAGGTGTTAAACTCGCCTTCCTGGCCTTTGAACGGGCTGGTGTTCGGGCCCAGGTAAATCCTGAGTGTCGGGGCTTCCACTTCGATGGTCGGCAGGGCTTCCGGGCTTTGGCTGTCGGCGATGGTTTCGCCGATTTGGGCGTTGTCTATACCCGTCAGCTGGACGATGTCGCCGGCGATGCCTTCCTGCACCTCGAACTTGGCCGTGCCCTGGCTCATGAAGACGTTGTCCACTTTGGCTTTGGACTGCGTGCCGTCCTTTTTGCAGAGCGTGATCTGGTCGCTCGGCTTGATTCTTCCCCGTGTAATGCGGCCGATGGCGTATTTGCCCTTGAAGCTGTCGTAGGCCAGGGCCGTGACCAGCATCTGGAAGGGCTTGTCCAGTTCGACCTTTGGCGCCGGCACGTGCTCGATGATGGCTTCGAAGATGACTTCCAGGTCGCCTTCTTGTTCCGGGTCTGTCAGGTATTTTGTCCCAGGCCTTGCCCGCCCGGCCCTCGGCGTAATACACCGGGTAGTGCAGTTGGTCTTCGTGCACGGCCAGCTCCAGGAACAGGTCGGCCAGTTCGTCTTCGACTTCTTTGATCCGTGAGCCGGCTTTGTCGATCTTGTTGATAATTACGATCGGCTTCAGTTCGGCTACCAGCGCCTTGCCGAGCACGAACTTGGTCTGCGGCATCGGGCCTTCCTGGGCGTCGACGATCAGGATACAGCCGTCGGCCATGTTCAGCGTACGCTCCACTTCGCCGGAGAAGTCGGCGTGGCCCGGCGTGTCGATGATGTTCACCCGGTAGTCGCCGTGCTGGACGGCCGTGACTTTGGCGGTGATGGTGATGCCCCGCTCTTTTTCCTGGTCGCCGCTGTCCATGATCAGCTCCTGGCTCATCTCCGCCTGGTTGTCGCGGAAGGTCTGCGACTGCTTCATCAGGCCGTCGACCAGCGTCGTCTTGCCGTGGTCGACGTGGGCGATAATGGCGATGTTCCGAATCTTAGCCGGGTCCTGGGTCTGTTTCATTCCAATAAAAAAGACGCTTTCTCGATAGCGCCCAAGGCTTTCTTATCTGTAATTATAGCATAAGCAAGGAGTATAGGCAACGTATCTGCCTTAAGCCGGTTCCTGGTAAATATAAGTGATAGTTTGCTATAATTTAAGTATGCCAGCCAAGACTAAATCCCCAAGCCCGAAGACAAAAACCTGGACGAGCAGTTTTATCAAAAAACATCGCCGGGCATTGAGACAATTGTCTAAGAAATAAAAACCTGGATGGCTCAACACTCAGACATAATCGTCCCCGAGATTGGTAAGCTCTAGGCTACCCAGCGGGAGGCCTTTTTATTGGTCATCGTAAACTTCTTTCACATAGGGCCAGCCATACTTCTGAGCGATAGCTTTGTGTATATGATAGGCCCTGCGGTCAATCGGCGTGCCTTTGCGGACCAAAAAATACGTGAGCCGGTAAACCTGGCGTTCCTTTTCGTAAAAGAGGCGCGGCGTGCGGTTCAGCGGCCTTATAAGCTCGGAGACTGGGATCCTGGCCCTCAACCAGGCCGAAGGAATCACCCAGCACAAGCCGGTTATGGCGCGGTCGTATAATTTTGCGAGTTTTTGTGTGTTCATACTACTCTCCCTTGCAGGATAGCACCTTATTAAATAATTCTTAAAGTTGTTGTGTTTTCGGGCGGTTTCTATTGCCCTGCGTTCAGCCTCGGATTTATAATAGCGTCACCATGAGCGACAAAAACCACACCGGCCATTACGAAGGCGCGTTGCTGGAGGAAATCCGCGATGAAGTCAAAGCCATACACGAGAGCGTGGCGCCATTGGCGTCCGTGCCCGGCGACGTTGCCCAGCTCAAATCCGACATGACTGACGTCAAAGGCAGACTTACCAATGTTGAATTCGCGGTCAAGGATATGTCCAAGGATCTGAGGCGTTTAAGTGGGCGGGGCCAGGCCGGGAAAGACCGCTTCAAGTTCTAGGGCCTCAGCGTCCCCGCGAACACTTGCCACGCCAGCGCGCTCTTGGCGAAGAGGCTGAGGTAGATGTAGATTAGTTCGCCGTGGCGGTAGTCCTTCCATTTGCCGACCTTCTTGTACTGCAGGAACATATTGAGCGCGAAACAGCTGAAGAACACGAAGATTGACACGAATATCCAGTAGACGAACGTCGGCGGTTTGGAGTTGCCGTAGGTGGACGAGGCGTAGAAGTAGTAGGCGATGATTGCCCAGGGGATGATTCCCGCGAAGCTTCCTATGTAGTAGCTCAACCAGTTCGTTTTCTTCGTCGTCTGGTTGTGGACTTCCATCATCAAGCCCATCAGGTTCATGATGGCTGTGAGCGCGAAGGCGCTCGCTAGGATCGCTACGTCGTAGATGCCCACCAGCAGGCTGATCGCCACGATCATTATGGAGGCCGAGACGGCGTACTCGAACCATCTGAATTTGTTGATGCCCTTGCCTATTCCTTTGGTGTAGGCCTTGAAGCCGACGGTGCTGATTACCAGGTGCGCTATGGCCGAGACGAAGAAGAAGGCCGCGATGAGGATTGGCAGCGACAGATGGCCGAGCGTGTGCTGGGCTGACCGCAGGGTTTTCGTGGCCTGGTCGAAGTACAGGTAGCCCGTGGTCAGCGGCAGAGAGAAGTCTTTGGCAATAAGCAGAATGACCGCTCCCTGCGCGAAATGCACGGCGGCCATGGTCTTGTTCAGTTTTCGGAGTCGTTCGTTCGTTATCGCGCTCATGGCTATTAATCTTAAGTGTAGCACCTCTGCCCCGCCTTTTAATAAAGCCAGTTAATGAAGATTTAATTATCTTCATGATTTCAGGATTTCAAAACGCCGTTATATAGTATCTGCAATGGCCGAAGGATCACCTCACGACTATAAAGCTGCACGGCAGGCCGAAACGGCAGACATCCCTCTGGATTATCCGGGCCGTGGCAAGCTGGATGTGCACGCCGGCGCAGAAAACACTCTGGACATCGCCGACCGTTTCGACGATATAGTAGCAGGTGAGCATGGTTTCGCCGTCAGGGTAACTGCTCTGGCAAGTGTCCTGGAAACCGCCCGCCGGGTCCGGATCCTGGCTGCCACAGCCGCTAAGAAGACCGGGTCACTTCTGCTTGAAGGCTTCGCAAGAAGCGCATACTACGATGAAGCATGCGATCCGGCGGAAGGGCTCAGCGAACCGGTCTGATAGTGCCGGAGTAAGACATCTAGCCGACCGGCCACCGTCTTTACAAAATCTGCTATAATATAAGGTATGACCAGCGTGTTCATAGTACTAGCCATCGCCGTAGCATCCTTCGTGATAGCCAGTGTCGGCTTCTTCCTGACGCTATCCCTAATGCACAGCCATACGCACACCAAGCCGCACTCCCGCGGCTCCAAATCCTAACTAACTCTCACTTTTTATTATCAGGACGTTTGGACATCAGTTCCCTTTGTATCACGAAGGCCACGAACGAAAACCCTACGATTATCTGTGCGGCCACCCATACCCTGGCCAACTGGCCTTGCGGATGGATGTCGCCGTACGCCAGAAAGGCTATAAGCGACAGAGACGGGAACAACAGAAGCAGGAACCGCGGGTTTGCTTTTAACTTACTGGCCGGGTTGGTCATCTTACGATTATAGCTGATGGCGCCCTTGCCTAACCCTCTTCCGGCGGGTAAAGCCGGGCCAGGTGACCCTTCATGGTCTGCGGAATCCTCTCGCGCCGCACTTCCTCGCCGTCAATGGATTTAACGAATACCTGGTCGCCGGGTTCTTCCCAAGCGTGCCAATATGCAAAGCCATTGCCCGCTTGAGACTGTTGTCTAGGCTCGCTGAACTGGTGCACTTCGATTTCCACGCCCCCTTCAGCCAGCAATCCGGCCGCTGCGGCATAGACCTCTTGGGCATGCTGTGTACGACGAAGCCCGAACCGGTCGCCAGTGACCGGCCATTCTGTAATTTTCAAAAAGCGTACGCCTCTGGCAACCCGCCGGGCGATGCGCTCAGCCTCAATTTCGCTGGTTTCCCGCGGAACTTCAAGCGAACGTAAACCTTCAACCAGCACGGATACTCTTCCTAATGCCATGATTAATAATATTATACACTTTTATAAGATTTTATCAAGAAACTGGCGCAGATAAGTACGGATGGCCATATGGCTATATAATGAAGGTATGGAGACGAGACCTTTGGCAGAACGGCTGCGGCCGCAGAAACTGGACGACATAGTCGGCCAGGAGCATTTGGTAAGCGAGGGTAAGATTATCCGGGAGATGGTGGAGCATGGGCAGCCCGCGTCGCTGATCCTGTGGGGGCCGCCGGGCAGCGGCAAGACCACCCTAGCGCGCATAATCGCTAACGAGACCGGCGTTGAGTTCGCGGAGCTCTCCGCCGTGGCTGCCGGCAAGGCCGACGTGGTGAAAGTGATTGGCCGCGCTGAAGAGAACCGGCGTCTGGGCATGCAGACCATCCTGTTCGTCGACGAAATCCACCGTTTCAACAAGGCCCAGCAGGACGCCTTCCTGCCGCATGTGGAGGACGGTACGATTGTCCTAATCGGCGCCACCACCGAGAACCCCAGCTTCGAAGTCATTAATCCTTTATTAAGCCGGTCGCGCGTCCTGGTACTGGAACCATTAAAAAAAGATGAAATCATTAAAATTATTAAGAAGGCTGCGCGGCACGAGAAATTAAATCTTAATAAGCTGCCGGTGGGGAGCATAGACTTGCTGGCCGAATTATCCGGCGGCGACGCACGCGTGGCGCTTGGCAATCTGGAGCTGGCCGCCCAGCTGGCGGGCAGGAAGACCATAACGCCGGAGGTGATAGAAAATGCTGCGCAGTCCAGAGTACCCGGCTACGACAAGAAAGGCGAGTACCATTACAACGTCATCAGCGCTTTCATTAAATCCATGCGCGGATCGGACGCCACAGCCGCCATGTACTACCTGGCGCGCATGCTGAAGGCCGGCGAGGATCCGAAATTCATCGCGCGGCGCATGGTCGTCTTCGCTTCCGAGGACATCGGCCTGGCCGCGCCTGCGGCTCTGAACGTGGCAGTATCAACCTTCCTTGCCGTGGAGCGCATCGGCCTGCCCGAGGCGCAGTACAACCTGTTCCACTGCGCGGCCGTGATGGCCAAGGCTCCTAAGTCGCGCCAGGTAGCCGACGCCATGTCCGCCGCACTCTCAGCAGCCAAGGAATACCCTGACTTACCCGTTCCCTTGCATCTGCGCAACGCACCCACCAAGCTGATGAAGGACTTAGGCTACGGCAAAGGCGCCAAGTGGCAGGCCGGCTTCAAACATCCGGAGGGCTTCCTGCCGGAAGAGCTCAAAGACCTGAACCTTTTTGACTAGTCGGCTTTGCTGAAGGGCGAACTTTCGCGCAAGCTCTTGGTTTCGCGGTAAAGGTCGCCTATCATGGACCGGGTTTCCAGATGGTGCCCTACATTTATGCTATGCGATGATCTGATACTGCGCTGTAGTCTTGCTTCCGCGCTCTTCAGGTCGTCCTTGGTGGCAAAGCGTTTTAGGTCATCCTTCGTGGCGAAACGCTTTAGTTCGTTCTGAAGGTCTTTCTTCGTGACCATATTGTCGGTTATGACCCCTAGTTGCTGCGTCATCGCGTCCAGTAGTTGCCGGTTGGTTATATCGTCTGTGTCCGTCATGATTCGTTAAGCTCATTATAGGCTGGCATGCATGACGGCGCCAAACAAAATCCGTTGTACTTAATTATCTTTTAATTAATATGGTTATAATGTAACCATGAAGACCGGCGACGTAGCAATATCTTGCAAAGGCCTAAGCAAACGCTACAAGGGTACTGACTTCTACGCCCTGCACGACCTGGACCTGGACATAAAGGCCGGCGAGGTCTATGGCTTCCTGGGGCCGAACGGCGCCGGCAAGAGTACCACCATCCGCATGCTTATGAACTTCATCCAGCCGACTTCGGGCTCGGCTACCATAATGGGCATGGATATAGTCGCGGACAGCGTGAGGATCAAGCGTTCCGTCGGCTATCTGTCCAGCGACATGGCCATGTTCGAAAAGATGACCGGAGACCAGTTCCTTGATTATATGAGCGAGCTCCAGGGCGGCGACTCCGGCGCATACCGGCGCGAACTTATCAAGCGCTTCAAGCCCCAGCTCGATAAGCGGCTCGGCGACTTAAGCCGCGGCAACAAGCAGAAGGTCGGCATCATCCAAACCTTCATGCACCAGCCGGACATATTGATAATGGATGAGCCGTCCAGCGGCCTCGACCCGTTGATGCAGGAAGCTTTCTACGATCTGCTGAAGGAATCCGGCGAGCGCGGCGCCGCCGTGTTCATGAGCAGCCATATCTTGAGCGAGGTCCAGCGCATCTGCGACCGCGTAGGCATTATCCGCGAAGGCAAGCTGGTGGTGGAGCGCGACATCAACGAGATGGCCAAGGAGGCCGCCCACACCCTGGACGTGACCTTCGCTGAAAAACCACCATTGGCCAAACTCCGCGCCATTAAGGGCGTCAAGGCTACCGGTACCGGCGACAACGGCGTGCGCGTCCACATCCACGGCGAACTCTCGCCCCTGCTGGGCGAGCTGTCCAAGTACAAAGTGACCAATCTAGAGGTCCGCCAGCTAGACCTCGAAGAAATGTTCATGCGCTTTTATAGCGGTAAGGCCGGCGCTGACGACGGCCCTGATGACGCCAGAGGGGACGAGTAATATGCGCCCTGTAGTTAAGTGGACCCTGTGGCAAAGACGCTGGAGTACCGTCTGGTGGTCCGTCGGCGTGGCCAGTTTCATATTCATAACCCTGGTGTTCTATCCAAGCTTCAAGAGCGCCGGCGACGCGCTCGAGAAGAGCTTAGCAAGCCTGCCCAAGGCCGCCCTGGGCCTGTTCGGCGGCAGTGCCGACTTCTTCTCGCCAGTCGGTTACCTGAACAGCCAGATCTTCTTCCTGTTGCTGCCGTTGCTGTTAACGATGCTTGCCGTGGCTTTGGGAAGTTCGCTGATCGCCAGCGAAGAGAAGGACGCCACGCTCGAAACGGTGTTAGCCCGTCCGGTGTCGCGCAGTAAGGTGCTTATTGGCAAAATCATAGCCGGAACTCTGGTGCTGGCCGCGGTCTCGGCGGTGGCGCTGGTGACGGTGGTGGTATGCGCCCGGCTTTTCCAGCTGGACGGCGTGCCATCCTCAGCGATAGCGCTGGCCACCGTCAACAGTTTCCTTCTGGCCTATTGCACCGGCAGTGTGGCCTTCCTGCTGTCCGCCACCGGCCGGGCCCGCGGCGCCGCCATTGGCGTGGCATCGCTGATCGGCTTTGGCGGCTACATCATCAGCTCGCTGGCCGGCACCGTCCACTGGCTAAGCGGACCCAGCAAAGTTTTCCCATTCCATTACTTCCAGTCCGAGGCCATCCTGCGCCAGACTTATCACTGGACCAGCGCGCTTTACTTCGTAGCGGTCATCGCAGTCTGCGGCATATTATCGTATACGGTCTTCCGCCGCCGCGACCTGGACTAGGCTTAGTCGTCCAACCTGACCCCGACCCAGTGCTTAAGCGCAGTAGGCCTTAGAGGAAATATCTCTTTCAGGCCCTGGGCGGTCGCGGGTTCAAGCTCGTGCGTAGCCTCTAACCACTCTTTCATATGGGCAGAGGCCTGCTCAGGATCGTGGGTCAGAGTAGGGTACATCAACGCCCAAGCGGCATCAGAGCTGGTAAACAGTCCTGCCATGCGTCTCAATGTCGGATACGTCCGTGTACGCGCCTTGAGTCCTCTTTCGGGGTGCACGGTCACGTCCTGGCGCAAGAAATGAAGCCTTTGCGCAAAGTCTCCTCTATCGTCGGCCAGGCAGACGCTTGTAAAATCAAATTCTTCATCAGAGCGCTCCACGGCGACCACACCTATGCCGCTGGTAAGCCACGGCGTCTTTTCGCCTCCGTCCGCATGGACATCCATAGTGCGTTCGAGCAATTTCAGGTTCCGCTCATGGAGTTCTTCCGTATACGCGCTTTCGTCATACTTGCCCTGTTCTCCGCCAAGTTCATAATATGGCCGAAATCTATAAGGCGTCCATGATTCTAGATATACACCCATAGGTAATTAATATCATAAAATAGATATTAATGCAAACTATGGGGGCACTGGCTAGGCTTTGGCGATCTGTTCCCAAGGCAGGCCGGGCTTGCCGAAGTGTCCGTAGGCTGATGTCTGGCTGTAAATCGGACGGCGCAGATCCAGCGTCTCAATTATTCCCCTTACCGACGTGTCAACTAGTTTGTCCTTGAATTCGTGCAGCTTATTCTGGCTGATAGTCGCTGTGCCGAAGCAGTCGATGGTTTGCATCAGCGGCTGGGGCTGGCCGATTACGTAGGCCAGGCCGACCTCGCATTTCTTGGCATAGCCCGCGGCCACGATGTTCTTGGCGATGTAGCGCGCGGCGTAAGCGCCGGAGCGGTCCACCTTGCTGGGATCCTTGCCGCTGAACGCGCCGCCGCCGACCCGTGCGTAGCCGCCGTAGGTGTCGACCACGATCTTGCGCCCGGTCAGACCGGCATCGCTTTCCGGCCCCGGTATGTGCCACAGCCCGGTGCCGTTGATGATTATGCTGTCGTCTGCCGGAAGGTCGAATTTGTACTTGCCCAGCACAGGCTTAACAATCTTTTCCATGGCCTCGGCCCTTACCTGCTCAGACGTGGTTTTTTCATCGTGTGCCAGGGCCAGCACCAGCTTTTCGACAGAAGTGCGACCGTTATCATACTTGACCGTCACCTGGGCCTTGCCGTCGGGCCGTAGCCATGGCAGATCCTTGGTTTCGCGCGCCTCGTCGATCCGTCTGGTCAGCGCGTGGGCCAGCGCGATGGGCAGGGGCATGAGCTCAGGAGTCTCGTCGCAAGCGAAGCCGAACATCATGCCCTGGTCGCCGGCGCCGATGACCTCGCCGCCCTCGCGGTCTACGCCCATGGAGATTTCCGGCGACTGCCGGTGCACGTCATTGCTGAATTCGGATTCGTTAAAACTGAAGCCCCATCCAGGCACGGTGTAGCCTAGCTTCTTTATCTTGTCTCGCGCGATTTTCTCGAAGTTCAGGTCGGCCTTGGTCTTGATTTCGCCGAACAGCGCGATCTTGTTAGCGCCCACCACGGTTTCTATACCGGTGCGGCTGTCGGGATCCTGTTCAAGCGCGGCGTCCAAGATGGCGTCGCTGATGGCGTCGCAGACCTTGTCCGGGTGCCCGGCGCACACTGATTCGCTGGTAAAGAAATATTGCTTGGCGTCTTGCATTAAAAAATCCTTTCTTCGCCTTTAAGGTTCGGAAAGGATACGCATCTTACATATCTTCCCCGGCCTTAGAGCTGGGCTAGACGGAGCACCTTGCCCTTGTTATATGGGTAGGTTGCCGGCGGGTCGACGAGCTAGATCTCTCTCCGCACTCTTTATACTCAAATTGTTAATGCACCAATTGTAGCATAATCGACGCTAGTGGTGTGATGATCTGCGCCTATGTTTTCGGTGCAGGTGCCTCATATGGAAGACGTAGCCGGAGGCTACTGCCAGTAATCCGATGATGACTACTGCTCCCGGTCCGGTATTGACCAGCGTCGTAGGAGCGGCAGTACTAATGGGCGCGGATGTCTTAGTCGGTGTCGCTTTGGGTGTATTAGTGGCTGGAGGAGTGACCGGCGGCTCGCATGCCTTGACATGTTGCTGTAGGAAATCCACCAGCTGACCGCCTGCATAATTAGGCGAGCCATCGGCCGCCGTAGCACTTGAGCCCCGCACTACGTCAATCTGATAATCACAATCGGCAGTCTGTATGCTCATGGAATAGTTGCCCGGGGTGAAGCTAGTCGTCTTTTTGTAAAGGAGTTTTTGATCGTTCAGTGGCAAGAAGTCGGTACTGCCATAAGGAGCCTGCCAGGATGCGAGCGACACGTCAGCAGAACAGCCTTTCGGACCGGTTACCTTAAAATGCGTCGTCGCGACGTTGTCTTTAACCGTAAAGGACTTAATCGCTCCTAACCCGCCATCTACGCTAGTGGCACTCACTATACAATAGCTGGATTCATTGGTTTTGCCGGCGGCATAGGTGGTGGTCGCGTATCGAAGGCTGCCAACGACTAAAACGCCCAGCACTACGCCTACGACCATGCCATGGACAAACTTCGGCGTGACCCGAACTACGGTTTTGGCATGATGCAAAGGCTTAACTCTTAGGTTTTGTTTTTGCTTTTTCATCTTGTATACGACTAACCCTGACTCTATAGCGTAACCATATTGTTGTCAATGATTTAAACGCCTGGTTATTCTTAATAATATGGGCGCAGACGGCCGCCATGCCCGGCCAACTCTGGTCAAAACGTCGAATCTTACGTATAATCAACCCCTGCATTGGGGATTAGCCAAGTGGTAAGGCAACGGGTTCTGGTTCCGTGATCGCAGGTTCGAATCCTGCATCCCCAGCCACGATTTGCATCAGAGGAGGTTTGAGTGCCAGCAGTTATTTCGTTTTTCCAAGATCTAATCAAAGGTTCGAATGCGTGGGCCATGCTAGTGATAGCTCTGGTGTTAACGTTAAGTATTCCTCCCCTCCGAACAAGTCGGTCACTAAGCTTCCTGTTTTGGTGGATTTTAGCCTTACTAATTCAAAAACTCATAATCTTCTATCATCGAAAAAAAGAAGTATATGAAAAGATTGAAAGTCAGGTAAAAGGCATGAAGAGATACTTTGCTGAGGGGGTCGATAATAACCATGATGCTGCCGCCTTCAGCGACAACAGAACCAACGCACTTCAAGTTATAAATTCACTTCGTGATAAGTACATTGATGTTCTAAAAAATGACCCCCTGAATAAAGAGCTGAACGATTTTAGCGACGATCTATTGGCAGCTCAAAATCATGGTAGAGCGCTCGAACTAACAAAAGAATTCAAGGCCAAAATTTCTAAGGCTAACCCATTAATAATGAGTTTCTATAATTTCTTTGTGAAATAGTTCTAGGCCGACATCCCCAGCCACGATTTTCGTGATTATTCGTTTAGCGGCCGTGTGGCCATATCTTCTTGTCGGTTTCGATGCGTTCCATGACCTCGTTAAGCCTGCGGCGGAATCTTCGTTCGGACCGTGTATCTTCCGAATAGTAGTCAAGTGTTTCGCGTAAGGCACCGAGCTCAAGGTCCCTGGCTATTACGTTCATGATCAAGCCCATGCCGTACTCGCCGTAACCTGCTTCACCGAATTTTTTATCGACGAACTCGCACATACTCTCTGCGGTAGTAAAGCTTCTCATGCCTGTATTTCTAACCACGAAGTTGACTGCGTCCTTATTGTGTTCATCCTGCTCAACGGCCACATGGGGCTGCAAGGCTTCGGTCACATAAGCGACCAGATCATTATCAGATATGCCTATATATTCCTGGACCTCCCGTGAGAATAGAAGGTCGTCACGCATACGCTCGACTTCGACATGTTCCTGGATGTTGTTGGCCGCGATATCGCCTACGTAGAGCTGGATTCGATCCTTGAAAGCTTCACGGGCCAGCTCCTGGGCTCGGCTGCCCTCGGGCAGTTTCGGCACCGCATCGGCCGGCGTGTCACCGGCGCGGTCGAACGCCGCCGCGAAAACCAGTACTCTTAGCGCATCATTCTTGGCCAACCAGCTCGTGAACTCATCGACCGCCTCGCCTGTTATGATTGCCGGTTCCATGGCGTCCGTTTCGCTGGAGCCTACGGTTATAGAGCCGTACCTACTGGGGTAAGGCCGAGCCTGGCCCTGCACCAGTTGTTGGACCTCGTGCGCTGTGCTTACGAAACGTAATTCCAGCGGCTCTACCGCTATCAGCCGGTTATATCCGGTCTCGTCTCGGTGACCGAAAGGAATCTTATCTTCGCTGTCCGGCAGGCCGACATGATTGACCAGGCCTGGCATTAGGTTGACGTAATGCCTGCCCGCCGCCCTCCATATGCCCAGACGCGTGTCATCCCCTACTTCTACGAACGACACCACGTTCTGGTTATGATAAGGGTTAGGGGGATCGACCTGACTTACGACAGGCAGGGCGCCTATGACGATAAGCCGGTTCGCGGCATCTTCCTCTGATAATTGCTCGTTGACGCCGCGTATCTTTTCTATTACTTCGGCGGCCGCTTCTTCGTCGCCTGTTTCTATGCGCGTCTGTGCCGCGAAAGTTTCCGACGACGAAGATTCGGTAGCCCCCAAAGCGGCCAAGGCAACCTTCTGCCTTTCCTCCAGGCGCGACTCCATGATGCGGGTTCCCATCTGCGCATCTCGTAATTCATCAAATCTTTCTGCCCTTTTTGCTTTTGCTACTTCAACACTGCCATCCGCCTTATCCAGGGCCGCCTGGGCGTCGTCTTCCGCCTGCTTTGATTGGCCTATGGCGGCCGTAACTTCATCGATCTGCGGCTCAAACATATCCACCACCATAGCGGCGGTCATTTTTTCGGGTCCTGGCTGAGCGTCAGTCATTTCCAACTCCTATCTGATTAAGTGTATGATAACATGAACTATTCATATAGTCAACGGTTTAGGTTGCACCGGGGCAATGGGTTCTGGTCCCGTGATCGCAGGTTCGAATCCTGCACCCCCAGCCAGTCATTTTATATCTGTTATTTTTGTTAGGCCAAGCGGAACGTTAGAACCAAAGGCTTCACTCGAAGCCTTTTTTATTTTGTTATAGTTAAAGTTATGTCACTGCGCAGACTGTATCTTCTGTGGTTAATAGCTTCTGGTATAGCACTAGGCATAGGTGTCTTATTCTTTCTGACTGCAATGAAAATAACATATGGAAATTTTTCTGGACATGAAGATTTCGATGGGCTTGTGTATAGTATCGAATCAATTATCGTAATCATCTTTAGTGCGGGTATATTTTCTGCCCTGCTCGTACAGATAAACAACAAGATGAGCAAAGCACTTCGGAAGCGCTTAGCAAAAAGGCTGTTTGTCTTCTACTCAACCTTTGCGCTATTCTGTGTGGCAACATTTAACTTTGCCTTCATATACCTAAACCCATTAAGCCTAATTATTTTTGCTGCGATTCCTAAACTTGCATGGGACGCAACGATTGATCAGTCACAAACCAAACGAAACAATTGGATATTTGTTGGCTTGCTTATAGCAATTCTACTGCTGGGAGGACTATGGTTTTTAAACGTAGTTCTTTCAGATCCCGTCCGTAGGTAAGCTTCTAACATTACCGACGATGCTCAGCCACGATTATTCTTATGCTTATAATTTTAGCGTAATTTTTATCACAATTATGCTAATTTTCTATGTTTTTAACATAGAGCGGCGTATTATTTAGGTAATACAAGCTTTATTGAGGGGAGAAGCTATGGACACGACGTTAAAAAACTTCTTAGATCTGCCATATGACCAGCTCGAGACACTGAACCTCAAAGCCCGTAAGATCACCGATCCCAAAAAGGCCGAAGCCGCGCACACCAAGTACCTGGCCGCCGAAAAACGCATAAAAGCCGTGACGCTGTGCTTCTCGGATCTGGAGGGCCGGCTGCACATGCTGGATTATGATAAAAAGTTCCTGTTGGCTTCGCTCAGCAACTTAACTTTTGACGGCTCGTCTATCAACGGCTTCAGCGAACTCAGCGAATCAGACCTGCGGCTGGCCGTGGACTGGACCAGCATAACTTACCTGCCGTCGGACGTCTTCGGACCCGGCAAAGTCCTGGTGTTCGCGAACATCCGCAACCGCGACCTTAGTCCCTTTGAGTCAGATTTCCGCGTCCGCCTGCAGGAATACGCCGACAAGATAAAAGCCAAGGACGGCCTACAGGCCTATATGGCCCCGGAGCTTGAGGGTTTCGTGTTCGAAGAAATCGACTCCGAACAAAACTATAGCTCCAAAGACGGCTTTCGGATGGTCACGACAGGCGGCTACTACCACACCCTGCCCCTGGATAAGCTTCGCCAGTTCATAGATGCCACCGCTGACGCGCTAAGGGCGATGGGCTTCAGGAATGAGAAGGACCACCCCGAAGTCGCGGTGTCGCAGTTCGAGATCAATTACTCGTACACCGATATCGTACGGGCCTGCGACCAGATACAGTTGTACAAACTAACCTGCCGACAGATTGCAAATAGCATGGGCATGACGGCCAGCTTCCTGCCAAAGCCCATACAGGGCATCAACGGCAACGGCATGCACACCAACTTTTCTTTGACCAAAAACGGCAAGAATCTGTTTTACGACAAGAAGGGCGTTGACGGCCTGTCCAAGACCGGATGGAACTTCGTCGAGAAGATCTTGCACCGCGCTCCGGAGCTTTGCCTGCTAATCAACTCCAGCGTCAACTCGTACCGGCGGCTGGATCCTAACTTTGAGGCTCCGAACCAGATTAAAGTTTCGGCCAATGATCGCGGCTCCATGATCAGGATACCGCTTGGCAACGAAAGAAGCGCGAGGATTGAGATCCGCTCGGTTTCGCCCGACACCAATCCCTACATAGCCCTTTACGCGATCTTGAAAACCGGTCTGGAGGACATCACCCCCGGTACTCGCGATAGCAGTAAGCGGCCGCGCGTGCGTTTCCTGCCCGGCACCATCAATGAATCGCTCAGGATCTTCAAAGCCAGCAATTATATGACGAGTGTGCTGGGTGATTCGCCAAAAGAGAAATACGTCAGCCTCAAACAGGAAGTTAGCAATCGCAACCCGCGCGAACTAGGCAACGCCATCAAAGAAGCAGAGGTGCTATACCACCACGAAATCACCAACCAGCACCTGTGGAACCAGTTCTAGACCTAGCCGCTCTTCAGCTATAATAGTTATCTATGGCAACACCAAACGGACAAGCGGTCGCGGGCCACGCCGAGGCTCTGGCGCGTGAGTTGCACGCGGGCCAGCGTTATTACAGTACAGATTTTGACTTCGTAGACTATCATCTGGAGCCGGGCGTAAAGATCATACGGGGTCTTGGAGGCACCCCGGAAGATGAAGCGATCTTTTGGCTGCACGACGCTGTCGAGGACACCGGCGAGACTTTGGATGACCTGGAAGAGCGCGGCGTCCCGCCACGTGTGGTCGCCGGTGTCGGCCTATTAACGATGTGGCCGGGCCAGACCCACCAAGAAAACATGGGAAAGGTGGCTAACGACCCGCAAACCGGTAGGCTGAAGGTGGTTGATTCCGATGTTAACCTGGATGCGGCTATTGACCGCGCATCCAGAATGGGCGCCGAGGAGCGCCAGATCTGTATGCGCAAATATGCCGGTAACATCGTCTTCTTGGAGCGGCATTTACGCCGGATGAACCAGCATCCGGCATGGTCAAAGTTCGTAGGCGAGCAGGCGGCCCGGGCCCAGGCTATGCTTGGCGGAGATGGTGATGAACAATCAGCAAGGTCCCTTTCCCCAGGCTTACCTTGGCCTTCGTTCGCGTCATAACGTTGCTTACTCCCTGCGACCGGTCCATGGCCAAGCTTCCGCCATCAAGTGAATATTGCAGCCCGGACGTACTTATGCCGGTAGCCCGGGGCGTAAGGGGTATGAGCGACACCAGATCGCCGGCGTGCCCGTTTAGGCGGGCCATGCCCGGACCCTTGATGGTCCAAGCCTCTGTGGAACCGCTGACGAAACTGACCGGCACTTTCACGCCGGCTACGGAAAACACGTTAGCCAGCACATGGTCGATCCTATCACCCTCCAGGCCGCCAAGTATGGTTATCTTGGTGGCATGGTTCTTGACTGCGTAGTCCACGGCCAGTTCGGTGTCCGTATGTTCCTTGTCGCTGTCATGGACGATGAACTGGACACCCTTGGCCTCTAAAATTTTCTTGGCCTTCGCATCCAAGGAATCGAAGTCGCCAATCACCACGGATGGCGTGACCTGGAAATCAAGGGCGGTAGCCGCGCCGCTGTCGGCGGCTATAATCATGCCGGATGATGCCAAGGCTTCTTCCACTGGCTTACCCGGGCGTAATATGCCACCTGTGAATATCACCGCATGCATGTCTGTAATACTAGCACGCTGAGGCCTAGCTTGGTTTCAGCTACGCAAAGAATTGAACAGTACGCGTACTTAGTCTTTGGCTTCGGAACCGATGGCGATGAGCAATGCGCCCGATGCGATCGTGTAAAGGCCGATTAGCCACACGAAGGCCAGACTGCCATGGAACGGATAGCGCCACAGCCATACGCCTGCCGCGAATGACAACGCGGCGAAGATCAGCGACAGCAACCTATGGTTGCTGGTAGACGACTTCTGGCTGAACGTCCGCATCAGATAGACAAACCCTTGCACCACGAAGACCGCGCCAAGCAACGTGATGATAGTCAGAGTCGCCAATGCAGGCCTCTGTACCAGGTATGCACCTACGCCAAGTTCAAAGATTCCGGCCAGTAGCGATGCCGCCCAGCCGTAACCTCCCTTCTTGACTCCGGTCACGCCGTCAATCACATTGACCACGCCGGCCAGCAATAGCCAGATGCTTAATAGTGTGACCAACGTCAGCACCGTCAATCCGGGCCACACCAGGATTAACACGCCGAGCAGGACCCCAAGGCCGCCACGCCAGTAATAATAGCTTTTATCCACCACTCCCAAGTTGTTCGAGCTAGCCATAACTCGTACCTCCCCTTAAATGATAGTTCCAAGCCTAATTATAATACCGGACCGCTACTTTGCAAGTATATATCCACATGCCCTATGAAGAGCGTCAAACCTCGTTTAATGCTTATGCTATAGTGAAAATATGCATTACCTTGGCTTGCGCCATAAGTATGAACGCGAGCAAAAGCTAAAACCCCAGCGCAAAACACCATATATAATCTTCCTCGATAAACTGACTTTCGTAGTGGGCGTGATCGGTCCTTTCACCGTTCTGCCGCAGACCTACAGCATCTTCCACGCCAAGTCAGCATCCGGCGTGTCGCTGGCGACATGGATACTTATATTCGTCGTCACCTTCCCATGGATACTCTACGGTCTGGCGCACAAGGACAAGAACATCATCATCAGCTTCTTCTTATGGGAAGTCGTTAACCTATCCGTAGTAATCGGCGTACTGTTATACGGTTAGCAGACCGTGGGGTTTAATCAGCGCGGGACTTAATCAGATTGATGCCGTCATCAGATTGATGTCGTCAGTATGCTAACATAAAATTATGCATCCGGATCAGCCCACGGACACCGCGGAGGGCGAAGACCTTCAGGAAACGAAACAAGAGCCTCCCATGCCGAAGGAGTCGTATCTGCGCAGGCACAAGAAGGCCGTACTTATCATCGTAGGTGTACTGATAATAGGCGCAATCGGCGGATATCTGTTATTCGGACATGGCTCCAATGGGTCAACGCCGGTGTCATCCACGAACGAGACCGCTGCCACCCCCAAGTCCGCACAGTCCGATGCGAACGTCTGGAAGGGCACCATCGACCCTACGGCTATCCCGTTAGGCGACGGCAAGGTTGCCACCACGCCGCAAGCCGGTTATATCGATTCCTGCACCACGAACTTCAGGGGCGGAGGTGCCCAACATAGCGGTGGCTGGATAGATGCCTCGAGCAACACTTGGAACTCCAAGACAAAGGTCGCCGTGCAGGGCTCGGTACACTGGCCGGCTGCCACTTATTCGAACACTGTCAGCGGCAGCCACCGCATCATCACCACCAATGATTTGCCGGAAACTTATCCCACGGGTACCTTTCCAATCGCCTTTAGCGACCCTGCGCACCAGTACGATACCAACCCCAACCATATAGCCACGCATGCTCTTAGCTACACTCTGCCTCTGGACCCAAAGGCCGCGGCTATCCCAGGCTGTACGTCCCTGGGCACAATCGGCGTGTTGAGCGACGGCGTGCTGTTATTCAACGGGCTTGATGCCGCCGGGCGCGACGCCGTGGCGCACGAGACCCAGGATTCATGCAACGGCCACCCTGACGGCCAGGAAGAATACCATTACCACAACGTGCCGTCCTGCATCCGCGATGCCGCCACCGGCTCTTCAACGCTGGTCGGTTACGCCATGGACGGCTACGGCGTCTACGTGGAGCGCGACGCCAAAGGCAACTTGCCGACCAACGCCGACCTGGATGTCTGCCACGGACGGACAAGCCAGGTCATGTGGAAGGGCAAGGAGACCACCATCTACCACTACGACGCCACGCTTGAATACCCTTACACCGTCGGCTGTTTCCACGGCACCGCGGTGGCCAGCGCCCGGCAGCAAGGCCAAGGCCCGCCTCAGCGTCCCTGAACCAGCGGGATGCTAAAATAAGCGTAGGCATTATTAAATAATAATGAGGTTTTAGTCATGAAAATAGACATGAAGAAACTTGCCCTTGGGCTCGGTATAGGCTGGGGCGTATATGTAGTACTCATCGCCTGGCTGGCTGGCACCATCGGCTGGGGCGACAAGATCGTACCCGTCCTGGGCTCGCTTTACAGAGGCTACGACGCGACCTTCATCGGCGGCCTGATTGGCGGGGTCTGGGGCTTCGTCGACGGCGCCATCTGCGGCGTGATCGTCGCCTGGGTCTACAACCGGCTCAAAGTTTAGCAATAACAAGGCAGGCTGCTTGAAAATGCAAGCTTGTGCTTGCGTTTGCATAGCAAATATTGTATGCTCTGAGAATTGGGTTCAATCCAACTCTGAAACTGCATATTAATTAAGCAATGAGTTGGGTGATTTAATATTGTTATTTTCTACAAGAAGGACAGATCATGTTAATGCCCCCCGAACCTGGAGAACTGCGCTGGAATCAAACCGGTAATGTGATGTGTATGGACATTGCCTCTGCCGCAGAAGGAGAATGGCTTCGCGAACAAGTAGCCGATGAGGAAGAAAGACTGGACCGGCGCCTTGAGCGGAATCATTCGATACTTTTTCTGACAGGTATAGGCTCCTATGCCATGGCACTTGATGCGCACGCATACGAACAAGGCGCGGGCGCTGCTATAGAAGAAATCGCCGCTATACGCGATGTCAGCACGGAAGCCGTCGCCCAGGAATTGGAAGAAAAAGGCAGCGGCCCTATAAAGGTAGACGGAAACACCCAGTTCCGAGTGGCCAAGAACGTACAGGAAGAAGAGCCGTGCGACCCTGACCACGAGACAGACATCTTATACGTAGTCATCCATAACGGTCCTGATCCTGATGATCATAGCGTGGTAGAAGTAGGAAGCCGCGAAATCGGAGCCGACGGCGAGCAAGATGTTTTCTCGCCGGCAGTCCAGAGCATGCCGGGAGATTTATGGTTGTCCGTACAAGGAGTAGCCGTGGTCGGATCCCTTATAGACGGTTTCGATCAGGAGATAACCGCCGGGCGCTTCCCCAACCTTGGCAGAAGCGGTTACCATGATACCTTGGTAGTAAAAGGCGTTTCATCACCTTCGGACAATCCTGTCATCTAGGCCTTCCCGCTCTTTGCATACCGGCCCTATCCATGAATTCTCCACAGATTTAATAAATATTTAATATTAGTTTTATAAAGTTGGGCATAATGCTTATGTCTAACAGTTTGGGAGCCGCTATATATGAGCCGCCTGTAGTGGGTTTGGAGCCTTCTCGGTGCGCGGAAATAACGAGGCACTAGTGGATCCGGCCGAGGCCCTGCAACCGGACGCCATGGTCATACTGCTCATAGGCGCATCTGCCGTCGGCAAATCGACCATAGCCTGGAATCTGTGCGAAGACGGTATCGTAGAAGCCACGCCCACCTGGACGACCCGGCCGCCGCGAGACGGAGAGCTCGATACCAGTTACGACCACCACTTCGTCACGGATGAAAAGTTCGACAAACATCTAAGGATCGGCGGCTTCATAGATCACAAGGCCTTGTACGGCGCCCGTTACGGCATGCCGTTCTTACGCAGGCCGCCCGAAGGTATAGAGGCCTTAATGGTGCTGAAGCCGGCATTTATGACGGCCGCTCTCAGGCATTTCCCCGCCGCGCGGATCTATCAAATCGACGCTTCGCCTGACGTGCTGCCAGAACGCATGAAGGACCGCGGCCAATCCCAGGAAGACATTGACGAACGAATGCGGCACCACAATGCTGAAACTAAGGCCGCGCGCCGGTTCGCGCACATGATATTCGATAACAACGGCCCCTTGGAGAATACGCTGGTCAAGGTCAAGGCCCAGATAGAAGCCGACAGGCAGGCGCACAATGTCAGCCCGGAACTCACGGAGCTACAGGACCCTTACCGCTTAACTGACACCTTGTGAGTTATACGACTGCGCCGCGGGACGGCAACTCCACAACGGGTAAGATACGC
This sequence comes from uncultured Candidatus Saccharibacteria bacterium, assembly GCA_963820105.1. GTDB lineage: Bacteria > Patescibacteriota > Saccharimonadia > Saccharimonadales > UBA4665 > CAWFYI01. The sequence goes on along the minus strand of CAWFYI010000001.1, from coordinate 222,690 downwards.
CTCATGGCCGACATTATACATATTTTGCAATATTCGTACTAGTATGTCTAAGCGCTTATGCGATTTGTTATGATTTAGTTGTGAACACCGACATTTTTTTAAAGCTTCTGGCGCGGCCGCTCGACAGCCATAAATATAAATACGGCCATGTGCTGGTAATAGGCGGCTCGCCGGGAATGGTAGGGGCGCCGCTGCTTGCCGGCATGGCAGGGCTGAGAACCGGGGCCGGCTTGGTGACGATAGCATCCGGCAGCAAAGTGACTGACAAGCTGGAAAAACGCGTCAAGGAAATCATGACGCTGGCTCTGCCCGCAAGCGGTGACGAGGCAGCCGCCAAGATCGAGAGTTTCGTAAATGACAGAAGGGTGTCCGTAATCGTGATCGGGCCCGGCATGGCCGTAACAACCGGCGCACGCGCTTTGGTCGGGCGCCTGCTGGACAGCATCAAGCTGCCGGTCATCCTGGACGGCGGAGCCTTCGGCATCATGCGCGGCCACTTGGATCGCCTGGACAGCTCGGCATCCAAGGCCCTCATACTCACGCCCCACACCGGCGAATTCCAGCGCCTGCTGAATTCGGAGTTGCCCGGCGAGCGATCAGAACTCAAGCCAGTCGCCGCCGAATTCGCCGAAAATCACGACATTACGCTCGTGTTAAAAGGACAGCCGACATACGTGGCCCGTCCTACCGGCTCAATCTACGAGAACACTACCGGTAACCCTGGCCTGGCCACCGCCGGCACCGGCGACGTTCTGTCGGGCATGATCGCCGGCATCATCGCCCAGGGCATAGACCCGCAAGAGGCCGCGGAAACCGGCGTATACCTGCACGGGCTGTCCGGCGACATAGCATCTGAAGAAAAAACCCAGGCCGGCATGGTCGCCAGCGACGTTATCGAAGCCATACCAGCCGCCCTCAAACGCGTCGCCCATGCCCATGAAAGTTAAAATGCTGGGCGACAGGCCGGGTCTGCCGGAATTCCTGGAAAAGCCCGCGAGCGAGGCTGCGCCGCTGCTGCTCGGCTGCGTGTTGGAGCGCCGCCTGGACGGCAAGCGCCTGAGGGGCCGCATCGTCGAGACCGAAGCCTACGACCAGACCGACGTCGCCAGCCACAGCTACCGCGGCAAGACCCCGCGCACCCAGGTGATGTTCGGTAGGGCCGGGCATCTGTATGTCTACTTCACCTATGGCATGCATTACTGCTGCAACATAGTCACCGGCCCGGAGAGTCATGGCGCCGCGGTGCTTATCAGGGCTGTGGAGCCGCTGGCTGGGCAGGAGGTTATGTCAGAACTTCGCGGCGGACACACCGGTCACGACCTAACGAACGGGCCGGCGAAATTCTGCCAGGCCTTCGCTATCGACCGCGGCCTGAACGGCCACGACCTCGCCAAAGAACCGCTCAAATTAATAATCCCCGAAGCTCACCAGCCCGGCGAAATCGTCCAAACTACCCGCATCGGCATATCCAGGGGCCGCGACGTCCCCTGGCGCTTCTATATCAAAGGCAACCCTTACGTCTCCAAACCTATTTGACAAATCTTACTCTTATCATCAATAATCATAAGTGGTATAAATACAGTTATTACAAATATTATAGTACCATATTAAGCAATAAATATCAAGACCTGTGGGAGGCGGTTACCTGCGGACGGTTAAGAACAGGTCTTTGAATGCCGCTTTATACCTGATATTCTGGCGCCTTAACTCCTTCAGCCACAGCCAGCCTACCGCTATCCACACGATGGCTATAAGACACAATAAGCCTTGCAAAGCGCCGGAGTTATCAAAAGCCGCGCGGACGGCGGATCCCCACCAGCGCGCCAGAGCCGCGAATGAAGTGCCAAGAATGGGAATGTCAGGAGTGCCGGCACCGTAGTAATTATTTCTGGCGACCAATACCAGCAGGAGCACATAGGCGCAGGAAACACCCCACCATATGGTGGCCCATAGGCCGATCCGCTTTAACGCCGCGTTTTTTGTTTTTGTTTTTACTTGCACTCCTACATTTTAACATCTTGCAAGGTGTTTACAGCAACTGCTACCGTGTTTCGACGACCTTGGCCTGGCGGTCCAGGCCGGAGGCGGCGCGGCGCGGCCAGAGGAGCACCGAAAACATGACGAAGAAGAACGCCAGGTCGAACACGGCTGATCTTGGCGTTATCACCTGTCCGTTCAATAGTTCTATACCGCCAGTGAAAAAGCCAACGCCGACATACACCAAGCCAAGCGTCAGTGAAGTCAGGATACCTTTGACGTGTTCTTGCCGGGAAGCCGCGTGCAAGAAATATATGCCTACCGGCACAAACAAGCCGATCAGCACTACCCCGGCGACTATGGTCGAAAGAAGCGGATCCCTGTAATTGATAAAGTTACCGGGGGCAAACTGCAGAGTGGAGCGGGGAACGGCATACAGCCATGCAACCGTACCGATCAATCCTATGGGGACGGTAAGCGCGTAGATCGGAGCGCGCGAGCGCAGGACTAGGCACCAAAGTATGGCGGCCTGCGCTATGGCGCTGCCGTACACGAATAATTCGCCGGAGAGGTACATGGTCCTGAGAGTTGCAGAGTCAAGTGTGAAGAAGGTCGGCACTGCGAAAAGCGCCTGGCCGGTTCCCATGAGCAACCCGAACCACGCCAGATATTTCGACAACTCGTTCTTTGACGTGCGATAACTGGCATAGCTGCGATAAAACAACATAAAGCAGGCCAGGCTCCCCATGGACCATACTATGGAATTCAGAGGTACTGCCGAGAGCGATACCATAGCTTAATTATACTGGGCGGCGCAAATAACCATGAGCTTTTTGCTATAATTCAGGGGAACGTTACCTATTAAACACCTATTAACCGACCATGCCCAAACCCCAAGAACTCCTACAACCCCGCGTTACCAGCTACTTCAAGAGCAGCTGGTATGCCCGTTGGATCGTAATCGTCATAGTTATAACCAGTTTCTGGTTCCTGCCGGATATGAACAGGGCTCTTGTCATCTCATTGGCCGCCCTGGCAGCTGCCTATAACGCGCTGTTATGGGCCGGCTCCAGACGAAGCTGGACCACGCTGACCGATCAGCGGGTAATGCTGGCGATTGACAGCGCGCTGGCGCTTCTATTGGTAGTGGTCACCAACGGCGCGGCCAGTCCTTACTTCCTGGTGCTCGTACTGGTGGTAACCTCGGGTTCTTTCTGGTACGGCGTTAAAGTAGCCTATATCATCGCCTTTTCCCAGGCGGTAGTATTGTTCGCGCAACAGCAATTCGGCCTTAGCCCGACCGATGTCTCGCTGAAGGAGCTGGCGGTGCAGATCCTATTCCTGGCCACCATAGGCATATACGTATCGTGGCTGACCGGGTCGGAGCGGTCGGAGCGTAACAAGCTTATCACGCTTGGCACGGAAACCGAGAAAGAGCGCCAGCAGCTGATAGCGCTTATCAATAATATGCGCGACGCGGTGATAGTGATCGATAATGATAACGACGTAGTAATCAATAATCAGGCGGCAGCGGCCCTGGCCGGCAAGGACATCCACGGCCAGCCGATCGGACAATCGCTGCAGTTCGTAAACGGCGAAGGCCGTTCCGCCCAGCTGAAGGTCAAGTCTACGGATGACGAGGAACACAAGGACCTGCGGGTCAAGGCGCCGGACGGCAGTTTCATAAATGTTTCCGTACGCGTCGCGCCTTACATAGTAGACCGGCAGAACCGCGGCCACGTGCTGATCGTGCGCGACATCAGCCAGGAAAAAACCATCGACCAGGAACGCGAGGAGTTCGTCGCAGTCGCTTCGCACGAACTGCGCACGCCGCTGACCATAGCCCAGAACAGCATCTCGTTCCTGCTGTCGCCCCCTTACCTGTCAAAGGACGAGGATTCGGTCGAGATGTTGAACAGCGCATTACGCAGCTTGAAACAGCTGTCGCATATAATCAGCGACCTGACCAACCTGTCGCAGGTCGAGCATGAGAAACTTGAAGTGCAGCTGGAGCCGCTGAACCCTATAGCGCTGCTGCATGATTTCCAATCGGACTATATCGGGCAGGCCAAATCAAAAGGTATAGACCTGAAGATCGACATAGATCCAGAGCTTAACTCGGCGACCATACTTACCAGCCGTTATGTCGTCAGCGAGATATTGTCCATATACATCAACAATGCCTTGAAGTTCACCGAGAAAGGCTCCATAACGCTTAGTGTCATAAACCCCAAAGAGATGGATTCAGGTGTCACTTTCAGCGTCAGCGATACCGGCATCGGCATATCCCAGTCCGACCAAGACAAGATATTCAAGAAGTTCTTCCAGTCCGAGGATTACGCCACGCGGGTACATGGCGGCACCGGCTTAGGACTTTACATAGCGCAGCGGCTGGCGCGCCGTATCACCGCGAAGATCTGGTTCGATACCAAGCTGAATGAAGGCTGTACGTTCTATCTGTGGGTGCCGCCTTACAGCCGTCACCGCCAGGACCGCGGCAAGGTTGCCGCCGCCGAGACCAAGGATTTCTTCGACACCGTCTAAGTAAGTGCTAGCGCACGGGCCTGCCGGCTGGTCTGAGCAGCTGGACAATCACGAAAACCACGAAAAATGTGAAGACTACGGCTACTGAGCCTGGCGTATCGCTGCCGCGGTCAAAGATGTTGTTACTGGTAGCCGCCAAACATATGACAATGAACGTCATGCCCGCTACGAATGATTTAAGCTTGGCTTTGACCGATGTCTGGCGCGGTACCTGGCGCAACAATAAGTAGCCGATCGGCATAGCGACGGCCACGTAGATTATGGATTTGAGAACCAGCACCGCCGGCTTGTCCGTGTAAACGACCAGGTAAGGCGACCGGGCAATCGACACTCCCGAGGTCAGCGCCTGCAAGGTCATCAGGACGGCAGAGAACGGTATGGTCAGCAGGTATAGACGGTCAAGCCTGGCATAACTGCGCAGACCCAGGAACCATAAAAGCCACACCTGAACCTGTATGGATACCTGGACGGACAGGTCGGCCATGAAATACGTGTAGCGCAGCACATGGGTGTCTTGAGTGAGCAGAGCAGGCACCCCGAAGAAGAACAACGCCGTACCGAACGTCAGACCGAGCACGCCGTACATTCGGGCGAGCGGATTTCGGGTGATTTTATAGCTGCGCCAGCTTTTGATGAAGAATATATAAAGCGCCAGAGCGCCTACCGACCACGAGACAGCATTAATCGGAACGCCATTCACCGTTTCCCCTGTCCCTGCTTCTGCGCGAACCACCGGCGGGCCGCGGCCTCATCGGCGTTCATGGCGGCAATGAGCTCGCGCATGCCGGCGAAAGTCCGGTTGGCGCGGTGGTATTTTTCAAGTCTTACCGACAGGCTCTCGCCGTAATAATCCTTGTCGGGTATGTCCAACAGGTAGGCCTCGACGCGGCGGGTGCTACCACCCATAGTGGTGGGTATGCCTACGAAGATGATGCTGGGATGATGGGAAAAGCCCGCCATATCGGCGAACCCGAAATAAACTCCGTCCTTGGCGTCCGTTTCAACTGCCAGATTAGCCGTAGGATAGCCGAGCCTGCGCCCGTCGCCTTGGAAACGGGTGGCCATGCCGCTTATGGCCACGGGGGTCATATCGCTCATGACTACAGTATATACCTATAATTTCCCAGCTTACTAAGCTACTATAGAAACAGTATGGGCAAACAGGGACATAAGCCCGCGTCCGCCCCGCGTCCGCGTCCGCGGACTTTCAGCGGCGAACTGCAGGGATGGCTGAAAACCGGCGATGATAAGACCTTGGCGGGCTTGAACCGGCTGTTCGGCGAGAAGACGTTCGCCATCGCCTTCCTGCTGCTGATGGCCCTGCCTGCCCTTCCTATACCGACAGGCGGCATCACCCACGTTACGGAAATAATAACCATGCTGCTCTGTCTGGAACTCATAACCGGGCGCAAATCCGTATGGCTGCCGGAGCGCTGGCTGGCGACCGACGTCGGCAAACCGCTTTCAGGCAAGGCTGCCGGGCGGCTCATATCTTTCATCGAGTGGTTCGAGCGGCGTTCCAGGCGGCGCCTAAGCCGGCTGTTGGTACGCAGGCCGGTGCTTTCGGCGCTGGGGCTGATAATGCTGGTCTTCGCGGCCGCGGCTTTCCTGGCGCCGCCGTTTTCAGGCCTGGACACGCTGCCTTCGCTAGGCGTGGTAGTGGTATCGCTGGGGCTGATCCTGGAAGACGGCCTGATCCTGTTGCTGGGTATAGTAATCGGCGCCGTGGGCATAGGCCTGGAATTTACCGCCGAAACGGCGCTGTACCACACCGTTAAGCATTTACTGCACTATGTCTGACGACCTATCAAGCGATATTCTGGAGCGCCAGTTCGGCCCTGCTGAAATCAAAGTTCTGCTGCAGGACGGCGCCGCGCGTGTCATCTGCACGGAATCCGCCGGCGGACAGGTACTGGAACTGTCGCGCGTGTTCTTCAAGCAGCCTGTCGCCGAGGGATTAGCGGACGTCCACCGCGAAATCCTGTCCGGAACATCCATGGGCAAAGCCTTCAGACAACGCGGCATCGTTTTCAAGCGCCGCACTCGCGGCGTCTACTTGTGCGGGCCGGGCCGGCTGCCGGCTGCCTTCCGTGCGCGTTTCGGCGAGCGCGGGCCGGCGACCGTAGTCGACGTGTCTATCGTCGCCGGCCCGCGCCTGGCACCCTACGCGGACATCCTGGAAGTCTACAGTCCCGCCGTATCATGGCCGGCAGCCGGCCGCGCAATCAGCGAAGCAGGGATTGCCAGGCTCCGCGAGTTTGAAAGTCTATTGACAGACTCTGCCGATTGATGGGTTAGCACTCGCGCGGCGGCCGTTATATACTTGTACCAGCCTAAGGAGTGTACGGACATGTTGCTGCACGGAGTAAAATCGGAAAAATTCAGATCGTTGTTCCATGGCGGCAGGAAGTTTGATTACCGCAAGGGCGAGACCATACTCAGAGCCCGCGAGGCGCCGCGCGGCATCTACCTGATAGAAAGCGGCATCGTCAAGATGTATTCATTGTCCAAGCAAGGGGACGAACACATACTTGACTTCTTCGGTCCCAGCGATATCTTCCCTATCATCTGGCCGTTCCGGCGCAGCGTGCGCAGCATGTATTACGAAGCTATCTCTCCGATCACCGTGTGGCTGATAGAGGGCGATGATTTCCGTAAATTCATTACCGATCACCCAGACGTCATGGCAGGCGTGCTGGAAGAACTGATTGACCGCTACCACCTGTACGTGGCGCGCATCGACAACCTTCTATATTCCGATGCCCTGGAGCGCAGCGCGTACCGCCTGCTGTCGCTTGCCAACCGCTTCGGCGCAAAGGCCGGTGAGGATATCGTGATAGACGCTATGATCACGCACGAGGATCTGGCCCATTCGATCAGCACCACCAGGGAGACCTTCGGCCGTTCCCTGTCCCGCTTGCAGCGAAAGAACATCATAGGCTATGACGAGCACCGCCGCATAGTCATCAAGGATCTGGACGCCCTCGCGCTCATCATCGGACGGGACGAGACCAAGGCCATATGGCCGGACTTGATGGAATACGCTGATTAACAGTAGGCTGGACGACCCGTCGTATAATGGTAGTTAAGCTTAACGCATAGGAGGGGTTTATATGTTCAAATTACCAGATCTGGATTACGGCTACGACGCCTTTGGCAAATACATCAGCAAAGACATCATGGAACTGCACCACAGCAAGCACCATCAGACCTATGTGAATAAATTAAACGAGGCCATCGAGAAAGCTCCGGAACTTCAGGGCAAGAGCATCGAGGAACTTATAAGCAACCTGGACGCCGCGCCAAAAGACGTGCGCACCGCCGTACGAAACCACGGCGGCGGCCATTATAACCATACCCACTTCTGGAAATGGATGTCGCCGGACGGCGGCGGAGAACCCACCGGCAAGCTGGCAGACGCGCTGAAGGAAAAGTATGGCGGCTACCAAGGCTTCATGGACGAGTTCGGAGCCAAGGCGCTAAGCATCTTCGGCAGCGGCTGGGCCTGGCTGCAGCCCGATCTGTCCATCGCCACCACGCCCAACCAGGACTCCCCGCTGAACTCCGGCGGACCCGCGCCGCTTCTCGGCCTGGACGTTTGGGAGCACGCCTACTACCTGGACTACACCTACAACCGCGGCGACTACATCAAGGCCTGGTGGCACGTCGTCAACTGGCCCGAAGCCCAAGCACGTTTCGAAAACTCTGCTTAAGGCATCCGGAGCCGGCATAAGCATTTTCCTATTTGTAATATATTTGGTGTAGTTGCAAAAACTTGTTATTTAATAGTTTTTTAATTTTCGTCAGGGATAATGGTCGGTATGCACCTACCGAAACTCCTGTTGGTGGACGACGACCGCAGCATAGCCCGAGCCCTAGCGCTGGCATTACGCAACAATTATGCCGTCGATATAATAGACGGCGGCCTGCATGCAGCCTGGAAAGCCGATACCTGCCGGTACGACATAATAATCCTTGATCTTAACCTGCCCGATATTTCGGGCCTGAACGTCTGCCATCAGATCCGCGAGCGAGGGATAAAAGTCCCCATACTGATATTGACCGCCGAGTACGAAGTCCTGACCAAGATCAATCTCCTGGACGCCGGAGCTAACGATTACCTTACCAAGCCCTTCAGCCTAGGCGAGCTCAAAGCCAGGCTCCGGGTGCTTGCGCGCAACGCCTCGGCATCATCAAGACCTCGGCAACGACAGCTAAACATAGGCGGTCTGGTGCTCGACCCGCGTACGCACACTGTCACGCGCGACGGCATGGCTATCGCCCTGAGGCGCAAGGAATTCGCGTTGCTGGAATGCCTGATGGAGCACGCGGGCAGCGTGGTTAGCCGGCCGACGCTCCTCCGGCACGGTTGGCAAGGCATCGAAGAACCATGGACCAACACCATAGACGTACATATAAAATATCTGCGCGACAAACTTGACCGGCCCTTTGAGCAGGCAGTTATACAGACAGTGCACGGTCTTGGGTATAGACTAATGCTCGAACCGTCAACGGCAAAAAAGTAAATCAGGCGCCATGGACGATAGTACGGGCAGCAGAGCGGCATCTATGGGTCTGGGGAACTCTGGCAAAATCAATCCTGAGCGCCTGCAAGAGCTGGAACGATTCGCCGAGATAGGCCGCCTAAGCGCCAGCATGCTGCACGAAATCAATAATCCCCTCACAGCGGCAATGTTGTGGCTTGAACAATGCAATGTCCAGCAGCCCCATATACAGCATGCGCGCAGCAGCATCCATCTCCTCCATCGCTACGTGGAAGCGGCCAGGCAGCAGTTACGGAGGGAAGGCCGCCGTAGAGATTTTTGCGTGCAGTCCGAACTGGAGCAAGCCTGGCACGTCTTGGCGCCGCTAGCCAGACGCAGAGAAGTAAGTCTCCGATTCGCCTCAGCTGAAGACTGCATACTGCATGGCGATCCGGTGAGGTTCCAGCAGATCATAGCCAACCTGGTGCGCAACGCCATCGATGCCTACGATAATTGTCCACCCGGCTCCAGACGCAAATCGGTACGATTGGATGTACACGCCAGGCAAGACCACTTGGTAATCGAGGTCAGCGACCGGGGTTGCGGCATAGCAAGCAACCAACTTGAACGCCTGTTCGAGCCTTTCTATACGACAAAGGGCGGTACGGGACTCGGACTGGGCATAGGATTATCGGCGGCCAAGCGCTCCATAGAAACGGATTTCCGTGGCAGCATAAAGGTCAGGAGCTCCAAACGCCGCGGCACCAAGTTCATCGTCAAGCTCAGCACTGCGCCGGCGGCATCAGAAAACTTGTGAAAATGCTTACAGTATGGCCCTTTGTGCGTGTTATAATCCTTTAATATTTAATAATCGAAACGTAGGAGAAAACTATTCGATATATGACAGGCACCACTAGGCAGTTCCACCCCGGGCACACCGGGGTAGTAGGGCTCCCTATCCTCCTCACGGTAATATTTTGTTTCGCGTTAGTGATGGTGCATCCGCAGAAGACAGAAGACTCCAGCATAGGGACATCGTCTAATGTGACCTCCGGCAAATCATCCATCAGCAGCAAATCACAAACCCAATCGAAATTATCACCCAAGCCATCGTCCAAATTATCACCTTCCCACGCTAAAGCCTCCGCGCCTATAACGACAGCGCAGCCGTCCAAAGGGACCGGCCCGAATTTCACCGGCAATAACTCGTCAAAGACGGAGACGCCGCAGCCTAACGCAAGTCCGCATCTGCAATCAGCAAGCCAGTACGACGGCGGCGGGGGACAGATCAACCTGAGTGCACGCGGCGCCTTGGACAAGCTTAACAAGACTGTTAAGGGCATTCTGCCGTAGATCATTAGCGTAACTATTTACTTAGCTTAAGTAATCATTTATAATGGGTTTTGATGAGCCCGTTGAATAAAGACATAGAGATTTTGGAAAATGCCGTGCGTCTGTTCGCGCAGACCATGAAGCGGCCGCAGCGTTGGGCCGCGGTGACGTCACAGGCAAAGGTAGACATTGACCGGCCTTCCGCGGTCATATTGCAGACACTGGTCCTCTGCCAACCCAGCTCCTGCCATGTACAGGAGCTTGCTGACAGGCTCGGCATAGAGCCGCCTTCGGTCACCCGCAAGACACAGGAGCTTGAAAAAGCCGGTTATCTGCGCCGGGTGGCGGATCCAGAAGACCGGCGGGCCATAGACTTGCGCGTCACGCCCGATGGACGCAAGGTCGCCGAACGTCTGTGGGAAGCCCAGCGTGGCATCATAGCCGAAGCCCTTTCCGGCTGGTCGCCTGACGAACGCCGGCAGTTCGCAAGGCTGTTCCAGCGCTTCAGCGACGATCTGCTGACGGCTTCCGTAAAAGAACATCCGTCCGCGCGGCACGGTAGTACGCATGCCGGATAATCCTCAAACCGACGGCGACGAGGGTGAACGCAGCCATAGCGAGATTATGGTGATAATGACCGCCTTGATGCTGGCCCTGCTGCTTGCAGCGCTTGACCAGACCATCGTGTCTACCGCCCTGCCTCAGATTGCCAACGACCTGCACGGACTGAGCAAATATTCCTGGGTCGCTACGGCCTATCTTCTGACCAGCGCGGTGTCCACGCCTTTGTACGGCAAGATCAGCGACATGTACGGCCGGAAAAAAATCTTCCAAAGCGCCATAATCATCTTCCTGGTAGGTTCGGCGCTCTGCGGCCTGAGCCAGAACATGACGGAACTTATATTCTTCCGCGGCCTGCAGGGCCTGGGCGCCGGCGGCCTGATAACCATGGTACTGACTATCATCGGCGACGTGGTACCGCCGCGCCAGCGCGGCAAGTACCAAGGTTATTTCGGCGGCGTCTTCGCGCTGGCCAGTGTCATCGGCCCGCTGCTGGGCGGGCTGTTCACCGACCATCTGAGCTGGCGCTGGGTGTTCTACGTGAACCTGCCGCTCGGCGCCATAGCTTTGGCGGCCATAGCCGCCCGGCTTCACCTGCCCGTACACCGCACTAAGCACAAGGTGGACTACGCCGGCGCCGGACTCCTGGCCGTCAGCGTGGTGTCCCTGCTGCTGGCTACCGTATGGGGCGGCGTGGACTACCCCTGGGGTTCCGCGCAGATCCTCGGCCTGTTCGCCACCAGCTTAATCGGAACCTTCTTATTCATATTGCGTGAACGCAGCGCCAAGGAGCCGATACTGCCGCTACGGCTGTTCAAGAATGGTATATTCAACGTTTCTGTCATCTTAAGTCTGCTGGTGGGCGTCGTGATGTTCGGCGCGATTATCTTCCTGCCGGAATACCAGCAGCTGGTCCGCGGCGATTCGGCCACGAAGTCAGGCCTGATGCTATTGCCATTAGTAATGGGCGTCATGGGCGGCTCGCTCACTTCCGGACGGCTCATATCCAAGCTGGGGCGTTACCGGATCTTTCCCATACTGGGTACCATACTGCTGATAATCAGTTTCTGGCTGTTCAGCCACATAGCCATCGGTACCAGCCGGGTGCTTATAGGGTTTTGGATGGTCATACTTGGCGCCGGCGTAGGCATGGTCATGCCGGTCATGACGCTGGCTGTACAGAACGGCGTGGACCGCAAGGATCTGGGTACAGCCACTTCTTCCGTGACATTCTTCCGCAGCATCGGCGCGTCGCTAGGTACGGCCATGTTCGGGGCAATACTGATTAACCGGCTTTCAGTCCATCTTCAGCAGGCCCTGCCAGGAAGCGCCGGGACACAGGTCGCCCATAGTCTGAACAGCAGCGCCGCCGGGCTGCAGAACCTACCGCCAAACGAGGTCCACACCATACTGACGGCTTTCGCGCAGTCTTTCGGCGACGTATTCCTGGTCGGCATACCGTTCGCGGTACTCGCCCTGGTGACGGCATATTTCCTGAAGGAGACGCCTCTTAGCACCTCCACCCGTGACAAAGCCGAGACCGACCTGGGCGGTTTGTAGATCCTACGAGGCACGAACACGTTCCTAGCCGCCGCGCGGACGATGGCTATGCTTTTTACGCCACGCCTCGATCTGCGCGTGGTTGCCGCTGAGCAGCACCTCTGGTACTTTTCGGCCTTTGAAATCCTCGGGGCGCGTGTACTGGGGGAATTCGATATTCTTGTCGTCGTCCTGGAATGATTCGATTTCGGCCGAGGTTTCGCCGCCCAGCACGCCAGGCAGAAGTCGTACCACCGAATCAATGATGACCATGGCCGGCAGTTCGCCGCCGGTCAGCACGTAATTACCGATACTGAAGCTTTCGTCCGCCCATTCGGTTACGCGCTCGTCGTAGCCTTCGTAGCGCGGGCAGATTATGATAAAACCCTCGCCGCTGGCCGCCAGCCGCTTGGCATCGGACTGCTTATACGTCTTGCCGCGCGGCGTGGGCAGCAGCACCCGCGCCCCGGGATCGGCCTTTTTGGCCTGTTCGATCGCGGCGGCCAGCGGCTCAATCCGGAACAGCATGCCGTCTCCGCCGCCGTAAGGCGTATCATCGACCTGCTTGCGCGGCCCCAGGCCGAAATCGCGCAGATTTACAAACTCATACGACACTGCTGATTTTTCGCGTGCTTTCCATAGCATGCTGTTGCCAAGCACGCCTTCAAACATCTCCGGGAACAACGTTATAATCTGGATTTTCATCTATAAGTATTGTACAACAAACTAACACAACCCCGGTTCAAAAGCCGGGGTTGTGTTGACACATAAGGCTCCCATCTAAAAAGATGTCTCGCTTAAGCCTTGAGTGTTTTTGGCCAGCTTATCGCCGGTCAAAAACGACTGAGGTTACTATACGACGGCAACGAGCCGCTTGCAAGTAATCATTGCAAGAGTCACAACGATTTTTTGAACAGGTCAGGGCAGGGCAGGTTACTAGACATCCAGGTCGTCAAGGTCGGCCAGTTCCTTGCGGGTCCGGGCCAGACGGTCGGAAGCTTCTTCTGATGCCGGTTCGTCTTTGGCGTCTTCGGCCGGTTCAGGCTCCTTCTCTTCAGGCTTTTTTGAAGCTTCCTCCGGCACCGCGTCCTCTTCTGGCTCGTCCTGGTCAGATGCGGATCGCGAGGGCTTCCCGGGCTTCTCGGGTTTGTCGTCCACGGGCTTATCGTCAGGCTTATCGTCGGACTTATCGTCTGGCTTATCCGCGGGCCTATCGTCAGCCCGGCGGGAACCGGAAGACTGTCCGCCGTCGCCGTTATCTATGATTTTGAGGTTGTAGCGGGCATCGTTCTTGGTGCCGAGGGCCCTGAGCAGGGTGCGAAGGCTCTGCGCCGTGGCGCCACGCTTGCCGATGACGCGGCCGAGGTCATCAGGATCTACCGTAAGTTCCAGCAGGACACCCTTCTCGTCTATGGTGCGCTTGATACTGACGGCATCCGGTTTGCCGACTAATGATTTGACTACGTATTCTATGAATTGTTGGTCTATCTCGCTCATGTGGCAGACTCCCTGAATTAATTCTGGTTACGGACCTTAAGTATAGCAAACCTTGTGCGGTTTGACGTGTGAAAAATCTCGCTCATTTTAAGCTGCATTACCGATTTAAGTTATACTACTAGCAATACCCACTAAATTTTTATTGGTGAAATTTTTCAAAAAAACACGGACCGGCCGCACGCTTCACTATTTCTTAAAGATACTCAGAAAGCGCAAGCTTGCTCTTATGGTCAATCTTACCTTCACGCCCATAGCCATCTTTTTCGGGGAAATACTGCTTGGCTATTACGTTGGCATACTGTTCCAGAATATAGTCCAGTTTAAGCTTGGCGGCAGCACCCACGAACTTTATCACTTAGGCTGGGTTATCATCGGTTGTTTCGTCACGCAATTTGCCTTCTTCAGAGTTAACGACTATACGAGCGAGTGGCGGCAGCCGAATAACCTGCGCGATCTGGAACAATACATCTTTTCCAGACTGCCCCTGCATAGCTACGGATTCTTCTCTGAAACCTACGGCGGGGCGCTGGTCAGCCAGGTCAACCGGTTTTTGAAAGCATACGAGGAATTCGACGACGTAGTCATATTCGATTATTTGGAAGGTTTATCGCGCATAGTGCTGGCGTCTATCATCCTGCTGTTCATAGCTTTCCCCTTGGGCCTGCTGCTGGCCGTATGGGCAGCACTATTTGTTTTCGTGGTCGCCTACTCGTCGGCAAAGAAAGCCCATATAACGCGCGAAGAGGCAGCCGCAGACTCAAGAGTCATAGCGTTCCTGTCCGACGCTATAACCAATATGATGACAGTCAAGACTTTTGCCCGTTCCCGGAAGGAGATCAAAGACTTTAATAAGGTGAGTGATGAACGCTACCGCAAACGGTACCGCTCGTGGAGAGTTAACACGCAAATCCGGGATTTACGCTGGCTAATAACCCTCGCGTTCTTCATAGCTTATATTTTGCTATCCATCCATTTGGTGGTCGGCGGCGCTATCAAGCCATCCGTTGTGGTAGCCAGCCAAATTTACGTTTTTGCCATATTCAACAGCCTGATGACTCTTCACCAGGTAATCCAAAGGACGGAGCAGCTGTTCGCTGACTCGGCGGAACTTACCGACGTGCTCGATCTTCAACCTGAATTGAGCGATCCCGCTGATCCTGAAACGCCGAGAATAAAAGAAGGCTTAATCGAGTTCAGATCTGTTAAATTCAGGTATCCCAGGACGAGCAAGGATGTATTTACCGATTTGAACCTGGAAATCCAGCCTGGGCAGAAGGTAGGACTGGTGGGACATTCAGGCTCGGGTAAATCCACGATCACGAGGTTGCTGTTGAGGTTTCTGGACATACAGTCCGGCGAAATACTGATAGACGGGCAGAACGTAAAACACATAACCCAAGATGACCTAAGGGATAATATGGCCTATATCCCACAGGAACCCCTGCTCTTCCACAGGTCGTTGATGCAAAATATCGAATACGGGCGCGAAGGCGCCACGAAGGAAGAGGTCTACAGGGCGTCCAAGCTGGCATACGCCGACAGTTTCATCCAAGAACTGCCGGATAAATATGACACTCTGGTCGGCGAGAGGGGCGTCAAACTGAGCGGCGGCGAGAAACAGCGCGTGGCTATAGCCAGGGCTATGCTCACCCGCTCCCCGATTTTAATATTGGACGAGGCTACTTCCGCTCTGGACAGCAAGAGCGAGAAGCTCATCACGAAAGCTCTGGACGAATTGATGAAAGGGCGGACGACCATAGTAATTGCCCATCGCTTGAGCACGATCCGAAAGCTGGACCGCATAATTGTTTTGCATGAGGGCGAGATTATAGAAGACGGAACTCATGAAGAACTACTGGCGCGCGGCGGAGAATACGCCGAGCTGTGGAATCACCAGTCCGGTAATTTTTTGGGGGATTAGGACTTAGCTTCGACTGTGTCTTTGGGTTTGTCGCCTGTGTCTTCGGGTTCGTCTTTGGGTTCGTTACTTTTGGCGGTTTCTTCAGCAGGTTTTTCAGGGGCAGGCGCAGGTTCTTCTTCGGTCTGGCCGGAGTCTTCAGATTTGTCGTCGTCAGACGTAGCGTCGTCAGCATTGCCGCTATTAGCGTCATCAGCCGGTTTGTCGTCAGATGGTTTGGCGGGTTCTGCGGCTGGAGCTTCAGCTTCCGCGGCCTCTTCTACAGGTTGCTCGGGCCCGGGGGCTTCTTCAGTAGGTTTCTCGGCTTCCTCGGCAGGTTTCTCTTGTTCTCCAGCGGGTTTCTCGGGTGCGGTGCTGCGCCGCTTTTCGGGATTACGGACAGTACGTTTTTTCTTGGCAGGTTCCTGCACCCAATTGGGCAGTTTGACGCCCTCGCCTTTAAGCAGGAGGGTGGCACGATCCGAAGGTTGGGCACCGTGTTCAAGATAGAAAGTGGCCTTTTCCTTGTCCAGGCTTACGGTTTTGGAATGCGGATCATAATTGCCAAGATGCGCAACGAGTTTGCCGCTGGTAGGAGTCTGGCGGGAATCCTGCACCACGACACGGAACATAGCGTGTCCCTTGCGGCCGGTTCGTTGCATACGGATAACTAGCATACTGTGTCGAAACTCTTCTCTTTCCTTGGCTTAAAGCTTAGTAAAGACAATCCTTGGTATTCTACAGATAAGCGCCCCTGTTGTCAAACCCGGATTCCACCATGCCTTGTAAATATATCTTCTTTCTTGTACGATAGCCTTAATAACTTGGCATGAGGAGAGCGATAGTGGCAGCGGATTTTGATACTACAAGAATTGAGCAGATGTTAAGGCCCATGGATTTGGGATCTGTCCCAGATTTTGGAGACAAACATCCCTCTGAAATATTCAAAGAATTCAATGGAGGCGTTGACAAGGCGGTACGTAACGGCGGGCCAAGGGAGCTCGGTGGCATATCTGTTGATATAGCGGTTAGGGATCTTGAACCTGCTGAATACGAAGGTTATGGCCGGGAGTTCGCAGTTGAGCGAAGACTCCGTGTAGCTGTTCCCGTTCCGCGAGATGCGTTGACGCAGGTACTGCAATTCACGGCATTGGACCTAGGCAAAGGACTAACAGATACTTCCATTGCAACTAAAAAACTAGGATTATCTGCCGGCATAGGTAGAATACCCGAGCTGCCATTAATTGAGGCTCTCGGACTAGAAGAAGGTGTGGACGATGACTTTAAACCCCAAGAAGAAGGCCTGCTGCTAAGAAGCCTGGTCTCTTTAAGTCAAGCGCAGCCTCCATTTCGTACCGCCGAAGACCCTGAGGATGGCGTACACTGGGTTTACGGTGGGCCTGGACTCGTACAGAGAGCTCTCAAGCCTACTTTCGGAATCGCCACTGCAGTATTGGAAAAGGCAACGGTACTGTAGGGTTCAGTTTTTTGATTCTTTGTAATGCTCGAGCGCTTTTTCGGCGGCCTGTTGCTGGGCGGCCTGCTTGCTCGGCCCCTGCCCTTTGCCCCGTAACTTGTTGTTCACGTATACGCCGACCGTAAAGAGCTTGTCGTGATCGGGGCCGTGCTCGTCCATGACCTTGTAGACGGGCGTAGCGATTTCCTGGCTTTGGGCGAGCTCCTGCAGGTGCGATTTGGGATCCATCCACGAGCCGCTTTCCAGGATTTCGTCGAGAGTACTGAGGATGCTCTTGGTTATAAATTTTTTGGCTGCTTCGTAGCCCTGGTCCAGGTATAGCGCGCCGATGATGGCCTCGAAGCTGTTCGCCAATATCTGAGCCCTGGCCCGTTCCGTACCGCGTTTTTCGCCGCGGCTCAGGCGCAGTAGGGGTTCAAAGCCGTATTTAGCGGCGGCCGCGCTGATGCTTTCGGTACGCACCAAGCTACTGCGCCAGTTGGTAAGTATACCTTCGGGTTCATCGTAGTTGCCGTACAGATATTCCGTAACAACCAGCTCTAGCACGGCGTCGCCCAGGAATTCCAGCCGCTCGTTGTGTTCCTTGACCGTCTTGCGGTGCTCGTTCAGATAAGAGCGGTGCGTAAATGCGGTTACAAGCAGTGAGATATCGTTAAATGTGACGTCCAGGGTGTCTTTGGCGAAGGCTTGGTATGCTGAGGTATCCATGATTATATCTGTTAAGCGTTAATAGTTAACTTGTTAAGTGTTCTACAAGTTCCCTTCCCTGACCCGTTTCATGCCGAGCAGGATTAGTTTGCCGATATCATCGTAGGCAATTTTATCCACGGCTTCGGTGGACGCCAACCACTTGATGTCGTTCAGCCAGTCCTCGGGATTAAGCTTGTCCGTGTCGCCCAAGGCTTCCACAAGGTAGATATGCATAGTCATGAGCACCAGCGTGTGATTGCGGCGGTAGCGGAAATTGACCTTGCCGAGCCAGCTGTTGACCTTCATCTTTTGCAAGCCGGTCTCTTCGCGGATTTCGCGCTCAGCCGTATGTTTGGGTTCTTCGCCCGGTTCGACATGACCTTTGGGAATGGTCCAACGGTTCTTGGCGTCCTGCATCAGCAGAATCTGCATGGCGCCGGACTTGCCGTGCCGCCGGAAGACTATACCGCCGGATGTGGTCTCGCGTACGACCTCGTCTATGATGGGCCGGCGCTTGAGCGGCGACAACTTTTTAAAACCTTTGATGGGATTGATGGGTTTGGGGCGCTGCATGGGCTAATCCTTCTTCCCGGCCGCCTTCCCTGCGGCGGGTTTCTTTTTAGACGTAGCAGACGTAGGCTTGGTCGCAGGCTTTTTGGCAGGTTTCTTGGCTGCGGGCTCTTCGCCGTTCTGTTGGCGCAGCAAGGTGCCGAGCACACCGTTGACGAACTTCGATGAATTGTCGCCGCCGAAGGCTTTGGCCAGCTCCACGGCCTCGTTGATGACCACCTTGGGCGGCACGTCGTCTTCACTCTGCAGCTCGTACAGACCTATGCGCAGGACCAGGCGGTCCATCCGGGCTATCTGATCGATCGGCCATTCCGGCGCGACCGGCTGGAGGGTCTCGTCAAGTTTTGATGCCTGTGCGCTGACACCAGCGACAAGCTGTTTAATGAAATTGACGTCGTCGAGCATGTCCTTGTAGCGATCGATGTTGCGCTTAAGTACCTTGTTGATGTCAAACGCCTTGTCGCCCGCGTCCTGGCGGAGCTCTTCTTCGTAGAGCGTCTGAAGGGCGATTATGCGACCAAGATGCCGGTTTGATGCCATATTGTTAAAGTTTCCTTGGTTGGCTGTGGCTTTTAAGAGGCCTTAGCGGATTCGCGCTTGGTGGTGCGGACTTTGACCGGGGAGGTAGCATTGACCTTGCGGGCCAATTTAAGTACTTGGTGGCTGCGGCGGGTGCCGGTCCTGCGCGGACTGGTTCGCTTTTTGGGAGGTTGGCCTCCTGCCATAGGGAAAATTCCTTCCTTTTATAAAAACTTAACTATACAGTAGCAAATTATGCCCTTGTTCTCAAGGGATCATCTGCTCTGACTCAGCACTTCATAGACCTGCCGCTGCCTTTGAGCACAGTATATATTAAACTCCAGACGCGAGCCGAAACGACTGCTGTCCCATACGAAATAACGGTCCTCTACACTGTCAATCAAATGCCTTATACCTAGATCAAGCGCCACGACCCTGGCCGCGGCCAGTGCCTGTCCGTCAAAAGCATGCCGGTTCGCGCCGCCTGCGGCTTCACTATAATAAGAATCCAGTATCGGATAAAGTTGTGCGGCTGAACAGCTTCCAGCACCCTTCGTAAGAACTTCGCCGGCGGTCGACTGTAATAAGTCACCTACGTCAACTAGAGGATTAGCCCGCCTGTATCCGTCCCAGTCTATGAACGTGAACGGCTTTCCGTTCCTGAACAGCACATTGCCTATCCTGGGGTCGGCGTGGATTATCTGGGAAGGTTCGTCGTCTATCGTGTCCTGGCCTGATAACGCGATCATTTCTGCGGCAAGTTTACGATCAGACATACGCAGCTTAGGCAGAAGTGCGTGCAACCGCTCCATGCGGCGGTCAGGACCCCCGTCGTTACGTCTGAATTTCGGCTCGTAGTCCAGGCTGGCCAGCGATTTATGCAAAGTTCCCAGTAAGCCGCCTGAAGCCGTGCTCGCCCTCAGATCCCCTTCCAGCTCACTGCCGGGTGTAGATTCTATGTAGCTGAAGGCTCGCCATAACCGCCCTGAACCGTCGTCCATATAGGTATTGCCGTCGTTGGCTCTAAGAGGTTCGGCCATCTCCCAGCCCTCGTTTCTTAGATGCCCGGCCACCATTTCATAGTCTTCACCCACCACGGGACTATAAATCGGGCTCAGTCGTTGGAGTATCGTTTTCCGGCCGGAGACATCTATTACAAAAAATGTGAAGTTAACTTCTCCACCGGGAATCAGGTGGCAACTTTCTATGCCTTCAGGATAATATGCGTCTCTGATTTCTTGCGGAATCGCTACTTGTTCTGACATTCAGACGACGAAGTTTACGAGTTTGCCGGGTACGTAGATGGTCTTGCGAATCTGCTTGTACTTGATATGTGCTGCGACCTTGCCGTGGGCTTTGGCGGCCGTTACAACCGTGTCTTCGCTGGCATCGCTGGCGACTTGGACATCGCCGCGTAACTTGCCGTTGACCTGGACCGCGATAGTAATAGTGTCCTCTACTAAGTATTTCTCGTCATATTTAGGCCACCCGGCGATATGTACCGACTCTTTCTGCCCCAGCTGCTGCCATAGTTCCTCGGCGATGTGCGGCGCGAACGGTGCCAGAAGTTGAAGCAGGGTTTCCAGCGCCCAGGGCCAGTCTTTGGAAGCGTAATCGTCCTTTGCCTTTATGCGGTATAGCTCGTTCACCAGTTCCATCTGAGCGGCTATGGCGGTATTGAAGTTCAGATTCTGCAAGTCTTCGCTGACTTTCTTGATAGTACGGTGGACGGCCCGTCTGATGTCCGCGGATTCGCCCTGGCTTTTGCCTTCCTCGCCTTCCGATCCCATGAACTCCTGCGCCAGCACCCAGACACGCTGGAGGAAGCGATTGGTGCCAGCCACGCCAGTTACACTCCAGTTCACGGCCTGGTTCCAAGGCCCGATGAACAGCTCCATGAGCCTTATGGAATCGGCTCCGTAGCCCTGTCCGATGATGGCGTCCGGCTCGATGGTGTTGTTTTTGCTCTTGCTCATCTTTGCACCGTCCGGAGCTAGGATCATGCCCTGGTTGCGCAAGGTGGTGAACGGCTCTTTGAAATCAATTAATTTTTCGTCGTGCATGACCTTGGTCCAGAAGCGGGCGTATAGCAGGTGCATGACTGCATGCTCGGCCCCGCCGATGTAATCGTCGACCGGCAGCCAGAACTTGGCTTTGTCCTTGGCAAAGGGCTCCTTGTCGTTGTGCGGGTCGGCGAAGCGCAGGAAATACCAGCTGGAGCAGGCGAAGCCGTCCATGGTGTCCGTCTCGCGCTCGGCCTTGCCGCCACACTTCGGGCACGTGGTATTCACGAACTCCGGGACTTTGGCCAGCGGACTACGGCCGTCGCCGCTTGGTTCGTAGCTTTTAACATCCGGCAGGACTACGGGCAGGTCTTTTTCCGGAACCGGCACTGTACCGCACTTCGGGCAGTGTATGACAGGGATCGGCGCACCCCAATATCGCTGGCGGCTGATCAACCAATCGCGGATCTTGTAGCTAATCTGTGGCACGGCCAGCTGGTGGTCTTCCAAATATTTGATTATGACCTCGCGGCTCTCTCCACTTATTGCGCCGTCGAATTCTTTGGGTTCGCGAAGAATACCGTTTTTCATATCGTTGTAGCAGTATTCAAGGTTGCGAACCTTTTTGGCCTCTTTTTCGTCAGACGGAAACAGGACAGGTTTCAGCCATATGTCGTATTTCTTGGCGAAGCGAAAGTCACGTTCGTCGTGAGCGGAACATTTCACTATGCCGGTACCATAATGCGACAAGGCATAGCTGGCTACCCATATAGGCAGGTCGCCGTTGCCCACGGGGTCTTCTATATAGCGCCCTGTGAAGATGCCTTCCACGTGTTCTTCGTCGGCATAGCCTTGGGCATCGCGCTTTTTGACCATATTGTCGGAGAAATCCAAGACCTTTTTCTCATCAGGCGTCCCTTTGACCAGCTCCTTAAGGAACGGGTGGTCGGGGGCGATCACAACAAATGTGTCAGCCGTGAAGGCCTCGAAGTGAGCAGAGAAAGTCTGGATTTGCAGGTCAGTGTTCTTGACGGGTGCGGTGAAAATCATGCCCTCGCTGCGGCCGATCCAGTTGCGCTGCATGGTCTTGATCGATTCGGACCAGTCCAGGTCGTCCAGGTCGTACAGCAGGCGGTCGGCGTATTCGGTGATCTTGAAGAACCACTGTTTGAGGGATTTCTTTTCGACGACCGCGCCGCTGCGCTCGGCCTTGCCGTCTATGATCTGCTCGTTCGCCAGCACCGTCTTGTCCACCGGATCCCAGTTCACCAGCGCTTCCTGCTGGTAGGCCAGGCCTTTTTTAAACAACATGAGGAAGAACCACTGAGTCCATTTGTAATACTTCGGGTCGGTGCTGTCGATTTCGCGCGACCAGTCATAACTGAAACCCATCTGCATCAGCTGTTTGCGGAAGCGGTCGGTGTTTTCGTCGATAGCCTTCCGCGGGCTGATCTTGTGCTTGATAGCATAGTTCTCGGCCGGCAGGCCGAAGGCGTCCCAACCCATGGGGTGCAGTACGTTATAACCGCTCATCCGGGCGTGGCGGGCTATGGCATCGCCGATGGTGTAATTGCGCACATGGCCGACATGCATGGCCGCGCCGCTGGGATACGGGAAATATTCCAGCACGTACTTCTTGGGCTTGGCGCGGTCTTCACTAGCCTGATAAATCTTGTCGGCTTCCCATTTAGCCTGCCATTTCGGCTCAATTTCCTTGGGGTTGTAGCGCTGCATAACAGATTACATTGTAACAGATGTGCAGCCTGCTCATTCTGTTACGTTGTACAAGTTGTTAAATAAATATTATATTCGGCCAAAAAGTCCGCCCTTATGCTTTAGCTGTCGTTAAGTTAAAGCTAAACTGGTCAAGCCTCGCTATCCAGCGGGGTTCTCCGGGGTGGGGTGGCAGAGCTGGTTTAATGCGCCGGCCCCAGGAGCCGGAGAAGATTCCACTTTCTTCCACGAGTTCAAATCTCGTCCCCACCGCCAATAAGTGGTTTCGAAATCAATAAACCCCGGCTCAAGAGGCTGGGGTTTATTGATTCGCACCGGTGTCAGAACCAGTGGAGAAGAAACCACTTTCACTTGTAATAATATCAAGGTTTACCCAATAAATAAACCCCGGCCTTGCGGAAGGGGTTTATTTAGTTCGCACCGATTCAGTCGGCGGCGAAGGTAAACCACCCTGTGGTATAGCACGACCTACTCCCACTCCGTGGTGGCGGGGGGTTTGTTGGTGGCGTCCAGGAAGACCTGGGTAATGCCAGGAACATCTTTGATGATGCGCTTGGCGATGCCGTTCAGGAAGCCTTCGGGCAAGTCGCGGCCCGGCAGCATGGCCTGCACCGTCATGAAAGTGCTGGTGGTGACCGGCCTAAGCACGATGGAACGTTCGCTGGGTTTGTCGAACGAAAGCGGTAGCAGGACTACTGGGAATTGCTTGATATCGCCCAGCAAATCGGCGGCGCGCATGGCTTCGAAGACGATGCGGTCAGCGTGGCGAAGTTGCTGGCGTACATCGGTGTCGAGCAGGGTCTTCGTGAGCGAATGTTTGGCAAGCGAACCCGGCGTAAGTGCATAGACCACGCGGTTGATTGTGCCGCGGAAATGCGCCGGCAGATCGTGCGCCAGTTTGGCCAGATCATCACCGTTTAGCCCGGCATTTTCCAAAGCGATGACTGATAGATGGGAGCGCTCGTCGCCGCCGACGCCTACACTGCGTATTGGCAATAAGTGGCCTTTAGTCTTACTCGGCTGGCCATCCAGGAATTTTTGGATTTCCTTCTGCTCCTTATGCGGTTCGACCAGATCTTTGGATTTTTCGGAGCAGATAATGCGGATGGCCAGACCCGGTCCGGGGAAAGGCTGGCGTTCCACCAGTTCTTCTGGAAGGCCCAGCTGGCGGCCCAGTTCACGAACCTCGTCCTTGAACAGGTCGTCTATAGGCTCTACTAGCATGCCTTGCCGTTTGAGTTCCTGGACCTCGCGCACCTGGTTATGGTGGGTTTTGATGGTCATGGTGTGGCTGTCGCCGGTGCTGTGGCCACTTTCTATGCGGTCGGCGGCGTTGGTGCCCTGCAGCAGCAGCGCCTCCTTCAGCTTAAGCTCCGCGACCAGGCGGTTCTGGATGTCGATGAAGGTCTTGCCAATCAGTTTGCGCTTTTCTTCCGGATCAGTAACCTTCGTGAGCGGCCCGGCTTTTTTGCCGCCGATATTCATCGTAGCCTTCTCAAAGTCAGCGACAGCATCTATTTTCTTGACTGGCAGGCCGGCTTTTCGCAAAGCCTCTATGACCTCATCGTCTTCGTCGCGCATGTAACCGCTGTCTATGTAAAAGGCGTGCAGGCGTTCGGGCGGTATCACGGCGGCAGCCAGAGTCGCAGCCACACCGGAATCCACGCCGCCGCTGACGAAGGCTATCACATGCCGGTCACTTACCTGCCCGGAGATCTGCCGCTGTTTGCTTTTGATCATAGTCTTAAGCTGGGACTCCAGGAAGTCTTTGTCCGGCTTAAGCCCCGCGATACCTTCCAAGAAATTTTTGAACAGCTGGTAGCCTTCCGGCGTGTCGTCGAATACTTCGGGATGGAATTGCACGCCAATCTTGTTGCCATGGGCTATGGACGAGTAGGCTATGGAGCCGTCGCTCAAAGTGTGGGAGCCCAGCGTTTCAAAATCCAGCGGCACGCGGGTTACGAAGTCGCCGTGGGTAAACAGGCCTGTGAAATCCTTTTTTATGCCTTTGAACAGCGGGTGCGAGGTGTCGACCTTTGTGGTCACGCGGCCGTCTTCACGGATAGCGTTCTTTGTGACTTGGCCGCCGTGCGCCACCACCATGGCCTGCATGCCATAGCAGATGCCCAACAGCGGCAGAGGGCTTTGCCAGATGCCCCGGTCCGGCTGGGGAGCTGTCTCTTCGTGCGAGCTGGCCGGACTGCCCGAAATTATGATTGCCTGGTACTTGCCTTCTATCTGCCCGCGCGGCGTGTCCAGCGGCAATACGTCGGCCGGGAAACCTTGGCGTGTAACGGCCTTGCGTACCAAATCAACGTACTGGCCACCGGCATCGAGAATTGCAACGCGGGTTTGCATTACCTGAATTATAGCACAGGATTAACCTGTTAAAGTCCAGTCCGGGCGTAACATTATTCGCAGAAATCCTTGATAGCCTGCAGGGTCTTCGTGAAAACGGCGTCGTCGGATTCCAGCAAGGTCATGCGAAAGCCCTGTACCGAACTGTTGAAGCCGGTGGTCAGAGGTACCGTGCAGATGCCTGTGGTAGCCAAAAGTTGATGACAGAAACGTTTATCAAAGCTTTCGTCTGGGATTTCCGCCAGAGCTTCGTCGAGCAGTTTCTGGGCCTTAGGATTCGCAGCCGGCTTATTTATACCGCGTTCTATGAAATCCTTCGTGAAAGTCGGCGATAGGTAGAACGCACCCTTAGGCTGGACTACGTTCAGGTGCGGACTACCGCTAAGTGTGGAGGTGGCCTTTTCGGCCCGGGCTTTGTATGCGGCGCGGCGGCTATATAGGTGATCGCGGTAACGCGGATTGCCGAAAATCGCCGGGAATACCGTCTGCGGCAAGGTCGTTGAACAGACTTCTGCCATCTTAGCCTCTTCAATGGATCGGATGTAATCCGCGAAATTATCGTCGGCCTCGACGTTGTAGAATTCCGCCCAGCCGCAGCGGCTGCCCGGCCATGGAACTTCTTTGGACAGGCCGCGCAGAATTATAGTCGGAACTTTGTCCGCCAACTGGGCCAGCGGTACGAATTCACCCTTGGTGTAAGCCAGATTGGAATATATTTCGTCGGATATCAGGAACAGCTTGTGTTCTTTGGCGATATTTACGAATTCCTGCAGCACGTCCACGGGATAGATCACGCCGGTCGGATTGTCGGGATTGATGATGAGCAGCCCGGCTATGGCCGGGTTTTCGTTTACCTTGCGGCGGATTTCGTCCATGTCAGGAAGCCAGCCATTGTTCGGATCCAAATTGTAGGTGATATGCGCCGAGTGTCCGTGCGCCGCCTCCATCGCGGAGTGCGTCGGGTAAGCCGGGTTCGGACCAAGAACGCGCGCATCGGGATTAAGCCAGGTATATATCTTGTTTATGGCATCGCCCAGGCCGTTGAAAAATAGGATGTTTTCGGCGTCCAGGCGGGCTTTGCCCTGTTCGGCCCGCTGGCGCGACAGGAATTCACGCGCGTCCTGAAGCCCTTTGGTAGGCGAATAGCCATAGGTTTCGTTCTTCTTTACTTCCTCTACGATGAGTTCTCGGATCCATCCGGGAACCTGCTCGCCTTTGGCGATGGGATCGCCGATGTTCTCCCACGTGATGTCAATACCGGTAGCGGCCAGCGCTTCCGCGAACTCGACTATGCTGCGGATCTCATAATGCAGCTCCCCAGCCCCAGGATGTACTATGTTAAGTCTCATGTCAGAACTGCTGCAGATAATTAGTACTGAACGTGGTAGCCAGCGCTTGGCGCCGCGTATGGCGCTCCTTGGCAAACCCGATCAGTTTGCGGACCAGCTCCACATTGCTGATACCGGCGCGGTTCCAGTTATGGGCATAAAGGTCTCCCGGCAAAGGATTGACCTCGTTGAAGTAGACCTTTTTGGTCTTTTCATCTATGAGCATGTCCACCCGGGCTGTGCCGCTGCAGCCGAAAGCCTTATAAATCTCTATGCCGGTGGATTCGGCGCGCACGTAAACCTCCTCGGGCAACTCGGCAGGTAGCTGGCTATAGCCTTGGGCGCCTTTGACGCCGCCCTTTTTACCGCCTTTTTTACCGCCCTTTAGGTACTTGGTGTCAAAATCAAAGAAATCCTCGGGTTTGGTTAGCGGGCGTTCCAGCAGGGCCGGCCGCGGTCTGGCATTACCCATGATCGGCAGAGTCACTTCAATCACATTCCTAACAGCCTCTTCAACTATAAGCTTATCGTCGTAATGGGCCGCAACTTCCAACGCGTTTCTTAACTCGTTGTCATTTTCGACCCGGCTTATGCCGATGCTGGAACCCAAATGCGCCGGTTTGACGAATAGCGGATACGACAGGGTTTTCTCGGCCGCTTTGACGGCAGAGCCTGGCTGGCGTTCCAGTTCGTCCTTGTTAAAAGCCAGGAATTTCGATACCGGTATGCCGGCCGCGGCCGCGATCTGCTTGGCCAGAACTTTGTCCATGGCCACAGCCGAGGCGCTGACGCCACAGCCTACGTAAGGGATATTGGCCATGTCGAGCAGGCCCATGAGCGCGCCGTCCTCGCCATAAGTACCGTGCATGGCCGGGAATACCAGGTCGATCTTGCGCGATTGTTTGCGGCCGGCGATGCCGCTGGCCTTTATGAGCGTCATGCCGCCGTCGAACTGTACGCTCGCGGGCTGGGTGCGGTGCAGGTAATCCTGGATATCGCCTGAGGTGAACAGCTCTATGTCCTTTAGCTTGTCGTCCCAATACCAAGCGCCGTCCTTGGCTATGTAGACGGCTTCCACGCGGTAATTCCTAGTCAGTTCCAGTGGTTTGATGATACTCGCCAGCGCCGTGACTATGGATACGTCATGTTCCGCCGAACGCCCGCCGAAGATTACCGCTACCGTTTCCATGCAATTAGTATATGCAATTAGGTACTACAATTACAATAGGTTAAGCGAATTACTTAAAAATATTTGATATAGTTTGTCAATTATTGTATAATGCTTTGGTTTGAATCCTACTTTTTGGGTTAAAACATAGGTGTTATGCACTCCAGCATACGCACCTTTACATCGTTCTAATACCTAGAACACTGACTACGACAATGACTCAAGAAAGGTAAAGATGGAGTCTTCAGCGGCGACGTCGAAGCAAACCAAACCGTTTTGGCAGTTTGGGATGTACGAGGTTGTGAGCTCCTTGGTGCTGGTCGGACCATGGATTTCCGCAGTATTCCTTTTGGTGATCCAATGGCCTCTTCAGCCCGTGAATCTGGGAGAATATGTCCTAGACGTTGGAGTGGCCCTCGCGATGTACGCAGTTACCGCGCCTGGAATCACGATCGGGTTTCACCGCTATTTGACGCACCGGAGCTTTCAAACCAGCAGATTCATGCGGGTGCTCCTGGCGTCAGCAGGCAGTATGGCAATCGAGGGACCACCGATTACCTGGGTAGCTAACCACAACAAGCACCACACGTTCGCAGACGAAGAGGGCGATCCGCACAGTCCGCATGTCGGCCACGGCAGCAGCTTGTGGAAAGGCCTGTACTGGGCGCATACCGGTTGGATGTTCAGGACGCCTACGGCCAAAAAGCGACGCTTTGCCAAGGAGCTGATTAAGGACCCAGACATCGTACGGGTCAACCGGCTCTTCCCGTTGTTTGCGTTGGCGTCACTATTCGTGATTCCATTCGTAATCGGCTTGACTGTGACGGGGAACCTGGGCGGAGCATTCCGGCTGTTCTTTTGGGCAGGAATTGTTCGCATGATCCTGGTCCACCACATCACGTGGAGCGTCAACTCGGTCTGTCACACCTGGGGCGTACGCATCTTCAAACCGCGTGCCGGGCGAGAAGCAGATCACAGTACCAATGTGAAATGGCTCCGCTGGCCCACGCTTGGCGAGTCCAACCATCACAACCACCATGCCTTCCCTACCTCGGCGATTCAAGGTCTCCGCAAAGGCGAAAGCGACCCTTCTGGCTCACTAATCCGACTCATGGAGAAAGTGGGACTAGTCTGGGATGTGGTTGAACCAAGTCCAGAGGAAGTAAATGAAAGGTTGATTAATCCGACCTAGCACGTCTGACTCGTAGGAAGTTTCTAGGGTTAGAACAATGTGATAAAGGCAGATGCCAGTTACCGAAGAGCGTAACGCTCGCTGGCGTCTGCCTGGGTGGTGGAATAATTCTGTCGAGTCCCTTCATAGATTCCGGGATTATTATTACCAACCAGGCTTGGAATAACTTTGTCGAGTCCTTTCCGGGAATCCAAAACTATACTAAAGCCAAACCGTCCGTTAAGGGAAATCTTAATCCTTTTTGGATTAAAATTTACCCTTGTCGTTCATGAATGCGTATTCATGCTGATGAGCTCAAAAGAGCGAAACGGCTAAAGCAGCTTTTGTGCAAAATAAATATTCGCGTTATTATGGGTGTCGGGGTATAAAATACCAAGACTTAAGGATTAGTTTTGTTAAAAACCGCGCAGTCTTTGATTACCAGAGCTAGCGAGAAACTTGGATTAGACCAGACGACTATTGAGGCCGTGCTGAAAGCTGATGCGGCTCATACTTTTGATATAACCTTGTCTAGCGGGAAAACTTACAAAGCCTACAGGATCCAGCACAGCAACAGGCGCGGCCCGTACAAGGGCGGAGTCCGTTTTCATCCGGCAGTACACCTGGAAGAAGTCCAGGCCCTGGCCATGCTTATGAGCCTTAAAACGGCGGCTA
This sequence comes from uncultured Candidatus Saccharibacteria bacterium, assembly GCA_963820105.1. Classification (GTDB taxonomy): domain Bacteria; phylum Patescibacteriota; class Saccharimonadia; order Saccharimonadales; family UBA4665; genus CAWFYI01. Next base: position 193,166 of record CAWFYI010000001.1, on the reverse strand, counting down.
TCGGCCTGCCGCTAGGTGGAGGTAAAGGAGGCGTGGCCGTCGATCCCCGCGAATTAGCAGAGGCGGAACTTGAGGAGTTAAGCCGTAAATACAGCGCCCATCTGACCCCCCATATAGGGCCTAACCGGGACATACCCGCGCCTGACGTGAACACTGACGGCCGCATCATCGACTGGATGGTCGATGAGTACGAAAAGCTGACCGACCACACCAAAAAAGCCAGCTTTACCGGCAAAACCCTTGGAAAAGGCGGCAGCAAGGGCCGCGACGCCGCGACTGGCTACGGCGGGATGGTCGCGCTCCACGAATTGCTGCGCCGGATCGGCAAGGCCGATGAACAGCTGACGATCGCCATACAAGGCTACGGTAATGTCGGGTCTTTCTTCTGCCTAAAGGCCGAGCAAGCCCATCCGCAATGGAAGCTGCTGGCGGCCGGGGAAGCCGAAGGCGCGCTGTACGATCCGTCGGGCTTAAACGCCCAGAAGCTGGCCAACCTCAAAGCCTCCGGCCGGCATATCAAAGACTACCGGGCCACGGGCGCGAAAACCATCACTAACGAAGAGCTGCTTAGGGCCGACGTCGACGTCCTGGTGCTAGCTGCCCTAGGGGATGTCATCACCAAGGACAATATGCGCGACGTGCAGGCAAAATACATCCTAGAACTGGCCAACGGGCCAATAGACGAAAGGGCCTACGACTATTTATCCCATTACGGAGTGGTGATCCTGCCGGATATCATAGCCAACGCCGGAGGGGTCATAGTGAGCTATCTGGAATGGCTTCAGAATATGAAAGGCGAGCACTGGAGCCTTGATAAAGTTAACACCACCATGGAGAAATATATGGTGGCGGCCGTAGAAAATACCTACAATTTTTCCTTAAAATCCGGGGTGCCACTCAAGGAAGCGGCGCTGATGCTGGCCCTTGAGCGGCTTATCAGCTAAGCGTAGTTGTCGGTCCAGTCGTTCTGCATAACCACCAGGTCGCCGGTTGCTACCAGATGGTTCAGGTTGGTGTAGAAATCCAGCGGGTCAGGCTCGAGCCTGAGTTCTCCTTTGAAGCGGGCCGTCTTCAGGCCTTCTTTTATGAAACCTGTCACGGAATTCTGCATCAGCACGACTATGTCGGGTTCTGCCCCGGCGATCAAACGGCCTACCTCGCGGTGGATCTCTGCCGTCTTTCCGCCTTGGTCGACCAAACCGGGTGTAACGTATAGCTTTCGCTTGGCATCAAGGTCTTTGAGCAAGCGCGTACCGGCGCGGATACCTTCCAGATTGCCGTTATACGTGTCATCGATGATCCAGGCGCCGGACAGCTGGTACGGTTGCATGCGATGCTCAAACGATGCGGTCTTATCTATACCGGCCTGGACCTGCTCCTCGTTCAGGCCAAGTTTTAAGGCCAAAGCAGCCGCGAAAGCCGCGAAGCCTACTTGATGCCTGCCGAGCAAACCCGTTTTGAGCTTCAGCGATTTTTTGCCCTTGCTGATTGTGAAGCTCGTACCGTCCAGATTGACTTTGACGTCAGAGATCTTCCAGCCAAGTGCTTTTTGCCCATTAAAGACCTCGTATGAGGGCTTGATGAAAGATTTAGTTTCGGGGGAATCGCCGTTTACGTAGACGTTCCTGCCTTTCAAGTATTCGGCTACGCTGAAAATGTCTTCGCCGGCGGCCTGGATGGTCTTATAACGATCCAGGTGGGCGGCCGCCAGGCCGGTAATGACAGCGTAGGTAGGATGGGTAAGGCGCGCGAACCGGGCGACGTCGCCCGGTTCGCCCTCGCCGTACTCTATGACAAGCACATCCTCATCACCTGCCAGGGCGGCCGCGAATTTGGCATGACTGATGCTGACATTCTTGTTGGCTGGCGTCGCGGCTACTTTCAGGCCTTCGCCCAGAACAGTGCTCAGCAACTCCTTCATGGTAGTCTTGCCGTAACTTCCGGCCACCGCGATCCGGATGCCGGGATGTCCGGCGAATAAGGCTTCGGAGCGACTGACAGCGCGCTGTTCCCTTGGCTTGGCGCCGAACTCGCGGCCCAAGACCAGCGGCACTACCGCCAGATAAGCCCAGACGAAAGGATAAGTGATAACCAGGGCGGCGCCGAACGCTGGGCCGCCGACCAGGGCGTGCCAAATGCCAAGGTAAATCAGCAGCAGGCCGGCTGTGATCTGTAGCAGCATGCCAAACCGGAGCGCCGCCAGCAGCAGCCGGGCCGGCCTGGTCGGCTCCAGCGTTCGGCGCCGCATGACCGTGCCGAAATCCTTGGTTCGATTGACCCATGCTACGTACGGACCGGGACGGTATTCGCTGCTTTGCAACATGTACGTAAGCACTTTCGGATAACCGGGAAGATACAAGCTTAATAGCTCGCGCATCATTTCAGAAACCCCTTTATAATACTGATGACTCGTTCGGGGTGATCCAAATGTACGAAATGGCCGCCGGATATAATCTCCAGCCGCGAATCCTTTATAAGCTTATGGTAAATGCTCCCGTCTGCCGGCGGTACGGCTTCGTCATCCGTCGCATAGACAAGCAGCGCGGGCCTGTTTATTTTCCTGGCGTCGTCTTGCACGTCCTGGCGGACTACGCGCTTGAACGTAGCTTCCATCTGCGGTACTGCCAGCATGTCGGAACCGGCCGCGCCATAGAGCTTGCGGCGAAGTCCCCGGCGATAGCGCGCCGGCATCCAGAACGTCGCAGCCTTGCCGGCCTTTGCCAGAAGCTTAAATGCCGTACGCTTGGCATTGCCGCGCGAGCGCACGCCGGACGTAGCCAATAGTACGAGCCGGTCCGCATCAAGCAGGCCGAACGACATAGACCTTAAGGCCAGGGCGCCGCCATTACTATGCCCGATTACCGCATAGGGCTTGGTAAGCTTGAGCTTATCCAGGAAGGCGCGCAGGAAGGCCGCGTAATCATCCAGGTTCCAGCTGCCCGCGGGAGCCTGGGTTGCGCCGAAACCGGGCAGATCTAGGGCCAGCACCTTGTAATCATCAGCCAGGCTTTTCTGTAGGCCCGCCAAGCCTTGGGAACTATCGCCCCAGCCGTGCAATATCAGCACCAGCTTGCCTTTTCCCGACAAAGTATAGTTGGTCAACAGCTTATCGACGACTACGTTCACTTCAGTCTAAGTATATCAAGTTATGCGCTCCGTACAGGCATGAAAGCCGCCGCTCCGCCGCTGCCGCTACCTGACCAATCTTCTGAGCAAAGCGTTCTGGATGGCGTTGACAGAGCCGCTACTTTCGCTGGCGTGCAGTTTATTCCCAAGCACGACCGGCGACAAGTCGCCGGAAGCACCGGCGCCTGATGAGTCGCTCAGTCCAAGATCGCTCAGAACCTGCGTGATAGGTATGGCGCCGCTTGGTTTGTCAATCTTCTGGACAGAGGTCGTGGGTTGGAAACCGAATTCTCCGGCGAGACTGTCAGTATCCGATCCCGAGTCCTGTACGTTGAGTTTGAAGTCCGTCTTGCCGGTCTTGGTATTTATGTCGGTGACGAAGGAATAATTCGTGGTCAAACCGCTGCCGTCGTCGGACTTGGCGGAAATGAAGAACGGATAGTCATCGCCGCCTTTGTAATTCAAGCCAAAGTCAACGTAGTTATTGGCAGGGTTCTCCTTGCCGTTGACGCGTACTTTGTAAACCACGCGGCGGCCAGTATCCATCCAGATGTCATAGGTGTCGCTGCTCTTGATGTCCTTGGTAGAATCCGCCGCGTCGCTGAAGCTGTTCATGGCGTCGGTCTCGTAATCGTTCTTTTTTAGCCAGTCATCCAGTTTGCTGCTCTTTAGCGCGTCGCGCTGCGCCAGGATGTACTTCCTTACGTTGTCTTTCTGAAGCGCTATCACGTAGTGGTATGTCTTGTGCCCGTCAACCTTTTCGGCGCCGATTTTCTTTACGACCTGCGTAACGGCTTTGTCCTTGGCCGTAGAGAACAGGTATTCCTGGTTAACCTTGCCGAAGGCGCGGGCCTCATCAAGCATCTGCTCCTTGGTGGGATAGGTGGTGTCCGACTGTGATTGCCCCGACTGGGCGTTCAGGCTGTCGATAAGAGTATGGTCTACGACGATCCAGTTGTTGTCCAGCTTCGCTAGTTCAGGGTCCAGTTCCGGTGACCCTAGCGCGCCGCCCAAGCCCTTTATGCCGCCGAATTTCATGTAGACGTCTGGCGTTTTTGTGGCGCTTTTGATGGTGCGCAGATCCACATTGACGCGTACGCCTTCGGTGCCCACGTCGAAAGTGAGGTCGGAATTATCACCAGAAGCTTTGAAAGCGATCTTGCCGTCCGCCGAATTACCCGATGACTTTATCTGATACGAGCCGGATCCCGTGTATCCTTTTATATCAAGCTTGGATTCCTTGTCGGCGTATTCGACCAGCTTGTCGTAGCCCTTGCCGGTATTTCCCAAGGATTGACTGTAAATCACGGAAGGGTTCATATAATAGCCAAAATAGAAGGCAGCGGTGGCGCCTATCAGGAGAAAGACTGCCGTGGCAGCGATTATGGGAACCATAAGCTTCTTGGACATGCCAGGGCCTGCTGCCTGGACCGCCATGGGATCAGAGGCCGTGAATGCCGGTCCGGAACCGGCTACAGGCACGCCTCCGTCACCAACCATGACAGTAGGTTGCGCGCCTGGCTGCGCAGGCCTGGCAGGCTGGGTGGGCTGTATGGGCTGGCCGGGTTGCGCGAAGGGTGCAGTTGCGTCAGCTCCGCCCTGCCCTGACGGCCCCGCGGCGGTCGCATCTGAAGGCATAAACGGCGGCGGCGCAGGTCGGTTATCGTCAGATGGGAGGGTTTGGGAAATACCCGGCGGTGGCGGGTCTGAATAATCGGGCGGCGGTGGCGAAGCCGGTGAATCTGGAGTATCCGGCGGCGTCACGGAAGACGGAGGAGTAGGCGGAGCCGACGGTCCGTTTGGCGGTTCCGGAGGACTGGCCGGAGGGTTTATCGGTTCCATGATGTTCCTTAATCAGCAATTATTAAATGGTATTTTCTACACCTGATTATACATAAGCGTAATAGTTTGCCAAACAGATAGGGTATTTGGTGCGCGGGGCGGGAATCGAACCCGCACGCCTTCTCAGGCACAGAATTTTAAGTTCTGAGTGTCTACCTATTCCACCACCCGCGCTAATTTCACCCTCTTATTTTTACCACGATGAGTAGACTGAAGGCTACGTCTTGGGCTTGGAGGCACCTACGGGACTTGCACCCGTGTGAACGGTTTTGCAGACCGCTGCGTAACTACTCCGCCAAGGTGCCATACGGCCAGCGTTATTATAGCGTACTTTGATGTTGGCCTCAGGAATAACCTGGAAAGAAATCAACCTTGATCTGCGTGCCACGGACGCCTAATTTATGCAATGAGCCCCGGATATCGTTCACCATACTATGAGAACCGGATATGTAGAATAGTCTTTCGTGATAATCAGGCACCTCACCCTTGATTAATTCCGACGTTATCTTGCCGGCCCTGTAATGTCTGCCGAGTTTGTCTTCGGGCATACGGCGTCTTTCGCCGGTCAGACAGTACAGGGTGCGGATGCCAAGCTGCTGGCGCGCGTCTTCAAACACGTCCTTGTATACGACATCATCCGCGGTCTTAGACGAGTAAAGCATAGTAACGTTCCTGCGTTCCTTGTTGTCGAGCAAGTATTTGATCATGCTGCGGTAGGGCGTGATGCCTATGCCGCCGGCTATGAATGCCAGTTTTCGCGCGTCGTCATCCGGCAGGACGAAATCCCCAGCCAACTGCGCAGCGACAATAGTGCTGTCGCTGTCCATTCGCAACATAGCCTGCTTATAGCTGCTGCCGTTGCTATAGAACCGTATGCCCAGACGAATATCCGGTTCGGTCGGGGACGATGCGAGCGTCAGGAAGCGCCGGTCGCCGCGCGAATCCGAGCTGCTGTGCGGCAGGGTCCACTCCATGTACTGGCCCGGCCGGTAAGTAAACTTTTTGCCGGGATCGAATACGAATTCGGCTATGTCCGGCGACAGTTTGTTTTTCTGCGCCAGCGAAGGAAAGAGTTTGGTCTTAGGCTCCACCAAATAAGAAAATACGTTGCCAATAACAAGCACAAGCTCCGGCGTTGAATATAGCGTGCCGATGTGAACCTGCGGCGGGAACAGCAGGCCGGTCAGCACTCCGTACCAGCGCTGCTTGCCTGCGGCGGCGGGCGAAGTGGCGGGTTCGGTGAGCATGACAAAGGCCAGGAAGAACAGCGCTGAATTCAACGTTATCTGGTTAAGGGTCGCCGCGATATGACCGTGCGCGATCAGGCTGTAAATAATAGTCGCCGCATATGTGGTGGCCACGAAGCTCAGGATCATCTGGAAGCGCTGAATCTTCCTAGCCAGCAGCAATCCGCCTATGATCACGAACGGCAGCATAGGTTTGCTGCCCACCCACCAGCTGGCCGTCTGCCCGGCACCTATGCTCGTAAGCAAGACTGCGATGGCCGCAGGATTGAAGATATGCCTCCTGGCCGGAGCCAACATATACTTGGAGGCCATGGCCAGACCGCCTGCGGCAGTCAGGAACAATGCTCCGGCCAGCGAGTTGACCGGCGAGATTATAAGCGCCAATATCAGCGCGGTTATCAGGCTAGACTCCTTGTTGGTGGGCGCTTCGAAGGCATAGGCGAACACGGCGTTGCTGATCCAGCATACGGCTGCCAGGTACACCGCCGAGAGCACTATGGCATAGGGATTATAGTGCAGGTAATGGAACTCGCTGAGCGCTGCGGCCGCGCCCAGCAGGTAAATCAGATAATAAAGCAGCAGGCGGTACATGGTGGTCCTGTCCTGCACATAATCTATGAATCTGAACATCAGACTGCATACCTTTCAAAGCCGCTCGTGAACGTAGCGGTCTTCCCGGCATCTATCATATAGCCCTCGAGGCCGTCCAGCGACTCGATGAACGCGATGCCGTCCCTGCCCATGGCGAATGCTGCCGTGGCGAAACGATCGGCCTCGTAGATGTCCGGTCCGATGACGGTCAGGCTTCTGATGTCCTCGACGAGCTTGCCGGGCTGGTGCGGGTCATATATGTGCTGGCCGCGTACGGCCGTGCCGGAAGTAGCCACGCCCTCGCGCGATACCGCGACGACTTTTACGATTTCGTCGCGATTGAACGGGTTGCGGATGCCGATCTTCCACGGTCCGCCGGCCGCATTGGTGCCGCAGACTTGGAAATCGCCGCCGGCTTCTACGCAGAAATCGTGTACACCGCGCTTTTTCAGGCGTTCGGCCGCACGGTTGATGGCCCAGCCTTTGACCAGCCCTGACGGATCGCGCTTGCCGCCGCGCATAATGTCGAAGAAACCGCCGGTTTCCCGTTTGGTCTGGTCACACAAGCGCAGGACCTCCTTCATCTCATTGCTCCAACGGCTGCGCGGCAGGCCGGAGTTTATCTTGGATATTTCACTGCCGGGTTTATAGGTGCTGTAGCGTTCGTCGACCTTTCGAAAGAAATCGAAGGTATCGGCGACGGCCGAAGAGGCGCCGGCCGCACGCGGAATTTCCACGGTAACCGGCATGCCCATGATAAGCTCGGTTTTCTTCATAAGCTACATGGCCTGCGACAATGCCGATGACAATGACTGGATGAAAGCTATACTGGTGTCCGTGGCGCCCGATACGCCGTTGACATGCGCGCTTTGGACCTGGATGGCTTCCTGCTGAAGATAGGGCATGGCCTGCTGGTTTATGGCTACCGAGTTAGGGCGATCGTTGGGGTATTGCAGAAATTTGACCTGGGTAATCTTGCCGCCCTTTATGACAGCCTGGACCTGGATGTTACCGTAGTAAGCATCTGCCACGGATCCCGTGTACGTGCCGTCTTTGTAGCTGGCGCCGGAGCTGGCATACGTGCCGCCCGATGACGAAGCACTGCCACCGGCGGCGGACGTACTGCCCGAAGCAGCGGACGCACCGCCCTGTCCGCCTGAAGATGTCTTGGGGGAAACCAGCAAAGAGGAGTCGCTGTTCCTGAGGCCGAAGCTATACAGCAGAAAGGACGCGATTACAAATGCCGAGAGTGCGATTTTCTTCATAGGCTTATTATAACTATACGTATTATGGTATTGAGTCCATGTTATAGTACTTGCCTGAGGAGCGGCTGAGATTAGGCGTGCAGGAATAGCAGTCTGAAAGCTTCTATGAATCCCCATGCGGCCAGTCCGATAAACGCTATACTACCCACCAGTGAAAGTACCGGATTCTTGACGACCTTTATAGTGCGGCCAGGTGATATATAAAGAGAAATATTCAGGACCGTGTGAGCCAGCATAGCACCGATGGAGAACCCGAAGACGTTGACTATGCTAAACAGTGGCACGTAGCCCGCGAAATCGTCCAGACCTAATATGAACGGAACCGTGAAAGCCATGGCCAGCAGGGCGAAGAGCGTGCGCTTGTGTTCGACGCGCATGCTTTGCGACGGAACGATGCGCGACAGAACCGGGTCGGTGAATTTGTTAAAGGCAGACAGCCCTCTTTCAAAACCGTCTATTAATCCTTCAAATCTGGGGTGATAGTTCCTGGCATGCACCAGGGTGTCTTGGGCCAGACGGAGCAGAACCAGAGCAGCGACCACTATCATGATCGCCAGCAGCCAGGGCACTTCCTGGAAGAACGCCCATATTAACAGAATGAGCATGGTGCCTATGCCGTTGCCCAAGGCGGTGCCGATCTCTATGCCGATCCGGCCTTTCAGGCCGGAATTCTTGCTCATGAGCTGGGCTATGAAGATAACGAAGTCTATGGCCGTTTTAAGATATACGGTAGCGCCTACCAGCACGTCGGCCAGGCGGATCCTCACGGCAATCTTGTCGCTGAGATGGCGGTTCAAGACGTTGACTTCCAGCCATAGCACGCTGATCAGAGCGATGAACGTCACTACCGTAAGAGTCAAGGCGATCGACTGTTCCCGGAGGTATCGCTTGTTGCTCATCCAATCTATTTTACCCTACGAGGTGAAAAGCACGCAGAATTCATGCCGATAACGTTAAATCTTTAATGAGATTAGAGGCTATGACCGATCAGATGGCCGATGAAAGCCGTTATGGCCATGGCCGCACCGCCGCCGATAAAGACCCGGCTGGCAGCCTTAATCCTGTGGCCGCCGCCTATGAAAGCGCCGATGGCGCCCGATATGGCAAGCGCGGTCAGCGATGCGATTACCAGGATCAGACCGTCCGCATGGCCTTTCGATACCACTGCCGCCAGAATCGGCACCAGCGCGCCTACGGAAAAGGCTACCCCTGACGATAACGCCGCCTGCAAAGGATTAACCAGTGCTTCCTGGTCCAGATTCAGCTCATCGCGCGCATGCGCGTCAAGCGCGTCGTGCTTATGCATCTGTTCGGCGACCTGGCGAGCCAGCTTGGGCTCCAGGCCGCGGCTTTCGTAAATCGAGGTCAGCTCAGCCAGCTCTTCCTTGGGGTTTTCAGACAGAGAACGCCTTTCCATGGCTATGTCAGCCCTCTCCGAATCCCGCTGCGAGCTAACGGAAACATATTCGCCAACTGCCATGGACAAAGCGCCCGCAGCCAGACCGGCTATACCGGCAGTAAGTATGGCAGAACGGCTTGCAGATGCAGCCAACACGCCCAGCATCAGGCTGGAAGTCGATACGATGCCGTCATCCGCCCCTAGTACTCCGGCTCTCAGCCAGTTCGCGCGATGCGACTTGTGCGGCTCCTCCGGATGTGCAGATGGATTATCGCTCATTAGCTCAGTATATCAAGCAAGGTGTATTTTGGTGTGAATTATTCCTGGTCTTGGACAGCGGCTTTGCCGGCGTTATAAATTCCAAACAAGCCCAGGAATTGATTTATGTATATCATGTCATTATTGTAGACGCTATCGGCATACCTCCTTAGGCTCCATAAGGATACAATCGTATTAATCGTATGGTCAGCCTGCATTTGTGCCAAAGCATCAAAAACATCAGACCCGTCTCTTGAGTTCTCGTCTGATTCTTCGGCCTCCTCAACTTCAATGTCCTCGATTTCAGGATCCACAACCACTGCGCCACTCACTATGGCGTCAACAACATCTTCATCTACTTCCTCGCCATTAGCAATTTTTTCATCCGTGATAGCTCTTTTAATCTCATGCTCAGCAATATCCGTTAAGTCGCCATTCAGTATGGCATCTAGTTGATGCGTTCCATCAATCCGGCTCAGCAGCAGCGCTAGAAATTTATTTTTCTCTACCACGCCCGGATCATTGTTGGTGATTCCTTTTAGCTCGTCGGCTAATTCCTGTTTGCGCCTTTCCATTTCAGCGTCTTCGTCTGTAGGAAATTCACTATAACGAGCTTGGTGCCGTGTCCTAGCCTGGTCGTGCAGTAATATACCCTCGGAAGAAATCACGTATTTATCAATAATCGGCGATAGGGCAACTACTCTTTGAACCCAATCCAATGCTATTTCTTCGTATGACATGCTATCCAGGTCTTGCTCGGGCAAAACAAAACCTGCTTCATGTGTAGGATCCGGCGCGTCAGCCTTTTCGCCTTCTGGAAACGCAGACATAATAACTAATTATACTTTAAAATAAGGATATTGCAAGTTTAGCGTTTGAAGATGGTGCGCTCGTCGGTCTTGTCAGTCTCGGCTAGACTTTCCTTGGGCTTTTTATTGCGGTTGCGCTTGCGGCGGCGCTTCAGTTTGACGCGTTCTACTACGGAACCTACGGCGGCATGGCCCATGCCGGAAGCCGTACCTGACGAGGGCGTGGCCGATTTATCTGGCTTCTCCGGCTTGGCGGCCGGTCTGGATTCCGGTGCCGGTTCTGCCCGTTTAGCCGGATGGGTTTTGGCGCGAGGGGCTTTGGCATGGCTGCGCTGCACAGACTCGGGCTTGGCGTCGATTTCGTAATGCCTGTGTATGTACTCTTCCGCCGACGCGCGCGATATAGCGTAATGTTGGCGGGATTGCTCGATGATATGAGGCGTCTGGTCGAACTCCTGGTCCGGCAAGTCCAGTGTGGTGCCTGAAAAGGCCTGGGTCTTTTCGCCGTCGATGGTCATGTTGATTACGAAGTTGCGGTTGTTCATGTGCACCAGGTCGTATTCCTCGAACTTGGGCTCGAAATATTTCTGCATGGTGCGGGCGTCGTCGGCGCCCATGCGGAAGGCTATCATTGAGCCGACGTTGCCGAACACGGCGTCCTTGACGTCAATCGACATCTGGGCGATGTACTGGTTGGCGACGGTCAGGTTCAGGGCATATTTGCGGGCTTCGCTCAAGATGGTCGCGAAACTGTCAGTAGCAAAGTGTTGGAATTCGTCGACGTACAGGTAGAACGGTATGCGATCATCGGCGTGTATGTCGGCCCGGCTCATGGAAGCCAGCTGGATCTTGGTGACCAACAGGGCGCCAAGTAGGGCCGCGTTATCCTCGCCTACCTGTCCGCGGCTTAGGTTCACTATGAGGATTTTGCGATTGTCCATGATGTGACGGATATTAAAACTGCTCTTGGGCTGGCCGATGATGTTGCGCACCAGCGGATTGGCGGTGAAGGCGCCGACCTTGTTCAGAACCGGAGCCACGGCTTCGGCGGCGAATTTGTCGTTCCAGGTGACGAACTCGACCTCCCAGAAGTTGCGCACCACCGGGTCGGTCACATGGGACATGACGTCCTTGCGAAAGCCCTTTTCCGTCAGAATACGCGTGATGTCCAGCATAGTAGAATCCGGATATTCCAATAGCGCCAGTAAGCTGTAACGTAGAATGTATTCAAGGCGCGGGCCCCACGATTCGAACATGCGCTTGAGCACGCCTATGATTTCCGAAGCTGTGTGCGTACGGAGCTTGGGGTCAGGAACTTCCATTGGGTTGAAAGCTATCGGGAAGTCCACGTCGGCCGGGTTGAAGTAGATGACGTCATCGGCGCGCTGGGCGGGAATGCGCCGGAGCACGTTAAGGGCATAGTCGCCGTGCGGATCGATCACCGCGAAACCATAGGGACTGTGGATATCAGATATGGTCATAAGCTCCAACAGGCCGGATTTACCGACGCCGGTCTGACCCAGGATGTACATGTGGCGGCCGCGGTCAGCTCTTTTTAGGCCGAAGGACAGATGCTGGCCGCGGAAGTTGGTCGCAGCGATGGGGCTGACCTCTTCCCGGTTGTCATCCGTAGCTATAGGCAGGTTGGCCGGCGGCTCGGCCACCTGGCTTGGCGCCCATAGTATGTATGGAGTCTCGACGTTGGTGTGCGGCAGATGGCAAAGCGTGGCGACCTCCTCGATGTTCAGGAGTGACTTGCGGCCGCTGAGTTTACGCGCCCTGTACTGCGCCAGCATGCCTAGGTCCCTGGTGACGCGCGCCTGCTCGAACCCGTTCATATAAGTGGTATTAAATTGCTTATAGCTGGCAATGATGGATTGGATGCGCAGGCTGGCCTGATGGGAAGTGACGTTGCCGCGGTAGATTATGCGCAAAGAGGTTTCGAAGGCCAGTTTATGGCTTTTTTCTTCCGCGCCGCTAGCGCGAGCCTGGTCGTATTCGGTCAGTTTGGGCTGGGCTTTGTCGTGTTCGGGCGGACCGGACAGGGCCTTCAAGAATGTGCCAGCTGTCGAACCGGAACCGCCGCCACGCAGCCCGCTGATATAGCGCTCACTCTTCCTGTGCCAGTTCTTTGAAGCCGGCTGCATGACAAGCTGTATCCAGGCTTCCTCGCCTTCTTCGAACTTGGCTAGCGTGGCGGTGATGGCGGCCAGAGGGTCGACCTCGAAGCTCTGGAAAGTCTTAATAGGCAAGGCCTGGTTGTTGCTCAGGCGCAACTCGGCGGCCAGCATGGCCGTACCTGTCTGGCCTGCTTCGTGCGAAAAGTCTGTAACCTCGGAAATCTGCACGTTCGGATATTGTGCATATATCTGCTCTTCCACAAAATCCTTCAGGTACTTGGGCACGCATACGTAGAAGCCGATACGCTTGGACATCACAGCTATCTCGAAGCTGATCCGCACGCGATGCGCACTCTGGAAAATCTTCTGAGAAGGCGACATCAGCAGGCCATGCAACGACGCGAACATCTGTTCGGCAGCCAGCTCTTTTTTGTCGTTGGTTCGCGGCACCTGCAGCAATAGCATGACCATATCTTCATCGAGTTTGTGTTGTTCCTGTTTGCTAAGGCCGGAGGTGCCATTGCCGCGATTGAAATTCATATATGTCCTATTTTACCGCGTTTAAGGTTAAACCCAAGTTATTCCCGTCGAAGAGCGTCAATGGGACTTATATGTTCGGCGCGGCGCGCGGGGAAGTACACCACGGCCAGGCCGACGCCAAGCATGAACATAATGGTGCCCGCTATCAGCCACCACGGGAATGCGAAAAGTTGGAAACTCTGCGTGACACCGCGGCTATGGGATAGTCTGTTCATGACTGTATTTATTACCTGTCCGGTGATGACGGCGCCTATGATTCCGGCGATAGCTCCGGTCAGCGACAGCAGTACGGCTTCAAATACAAAGAGCCGGCGCATATCCCTGTTGCGCCCGCCCAATGCCACCATAAGTCCAATCTCCTTGGTGCGCTCCAACAACGATATGGTCAGCGTGTTGAACATGCCCAGAACAGCTACTATCATGCCGATGGCTCCGAAACCGGTCAGCATTATGTTGAAGAATTTAAAAATCTGATTTATCTGATCGACTGTGTCTATGGGCGAAGTGGTCAGGAATCCCATGCTTTCAATCTGTTTCCGTAGGTTATGCACGTTGCCCGAAGTATCCACTTCTATCTTTATCTGGCTGTACACGTCCAGACCCGCGGCAGAGAATATGCCGGCAGGTGTATAGACCTCGTTGCCGCCGCCCGACTCCACTATGCCTACTATGGTGAACTGGCTGTTGATGTCAGACTTGTTCTGTGAGAGCAGAGGGATGCGCAGGGTAAGCGGTTTGCCGATAGATTTATCGCTATCTGGGATGCCGATCGACCTAAGGGCAGTATTGTTTATAAGGATTGCTTTGCTATCTTTGACCGTAAGAAGCCGTCCGTGGCTAAGAGCAAGGTTATCCATCTGTTGATAATTGCTGTCAATACCATATACTATGGTGTCCACTTCACTGCCTCTGGCCTTCAGGCTTCCGGCATACGAGTAAGTGCCTCCTATCTGCGCGACATGGGGCAGGTTTTTCATCTTTACGAAACTGGTCTGGTCAAGCTTGATAATCTTGGAGTTCGGGGTAGAAACATCGATTGATTTCACGGATTGATTGCCGACTACCTGGCTGGTCACAAGGCGCTGCAGGCCGATACCAAAAGACAGCAGGAAAAAGATCGCGCCTATACCTATGATTACGCCGAATATGGTCAGGAAAGTGCGCAGCTTCTTATGTATAAGGTTGTGCCAGGCTATGTAGACAAGCATGGACGGCGGTATGGACGTGTACTTTTTCTTCTGTGGCGGCGCCTTTGGCGACGGAGGTTTATCTTGTTGCATGGTGCTTGGTTCTCGCCAGCCTATTTATACGGTTTTGCATGTCGCGCAGAAGCTCCTGGGTGGTAGCATGGATCGAATCCTGCCGCATTTCCTGCAGGGTGCCGTCTTCTATGTGCAGGAGTTTGTCCGCCAGAGGAAGGTATTCCATGTTATGCGTGACCAATATGACCGTACGCTTCAGATCTTCCTGGCAACTCCTAAGAAGATTCATTATCATGTCGCCGTTCTTACTGTCCAGACTGCCGGTCGGTTCGTCGGCAATAACGAACAGCGGATCCGTGGCTAATGCGCGCGCCATCGCTATACGCTGCTGCTCGCCGCCGGATAGCAACACCGGGTATTTCTTGGCGTAGTCGCCCATATTCACGCGCTCCAGGGCGTTCATAGCGACTTTGTAGGATTTGCTCCTGTTGTAGCCCAGAAAATAAAGCGACATGGCGACGTTGTCGATGACATTCAGGCTCTTTACCCAGTAGTTAGTCTGGTACACGAAGCCAATACGATTGGCGCGGAAATGCGCCAGATCGTCAGAGGGCAGACTGTAGACTTCGCGGCCTTCAAACAGTACCGAACCGCTGGTAGGACGTTGAAGTCCGGTCAGCACGTTCAGCAACGTTGATTTGCCGCTGCCCGATGAACCATAGATGATGTTGAAGCTGTTCTCCGCTATGTCGAAGCTGACCTTCTTAAGCGGTGTTATGGTTTCAGTTCCCACCTGGAAGTCCTGGGTCACGTCATTGACTTTTATAAGACTGATAGCCATGTCAGAATCCGAATACGTTCTTCAACGTGTTAAGTACTATCGTTAGCACACTGTCCGAAGCCCGGCCGATTATGGCCGATTGTACGGTGCCTGTGCCAGCATTGCCAGCCTTGTCGTGCGAGACCGGTTCTATGCTGTAGACCTTGGAAGTAGGAAGGTCAGAAACTATGACTATGTGCTCGAATGACAGTCCGTTATCTTCGGCCGTCTTGTTGTTGAACGACGTGGTGCCGGAACCTTCGGCGTATGCTACCTGGCTGGTGGCCGCCTCGTCGGTGTGCCACGATACCACGACCTGGCCCCTGGCCTCCGCGCCCGTACCGCGTATGGATGATTCTACGGTGACATTGCTGATCTTCGGCGGGCGCGTATCCAGGGCCGTGTGGAATACCTGGCGGTCTGAAACAGCTAGGTTGCCGTTATTGTCCCTTGATTGCGCCAGCAGGAAGTACTGGCTATCGTCCTCCAGGTCGCTGATGGTAATTTCGTGGTCAGTGGTAAGTTTGGAATCCTGCACGTCCGTACCGCTGGTCCCGACCTTGCCGTACGTGATAGTGCTGTTACCTGGCACATTGGTCTGCCATGTGACCTGCTGGGTGCTGGTAGGCTGTCCGCTCACGGGTTGGAAGGTCAGATTGCTGATCCTGGGCCGCTGCGGCGTGGTGAAGGACGCGGTACTGCCGTCGTAACTGTTGCCTTCACTGTCGTAGGAAACCAGTTTGTAAAAATATTTGGAACCGTCGTCCAAACCAGTAAGATCCACGCCATAGGTAGATTCGCTGGTAGAGGTGTTTATGATCTTGAGTCCGCCAAAGGATTCAGATTTTCCATAGTATATAGCTACCTTGTTGGCGTTCTTGGAAGTAAATTGGATGGTCGCGTTGGTGAGTCCGACGCTTGCAGTATGGATTTCTTTGAGAGACGGGGGTGGCGCGGTCCTGAAGGTGAACTCCTGGCTGGTGCCGGTATTGCCGTCTTCATCCGTCCATTTGGCCACGAAATAATACGTGGTTCCGGCTGCCAGATTATCAAGATCTATCTGGTGAGCACTGACCTGCTTGGAGCTGGCTATCTCTGAAGCACCGTACTTGCCGCTGGTAGTGCCCAAGGCTATCTTGGAATCGCTACTCCGGTCCGTACTCCAAGTTATCGTAGCCCGCTTGGTAGTTATATTGCTGACGTTGGGCTGGGCGACCAGCAGTGACGGACTGGTGAATTTGCCCGTAGGAACATCGTTGACCGAGCTGCTCTGAGCGCCGCAGTTGTTGGTATTGTCGCAGGCTTTTACGTAATAGTAATATTTGGTCTGGCTAAGACCGGCGTCTATGTAAGTAGTACTGGAACTGGAGCCTACGGAACTGAAATTCACATTGTCGGTTGAACGGTAGATCTTGTAGCTGGACACGCCGGCGCCCGTGTCTGACGGTTGGTCCCACGTCAATGCTAGGCGCCAATTGCTGGTAGCTTTTATTGATACGTCGACTATGTCCGCGTTCAACGGTATGCCGGGCGCGGCCGTATTAGCCGTGAAGGTCGTCGAGGCATAGCTGTCGTAATTTATATTTCCCGATTCGTCTTCAGCTACGACGTATATGGTATTGGTGCCCGGCTGGGTAGCGTAGCCGGACGAAGCCAGATTCGTTATGCCCTTGGATGTAAATGAACAGCTGGAACTAGAAGGCAGGGTGTTGACCGTGTAGCAATACGACAGGTTGCCGACGTCGCCTACGAAGGAAGAGGGCGCATCCCAGTTGAACGCGAAGTTGTTGGTAGTACTGCTGGCGGGCGTGGCCGTCAGGTTCTGCGGTTCGCTCGGGGCGCCGCTGGTGTTGATCTTGAGCGCGGCAGTCACGTAGCCTGTCGTGACATTGCCGGCCTGGTCCCACGTACGGAAGTATATTGTGTTTATGCCCTCTATAAGGTTGGGAAAGTCGGGGCTGCTCTGCATGGTGTACGAGCCGTCGTTGGCAAGAAGATCGCCGCTGTCGCCGGACCCGCTATGGGAATCACCGTACCAGGTGCCCCCGCTGCCTATGCGGTACTGCAGACCGGCAAGGCCGGAATCGTCATCACTAGGGGCGCTTGAACCGGTGGTCGCCCATGACAGCGTTACGTCCTTGGAATTCACGAAGCCCGACGGCGAGCTTATGAACGTCGGGTTGGACGGAGTGGTGTTGTCGAACCGGAAGTGAAACTGGGTTTCGTCGCCGGAAATGTTGCCGGCATTATCAATAGCCTTGAGTGTCAGATAATATGGCGACGAGCTGGTGGTCAGCGGCGTAGCCAGATATCCTGCTGTAGCGAGGTTAAGGTCGGTACCGCTGACTATGAACTGGCAATTATTGCCGGTGCTGACCGGGCTGGACCCAAGCAAGCCCTTGGCTGTCACCGGGTCCGCCGTATCGTCAGTGCCAAGATAGGCGCAGTAGCCTTTGACCCCGGCCTCGGAATCAGTCCCGGCCGACCAGTTGAAATCAGGGGAACTGCCATTGGTCCAAGCGTTGGAAGCCAGCGAAGATCCGCCGGCCACCTTGGATGCGCTGATTGAAGAGCCTGCCACGCTTGGCGCTGTGCTGTCAGCGGTCGCTGCCAGCGTGACCCCATTGAGCGTTACTCTCTGCGAACCGTTTCCGTGCAACACGGCCTGCCACTTCAGGCCGCTGAAGGTGACCGGGAAAGTCGATATGTTCGTACTCACTTCGCTGCCAGAGTTAGCCTCGCTGGTGCTGGATGATTGAACCCACGCCGAACCGTTCCAATATTTCCAGGTCGTGCCATCGTCGTCGGAAAGCCGATAGCTTATACTGCCGCCGTTGGTTGTCTCATCCGTCAGGAAAGAGTCCCAGTGCCAGACACCGCTCTGGCGCACCGCGTCGTTCAAGGTAATAGTCTGCAAGGTCGAGCTATAGGGCAGACTGTTAAAGCTCGTGCGAGCTGTATCGCTTATACGTATCTCATCCAGCTTGCCGTCGAAATAGGCCGCAGGTTTGCCATACTCTCTACCCCCATAACCGGTGCCAATAAGTAGCGACCGGGAGCTATCGGGCAGGAATACGCTGGCCGCCTTGGACGAATCCAGAGTGCCGTCAATGTATATCTTCATGGTAGCGCCATCATAGGTCGCTGCTATGTGGTGCCAATTGGTATCGAACGAACTAGTGCTGGATTGTAGATACGCGTTATTGCCTATGCTCCATACCAGACCGTCGGCATTGGTCGAAAGTCCGTTGCCCGCATAGAGTTTGCCCTTATACGCGCTGAATGACTCAATCTCCTCCACGGTATTGGTCCAGCCGCTATTTATGCTATTGCCGCCGATCTTGGTCCATGAGCCGCCGCTATATTTCCAGACCTCTCCATCACCCGCGGTATTGCCAAGCCCGGCATATAGGTCGCCGTCGTAAACTGCCAGTGTCTTGACCTTTTCATAGGTACCGGTTATCCAGCTGCTGTTTATGTCGTCCCCGCCCATTTCCGACCAGGAGGTGCCGTCCCATACCCATAGCGAAGCATCGCCGGCGCTACTGCCAAGCCCGGCGTACAGTTTGCCGTTATACGGTATCAGTGATTCCACTTCTTCGTACGTCGAGTTCGGCCAACCGCTATTAAGTCCGTCGCCGCCGAATTTCGACCACGATGAACCATTCCAGATCCAGGTTTCAGCGTCACCAGCCGAGCTACCTAGTCCAGCTACCAGCTTGCCATCATAGACGGCCATTGACACGACCCTCTCGTAATTGGTTGTCCAGCCGGAATTGACGCTGTCGCCTCCAACCTTGGACCAGGTGCTTCCGTCGTAGCGCCAGACTTCAGCGTCGTTAGCGGAAGCCCCAAGACCGGCGTACAGGTATCCTCCGTAGGATGCCATTGAATCAACCTCTTCATAATTAGCGCCCCAGCCGGAATTGACGCTGTCGCCGCCGACCTTGGTCCATGAGGAGCCGTCCCACTCCCACACCTCGGCGTCGTTGGCAGTAGTGCCTAGCCCGACGAACAAATGGCCGTTGTAGCTGGCCATGCTCATTACCTGCTCGTAAGTATTAGCGTCCCAGCTATTATTGATGCCCTGGCCGCCTATCAAGGTCCAGGAGGAGCCGTCGTAGCGCCACACCAAAGAAGAGCCCGCAGTGTTGCCAAGACCGGCGTATAGATAACCCCCTATGTTCTGCATCACCTGTACGGCGCTGACACCGTAAAAGCCCCAGCTCTTATTCACATAATCGCCGCCAAGCTGTGTCCACGATGATCCGTCCCATGAATACTCCAGGCCGCTGCCGGCGGAATCATACGTGCCCACATATAGCTTGCCGCTGTCATACATCAGAGTATTAACAGTATCGCCTTGAGCGGTAGACCAACCTGAATCCTGCCCGTCGCCGCCAATCTTGGTCCAAGACGAACCGCCCCATTTCCAGACTTCGCCGTCGCCGTTGCTGATACCCAAACCTACATACAGATTAACTCCGTCGTACGCGAACCCGCCGACCTGCTCGTACGTACTGGCCGCCCAGCCCGAATTGATGCCGTCACCTCCAATCTTGGTCCATGACGAGCCGTTCCATGTCCATACATCAGCATCGCCGGCCGTATCCCCAAGTCCGGCGTACAACGTGCTTCCGAAGTAGCGCAGGGACCTTACACTTTCTATGGTGTTGTCCCACCCTGAATTTATGCTGTCCCCTCCGATCTTCGTCCACGACGAGCCGTCCCATTTCCAGACTTCGCCGTCGCCGGCGGTCACGCCCAGGCCGGCGTACAAGTTAGTGCCATCATCGGTTAATGCCGCGACCATCTCGTAGTTGGTGGTCCAGCCGGAGTTGACGCTGTCGCCGCCGATCTTGGTCCAGGTGCTTCCATCCCACTCCCAGACTTCGGCGTCATTCGCGGATGAGCCGATGCCGGCATATAGGTTGCCTCCGAAGTAATCAAGCGTCCACACTTCCTCGGCATAGTTGGTCCAGCCGGAGTGCAGGCTGTCGCCGCCAATCTTGGTCCAGGATGAGCCGTCCCATTTCCAGACTTCGCCGTCGCCGGCAGACACGCCAAGCCCGGCGTAAAGATTCGTGCCGTCCGTGGCCAATGAGTATACTCCTTCGTAAGTATTGCCGTCCCAGCTGCCATTCACGGCGCCCGCGCCGCCCCCTATCTGAGTCCAGGCGCTACCATCCCACTTCCAGACTTCGGCGTCGCCAACGTCCACGCCTATGCCAACATATATGTCACTGCCGATCTTGACCTGGGCGTTTACCGAGCGTTTGCCATTGGTGTCCCAGCTCCCTCCGGTGTCATTGCCGCCGGCCAAACTCCAGGTAGTGGCATTCTTGTCAGCCAGTTCGTACGTGACCTTGCCAGTCTCGTTATCGTAATAAAGCTGGTAGTCGCCCTTGTCGACTATGCTTTGCCTTTGCGAGTCGCCGCCCGCTGAAAAGGCATTGTTAAGCTTCGTCCAGCCCTCCAGGGTATTCTGTTGCGCCAGTGACAGAGAGGCTGAATCGGGTACGCCCACGGATGAGGATGTACCGTTGAAGCTCAGACTGTTATTCAGGTTGCCTGTGCCGAAAGTCCCATTGCTAACGGTGCCATCGTTACCGTTCGAGGAGCTATCGCTGGCGGTCGAGCCCGAGCTTTCGTCCATGTGGAACAGGGCCACGGTGTTGGCGTCCGACGCGTAATTCTGTGCCTTCAACCGAGCTACGGAACCATTGGTTTCGACCCCGGTGTCCAGGGTGTATTGCGAGGCATCGCTAAAGTCCCAGCTGTCGCTCAGATCTGACAGCGCCCGCACATGGCTGTAGCTGATCAGGCACATAACCAGCGCTACAGCGAAAGTGGCGCCCGCTACGCCACCGTGCACATGGTTATGGTATTTATGATTATGCCAACGGTCGTACCAGTCCCAGCGCCCGCGGAGATGTTCATGGGGCCGCCGGGCTATGTGGTGATGCGCCAGTAGCGCCCCTAGCCATACGTGATAAGAAAAATGTTTGCCGGCCCTTTTGGCGCCTGGAAGAAGCGAGGTACGCAAAAACTGGCCCACAGACGCTACACTTTGCCTCAAGATTTTTCTTTTTTTCATTACCCTCAATGAGCACCCTAAAGCACTTATCCTTAATCATACCATGATTAGGGGTAAATCGGGCAGCTTTTCCACAGTTTAAGACTGTGATTAATATCAATCAATCGAGAGCAGTTTCTTGCGGATCGTTTTATATAGCAATAGGGCTACAGTAGTATTGAAAATGAAGTTATATACAGGGAATAGGACTATCTTGAGTTGCCAGCTGGTAAGCGCGGCCACATTGAGCGCATTGGCAAAGGCGCTTATGCTCCACCCCAGTTTATTTTCGGTTCCGGGTTGCAGGTATGCCTTCTTAAGCGTCGGGATGAAGCCTAGGGCATCCACGAATATGTTCAGATACAGCGCGGTCACAGGATTGTTCGTAAGCCACCATAAACCTAAGCCAAGCCCCGCCCCTATCAGGCAGGATATATCAAGACGGCTATGCCCGCCGACTCCGTATTTTAACGACAGCAGGAAGACTGTAAGGGTAGTCACCACATAAGCCAGGTTAAGCCAGATGGTAGTAGTCGCGCCGGAGTAATGATAGCTCGCAAGTATGCAGGAATTTATGACGAGCCATATGAACCAGCTGGCGCGGTTCGGCTTGGTCTTGCCCTGCAATATGCTGCGCACATAAGGTACCAGCGCCATCAGCGCCAGAACCGCAGCTGCCTGGCCGATGAACCCCGAATGACTCATCCAATTAGCATAGCAGAAACACGGAAGCCGGTGCCACAGAGGCTAGGGCTTCTAAAAGTTCAGGCGGACACGAATGTCATGGCGTAACCCACGCGGCCGGCCCGGCCGGTGCGGCCGATGCGGTGGATGTAGTCTTCGTAGTCGTTCGGCACCGAGTAGTTGACGACGTGGGTGATGTCGACGACGTCTATGCCGCGGGCGGCCACGTCGGTGGCTACCAGCACGTTGACCTCGTTATTCTTAAAGCGTGCCAGGGCGCGCCGGCGCTGGCCCTGCGTCTTGCCGCCGTGCAAGGCGTCAGTAGAAAAACCGCGGGCGGACAATTCGTTGCCAAGCCGCTCGACATTGCGCTGGGTTTCGTCAAAGACGATAACTTTAGCTACTTTCTCGCTTATTAACAGGTCGTGCAGTTTATCCAGCTTATCGCTGTTGCCGCGGTACTTTACGACGTCTTGGTGCACGTTCTCGCTGGCCGAACTGGCTTTTAGTGAAACTATTAGGGGGTCTTTGGTAAAGGTATTGATCAAGCCCTGGACTTTCTGGTCGATGGTGGCCGAGAAGAACATCGACTGCTTCTGGGGACTGGTGTTGCTCAGGATGGTCGTGACGTCTTTGACGAAACCCATGTCCAGCATGCGGTCTACTTCATCGAGCACCACCAGGTTGAAGTGCTGCAGTTTGAGAGAGCCGCGCTGCAAGTGGTCCTTGATGCGTCCCGGCGTGCCGATGACTATGTTCGGGCGGCGGCGCAAGTCGCGTAGCTGACCGCCCATGTTGGTGCCGCCGATCAGCAGGGTGTCGCGCAGGCCAGTTCCCCTGCCGAGCGCCCGGTTTTCGGTTTCGATCTGCTGGGCGAGCTCACGGGTCGGGGCGATGATGAGGGCGGCCGCGCTGCGATCAGAAAGAAGCTTCTGAAGAATGGGCAGCAGGAAGGCTGCTGTCTTGCCGGTGCCGGTACTGGCGATGCCGATGATATCCTGGCCGCTCAGAGCAGCCGGAATGGTCTGATCCTGGATAGGCGAAGGAGTTATGTAGCTTACGGCGCTAAGATTTGCCTGCAAGCGCGCGTCCAGCGGAAAATCCGTGAATTTATGCTGCGGAACGTAGGCTTCGGTCTCAGCGACCGTAGCGGCCTTAACGAAGAGCTCCGGGTTGATATATTTCTTCCCGCGCTGGTTGATTGGGCGCCGCTTATGATTGGATGAGGAATAAGCTGTCCGGGCCCGTTTATGACTTGGTCGGTAATTATAAGACATTAAAAAAGATCCTTGCTTTATAGTTGTTACTGCGATCGTCTGGTTGAGTCGAGTAACTTTGGCTATAAACCCGGATCAAATAAACAATACTATTACATTAGCACAATACCAGTTCAGAGTCAACTTTGATTAAGAAGCCACTCTCGCAACTCATAATTCGTAGCGAAAATCTTGTCGAAGATGGAATACAGGGTTTCGGTCTTCTCCGGCTCGCCGACCGCATAGCATGGCTTGCCCAGGCCATAAGCAACGCCGGCTTCTATATGACCTGAGATTCCTGCGGGCAGGACCAGCAAGAAGTTAGCCGCGTTCTTTTCACCGGCCATGTCTATATCGAATATCTTCTTTATGAACTCATCGTCCTGCGGCAATTTTTCTAGGCCGCTGATTGTCGGTTCGACGTCCTTGAGGTCAAACTCCAGCTTTTCGCCCTCGTACAGGTTTTCTATGAAGCAATAAGCCGTCTTGCCGCTGTCGCGAATAATACCCAGAACTTCCCGCACGGCCTCATGATTCCGCCACCGCCCCGCCACAATAAAATCATACTTGGGCATGACTAATCGTCTTTCAAGTTTTCAAGCAGGCCGATTGCCTTTTCGCGAAGATCATACTGGACGAAAACGTGGTCGTGATAAAACGCCGCTACTACGTTCGCGGATATGCCGTGCTCGGCGAGCTTGCTAGCCATGACAGCTGTTAGGCCGACCAGCTCAAGCGACGTATGCACATCTATGGTCAGCTTGGCGTACGGGCCTTCGCTCTCTATGTCTAGCGAATCAAGATAATCCTTTGGGGCGATTACGGCCAGCCGCCCATTCTCCTGAAAAGTAGCCAGAACCTTGTCGCGATCAATCTTTGAATCATCCGCAAGACTGGCAAACCCATATTCCACATCATCACAAACCACCTTGAGCGAACTTAGTGTCTGTTTCAGGTCAGTTATTCCAGACATAAGCTTATGATATCAGGTTTGATTGCTCACCAGTTCACCGCGCTTCGGGCTATGGATCTGTTTATTGCTTCCATTCACTATTACGTTAGAAAACTGGACCTGTATACCGGCTGCGGATTCTTCAAAATCAATCTTGGTCGGGAAGTTGCCTTTGGAAAGGTCGGAAGCATCATAGTTACAAGCGTAAGTTACCAAAATGTCAGAGTCTTGCAGATGATAGTGCAAATGCGGCGCGAATGACGTACCGGAGTTGCCGCATTCGCCGAGCCGGTCGCCGACACTTATGGAATCCCCGGCTTTCACGCTAATACTGCCGTTCCGCAGATGGGCGATGAATGAGTATTCCTTATAGGCATGTCTTATGACGATGTAGTTTCCCGCTCCGGCCAGGTAGTTGCCGTTGCCCGGCTTATTATCCTTCACGCCGTCCACGGCTTCCACGACTACGCCATCGCCCGAACTTAATACAGACTCGCCAAAACAAAAGTAATCCTTGTTGCTTTTACCATCGTTCTTGAATGACTTGCCAACTTTATTGACCTTCGTAAAATCAAAAGCAAAATTCTGCGCCTTGTTGCCGTGATGATGATTCAGCTTACTTGTTGACCCGCCATTCAGAACAAACCATGTTCCTAAGAACGGTAACTTCATAAGCAGGGTCTCACACCTCTCTAAATTGCATATCGTCGGATTGGAAGAAAGTCTTGGTGA
Organism: uncultured Candidatus Saccharibacteria bacterium; assembly: GCA_963820105.1. GTDB lineage: Bacteria > Patescibacteriota > Saccharimonadia > Saccharimonadales > UBA4665 > CAWFYI01. The sequence continues at coordinate 168,247 of CAWFYI010000001.1, read as the reverse complement.
AGGTGGCAACGCTCTCGGACTTAAACGGTTTACAGCTGTAGGCATCGACGGTAAAGAATTTGACCTTGGGGAACACGTAGCAATGACTGCCCGACTCCAGCCACATCACGAAGCCATTCCAATCTTGCAACGGTATGCCGTCGGGGTCGTTCCAGCGATCCGGCGGGTAGCAAAAAGGCCCTGCAAAAATTCGCATATCTATTTCTTTAGACAGCTTGTTCAGGAACTTCTTCATCACGTCACCGTCAAATTCAATGTCGTAATGCCCCTCCAGGACGATCCTTTGCCTATAGACGCGAGGTTCGATGTCTTTGGTCATAGCTTTTTTAAACCCATTGCTTCTTATGCAATATTAGCTTGCGCTCAGCGTAATCAAACTTGATGGCAAAGCGGTCAAAAAAGCCCTTTTGCCCCACCATTCCAAAAGAGCCTTCCCGCATATTATCCATAAATCCAACCTTTGTTCGGTAGCTATGCTTGCCCACCTTAAGGGTCACTGAATGAAAATAGCCGGTCTGCTTTTGCCCTGTTACGCCTCCTAATTCAAAAGGAGTTCCAGATTCAACGTCAATTCCCATTGCACGCCCGATGTCGCCCGGGATGATGCAAGTATCCGCGCCTGAATCTACCAGCACTTCATAGCGTACTATTGTTGTATGTTTTAGCTCTATGGGAATTATAGGACGCAAACGGCCATCAATTTGTTTGTATGGAAAGATGAGGCCGCGGCTCACAATGAACCTATATACGTCATATCTTTCTTTGGCACTTTCGTAAGGATAGGCTTATCGTATCCCTTGTCGGTAGCCTTACGAATAACTTCAGGCAGTTTATTGCCTGACGCTATAACGGTAGTTTCGTCATCTTTAAGGGCCACCCACTGGCCCTTATAGTCTTTGAATAATGTTGTCCAGTTCTTCGCTGTCATAGTGTAATCCTACATTAATGATACTCCACGGCATGCTCGAGGTCTAGCTTTGTGCAATAGCTAGAACGACCCGGTCTTAACTTCGCCGGCTCTTTTGTAGTTGGCCAGGATGATGCCGCTTGGCAAAGGCTGGGTATCCAGTAGCTTAAAAGCGGCGGGGATCGTTCCCTCCGCGAACAAACGCTTTCCGGGCCCGAGCGTAACGGGATATATCCTGAGCCGCAGCTCATCAACCAGATCGTTCTTCAGGAGTGTCTGGTTAAGCACGCTGCTGCCCCATACGTGAAACTGCGGGCCGTCCTCTTTTTTCAAAGCCTTGAGCTTGGCCGCGGCGTCATCATCTATAAGAATCGATTCTTTCCATGTAAGGTCTATCGGTTCATCCGATACCACGTATTTTTTAGCTTTATTGAACGGGTCGGCCACCATGCCTTTTTGCTTGGGCCAATATGAAGCGAATATCTCATACGTCTTCCTGCCGAGCAGCAGATCAAATGGCACGCCAAGGTCATTTCATTAACTTGAGAATATCTGCCGAGTATTTTTCCAGCTTTTGGGGACCGATACCGCTAATGCGCGATAACTGCTGGGTATCCTTCGGCTGTATGGCGGCGATTAACTTCAGCGTCTTATCGGGCAAAATTACATAGGCCGGCACGCTCTGGCCCGCGGCCTGTTTGGTGCGCCATGCCTTTAACTTCTTAAAGACTTCTTTATCATAATCTTCCAGCAACCTGTCTTCTTCAGGCCGCAAAGCGCGGCGGACAGTCTGATGGTGCCGCTCAATCGTTTCTTTGCCGATTGTCTTTAGTCCGGAAATCGCTTGCTCGGACCGGGCCTTCAGCTTCACGTCCAACTCAATGATCTGCGGATTGACCACCATCGCCATATTATTGATGCCCTTGATGTACAGCCCTTCGATACTTCTGACCCGCGACAAAGCCACGTAGCCCATGCCCGGCTCAAACGACTTGGACAGGTCTATCTCCGCGGCGTCCAGGCTCATACCCTGGCTCTTATGAATGGTAATCGCCCAGGCCAACCGCAGTGGTAGCTGGGTGACTTCGGCGATAGTTCGGTCGCCGTCTTCCGTCTTCCAGGTATGTTCGTCAACGGTTATCAGCCGATGTTTGGTCTGCACGACCGGCTGATTGTCGTCATTGAATTTAACGACCTTGCCGAGCGTGCCGTTATAAAACTGCTTGGCCGGATTGTTGGCCACGAACATGACCTCGGAGTTAACTTTGAGAAGCAGTTGCTCGGGCGCCAGGCACCGGTTGATTAGCGATTCGACCGCGTTCTGCCGCCCGCGGCTGGTCATATGATAAGTCTTGGCTTCGGTTTTCAATTTGCCAAGTTCTGTCGTATTGATGTCATCCACATGGGCATTATGGGTATACAGCTTTATGATGTCCTCGCCGCCCGGCGCCGGTTTCATGCGTTCGCTAAGCTCCTCGAAGTGCGCCTCATCAACACTGTTAGAGCGTATGGCGCCGAGGATACCCAGAAGGTTGCTGTCGTCCTGGCGATGCTGCTCTTCCAGGTAACATATCTTGAGACCCATTGATTTCCAAGCCGCGGAATCAAATACAAAAAACGGCTCCCCGGATCGTGTCACCGGCGGCAGTTGAAACAAGTCCCCGCTCAACACTACCTGTAAGCCGCCAAACGGTTTTGACTGATTTTTGAAGGCCCGCGTAATGGTATCGACCGCGTCGAGTATATGTCCATCAAGCATCGACACTTCATCAATAATCAAGACCCGTGCTTCGGCCATGCGCTTTTTGAGACTGGATTTGGTCAGGATGCGTTCGATATCAATCGATTCGCCAATCCCTAAGCCGGCCCATGAATGTATGGTCATGCCGTTCATGTGCGTGGCGGCAATTCCCGTGCTGGCTGTCACGCCAACGACGATATGATTCTCGCGTAAGTACTTAATGTACTGGTTGAGCACGTAAGTTTTGCCGCTGCCGGCAGCACCGGTCAGGTACACGTTGTGCCCCAACTTCAAAATATCTAACGCCTCGTCTTGTAGCATGAGCTAAAAGTACGTCAGCAAGTTTGAACTAAGATTTACCATTTAAATACTTACTGGCAACGCTTAACGCGAATGAGGGCAGGATGATAAAAACGGTTATCATCAGAAGTTTCATCAACAGCTTGTTCAAATCGGAGTTATCAATATCCCTCTCCGAAGATGTAAGAACCACCAAAATACCTAAGATACCGAAGGCGATTGAGGCATAGATAAACACCCGCGTAGCTATTTTCTGCATGGTTTCAGTATATCAAAACGAGTAAGTCGACTTATCGTATGTCTGGTGTAGCATTATTAACCAAAGTGTAGCTACAATTATAAGTGGTCAAAGGGCTGAAATCTAAGTTGGGTCAGAACTTCATAATGTTATACGGTTATAACTTTTTGGCGACCGTTCTAACATGGGTGCGTTTCTCGGCTAATTATGAGAAGCTCGATAAGCACTTATTCATCCACATCGTGTGGACGTTCGTTTGTCTCGACTTCATCACCTAAACCAACCTTTCGGCGGTTTCGGTAGTAATCGCTTAGGTCGTGTGCGTCCTGTGTGAGTACCTCTTTCATTTCTTCCTTATTAAAAGCGCGCCGCCAGAGCACCTTATTCTGACGGATTATATAGTGAGATTTGCATGGCAGCTGCCACCGCCCAATCGAAGGCCAAAGAGATACTGTCTCACCGTCGTAAGTTAGTGCCCACTTCGCAGGCTTAATCGGAGTGACCACTTTTGTACCGCAGCCGCATGCGCACAGGTGGGAGGCGGTTCGGAAGTGGATCGAGATGTATAGCCGCCCTTTCTCAAGTTTTTCAGGAACAGTCTCCACGAATTGTGGGATAAAGGTAGACTGTTTCATTCAGCTATATCCCCGCTCAACATCTGGTTGCTTACGACAACGTATATGCTGTTCAGTTCGTGTTTAGTGTCGACATAATAGCCGACGCTCTTTTTCCACTTCAAAACTGCCATTGCTGCATTCATCATATTCAGGTCAGCGGTCTGAATATTCCAGTCGTACTCATTGGCGTTCACGTCAGCATACGAAACGCGGTGCGATAGATGGTCGTAGTGACCAATGGTTCCGGCGGTGACGCGCACTTTACCGCGGAGCGAGTTCTCCTGACGCTGGACTCCCATGCCACAGTCAACGAACGAGATCTCATGCTGTTGCAGGTACTCGATGATAGTCCGCTTCGTCGGACCTGCGTCCATCGACAGGAATACGAAATCCATGCCGCTAAGCTCATCAATGTTGTCCTCGGTAATCCGAGCAGGATGGGGAATAATGTTGCGTCGCATTACGTTATACTTGGCAGCGAAGTATGCGACCTTGGTAGGGGTTTCTCGTACCTCTTCGAGCGCCGGCCGCCCCGGGAGCGCGAAAGACATTGTGGGCGTAGAGCACATCGTCGTCGAACAGGTGAATCTCATTAATCGGTGTCTTAGCGATTAAGTCCAAGATGTAAGAACCGGTTCCGCCGATACCGACAATGGTGACCTTGCCAAGCTTTAGCTTACCGGTTACCGCGCTCAATCCGGAGCGACTTGACGCCGAGTCATGGTAGCGGAAGACGGACTCCTCCTCAGACCGCTCTCGGGGTGGTGCGTTCTTGTGCGTAACCTTCGGATCGATTGCTCGTACAGACGGTCCTAAGACGTTGAGAACGTAATTGGTGATTTTTTGGTGATAATCCTTTGGCATCTCGCCACTCGGTTTGCCCGATAGCCGACAACACGCTACGAGCCCGCCGCCGTAGTCGACCTGATTTTCATCAACGATGATCTTAATCTTGTTGCCCTCGTGATCGTATGGCACTTCACCGACAATCCAAATTTCATGCCGACCAGGCACGATTGTTCGCTCACCGTTGGTCGAAAGCTCTGAGACAAGGATGCACCGTGCAATTTCACCTGCGCTGTTCACATAGGGTACGTGATGGATGAGTAAGTTGCCATCCCGCACCTCAATGTCATACTCCTCCTCAACCAATCTGGCGAGATCAGGACTAAGATCGACCAGTGTCATCGACATCGAACTCCGTGTTGTTCTTAATAACAACCGACTGGCCAGAGACAAGTTCCCCCTCGTGTGGGTCCTTGGCGTGCTCAAAGCTCACTGCATAAATAGTACCTTCGACCGGTTGCGCAATGAATAGGCGTACAACCTCATCATAGGTAAGAACGTCGTGATCGACAGTCTTCTCAACGCCGTCAACATAAATTTTGTATGTCTTCTTGTGGGTTTCTGCTGCCATAATTGGCTCCTTTCTGTTACATTAAGACCACATTTTTTATTATAGCAGTGTTGATTTTCAAATACAACAGCTGAAAAATTTTTACTATAAGAGGTGGGTTATTGACTTATGTTGTAATGTTGTACTATGATAACAACATCGTAAAGGAGCAAAAAAGCATGCATACTACCTTCACTGGCTTCATCAAAGAGCGTAGGCTAGGGCTAGACCTAACACTAAGACAACTCTGCCAAAACACCGGTTATGACGTGGCCTACATATCACGTCTCGAGAATGGGCTAATCACCCCCCCTTCTGACATCGATAAGCTTAAAGCCTTGTCAAAGGCGTACTCTATACAGCTAGGCTCAGAAACTTGGATTGAGTTCTCGGATCTAGCAGCCGCAAGTCGTAGGTCTGTACCAGAAGACACCTACGCCAATCCAGTTGTTCCCCGATTTTTACCGGTTTTCTATCGCAAGATGCGCAAAGATAAGCTGACAGAAGACGATATCGAGCAACTTACTAGCCTTCTGATCGGAGAGAAAACTGAGTAATGGATACTCCTCCCTATGTACCTATAATCTCTGATGAAGAGCTGTCCATGATAGCGTCAGCTTTCCTAAAGAAACACGGCCAGCAAGGCTTATTACCCATACACATTGAGAAAATATGTGACAAAGAAGGCGTTGGGCTGCTTATTGTGCCCGGCTTAACTTCGCTTAAAGATACGGAAACGTTTATAGCAGATAACTGCGAGGTTATCGTAATGGACCAGAACGTGTTTGAGACACAAGTTGACCGCGCTAGATTTGGTATCGCTCACGAGTTGAGCCATCGGATTCTACACACCGCCCATCTAGAGCAGTTTCCTATATCAGATACTGACTCGTATGAAGCATTCCACAATGCAGTAAGCGCTGAGAACCTGACGACAATCGAAGACCAGGCCTATTCGCTGGCCGGCCACTTGTTAATGCCGACTACTTTATTAAATGCGGAGATTGACAAACTGCTCAAAGCCGAAAGCGGTAGTGAATTGACCGACAGTATAATCCAGAAAGTCGTGAGAGCCCTAGCGGCAATATTTTTGGTTTCGGTTGATGCCCTGCTTCGTCAAATCGCAAAGGTGAATCATGCATTCCACAATACTATTTCTAAAGAAAACTATGCTATCCTGGTGCCGCCCTACGTTAAACCATCGACTTACGCAACCAATCAGATATAAGTTATAGCCGTCGCTTCAATCAAGAAATTAGCTCTTTTTGTCTCGTTAGACCTACATATCCGGACCTAAGTTGAAACCGTTGACCGGATCAATAAACAAAAGTTCCTGATCATGGGAGCTTTTTTAGGTGTCATATTGGTGTAGCATTGTTGCTGAAATTGTAACTTTATACAAATGCTAGCAAAGTATGCTTTAACAGATATAAAAAGACTAGACTACTGTATCGCTGATTGCAAATCACGAGCACTCTGACCGTCAAGAAGAAGCCAGTTTTCGCCCATATGCACTCTATAGCGGTCCTTTTTGCGTTCTTCGAACTGAACGTCGTGCTTGGGCGCACCATATCCTGGTAACCTATTCAGTTCGTCTAGGCTGACGTTACGCAGGTTATCTAAGACGGCTTCACGCTCTCGTTTAATTTTGGGCATAACAAAGATCTCGGTAGGTATGGCCGTGATGAGTGCACCTAAGGCGCCGAAGTATATGCCGGCACGATTAATGCTTGCGTACGTACGCTTGAGCTTCTTGAGCGCAGGTGAACATTTGTCAATCGCTACAAAATATACATTGTCTTTGGTGATGTATACATTGTAAATGTCATTCGTTTTTAGTATTTTTACGCTTTCAGAAAGTTGGTATGGTTGTTGATTCATGCCTTAATCATACTGTATTTGTGTTTAAGTGCCAGGGAAGTTGTTTTCTTCTTGCATCCCAATTGTCCAAACTTTATAAGGCGGCTCCAGACCGGCCACGATGGCCAGATTAAAACTATAGCTGCTACCAAGAAGTTATAACCGTCATTGCAATCAAGAAAGCGGCACATCTTGTCTCTTTTGGTCGACCTGACCGGACGTAGGTTGAAACCGTACGGCGGATCAATAAGCAAAAAGCTCCCGGTCAAGGGAGCTTTTCTGGGTGTCGATTTGGTGCGGGTGACGGGACTCTAACCCGTGGCCTCGTCCTTGGCAAGGACGCGCTCTAAACAACTGAGCTACACCCGCGTGGTGTTTTGGTGGCTCCGCACAGACTCGAACTGTGGACACAAGGCTCTTCAAGCCTCTGCTCTACCAACTGAGCTACAGAGCCACGACTAAGTTATTTTACGGTAGATAACAGGTTAGTACAAGCGGTGGCGCCGACAATCAGACCCTGCTGTATCTTGGCGACAGATCTTTCGCCTCGCGCGATCTTGATAACGTCGGACGGGGGCGCGATTTGAAGGACCGGGCCGCCGTCTTCGGTTTGCGCCTGCAGGTCCCTGGCCATCTCGTTATAACGTTCATGCACGCCGTCCACCAGATCCGCTAACTCGGGGTCTCTTCTGCGGATAGCCCGGCGCGCCAGTGATGGTTCAGGCTTTTTGTCAGCGTCGGCCGGGCGCGTCCTTAGGACCAGGACGTCGGTAGCGCCTTCTTCCAGGGCCGATCCATGGCCGACAGGCTCCAATATTCCGCCGTCAATATAGTATCTCCCTCTAAACATGGTAGGGTACGTCACCAAGGGCATGGAACCACTGGCCCGCACCCCGGTCCTAAGTTCATCGGTGTCCTCAAAGTCCTGTAGCACGGCAAGCGTCTTATCCTCCAGATCAACTGCTATCGCGCGGAAGTCAGGACCGGCGGCCAAACCTTCCTCGCTGTACGGTCTGCGGTCTCTTACGATTTCGTCAAATAGGTAATCGTGGTCTACTATCTTGCGACCGATCAACCACCTCAGGGGATTAACCAGCCGGAAGTTGGCCGTGTCCTCGTAGTTGGCCGAACCCTCGGCTGCCTGGCCGGCGGCCGTATACGAGCCGTTAAGAGCGCCGGACGACGTCCCGTAGATGACGTCCACCGTATCCACCAGTCCCAATCTTTCAAGCGCTATGCACATACCCGCCGAGATCGTTCCGCGGGCGCCGCCGCCTTCTACGGCTACGGCCAGCACACGGCCGTCTTCCCGCTCGCCGCGCTGGCTGCCGGACGCCTGCCGCTCCATCATAAGTTCGACCGCGGGATGCGTCATTGCCGAATCAGGCCTCTCGCCATTATCTGTCATATTGTTAATATTATATCATAATATTAACAGGCTGTCAGAACATTCCAAGGGTTGGTTTAGGCGTGTTCCTTGCCCATGAAGTCTTTTACGCTTTTGACCGTGTCCATGAACTGCGCCGGGAAGACTATGGTGCTGTTCTTCTCTACCGCGATGTCGTTCAGGACCTGCAGGTTCCTTAGCTGGAGGGCTATCGGGTGCTTAGAGATGACATCCGCCGCCTCGCCCAGCTTCTGGGCGCTCAGGGCTTCGCCTTCGGCCGCGATAATCTTGGCGCGCTTTTCCCTTTCGGCCTCGGCCTGCTTGGCCATGGCCCTCTGCATCGTGTCCGGAAGCTGGATGTCTTTCACCTCGACCGTGCTGACGTAAATGCCCCACTTCTCAGTAGAAGTTTCCAGGATGGTCTTGATCTTTTCGTTGATGGCGGCCGTTTCGCTCAGGATGTCGTCCATGCTGGTCTGGCCGACGATGTTGCGTACCGTGGTCTGAGCGATCTGATAGGTAGCCGAGATGACGTTTTCGATCTCTACGATGGACTTTATCGGGTCGGTCACTTTGTAATAGGCCACGGCCGACACGTCTATAGAGACATTGTCCTTGGTGATGATCTTCTGCGATTCTATGGGCAGGGTGATTATACGCAGGTTGACCTTCTTCAGCTGGTCGACGATCGGGATAATCAGACGCAGGCCCGGCTCCTTGACCCCTGGACGGACCTTGCCCAGGCGGAAGACCACGCCGCGCTCGTACTGGTTGATGATGCGCACGCCGCTGGCGATTAGGAACAGCGCCACAACTATAAGAAAAATTATAAAACCCACTGTTACTCCCCCAAAGTTAGTACCTTAATTGTACGTCTACGGTGTCCGTTAAGCAATAAATCTGGTGGAGCATATCGGATTCGAACCGATGACCTCTTCCGTGCCACGGAAGCGCGCTAGCCAACTGCGCCAATGCCCCAAGCATCACTAATGATATCAGCCATTATATCAAGTTCAAGCTGTATATGCGTACCCGGACAATTTACAACGCACACTCCTTTGTAATCGGTTTTTTTGGTCGGCTTGCCAATTGTACGTTTATCGATGTAACTTGGATAAAACTGTTTCTTAGGTATTCCCATTATTTTTGACCAATAATTAAGCAGTTTGGTGCTGTCTTGGTCGGCCCGATGCTGTACTGCGCACCGAATGGTCTTGCGCTCGACTTTGTAGCAAGTCTCTAGAAGGCTCAAGTAAATTTTTATTATCCTGGGGTCGGAACTTCCCAACTGAGGAGCCCGGTGGCTTTTCCATTTAGCGCCCTCGCCAAGGTAAAGCATGGCCAGGGCTATCTTGGCAACAGGTATCTCGCGGATTAAGCTGGCGGCATATTGAGAGTTTTTTCTTAAGCCTGCAAGCTTGCTTTCAAAGATTTGTCTATTCTTCGCAACGGCTAACTCCTGAACGTAAGCCAGTCTTTTAGCGGTGTCGGCTTGTATGCGCTTCCTATAATTCTCGCCGGGATCAACATTCCTGCAATAATAACTTAGCGTCGATTTTGGGATTGATAAGCCTAGTATCTGATTAATTTCCCGGTACGTTTTACCTTGCAAGCGTAATGACTGCACGTCCTTTATAATTTTCTCAGTATAAACTTTCACTTACCAATCGTACCATAGACAAGTTTAACGTGTTTTTATCTGTTAGATGACGCGTTTTTTGCGGACGATGAAGATGACGAGCGCGATGATGAAGACGTTCAGGCTGACGATAGCCTCGAAGGCCCACTTGGCATGCTCATACGGCAGGCGCACGTTCATGCCGTACATGCCAAAGACCACGTTCGGCAAGGCTATCAGGATGGTCGCGACCGTCAAGATGGTCAAGGTGCGGTTCAGGTTGTTGGCGCTGATGGCCGAATAAGCCTCGCGGATGTTGGCGATGGACTTGAGATTAGAGCGGATCGCCTCGATGGACTGCTCGTTATTTAACAGCAAATCCTCGACTATGTTCTGGTCTTCCTCGAACAGCTGGAGTTGGCGGCCGGCCAGCAGACGCCGCAGCGTCGCATTGGTCGGCTGTAGCGAACTGTGGAATTCGTTCAGTTCGTCCTCGATGGTTACGAAATCGATTAGATCGTGGTTGGTTATGCCTTTGCCACGCAGGCGCGAACGGATGACCTTTATGGAGCGGCTGGTCTGGCTGATAAATACGTCGTACTGGTCGCTGATGTGGGACAGGATGAGCAGGATTAGTTTGGCGCGCTGGGTGGTAGCGAAACCGTGCCTGGCCTTGACCAGATCGTCCGCCGCCGGCAGGTGGATTGGCGATACGGTCAGCACATGTTCCGCGTCGAAAACGATGAGCAGCGGTGCGGTGTCCATTTCGCCGTCGTCGGTCTTGTATGGGAAACGCACGAAGATGTAGCTCTGGTCGCCTTCCCTTTCCAGGCGCGGCATTTCGTCTTCGTCGACCGCGTCTTCCAGGTGGCCAAGCTCCAGGTTGAGCTGTTTTGCCAGTTCGGCGATCTCTTTTTCGGTAGGTGCTTCGGCATGGACCCAGGTTCCAGGCTGCGGCTCGTTAAGTTCTTTGACTGCCGCACTACGCACGCTTTTGTAATAATATTTAATCATAACGGCTTTCCTTGACTATTCATTATACAGGAGGCCGGAGCTTTTGACTCCGGCCGCCTTTTTTCGTGCGCGCCCACCCGGCGGCGGGTATTGTGAGGTGTTTGTTTTTACCTGTTTATTTTACGCGCCGCTGAAGCGCACGATCTGCTATAAGCATAACCGATGAGCCTACTTTGTCAAGATTTTGCGGCACAAGTATTGCATAAATATATTAAATATGTTATTATAACGTTATGAGGAGCATTACCACGCCTTCGTTCAAGAACGTTGAGGGCGAGAAGAAGATTACTCTGCCCAACCTGATGTCAGTCGCCAGGGGTGTTGGCGGCGTACTCTTGGGCGCAGGTATGGCTGCTAACGTGGTGGATCCTGGCACCGCGGCCGTTACGGCTGCCGGTTTGGCGGCCACCGACGCCGAGGGCTCGGTCATTATCGCTACCAGGCGGCTACCGCGCTTGCAAAAAGCATTAAACATCGTTCCTAGCAGTTGGGGGCGGATACTCGACCCCATAGCTGATAAAGCTTACGCTCTGGGCATCTTCGGGGGAGGCATGGCGAATGGTGCCGTTCCGCTTGAACTGGGGATTCCCGTTGCGGGGACGGAATTCGCCACTATGGTGGCTACCCAGGTGGCCACCCATCGCCGGGGCGGCGAAGTGCCCGAAACCGGTCCGGTCAATAAGATAGGCATGGTTGAGCGCATGCAGTTTATAGCTGGTGAACTGGGAGCTCATGCTACGCATGGCGCCGTACACGACGCCCTATCCGTATTCGGCAAGGTCGGTTTTGGCGGAGCCGTCGCTCTCGGCACCGCCAGCGCCATCAACATCTGGAGGCAGGGTGGCGAAACAGTACCTGAACCGATAGAGTAAGATCGGTCAGTCCTGGGGCTCTGAAGCGCGGGGCATTATGCGGGGCATTATATAGAGCGCCAAAACCAGTGCCAGTAGCACGGCGAAGCCGCAGAGCACGCTGGGGATACCGCGGCGGACATCCGGCTTGACAGCCATCGCCAGGGCTGATGGCACCAGGAAGACCAGGTAGCCAAGGATGAGGCCCTGGACTGTTTGAAGCTGTTTCAGAGCTTTTTTGCCCTTGGCTTTCAGTTCGTTTGCCCATTTGAAACCCAGGCCGATGCCGGCAAGTATCCAGCCGAAGTAGTAGACGCTGTAGACGCCCGTTATATTGGCCGTGAACTGGAAGATCACGTAGTTGCCGGTGCACACATGTCCGGTAAAGATACCCGGCGCGAACAGAAACGACCCCATGAACAGCACCATCACCGCGTAAGCTGAATAAACCAGGTGCCGCCGGTTCTTATTAGCCAGCACGTGCATTAGGTGCAATCCGAGCGGCGGCAGGGCCGTGATGGCTACGAAGCCGACACGCGACCACGGCGCGGCCATGGAGCCGATCCCTGTACAGACGTAGTATTCGCTCAACTGGAAAGTTGCCAGCGCCAGCAGTAACATGACCACCAGGCGCGTTGCCATGGTCATCTTGTAGCGCCACAGCGTGTAAATCGCCAGTGCCGTCTCGATGATCATGGTCGCGATCATCACCGGCGGCGAAAAACAGTTGAGCTGGGTTGATTTCTGTTTGCTCATATGGGGTGATTATAGCACGAGGGCTATACGAACAGGCCAAGCACTACGCCGATTACGACCGCGGTCGTAATGTGGCTGAGAGCGCTGATGCCGAACCACGCATTACTGCGGTTTTCAAAGAACACCAGCATCAGGCTCGCCGACACCCAGAACCACCCTAGCGCGAGCGATATCAGCAGAGCTTCGCTGAAGGTCACCGCGCCGGCCGAGAAGACCACGGCCGAAGCCACCAAGCCGTTAATCAGTGAAACCACGAACATCTTGGCAACGGCGGCGGCCGGGCTTGCGCCGCTGGCCTTCATTTTTTCCGGCGACGTGCCGATTTCTTTCATCCAGCGCCTGCCCAACACGCCCGGCGCATAGATTATCCATCCCGGTATCATGGCAGCCACGCCTGCAACCATACCGGCCACCCAGTTAATATCGAAGTTCATACCTTATCTCCCCATATTACCTGCTTGTAATATAAACCTGTTCGTAGATTTTACCAACAGACCTTATAGCAGCCCGAGGAACTCGTCTTCGTTAAGCTGTTTGGTGCCGAGTTTAGCGGCCTTGGTTAGCTTGGAGGCGCCGACGTTGGCGCCGACCACCAAATAATCCGTATCCTTGCCTACGGAACTCTGGAAAGTGCCGCCCAGGGCGCGGATGCGTTCTGCCGCCTGGTCGCGGCCCATGCTCTCCAGCGTACCGGTAACTACGAAGCTTTTGCCGCTAAGTTTGCCGCCGACCCGCTTGACCGGCTCCGGCCAGACGCCGTGCTTCTGGAATTTTTTTAGTAATTCTTCGTTGCGCGGCTCGCTAAACCATTCCACGACAGCTTCGGCGACCACCTCGCCTATGCCTTCGACCGCGGAAAGCCCTTCGATGGTCGCTTCCGCCAGTTTTTCTATGGTACGAAAATGATTGGCCAGATCAATGGCTGTCTGGGTTCCTATGTGCCGGATGCCCAGCCCGTACAGGAACCGTGAAAAAGGCGGATTTTTCTTGGCCTGTATAGCTTCGACCAGCTTCTTCGCCGATACTTCTGCGAAGCGGTCCAGCTTGATCACATCCTCTTCTTTCAGGGTGTAGATGCCGGCCTGGTCCTTTACAAGTCCGGCCTGCAGAAGCGCTATGACATTTTTTTCGCCCAGACCTTCTATATCCAGAGCGGATTTACTGGCGAAATGTTCGACACGCTTCCATGAGCGCGATGGGCAGCTGCGGTTAGGACAGCGCCAGGCAGCGTCTTCGGCTTTATACTTAACAAGTTTAGTATTGCATTCAGGGCAGCGTTTCGGCATGACGAACGGCTTTTCCGAGCCGTCGCGCAGTTTAACCAGCGGTTCGATAACTTCCGGGATTATGTCGCCCGCTTTGTGTACTATGACCGTGTCGCCGGCACGTATGTCCTTGCGCTTGACTTCGCCTTCGTTATGCAGGGTCGCCATCTGCACCGTGCTGCCAGCGATGACCACCGGCTCCAACATTGCTACCGGCGTGGCCGTACCTGTACGGCCGATCGATATGAAGATGTCCTTTACTTTGGTGGTGGCTTGTTCCGCGGCGTACTTCAGGGCAACCGCGCCGCGCGGCGCTTTGCCGACCACACCCAGGCGCCCGTATAGTTGCCTGTCATTAACTTTGATAACCAGGCCATCGGTATTGTACGGCAGATCCTGGCGCTTGGTTTCCCATTGTTTGGCGAATCGCATGAGCTCATCCACGGATTTGAAAATCTTCGCCTGTGTGTTGATCAGGAAACCCAGGGCATGCACGACCTTGTATGCGTAGTCATAAGTGGGGATGTCGGCGTCGCGTGATCTGAGCAGGTCGTAAGCGCGAAAGTGAAGCGGCCTTTCGGCCACAAGCTGCGGGTCGAGCTGCCGGATGGTGCCGGCCGCGGTATTGCGCGGGTTGGCGAACAGCGGCTTTCCTGCTTTGGCACGTTTTTCGTTCAGGCGTTTGAAATCATCCTTGTACATGACGATTTCGCCCCGCACCTCCGTCCTACCTTGCAGAAAACCGGCGTAACGCTTGTCCTTGCGCAGACTTAAGGGTACGGATTCGATGGTGCGTACGTTAGCTGTGACATCTTCACCAACGAAGCCGTCGCCCCGCGTGACAGCCATCTGCAGCACGCCGTCCTCGTAGACAACGGCGCAAGCCAGACCGTCCATCTTGACGTCGGCGAAATATTCCAGCTTGGCGCTTTGCGGCAGAAGTTTTACGATCCGTTCCTGCCAGGCCTTCACTTCGGATTCGTCAAAGGCGTCGTTCAGGCTGAGCATACGCGCGGAGTGCTCGCGCTGCGTGAAACCTTTAATAGGAGCTCCGGCCACCCGCTGGGTCGGCGAGTCAGGCGTAATCAATTCCGGATGCGCAGCCTCTAGTTGGGATAGCTCGTGCTTCAGGCTGTCGGCCGCCGCTTCGCTCATTATCGATTCGTCGAGCACGTGATAATGGTACCGGTAGTCATTGATGAGTTCGCGTAGCTTTCCTATACGAGCCTTGTCGCCCTGCTTACTCATTCAGCAGCTCCCTGTACAAGGTGTACACGTAAGCATGCAGCGCCGCCAGGCTGAACATGGTGAGCAAGAAGAACGCCCAGCGTGCCAGCGGCGTCAGAAGAGTGATTATGGGCACCATTATCACGGCGGCTACAATCAAAAGGATTACCGGCAGGCATATAAGTTTGCGGAGTACCGTCCATCGTCTGTGGCGCACCAGGGCCCGCGCCGAGCGCAGGGCCTTAACCGGAGTCATGTCCGGCAAGGTCACTATATAAAGAGCGAACAGCGATGAACTCATCATATAGAGCGACAACAAGGCCAACAGGCCGAAAAGTACCGTCCACAAAACCTTTTCTACGGCGTATACGGCTATGCTGTTGCTTATCACTACGGAATAAATCGTCGATCCGATAATCAGTGGCAGCAGCTGCAGGCCGATTACCGCCAGCACCAGCATAAAAGGCACCATGGGATACATGCCGCGGTAGTACGCGTCGCGCACCCTGGGCGTGGCGCCCGACTGCACCTGCCTAAGGGCCCAGATTACGGCCAGACTGGAGATAAGGGCCAGGAAAATCTGATAAGCTCCTGTTGTCTGGTTGGTGGTATTGCCGGCCGAGCCGATCATGACCACGAAGACGCTCAATCCCGAAGCCAGGAATCCTAAGTGCCCCGTGAATATCTGGCTCAAGGAGTCTTTGAGCGTCGAAACGTCCGTGCTGTTTGCCAAGCCCTGTGCCAGCGTCAGATTCAGGAAACCGTATATAAGGATTATGCCGACGAACAGTCGCTTATGATGCCACAACGTCAGGAAAGCTTGCCTGGTAATCACCCAGACGTTCGGCAATTTTATCGGATGCTTGATGCGCTTTTGCAGGCGGAAACTTTCGTATTGGCCCAGCCTGAGGCGCCGGGGCTTGTCCGGCTGGGCGTGCGTAGCGACAGTAGTTTTCTTGCGTACGGATTTCCCAGACTTTTTAGGCATGTACTTATTATAGCTATAACTAGCTGGTTGCGGATAGTCGCGGCTGCATTTCAGGACAGTTGCAAATGCTGCCTGATCTGTCTGACGTCAACTTCATGAATTCTTATGATCCGTTCAACTTTAGTTAACCTTTCTTTAACCTCGCGCAAATCTTCTTTGATGTCTGGGATTTCTTGAACATATTCCCGAATTAGTTTCAGTTCATCAAATAAGACTTCGCCTAATACTGCTCTTCTTTCATCGTCGCTCAAGCTCTGCATTGTATAACTATCTTAAGTACTGTGCTCAAATCCAGCAATTGTTTGTACACAGATTTAAGAATTTTCTAATGATTTAGGCATGGGTCCCCATGCTGCGCAGGCGGGCGATCCGGTCCGGAATCGGCGGGTGGGTGCTGAACAGATTGGCCAGGCTGTGGCCTTTAAGCGGGTTGACGAAGAACAGATGTGCGGTGGCGGTATTCTGGTGCCGGGCCACGCTGCCGGTTTTTTCTATCTTTTCCAAGGCGCTGGCTAGGCCTTCCGGATAACGCGTGGTTAGCGCTCCGGTAGCGTCCGCCAAATATTCGCGCTGGCGGGAGACGGCGAGCTGGATCATAGTCGCTACTATAGGCGCAAGAATAGCGGCCACTATGCCGAGTATCAGGAAAATCTGGTTGCCTTCACGGTTGCGGTTGTCGCCGAACCAGACCAGGCGGATGATGATGTCGGCTATCAGCGAGATTACGGCGGTGAGCGCGAACGCCACCATGCTGACACGGATGTCGTAGTTCTTCACATGCCCCATTTCGTGTGCAAGTACACCCTGAAGTTCCTGGTCGTTCATGATATCCAGCAGGCCGCTGGTGACGCAGACGGCCGAACTCTTGGGGTCGCGTCCGGTGGCGAACGCGTTGGGCGCCGGGTCGTCCATAATATACACTTTCGGCATCGGCAGACCGTCCGTAATCGCCAGGTTCTCTACCGTGCGCCACAATCTGGGGTTGTCGCTCTTCTGTATCTCGCGGGCGCGGTTGACGGCCAGCGCCATCCTGGATCCGGAGTAGTACGTGAACAGCGCGTAGAGCGACGCGCCAATCAGACCGCCGTAAAATACGCCTGTGCTACTGTTGCCGTAGATTTTATCAAAAATCCAGATAATCAGTGCTACGAACGCCACGAACAACACCATGATAAATACGGTCTTGCGCTTGTTCTTAGCTATATCGGAATACATCTGGCGGCAACGGTTGTAAGGCGGTTAGAATTCGACTTTGACGGGGGCGTTGACGGAGGCGGCTTCAGATTCTCCGACCTCGAAGTATTCCTTGTCCTGCTTGAAGCCAAGCATACTGGCAAAAATGTTCGTGGGGAAGGTCTTGCGCTTGGTATTGAAGTCGCGGACGACGCCATTGTAGAAGCGGCGCGAAGCCTGGATCTTGTCTTCTGTATCCGTAAGGTCGGTCTGCAGCTGCTGAAAGTTCTGCGATGCCTTCAGGTCCGGGTAATTTTCGGCGACCGCGAACAGGCTTTTCATGGTCTTCTGGAAGTCGCCCTCGGCCTTGGCCGTTTCGGCCGGACCCTGGGCGTTCAGCGAGTTGGCGCGGGCGTTGGTGACGTCCTCGAATACGCTTTTCTCGTGCTTGGCGTAGCCTTTGACGGCATTTACCAGATTAGGTATCAGATCATAGCGGCGTTTAAGCTGGACTGTGATGTCGCTCCACGCCTCGTTAGATTGCTGGTTAAGTCTGACGAGGCTGTTGAACATGCCGGCGAGAAACAGAACCAGCAAGACTACAACCACGACGACGATGATAAGAACCATCGATTATCCCTCCTATTACTTGTGCAACCATTATACATCAGAAGACCGCTTACTGGTGTATGATAAAAGAAGCTTATGGAAAAACCCGAGCGGCTAAGGTGGGTTCGGTGGGCAGTGGTATTGACCGCAATGCTATTGATAGCCGCCTATTGTATATGGGCTGTCCGCCGGCCATTACCGGCGATAACAGCAATACAGCCCGTGGTCAAAGCACAGACGGCTGTGCCCAAAGGCAAGTCCCTGGCCTGGCCGGCCGGCGGACAGGCGGCCGTCGGCATCGCCGGAAGTACCATACTGGAAACACACGGCAAACAGACCGGCGTGCCGACGGCCAGCACCGCCAAACTTATAACAGTCCTGTGCGTCCTACAGAAAAAGCCCCTGGCGCTCGGCCAGCAAGGCCCGACAATCACGCTGACCCAGAACGACGTAAACATCTACGCGTCATACTTGGCAAAGGACGGTTCGCTAGTTCCGGTAAAAGTCGGCGAGAAAATTACCGAATACCAGATGCTGGAAGTGATACTTCTGCCCTCGGCCAATAATATGGCCGATAGTTTGGCCATACGGACCTTCGGATCTCTTCAGAACTATTCAAAGTACGCCAACGATTACGTAAAAAGTCTGGGACTTGCCTCTACGCATATCGGCAACGACGCCAGCGGCTTCAATGCCAGCACGGTCAGCTCGGCACACGACCTTACAAAACTAGGCGAGATTGCCATGAGCAATCCCGTGCTCGCGCAGATCGTCGGCAAACCCACTGCCAGCGGCATCCCCATAGTCAACAAGGTAAATAACGTCAATTTCCTGCTCGGAACCGCTAACATAGTCGGCGTGAAGACCGGCGATACGGATCAGGCCGGCGGCGTATTCATAGCCGCCGCCAAGAAGACCATCAATGGCAAGCCGGTCACGATAGTAACGACGGTAATGGGAGCCCCGGACATATTCTCCGCCCTGAAATCCAACCTCAACCTTAGCCAAAGCGCCCAGAATAACTTCAAGTCCGCAGACATAATCAAAGCCAGCACCGTAGCCGGCCGCTACCAGTTGCCGTGGGGCGGCAGTGTTTCCGCCATGGCCGAACAGGACTTGAAACTGTCCGGCTGGGCCGGAAGCAACATCCCCTTCACCGTGAACCTCCATCCCATACCCGCCGATGCCCAGGCCGGCCGCACCGTCGGCACCCTGACCATCAAAAAATCCGCGACTAACAACCAAAAGACCGTCGCCATAAAACTCAGGACAGCACCGACCGCGCCTTCAATCCGCTGGCGCTTACTGCACCCATTAAAATAAAAAATCCGCCTAGAAGCGGAGTTATGGTGGGTGATGAGGGATTCGAACCCCCGACCCTCTCGGTGTAAACGAGATGCTCTAGCCAGCTGAGCTAATCACCCTCGGTTTATGATTATAGCACTGGTGGGGACGAGAGGACTTGAACCTCCACAGGATTGCTCCCACTACCACCTCAAGGTAGCGCGTCTACCAATTCCGCCACGTCCCCTTGGACAGCGCGATTAAGACCATCATATCGTATCTGTTCCGATGGCAAAACTCAAGCCTCTTTAGGCTTAGCTCCGGGGCAAGTGGTCGTACAGGTGGTCGAAGCTGTATTCGGGTCGGACCATGGCTTTCAGGTCGTCTACCGAGGTGCCAAACTTGACGCCGGGGTTCAGTGTGCCGTAGGGATCGAAGATTTTCTTCACCTTTTGGAACAGGCCGTAGATTTCGGGTCCGTACATCGTTTCCAAATACGGGGTTTTCAAACGGCCGTCGCCAGCTTCGGAGCTAATGCTGCCGCCCAGTTTGAGTACCAGTTTGTGGTATTCATCGAGCAGACGGAAGGCCTTCTGGCGGTCGCCCACCTGGCCGACGTTCAGACGCGGCTGCATATGCAGGTTGCCGTCGCCGGCGTGGCCCCATACGGATAGCGGCAGGCTGTTGGACTTCAAAATCTTGTAGATGCCTTCTATGTATTCGCGCAGACGCTCCGTAGGCACGGCAGCATCGTCTATTACCGGCACCGCGCGCTGTTGGCCCTGGTTATGGCCGATCAAGGAACTTGTGGACTGGCGCAGCTGCCAGAATTGCTGCTGCTGTTCGGGATCATCGGCTACCTCCAGGCCCGTAGCGTATTTCTCGAAAATCTTGGTGGCGCGTTTGACCAGCTTCTTGACTGCACGCTCCTTGTCATCGAACTCGACCAGCAAGGTGACCGCGGGGAACGGCGGCTTTAAGATTTCCTTAATCTGATTGGGATTGAGGTCGTAAACTTCCTGCAATGCACCGTCATTTATAAGTTCAATGGCGCTGGGCGGCTCCTTCATGGATTTAAGTTCCAGAACCGCGTTCTGGAGTTGCTCCAGGCTATCGAATTTCGCGAACATAAGGGTAGTCTGCGGATTGTGTACCTCGGTACTCAGAACCGCCTCTGTGATAATACCCAGCGTGCCCTGGCTGCCGACGATCAGCGGCGTCAGATCGAACGAGCCGTCCTTGTTCTTGATGCCTGCCAGACTGTATCCGGCGTTGTTCTTGACATCGTGCTGGTCCAGGCGGCCTACCAGGTCGTGCTGTTCTTCGAGCAGGGTGTCAATGGAACGATAGATTTCGCCTTCGAAAGTGGCCAGCCCCATTCTCTTGCTGAGTTCTTTTTTGTTGATACGGCCGGTCTCTATGACTTCGCCGTTCGCAAGCACCACGCGCAGGCTTTTCACATACGCCAGCGTGTCGCCGTATTTGACCGACTTTTCGCCTGAAGCGTTGTTGGCGATGGCGCCGCCTATGGTCGAGTACTCTACCGATGCCGGGTAAGGCGGCAGGAAACGGCCGTGAGTGTGCAGCGTCTGCTGAAGCTTCGCGTACATGATGCCCGGTTCCACGGTTACGGTATCGCCCTTGGTATCCAGCTCCAGGATGCGGTTCATATGTGCCGGGAATACTAGCACGATACCGCTGCTCAGCGCCGCGCCGGTGTGATCGGTACCCGCGCCGCGCGCAGTAATCGGTATGATCCGTCCGCGTTCGGCCAACTGCCAGCTGAAGCGGGCAGCTTTGCGCACGTCATTCTCGATACGAGGATAGGCGACAAGAGCCGGCGCCAGTTGGAGGATACTGCCATCCGTAGCGAAATAACGTCGGGCGTCAGTGCTTGTCATCACCTCGCCTTGCAGATGTTCCTGCAGATAATGCGCCACCTTACTCATCGATAATCATCCCCTTCGTACCCAGCATAATCTTACAGCTTATGATAGCATATCCGTTACGGTCGAATTCTGCCTGGTGGGCGAAAGAGGACTTGAACCTCCACGAGCCGAAGCTCACTAGCTCCTGAAGCTAGCGCGTCTACCAATTCCGCCACTCGCCCATCTGCCAGGTGCGTTTCAGACCATCATATCGTATCTGTTTTACCCGCTAAATTCAAGACTTAGTCCGTGACCTTGGTCTGGCGGATTTCCCAGTTCTGGACGTTATTGAAACGGTCCGTGGGCTTGTTGATCGGATTGCCGCTCAAGCCTGCGACCGAGCCGTTCGTAAGATACAACAGGCGCGGTTGGTACAGCCCGATGGCAGGAGCATCTGACTGCCAGGCTTGCAGGAAAGGACGGTACTTGATGATACGCAAGGCCGGATCGAGCCGGGTGCGTCCGGCTTCAAGCGCAGTATCGGCCGTGGGATTCTTATACTCCGACAGATTCAGCCGGCTGGAACGTATGTCGGTCTGGGAGCTGTCCCAATACACGAAAACGTCCGGATCGACGCCGATGGAGATGCCGTCCAGCACGGCGTCATAGTCGTGTTGGTTCAGCGTGCTCTGGAAATCGTTGCTGCCCTCCAGGCGTATGCCGAGCTTTACGCCGGCTTTGCGCCATTGCTGCTGTAGCTGCCATACCACCATCCTGTTCTCGGCGTTATTGACCGCCGTAAGCGTGAATTCCAGGGGCTTGCCGCCCTTGCTGCGATAGCCGTCTTTGCCCACAGTCCAGCCATCGTTATCTAGCAGTTGCTGGGCGGCCTCCAGGTTGAAAGGCGGCTGTGCCAGCGCGGGGTCGTAGCCGAGCTGGCCCATGAGCAGCGGTTCTTTCACCTGGCGGGTCGTGTATCCAAGGTGGCGCATTATCCGAGAAGTGTCCGTCGCCCGCACCAGAGCCTGTCGGAGCGGTTTGTCGGATAGCACTCCCTCACCCGTCTTAAAGAACACCATGGTCGCCGCCCTTAACCTAAGATCATGCTCTACTACTCCGCTGTTATGCTTCAGTTGTGACGGAAACTGGTCCAGCCCTTCCACGGCTGTCAGTTGTTTGGATTTGAAGGCTTCGATAAGCTGTGTCTGTGAAGCGAAGGCCTGCACGACGAACTTCTGCAGCTTGGGCTTGCCGGCATGGTAGCCGGCAAACGGCACCAGAGCTATCTGCTCCCGGACGTTATCCGGGTTGCTGCCGCCGCTCACTTGGACGGTCTGCCATGCGAACGGCCCCGAGCCCAAGGGGTTTACGGTGTTGAAGTCGGCGGAACGCAGATCGGCGGCCGGTATCTTATGCAGAAGGTGTTCCGGCACGATACCGTTGGTGAGCGTATAAGGGAACGATGCCAGGGCATCGGGGAGTTTGAAGATTACGGTGCGGGCATCCGGCGCCGATATCTCTATGCCTTCCCAGCTGCTTCTGAGCGGAGACTGGGCATCGGGGTTTTGAATCGCGCCATAGGTGAACAGTACATCGCGGCTGGTGAGCGGTTTTCCGTCTTGCCACGTCAGGTGCGGTCTTAGATGCACAGTATAGGTCATGCCGTGATCGTCAACCCTGTAGCCGCTTGCCAGGTCTCCCGTCAGACGGCCATGATCATCCTGGGTCAAAAGTCCGGCGAATATCAACTTGGACACCGTTGTGTCCGCGTCGCTAGTCGCGTACAGAGGGTTCGCATTTGTGAACCGGCCGTGGACGCCTTCGTTATATATGCCGCCAGGCGCCGGTTTAATTTTCTGGTAGTAGCCGCTGAGCGCCAGGTTCTGTACAACCAGACCGCCTATAAGTAAAAGCAACAGGCCCAGCCAGCCGGCGACGAAACGTTTGACGTGCATCAGGCGCCCGAAGCGCTTCATAAGGTGCTGCTCGATGTGCTCCTCGGCCTGGGTACCGAAATCTTCGACCTGGCGCTGGCTTCTTTGGTAACGCCGCAGAATACGCGGCTGACCGGGTAGCTTGGGTAGCTTGCGCACGCCTTTGCAGCCTACTTAACTATGGCGCCGAATACCAGCGACAGGCTGAATACAAGCGCGCACACGATGGTTATCTGGAAGATAGTTTTGTCAGTGCCGCGGCGCGTAGTGTTAACCTCGCCCGCTCCGCCTAAGCCGGCGCCCAAACTGGCTCCCCGCGTCTGGATCAGTATGAGGATGGTCATCAATAGCATCGAGCCGATAGTCAGATAATTATAAATACTCATGATTTCTTGTCGTCTAAAATCTCCGTTACTAGATAGTTTACCAGCCCGATGACCATGCCCGCAAACACTGCTGCCCAGAAATTGGTTATATGCAGGGGGGCATAAAGCTTGCTGGCGATGAATACAGTCAAACCGTTGATGATGATGGTGAACAAGCCGAGGGTCAGCAGGATGGCCGGCAGCGTGAAGATGATCAGTATGGGTTTTATGACTATGTTTATGATAGCCAGCACCAGGCCCGCGATGATGATAACGCGCAGTTCACTTTGATAGCTGATGCTGCTGCTTAGAAAACTGGCAGCTATCCAAAGCCCCAGACTACAGACGAACCAGCGTGTCAGTAAACTGTATACCGGCCGGTTCCTATGCATTACCTTATTGTACATCAGTCATCAATATATGACTTTGGAAAGTTCGGCGCTTAGGACTTTGTTGCCGGTCTTGGTTATGAGGACGTCGTCTTCTACGCGGACGCCTATGTTTTCCCTTGGTATATAGATGCCAGGCTCGCAGGATATGACGACGCCAGGTTCCAACGGTCGGTCGCGGTCTCCGGCGTCATGCACGTTCAGACCTATGTAATGCGACGTTCCGTGCGGATAAAATTTTTGGACGTTCTTCGGATTGTTGACCTTTATGAGTCCGAGTTCGCGCAGTTTCCCGCCCATGTAATGGCGCACCTGGTTTTCGTAATCCACTAAGGTGATTCCTGGCTTCAATAGGCCCAGAGCGAAGTTCTGCACGTTCAGGACCGCGGCATGCACCTCTTGCTGTCTTTTTGTGGGCTGGCCCAGACTGATGGTCCGCGTGATGTCAGCCGCGTAATGCTCCACTTCGGCGCCTACGTCCACGACTATCAATTCGCCGGAAGCCAGTTTGTCCTCGTTCGCCACGTTATGCAGCGTACAGGCCCGTTTGCCGCCTGCAATGATCGGGTCGAAGCTATGGCCATCGGCTCCCCGCCGGCGAAAACCGCGCGTCACTTCAGCCTCTATCTCATATTCGTAGCCGTAGCCTTTACGTTTGGCGGGATTTAGAACATCCTGAATGGTTGCGATCGTAATATCTATGGCTGCCTGCATGGCCTTCAACTCCTGCGGCTGTTTGATCATACGAAGGCGCGCCAGATGAGAAGACAAGTCATGCAGTTTCAGCCGCGTATTATACGATTTAAGCTTTTGGGCCAAATTAGCGCGGGCGGGATTGGTATATATGCCGTAGCGCTCCAAATAAACCGGCGGAGCCGCCAGAGTTGATACGCTGCCGCTCTTTTTCAAGCTTTTGCCGAGCCGCTCCCAGCCGGTTTTACCGTCAAGCACGGTTTTTACGCCGGAACGGCGCGTAAGCGGACCATAAGCTACCGCGCCGTCGAACGTTTCCCGGATTGCCGGACGGTCCGGCACGATCAAGTACTCATCGCCGGCTTCTATAACCAGTGCGATATCCGGCTCGTCGATGCCTGTCAGGTACCAGAAATCCGCGTCCTGGTAAAACAGATAGGGATTGTCAATGTTGCCTTTCTGAAGCAATCCGTTAGCCGTCACCACTATGAGCGAGTCGCCGCCGGCCGCGGCCGCCAGACGCCTGCGGTTACCTGTAAAAAAATCACTCGAGAACTTAGACTTAGCTTTCATAACTAGTTCTACAGTATAGCAAAGGGGCGTTCTATACCCCGGTATAGCCCTTGATCGCTCTGGCTCTGGCCAGACCGACCACTTTTTTCAAATCCTGTTCCGAAGCCTGCGCCACGCCGCGCGTAGAACCGAACGATCTTAGCAGTTTCTTGCGCGTGGCCGGGCCGATGCCGGGAACTTCGTCGAGCAGGCTGGCGGTCTGGCGCCTGGCCTTCAGTACGCTGTGGTAGCTGACGGCGAAGCGGTGCGATTCGTCGCGGATGCGCTGCAAGAGCTTGACCAGGTTGGTACTGGCAGGCAAGTTCACCAGCATGAAGTCATCGCTTTCCGCGGCGAAACCGCCTAATTTATGCAGCATGTCAGCATCCAGCCGTACGCCGGACTTGGGTTTGCTTATAACTATCTGCTCCTCACGTTTGGCTAGGCCTATGAAAGGAATATCCGGGCAGTCTTGTTCGTCACGCGCCCGTATGGCCGCGTCAAGCTGGCCCTTTCCGCCATCTATCAGCACTAAGTCCGGCAGACCCCAGGACTTGCGGTTGCGCTCCGCCAGCCGGCGTTTGATCGTTACGTTCATGTTGTAGAAATCGTCATTCTTATCCAGCTTGGCCTTGAACTTACGATACTGGGCCTTGTCACTTACGCCATTCGTGAATACCACCATACTGGCCACGACGTCGCTGCCTTGCTGGTGAGAGATGTCATAGCCTTCTATCCTGCGCGGAAAATGCTTAATACTTAACAAGTTAACTAATTCATTCAGGGCGTGGTCTTTGCTGATGTCCAGGAACTCTTTGTCACTGAAAACTACCTTCTTGTCCAGGTTGCGCAGAGCAAACAACTGGTTCCTGTAGTTGGCGGCGGCTTCAAAATCCTTTGACTTGGACGCGCGGTTCATATCTCGTTCAAGCTCTTTCTCTATGGTCTTGCGCCTGCCCTCTATTATTGCCATGAGCTTGCGCAGGTTCGCGCGGTAGGCTTCCAGACTGGTCTTGCCGTCTTCCAGCCCGGGGTCAAGACCCAGATGGTAATGCAGAGTCGCCCGCTTCTGACCGGCGATGCGCCTAGTAGCGAACGGAAAGGCCCGGCGCAACAGCTTGAGCGATTGGCGCACCGCAAAGGTACTGGTGTACGGCCCGAAGTAGCGGGCACCATCATCCAGCGGACGACGCGTGGTAGTTACCGTAGGATAATCACTGTCGTGATCTATGCGTATATAGCTGAGCGCTTTGTCGTCGCGCAGCAGTATATTGTAGCGCGGCATGTAGCGGCGGATCATCTCGGCCTCCAGGAACAAAGCTTCCATTTCGCTGTCAACCGTCATCCAGTCAATATCGGAGATCTCGGCCACTAGCGCTTCGGTCTTGGGGTCGCGGCCGCGCGACTTCTGGAAATACTGCCGCACCCGGCTCCTTAGATTGGCCGCCTTTCCCACATAGAGAATCTCGCTTTTCTTGTCCTTATGAAAATACACCCCCGGCGTTTTAGGCAGATCCTTAAGTTTATTAGCTAAAGTGTCATTCATATATATATCATAGCAAGCCGAAAGTTTCGATGATGCGCCTGGCGGATTGTTCCGGTGACAATTTTGAGGTATCAAGTACCAGGGTCGAGGGATGGAGAGTAACTCTGTACCGTCTTGACTTGAGCAACTCTTTAAGATGTTCGGCGCTGTCAGGTTTACGCAATTTGGCGCGCGACTCATTACTTATACGCTCAAACAAGACAGTGTCCGGGGGATCAAGCCGGACATAGTGTGTCGCGCCGCCGTGTCCGTTCACAATCGCCTCTATGTCCTGTACGAACGTGCGACTATATTCATCATCATTGTAGGCCACCGTGAAGATGATATCCATATCGTAACGGACAGCCTCAGAGATGGTATCGACGCGCAGACGGGCCAGCAAGTCTTCGCGGCGTTTGTCTTCATCGTCAAACAACGCGCGCACGACATCGACAGTCAGATGGTTATAGAAAAATTTGTACCCCGTCAGATCGGACAGCTTTTTCCCGACGGTATGCTTGCCCGCCGCAGGGGGACCATAGATGACGATTAGTTTCATGGTTGGAAGGCTTCGGTGTGGCGGACGCAATGCTTCCGCTCTGGTACGCAGTCTTCGCAGATCAGGATCAAGTCGTTGCAGGATTTGTCGGCGCAGTTTTCGTAGTTGCTGGTCATGCCTCCGCAGTGGCTGCAGCGGCCGATATCGGCGGCTTTGTCAGAGAATTTAGTGCCCATACGGTCATCGAATACGTAAAGCGAGCCTTCCCACAGGCCGCCATCGGCGTATTTCTCGCCGTACTTAACGATACCGCCATCGATCTGGTAGACCTCTTTGAAGCCTTCTTTCTTCATGAGCATGCTTAAGACCTCGCAGCGGATGCCGCCGGTGCAATATGTGACTACGGGTTTATCCTTTAGCGAATCGTACTCGGGTTTTTTGAGCTCTTCCGGAAAGTCGCGCGTATGACGGACGCCGGCAACTACAGCATCTTTGAATCTTCCTACCGCGGCTTCGTAGGCATTGCGGCCGTCGAAGAACACCACGTCCCCGCCTCGTTCAGTTACCAGCTTATGCACCTGTTCCGGCTTCAGCCGTTTGCCGCCGCCGACGATGCCCTTTTCGTCGACCTTGACCTTGTCGGGAACACCGAACGTGACGATCTCCGGCCGCACCTTCACGGAAAGGCGCGGAAAATTATCGCGGCCGCCTTCGCTCCACTTAAACTTCATATCTTTGAAGCCCGGATAGGACTTGGTCTCCCTGGCATAAGCCTTCAGATCCTTCAGGTTTCCGCCGACCGTGCCGTTTATACCATGCGGCGCTACGAGGATACGGCCTTTAAGGTTCAGCCTTTCACACAGCGCGACCTGCCACAGGCGTATGGCCTGCGGATCCGCTACAGGGGTGAATTTATAATATAGCAGTACTTTCTGCATGTTCATAAGTATAGCGGACTAGCCGCGCCGGAGATAGAGAATGATTACCAAAAGCGTGAGTATGCCTATGAGCACGAAGAATGCCGCGTCCGCCAGCGCGCGGTAACGGTGACGCCGGTTCGCCAGGTTCGCAGCCTCGTACTTTTCGCGGGCCTTCAGGAAAGCAGTCTTCTCTTCGCTGCTTCCTCCGGCGGCGTCCACATTCTGCAGCATCTGCTTGAGTGAAGGGTTGTCCCCGTCCGCAGCCCGCAGGTCCGCGGACGTCATGGGCGGAGGCGTCAGGGCGCGTATGGCCGGATCGCGTTCAAAATCCAATTCGCGTTCCAAGACCTCGCGCTTCAGAGCTTCGCTAAGATCGCCGCCTTTCTGATACTCCAGGGCAAGGCGGCGAAGCCCGCGCTCTCCTATAAGGTGAGTTTCATATATCTGCAATAGGTTGTTGCCCTCTATGTCTATACCCTTGGCGATCTCCATCAGTTCCGTGCGGTTGAGCGTTTCTATGCGGCGCCCATTAAGCGGCCCTTTAGGCGCGGATTCGACACGCATTTTCTGTTCGGCGGCCCTTGCTGATCTGGAAGTTTCCTGCGCTATGGAGGTTTCTACCGGCGAATGGTCTGGATTCACGGCTTCGGCCTGAGTCTCGTTGTCTACGAGCATATGCCCCAGATGTTCAGGCGCATTGTCCTCTGCGGATTCAGCTTCTTTTTTGGGCTTTGGTACTTCATGTTCGGCTGCAGGCTGTGAGCCTTCGTCTTCTTTCTCGCTAGTCTCGTCGCTGGCCTCGGCTTCGGCTTCTATGAATTCAAAGGGGCGGGCTTCCGGCGGTTCCTCAGGTTGTTCGGCCGGGTGCGGTTCGGGCTCCGGAGGATTTTCGGGTTCTGGTTCTGGGTCGGGTGCGGGCTGTGCCTCTTCTGGCTCTGCTTGTTCGGGTCGCTCCGGTTGCGGCTGCGGCGGCTCTTCATCAGGCCCGCCCTCAGCACTATCTTCGTCTTCGGCGGCGTGTTCAGCGTGATCCATGTGGTCTATGCGCAGTTCTTCGGTGGCGGCCTCTTCGGCTTCGGGTTCATGGTCCGGTTCGGCTTCGGGCATGGACGGCGGTTCGTCCGTTTCCGGTCCAGGAACAGCCTCCTCGGTTTCCGTAACGGTTTCCGGCTCTGGCGCAGGACGGCTTTCGGATTCAGGCGCCGGGGGCGGCGGCTCCGGCTCAGGTTCTGCGGTTTCACCCGGTTCCTCTTCGGGCGCTACACTGTCTCCCGCTGCTTCGGCGGCATCTTCTTCTTGTGTATCAACTGGCGCGGCTTCCGTTTCTTCCGCGGCTTCGCCACCCGGCGTTTCCGTGGCAGCTTCAATCGGCGGAACCTTCGCAGGTTCAGGTTCCGCATCTTCGGCAGGATCTGCTTCCGGAATCCTGACAGGTGCAGTTTCGCGGATTTCCGGCGGTTCCGGTTCCGCTTCCGGCACTATGGCCGCTTCCTCTTCAGCGGCCCGAGACCGTTCGGCCTCTTTAGCAGCCTTCGCAGCCTCCCTTCTATCCTCGGCAGCCTGCTTAATCCTTTCCCATGTAAGCTCAAGCGCAGAAGGTTCTTTGGGCTCCGGCTCTATATCTTCTGCCTCGTCTTCTACGGACCGCGGTTTGCCTTCCATGTAAAACTAGCGGCTGACCACCGGGATTTCGTTTGCATTCATAAGAGTTATAGTATACGATGTCAGGTGTTATTAGCAACTTCATCACCTCTAGCCGGGGCTGATGATATAAACCGGAGGCGGCAAAATGTACACGACACCGAAACCCTTGTCCGATGTTACCGCCGCCGCGGCGTGCTAACCCTCGGGTCTCACAAAAATCTCATAATTAAAAACTACGGACTAATCGGCGTTGCGGGAGGCAGCGTGCAATGAAATTTAAGCAATCCGCTTCACCCAACCTGAAGACCTTGGCCATATTCTGGCGCTTTACGCGGGCTTACCCGCTCCTGTTCTGGCATGCCACGATCGGCTCCATGACGGCTACGATCATCAACGACGTACTGCCGCCCTTCATCATAGCCAAGGCGCTGAACAAGCTGCAGTACCTGTACGCGCAGCATCAACCCATAGACTTTCACGTCATGATGCCTTATTTCGTAGCATACGGAGCGGCTGCTATCCTCGGGTCGCCGATACTTTGGCAGACTCAGGCCAGGAGCGCGTGGCTTTACCTGATCAAGACGGAACAACAGCTCATGGAGCACATCTTTAACCGCATACAGTACATGGATACCAAGTTCCACTCAGACCGTTTCGGCGGCGCGCTGGTGTCGCAGACCAATAAGTTCATCAGTGCCTACGAGCGCCTGCATAATGACTTCAACTGGAACATTCTGAACGGAGCAACTGCCTTCGTGGCCTCGCTGATTATCCTGTTTTTCATGAACATGATCTTTGCTTTGGCATTCATCGGAATCGCGATTGTCTTCCTAGCAATAATGTTCCGGCGCATGCAGGAGCAGATGCCTTTCAACCGCCGGCTGTCAAGCACCGAAAGCCAAACCACGGCTAAGTTGGCCGATACTATCACCAATGTCTCGACGGTCAAGGCGTTCGCCGGGGAACCCTTTGAAGACCGCCTGTTCCACAAACAGACGGACAGGGCCAGACAGGCATACATCGACCTGATGAAGGTCCAGATGAAGAACGAGCTGATCAGCCGCAGCGGCATCGCCTTCGTCAAGATCATGGCTTTCAGCCTCGGTCTGGTCGGCATCATAGTATTGCATTCGCCCATTGGCGCGCTCTACCTGACCCTGACCTACACCATAAATCTGACCGACCGGTTATGGCAGTTCATGTTCATAATCCGCAATATCAACCGGGCATTCGGAGACGCCGCCGACATGACCGAAATCCTGAACCTGGAGTCTGCTATCAAAGATCCGCCGAATCCGGAGCCCGCCAGGATACGACGCGGCGGCATCAGGCTTCGCGACGTGTGTTTCAGGTACGACGATGCCAAGCAGAATATACTCTTCAAAAATCTGGACATGACAATCAAGCCAGGCGAGCAAGTCGGCCTGGTCGGTCACTCAGGCGGCGGTAAAAGCAGTCTTGTACGGCTGCTCTCAAGGTTCATGGACGTCGAAGAAGGCGCGATCGAGATTGACGGCCAGGACATCAGAAAAATCACCCAGCATTCACTGCGCGAGCATATAGCCTACGTACCGCAGGAGCCGCTACTATTCCATCGCAGCCTTATGGAAAATATACGGTACGGCCGGACAAAGGCCAGCGACAAGGAAGTTATAGCAGTAGCCAAACTTGCCCACGCGCACGAATTCATAAACGATTTGCCGGATGCTTATGAAACATTGGTCGGTGAAAGGGGCGTCAAACTGAGCGGGGGCCAGCGGCAGCGCGTGGCCATCGCCCGTGCCATGCTAAAGGACGCGCCGATACTGCTACTGGATGAGGCGACTTCGGCGCTTGACTCCCAAAGCGAACTCTTAATCCAGGATGCGCTCTGGAAGCTCATGGAAGGCCGCACCGCCATAGTAATCGCCCACCGCCTAAGTACCATTCAGCGCATGGACCGCATAATAGTCATGGAAGAGGGCCGTATAGCCGAACAGGGCTCACACAAGGAGCTGCTCGCAAATAGCGGCATTTATGCAAAGCTCTGGGAGCACCAGTCCGGCGGCTTCATAGAAGACGAAGACTGAAGAGCCGGCTGATACACTATAGGTCATGGAAGCGATGGAATCGACGATAGACAAACCTAACTTCAAGGCCATAAGACTATACCTGTCATATTGGAAACGCTATCCTGGGCTGACGCTGTTAAGCCTGGCGTTCAGCCTGGTACTGTCGTTGCAGGCCACCGTCATACCGCTGATGGTGGCGCTGGTGCTGGGGCGGCTGATAGACCAGCATATCGTCGCTACGAGTCTGCTGATCTTTACCGGCGTATTGCAGGCCTTCCTAGTGCTGGCGGGCTACTTTAGCGATGACCGCGGCGTATCCGAGCTTCATCTGAAGGTTGACAAGGATTTGTACCAGGACTGCTTCGACTATCTGGTCTACCAGGATTATTCATTCTTCGCCAACCGTTTCAGCGGCGCGATTGTCACGCAGGCCAGCCGCTTCGCCAAAACTTATACTGTCTTCACCGACACACTGTTCTTCAATTTCATTCCCCAGCTGTTCAGCGTAGCTATAGCCGTGTCGGTAATGATCCACTATAGCGCCCCGCTAGGCCTCGTCGTTCTTGCTATCTGGCTGGTGACAGAATACGTCATAATTCTCTTCACGCTGAATCGCCTGCCCCTGCGCCGCACTGCCATAACCAAGGAAAGCGAGCAGGTAGGAGAGCTGGCCGACGTCATAACCAATTCACTTACCGTCAAGATGTTCGGTGCCGAGAAGCGCGAGATGAATCGCTATCATGACATCAATCAGATGCGTGGCGGTTTCTTTTTCATGGCCTGGCACCGCGCGGTACGCAACGGTTGGATCATCCAGGGCGTCTGCGCCGTCCTACAGATGATAATCTTCGTGGGCGGCATATTGCTCGTGCAGAACCATTCCTTAAGCGTCGCCATATTCCTGTTGTTCCAGATTTACAGTTTCCGCATCATCGACAGCCTGAGCCGCAGCACCTTTATCTTCCGCCAGCTGGAAGCAGTTTCCGGCGATGCCCAGGAAATGACGGAACTGTTTGAGCTGGCGCCCAATGTTCAGGACAAAGCCTTCACTGAAAGATTCCGCATCAAGAAAGGCGCCATCGAACTGAAGTCCGTAACTTTCCAGTACGACGACGCGGCGGCCGGCGGCGGCAATCTTCTCGAGGATTTCAATATGAATATCGACAGTGGCGAGAAGATCGGCCTGGTCGGTCCGAGCGGCGGCGGCAAGACTACCATAACCCGGCTGCTACTGCGCTTCACAGACATCCAGGGCGGCGCTATAACCATTGACGGGCAAGATATCCGCAACATCAAACAGCAGGATTTGCGGCGAGCTATCGCTTACGTGCCGCAAGAACCGGTGCTGTTCCATCGTTCCATAAAAGAAAACATAAGCTACGGCCGGCCCAATGCCAGCGACGCCGAAATCATAGCCGTTGCCAAAAAATCTTTCGCCCACGATTTTATAAAAGCTTTGCCTGACGGCTACGACACGCTGGTCGGCGAACGTGGCGTCAAACTGAGCGGCGGCCAGCGACAGCGCATCGCTATCGCCCGCGCCATGCTCGCAAACGCGCCGGTGCTGGTGCTGGACGAAGCGACCTCGGCGCTGGACTCGGAGAGCGAGCGCGTCATCCAGAAAGCCCTATGGGAGCTGATGAAAGGCCGGACCGCCGTGGTCATCGCACACCGTTTGAGCACCATCCAGCGCATGGACCGCATCGTAGTCCTAGACAAAGGCAAAATCATCGAGCAAGGCACTCACAAGGCCTTGCTCAAACAAGACGGTCTGTACGCCCGGCTCTGGAAACACCAGTCCGGCGGTTTCATCGAACAAATCTAACCTAGGACTTCTTTTCCTGTTTGCCTTCTTTGGCTGCTTCTGCGCCGCCGGGCCGGTCCTCGCCCTTCTGGCCCTCTTGTTTCTGGCCTTCCTGGGTGTCCTTGCCTTCGGCGCCCTTAGTAGATTCGCCGCTTTCGCCTTCGCCTTCGGCGCCCTCTTCGCCCTCCTCACCCTCTTCGCCTTCTTCACCTTCTATATCAGGCTCCTCGCCTTCTTCGGCATCGCCGCCGGCCGCGTCGTTGGCAGCTGCCAGCGCGCTCGGTTCATAAACTGTAGCTATGGTATGGCCCGGCTCTGTCTGCAATTCCACGCCTTCAGGTATGGCCAGGTCATCTACAGTTACATGGTCGCCGATTTCAACGAGTTTTTCGGCATCGTATTCAAAGAAGTCAGGCAACTTGGTAGGTATGGCCTTGACCTGGACACTCTCGAGCTGGCTGAGTACTATGAGGCCGTTGCGCTCGGCCGGGCTTGATTCATTGCCTTCATCATAATGCGGCCTTACCGGGATTTCGGCGTCGACTTTCTGATCCTTATCGACGGCATTAAAAACTAGGTGGGTGAGCTGGTGTTTGCGAGGATCGAATTCGGCATCCTTTATTAGCGCCACGAAACTCTTATCCCCGGCTTTCAGTTCTATGGGATGGTGCTTTCCGGCCTGTCGCCAGACCTTGAGCATAGCTATGCCGTTGCCCTGCACGTGCAATGACGGCCGGCCGTGATCGTGTATGACAGCAGGAATCTGGCCGTTTTTGCGCAGATGCTTGACGGCCTTGCCGGTAACCTTACGGTCCTCTACCTGCAAGCTGATAGAATCCTTGGACATTGGGATGATTATAACAGATTATGCTGGACTGGCGAAGCAAAAGCGATTAGGCTTAAGGAGATATGCTAAGCGTTTCGGACATCATACAGAGCGGCGGCTTGCTACTGATTGCTTTCATTGTATTCGGCGAATCCGGTATGTTCATCGGCTTCTTCTTTCCCGGAGACACCTTGCTGTTGACGGCGGGTGTGTTCGCGGCGCAAGGTAAATTGTCGTTGCCGTCAGTAATCATCGTGGTAGCCCTGGCCGCCATCGCAGGTGATAACACCGGCTACCACATAGGGCGGCGCTACGGGCGGAGGCTGTTCCGCAAACCGGACGGCCTGGTATTCAGGCAGGAATATGTCCGCCGGGCAGAGGTCTTCTTTGAGCGTTTTGGCAGCAAGGCCATGCTGCTGGCACACTTCGTGCCGATTGTGCGGACGTTCACGCCGGCCGTAGCCGGCGTGGCCAGGATGAATCGCAAACAATTCATAATCTTTGACGCCATAGGCGATACCGCCTGGGCCGTTATAGTGACGATGATTGGCTATTGGTTCGGCACGAAGATTCCAAATGTTGACCACTACGTCCTGCTGGCCGTGGCCGTGGCTATGACGGTCACATTAGGCCCCGGCGTATACCACTTTATCCAAGCCGTGCGCCAAAACCGCGCGAAAAAAGATAAACAGAAGCCTTGAGGGCGGTGTTATTTCAGCAGTTTGTACAGGTACTGGCCGGTATAGCTCTGCTTGACCTTGGCGACCTGTTCCGGCGTGCCCTGCGCGACGATTTGGCCGCCGGCAT
Source organism: uncultured Candidatus Saccharibacteria bacterium (assembly GCA_963820105.1). Classification (GTDB taxonomy): domain Bacteria; phylum Patescibacteriota; class Saccharimonadia; order Saccharimonadales; family UBA4665; genus CAWFYI01. The sequence goes on along the minus strand of CAWFYI010000001.1, from coordinate 133,139 downwards.
TGCCGCCTTCGGGCCCCATGTCGATTAGCCAGTCGGCGTTCTTGATAACGTCCAGGTTGTGCTCGATGACTACCATGCTGTTGCCGGTTTCCACTAAGGCGTGCAGCATCTTGAGCAGTTTGTCGACGTCCGCCATGTGCAGGCCGGTAGTAGGTTCGTCGAGGATGTAGAGCGTGCGGCCGGTGGGCCGGCGGCTGAGCTCGCTGGAGAGTTTGATGCGCTGGGCCTCGCCGCCGCTGAGAGTCGTGGCCGACTGGCCGAGCGTGATGTAGCCGAGGCCGACGTCGACCAGCGTCTGCAGTTTGCGGGCGATGGCCGGGATGTTCCCGAAGAATTCCAGCGCCTGGTCGCAGGTCATGGCCAGCACGTCGGCGATGGTCTTGCCTTTGTAGTGGATTTCCAGGGCTTCGCGGTTGTAGCGTTTGCCGTGGCAGACTTCGCAGGGCACGTAGACGTCCGGCAGGAAGTGCATCTCGATCTTGATGATGCCGTCGCCGGCGCAGTTCTCACAGCGGCCGCCCTTGACGTTGAAGCTGAACCGGCCGGCGCTATAGCCGCGGAGTTTTGCCTCTGGCATCTGGGCAAACAGTTCGCGGATCGGCGTGAACAGGCCGGTGTAGGTAGCAGGGTTGGAGCGCGGCGTGCGGCCGATCGGCGACTGGTCGATGATGATGGCTTTGTCGAGTTGTTTGATGCCCTCGATATCGTCGTGCTTGCCCGGCACGGTGGACGCGCGGTGCAGCCGGGCCTGCAGTTCCTTAGCGAGAATGTCGTTTATCAGGCTGGATTTGCCGGAGCCGCTGACGCCGCTGACCACCACGAACTTGCCAAGTGGTATGCTGACATCGAGGTTTTTTAGGTTGTTCTCGCGCGCGCCTTTGACCAGCAGCTCCTTGCCGTTGCCGGCGCGCCGGCTCTTCGGCACGGCGATGGACTTCTTGCCGGACAGGTAGTCGGCGGTGACACTGTCTTTGATTTTTTCAATCTTGGCCGGAGCCCCGGCCGCCACGACTTTGCCGCCATGTATGCCGGCGCCCGGGCCGATGTCCAGCACGTAATCGGCAGTGCGGATGGTTTCTTCGTCGTGCTCCACCACGATCACGGTATTGCCCAGATCGCGCAGATGCTTTGAGCGTGCGGATCAGCCGGGCGTTATCACGCTGGTGCAAGCCGATGCTTGGCTCATCCAGCACATACAGCACGCCGGTCAGGCCGGAGCCAATCTGCGTGGCCAAACGTATGCGCTGGGCTTCCCCGCCGCTCAAAGTCGCGGCGCTTCGTAGCAAGTTAAGGTAATTCAGGCCGACATCCTGTAGGAATTGCAATCGCGCGCCGATTTCCTTCAGAATCATCTGCGCAATCTTGGCGTCTTTTTCATTAAGTTTCAGATTCTTGAACCATGCCAGGGCCTCATCTATGGAAAGCTGGCAGATGTCCATGATTGAATCCTTGCCGATAGTTATGGCCAGGACTTCCGGCTTCAGGCGCAGGCCTTGGCAGGCGTGGCAGGGCTTCTCCTGCATGAAACGTTCGATGTCGCGGCGGATGAAATCGCTATCCGTCTCTTTGTGCCGACGTTCCAGGTTCGGCACCACGCCTTCGTAGGTCGTCTCAAATGACCGGCCCATGCCCAGCGATACCTTGATACGTTTCCTTGCCCGTGCCGTACATGATCTTGTCGATCTGATCCTTGGCTCAGCTGGCCGGTCGGCACGTGCAGGCTGAAACCTGTAACGATCGGCCACGGCCTGCAGCTTCTTCATGTACCAGTTGTCGACGTTTATGCGGTTATACGGACGGATAGCGCCTTCGGCGATGGTCAGGTTGCCGTTGGGTATGACCAATTCCGGGTCGACTTCCAGGCGATTTCCCAGACCGGTGCAGACCGGGCAGGCGCCATGCGGGCTGTTGAAGCTGAAAGTACGCGGCTCCAGCTCGGGAATGGTAATTTCGGGGTGCTGCGGGCAGGCGTACATCAGGCTATAGGCATAAGTTTCGTCGCTGTCGGCATCCAGTATCACCAGCTTGCCTTCGGCCACGTCCAGCGCCTGCTCCACCGACTGCACCAGACGGCCGCGGCTGTCCTTATCGTTTACCAGACGGTCCACAACGACTTCTATGCGGTGCCGGTATGCTTTGTCCAGCTCCGGAAATTCATCCAGCGCAGTAAACAACGCCGTCCACACGCACGCGGGCGAAACCGGCGCGTTGATACTGCTCAGGGACATGCTCAAACGCACCTTTCTTGTCAATGACCACCGGCGCCAACACCATCAGGCGCTTGCCGGGCGTGCTTTTTTCGATCTGCTCGATGATGCCGGCGGAGGTCTGGCGCACCACCGCCTGGCCGTCCACCGGACAATGCGGCACGCCGATGCGCGCGAACAGCAGGCGCAGATAATCATAAATTTCAGTAACGGTTGCCACGGTGGAACGCGGATTGCGCGATGTGGACTTCTGGTCTATCGATATGGCGGGGCTCAGGCCGTCGATCTGGTCAACGTCCGGCTTTTCCATCAGGCCCAGGAACTGACGCGCATAAGAGCTCAAAGACTCCACGTAACGCCGCTGCCCTTCGGCGTATATGGTATCGAAAGCCAGCGACGATTTCCCCGATCCGCTCAGGCCCGTAATCACCACCAGCTTGTTGCGCGGTATATCTACGTCTATGTTTTTCAGGTTGTGCTCGCGGGCACCTTTGACTTTTATCTGGTCGGCCAATTTTCTCCTTCTTAACACCCTTCTGGTGTGGCCACCCAGTATACAGAAAAGCGCCGCTTTTTTCTAGACCCCGGCGGTTGCGCCCTCCCCGGCGGTTCTGACCAGGGTCTTCATGCATAAAACCTCAGCCTCGTCGACCGTATACCCCAGCTTTTCATAAAACGCGATCGCAGTGATAGACGACGTGAACCGTATCTCCTCCGCTTCCGCGTCTACGGCCACCTCTTCAAGCATCCGGACAATCTTGCTGCCCAAGCCGATTCTTCTGTATCCTTCTTTGTCAAGCACTGCAATATCTTCCAGTTTGGCTTGGCCAGGCAAGGAGATTTCCAACGAGCCTGTCGCCACTATCAGGCCGTCGTCGAATGCCGCGATTGTAGTTCGCTCGCGCAAGTCTGCCAGCTGATACTCCAGCCTCTGGGCGCTTGGATTGGCCAGACGATAAAGATTTTTTAAGATAAAACGGGCAGTTTCCTCGGCTCGTTCAGAATCCTCCTGAGGCCTAGGTATTTCTACGATTGGAATATCTTCTGCCATCAGCAACATAGTTTAAAACATTACCATAATTCACAAATTTTATCAAATATACTATGCGCTACAAGCATAAGGGCTATACCCTAATCTTGACGTACTGACAAAAAGGTGTATAATGCAAGTTGTAATAAGGTAGGGATCTTAAGGTGTACAGTTTCATTGTCCTGGGAATCGTCCCGGGGACCGACATACAGATTGGTTTTTGGCCGACGATGGCTTTGATGGCCGTTTCCTTAATAGCTTTTAAGATATACAGGCGGCATCTGATAAAAACCATATCGGAATGGTGGCACCAGTTCGATGACGAAGAAAACCCGGGTCGCTCGCCGCTACACGCTAGTCAGCTTCATCGCCGCTTAAATCGTGCGGTACGATAGACTGCCCATACAGCTGTAGTTCTTCCAAGATATAGCGCTTTTCGCCGTCCGGCCCTTCGGCCCCCAGCTCGCTCAGCCGCGTAAAATATTTAGCCGCCGCGCTGTCATCGCCGCCATCGAATAATCGCTGGTAGCAGAACTTATCCCACTCGGCCCTTTCATCCGCGGTCAGACTGGACGGGTAGTTTCGCGCCTTGTATAGCGGCAACAGGTTCTTCAGCCGCTCATCGCGGAACCTGGCCTTCAGTCCGCCAAGCTGTTCGGGCGTGGCCGCGCGCACTTCCGGCATCAAGGCACGGTCAGAGTCGGGCATAAACCTTTCATACAACCGGGCGTCGACGGTCAGTTGGTCGTCAATCAGCGCGGTCTGTTCCGCTTCACGCTTGGCGTCCATGCGGGCAAGCGCCTGCAGAACCTTTTCGGCGAACGGTTTATGATATTTCTTTAAGATAGCGCGATTCTTTTCAACTGTTTCCAGCGTCAGTCCGATCCGTTCCTGGGTGGCGGCGTCTTTCATCACGCCCATCGGCGCTACCGCAGGACAACGGTTATACTTTACCGTCTTTACCGGCAGACGCGGCGGCGCCTCCGGATCTTTGGTAAACTGCCAGACCTTCACCAACTCGTCCACGGACATGGAGGCGAAAGGCTCCGGGTCGTAGCGCAGGTCGTAGACCAGGGCCGAACCGGAACCGGGCTGAGGGTGGGGAGCGAACATAATAGCTGCGGATGTGTGCAGATGCTCGCTAGAGTAGCGGCCCGTGGTATAGACGAACGGGTCGCCTTTTGTTATCAAGGACTTGGCCTTTTTCTTGTCGCGCGAATCTAGCAGGTACTTGAACAGGTCAGGCTGTTTGTCCCGGATAAGCCGCGCAAGGTCTATGGTGGCCTGCACGTCGCTAAGCGCGTCGTGGGCGTTGCTGTGCTCCAGCTTGTTGACGCTGGCCAGTAGTTCCAGCCGGTTGGCAGGTTTTCCGTCGGGAGCGAACGGCCACTTGATGCCGTCAGGCCTGAGCGCACGGGTCATGCGCACGGCGTCCAGCAGGTCCCAGCGCGAGCGGTCGTCCTTCCACTGCCACTCATAGGCATCGTAGAAGTTGTGGTAGAGCAGAAAACGCATGAACTCATCATCGAACCGCACATTATTAAAGCCTGCGAAGATAGTGCCCGGTTTTACGACTGCTTCGTAGAAGATTTTTAGGAATTCAGCCTCTGTTATGCCATCTGCCAGGGTTTTCTGCGGCGTGATGCCGGTGACCAGGATAGCATCCGGGCCGGGCAGGACATCCGGCGTCAATTTGATCAGGCAGTTGACCGGCTGGCCGACCGGCTTCAAGTTTATATCCGTGCGCTGGCCCGCGAACTGCATGATCCGCGCCGAGCGCGGATTGAACCCCGACGTCTCCAAATCATAAAAGAAAAAACTGGCGGCCATAGCTACCAGTTTAGCACTGTGGATTGTCTAGTAAGGAAAGGACGCGTCTTTTGACTGGCCGATCTGGATGGCCTGGCCCGGCTTGATGGCCTGGCGCCTTAGTTCGTGTAGTATGCCCATCTTCTTCATGATGTCGCGCAGGCGCTGGACGGCCTGCTCGTTACTGAAATCCGTGCGGCGCGCGAAATGCTCGATCTTTTCGCCCGTTACTATGAACAGTTTGCCGGACTTCTTGATATGCCATCCGTCCTTAACGCTTTCCAGCTTGATAATTGGAAGGTCTTTCTTGGCGGCCTTGGAAGCTTTGGCAGCCTTGGCGCGCACCGCGGCCACGACGTCTTTAACGGCGAACAAGAGTTCCTTAAGACCTTCACTTGATTGCGACGATATTGCAAAAACAGGGGTATTTTTGGGCGCGGCTTTCTTGACTTGAGCCATAAGGTCGTTGATGATTTCGGCGTCCAGGCCTTCGACCTTGGTCAGGGCTATGATTTCAGGGTGTTTGACCAGGTCCGCGCGGTAAGCTTTTAATTCCTGGCGCACCGTGCGGTAGGCTTCGGCCGCGTCTTCGCTATAGGCGTCGATCAAATGAAGGATGACCGCGGTGCGCTCGATGTGACGCAAGAAGTCGTGGCCCAGGCCCTTGCCGCTGCTAGCGCCTTCGATCAAGCCGGGAATGTCAGCAAACATTACACTGGTATCCTGATCTATGTCGACCATGCCCAGATTCGGCGTAAGGGTCGTAAAGGGATAGTCGGCAATCTGCGGGTGCGCATTGCTCAGCTTGGCCAGCAAAGTCGATTTGCCGGCATTCGGTAAGCCCACCAGGCCGACATCAGCAATCATCTTAAGTTCCAGCTTCAGATCAAGCTCTTCGCCGGGCTCGCCTTTTTCGGCGAACTTGGGTGTCTGACGGCGGGATGATACGAAGTGGGCGTTGCCGAACCCGCCGCGTCCGCCGCGGCCTACCACGACTTTCTGGCCGTCTTCTGTCAGGTCGGCCATGACTTTGCCCCCGCCGTCGGTAGCAACGGTGCCTACCGGTACGGCAACCAGCAGGTCCTTGCCGCTACGGCCATGCTTATGGCTTTTGCCGCCAGGACGACCGCCTTCGGCCTTTAATTCTTTCTGATAACGGAAAGCTACCAGGGTGTTCTGGTTGCGGCTGGCTTGAAGTACCACGTCGCCGCCGTCGCCGCCGTCGCCGCCGTCGGGGCCACCCCGCGCTATGAATTTCTCTCGGCGGAAACTAAGCTTACCGTCGCCGCCAGCTCCGGCCAGCACCTTTACCGTTACGGCGTCAACGAAACTCATTAACTAGCAGCTTTTAACATTTAGTGCGTGATAAAATTCTGGAATACTCCGGAGGATACAGTGCCGGTGCCTACGCGGCCCCATCCGGCGAAGCCGTTCATGTCGCGGACCGATACGGAACCGTCTGGATGGACCGCGGTGACTATGGCGACGTGGCCTTCGCCGCCGCCTTTTTGTGCTATGGATCCTACTGCGGGCGCAGAACTGACATTCCAGCCGCTTAGGCGGGCATAATAGGCCCAGGTGCTGGCGTTGCCCCAGTTAGCCGGTACATTGATCTGAGTAGCGACGTACCAGGTGCAGTAGCCATAATCGTAACCATTGTGGCCATACAGCGGGCCGCTGCCCCAGGGGAAGCTTACTCCGCTGCCGGCGCCGGCGGCAATTCCGGCCGCGGTGGTGGCCGTCTGCGAGGCATTAGGTATGATAATCTGTTCGCCTATCTGCAGACCATTAATCTCGCCGTCGTTATAAGCCAATAACTGCTGCTTGCTGGAGTTAAACCTGGCAGCCAGGCTGTCGGCCGTATCGCCCGCTTTGACCGTATAAACGATGCCGCTGACCGGCGGGATCACCAGCTTGGTTCCTGCCGGCACGGCATCACCGTTGATGCCGTTCGACCAGCGGATGCTGTCCGAGGTTATGCCGAACCTGGTGGCCAGGTTCGGAATCGTATCTCCTGCCTGGAAAATATAAGTATGTATGTCCGCGCGGGACTTGAGAGCCGTAGCCACGACCTCGGGCTTGGCGGTAACGCTGTTATCCGTGGAAGCGATGGCGATGTCGGCTGCCTGGGACTGAGCCTGGTTATTGATCGCTGTGGTCTCGGGCAAGCTGTTCATGCGGGCTACGGTCAGAGCGATGTCGGCCGAAGATACTTGGTCCAACGGGTTGGTGACCGGAGCAGTGCTGGTGCTATCAAGAGCCGGGGCGGTCTGGGTAGCAGCATGCGGATTCTGCAGAACTATCATCGCTATGATAGCCAATATGATCAAGTTTGACGCCAGAATGGCCATGCGTACGCGGCGGCGGGCAGTCTTGCGCTGAAGCTTCAGCAGTTTTATATGGCGATTGACCTTAGCCGACCAAGGAGCACCTGGTGCGGTTAAGCGTGTTGCAATAGACGTGCGAGCTGTACTAATTACAATCTCCTGGCTTGAAAGCCCTTGGCAAATAAAATGTCTGCTTGGATATGCAACGCTCAGGGGAATAACGGATAAGGACCCCTGTAAACGTTACCCGTCCATTGTAGCAAATCGTACGGTCCGTGCAAGACTTTTATGGTTATTTACCCCTGTTGACAAAGAAAAAATCGATGCGTTAATTACCGCATAATTTATGGCAGTACTGTTGGGTCTGGGCCTCGTGATCCTTCAGATTGGCAGAGAAGTAGGTGTTGCCATTGTCGCCAGCGACGAAATACAGCCACTTGGTCGCGGCCGGATGCAGGGCGGCATGCAGTGCGTCCGCGCTGATGGTACTGATGGGACTAGGCGGCCATCCGTTGTGTATGAGCGTGTTGTACGGTGAATCGTATGTAAGGCTGGGAGCAAGCCCTGCCGCTATGGCGCCGTAGCGGGCCGTTACATCCGAACCGAGAACGCTGCCGGCCTTGATCCTGCTTAGGAAAACCTGGGCGACCTGGGTCTGGTCGGACGTCTTGTTGACCTCTTGGATAATGATAGAGGAAAGGGTCAGGCCCCGATATACGCTGAGTCCTTCGGTAGCGAAGCCAGCCTGTACGTCGGGCGTCAGATGCTGGCCCATAGCTACCAATGATTCACGGATTATGACCGCGGGGTCGGTGTCGGGCTGTTTCTGGTAGGAATCCGGCCACAGCAAGCCTTCCAGGGAATCGATGTTGGCCGGTTTGTAGGCCAGGGCCGGCAGGTCGCTGTAGTTGGAAGGGGCGAGCGCCCGGTCCACCGCCGCAGGCGAGAAACCGTATTTATTTATAAGGTCGGCGCGCACTTGGTCTATTCTGCGGCCGGGCAGTATGGTGACCAGTTTAGTGGCCACGTTGCCCCTTGAGAGCGTGGTGGCTATTTCCCGTGTGCCTTGACTAGGCGACAGAGCGTAGGTACCTGCCTGGAGCTGTTTGGACTGGTCTTTGCGCTGGACGTACAGCTGGAAGGCCCAGGAGCTGCGTATCAGGTGGGCCCCGGTCAGATTATCGGCGATCTGTTTGACCGAGTCGCCCTGCTTGACCGTGAAGATCTGTGTAGTCTGGTTCCTGCTTACCGGCTGAAGGTATGAATAGTAGCGCTGACGCGCTATGGCGGCGCCTCCGACCGCCAATACGAGGATTACCGCCAGAACCACCCATACACGGCCGGGCAGACGGCGTTTCTTGCGGCTGCCGTAACGGACCATTATACCTTCGCCTCCTGATGCTCGGCCAGCCAGTCCTGCAGGATATACGTGGCCGCCAGCGCGTCGACGTCGCCGCGCGTGTACGGCTTGCCGCGGGCTTCAAGTTCGGCCTCGGCATGCTTGGAAGTCAGCGCCTCGTCCTGCATGTGGACCGGCAGTTCAAAACGCCCGCTTAAGTCGCGGGCGAAGGCCTCGGCCTCGGCGGTCTGGGCGGTATGCTGGCCTTCCATGCCCCGCGGCAGACCGACCACCAGGGTTTCGGCGCTTTCTGTCTTCACGATCTTATCCAATGCATCAAAGAAACCCGCGTTCCGCTCCAGCGCAGTCAGCGGGCGCGGCAGACGCGCGGACAGCGAAGCCACGGCCACGCCTACCCGTTTCCCGCCCACGTCAAGGCCAAGGATGGATTTACTGGCTGGCATTATTTTTGCTCGCTGTTTTGGGCTCCGCGATCTTCACCTTTATCTTACTGGTATTCTTGGGGGCCGTGGACACCCAGAAAGGGCTCAGATTCACATCAACCGATTTGATTCCCGGATTACCTTCCAGGTTGCTCTTGATCTCGCCCGCCCGCTTGCCTTCGGCGTTCTTCTTTACGGAAGCAGTGTCGATGTCAGGCCCGGCTATGGGCTTGGCGTCCATCGCCACTTGGGCGCCAGTGCTGGATTCATTGGCAACGTTGAAGCTGGCCTTGTCTATCCCTTCATCTTGGATTTTCTGCTTGGAAGTATCAATCTGCGAGTTCACGTCATTGTCTATCAAAGTCTTCAAGTCGTCCTTGTGTACGCCGAACAGCGTATACGTTACCGTCTCAGTCACGGTCACGTTATCCGCCACGTCGCCAACATCGGAGCTGGTGGTGGTAGTGGGCGTGCCGGCATTGAACGTAGCATTGATGACGAAATATCCGTCTTTCTTAAGTTCATCCTGCATGTCCTTCTTGACGCTAGGATCGTTGGTATTGATCTTAGCCTTGGCGCTGCTGATGTCGTTCTCGTTGACACTGCGCACGATCTTATCCGTGCCACCGGAAATATTGCCGTTGGCACTTGCCGAAACGTCGCTGCGACCGGCCACTGAGAAGCTGGTGGCGCCGTTGTAGCTGGAGCCTGGATTCTGAGCAATGATTGTGACAGGAGATGAACTTTCCCAAGTACAATGAACACCTTGTTGAGATGCTACAAAAGAGGCGCTACTCTGGGTTATATAAGTCTGCCCGTTAGAGCTAAGCCCCGTTCCGGCAGGTACATCTGGCGGGGCAGTTCCGCTACATGGCCCCGCTGACATACTCACGGAGCCGCTGGCTTTGTTGCCGTTGTTCTTCTGGCCAGTGGTGGCGACCTGTTCGGAATAGGTTTTCTTCTGCTGGGCCAGTTTGGCGGGGACTATGAAGCTGTCCGGATCGAGCTCCGTGGCGTCGGTCGAAAGGTTCAGGCTCAGGTTGCTGTCGAACTTCTGGGCCGTGGTGTTGAGCGTGATGGTGGCCTTGGGCAGAACCTTGATGGCCAGGAACAGGAAGACAATGAGCAGAATTAACAGCAATATGCCGCCGATGAGCAGCAGGCGGAAACGGTTGAAGTCCGGTATCTTCAGCTTTTTGTTCTTTTTGCCCTTGCCTTTATCTTTTGGTGGCTCAAAGCTCTTGGGCTTGGGCGGATTGTCTATGGATTCCTTGGGAAGTTTGTCTTCGTCCAGAGTCAGGGTCTCTACCGCGTCGGCGTCGGATGGTTTGTTCGCAAGGTCGCCGACCGGTTTGTCGCCTGCCGTGGCTGCCGTTACTTCAGCCAGCGCGTCGTTCTCGTTCACGGCCTCTTCTACGTCTTCTGCCAGCTTGGGCGCATTCGGAATCTCCGGCTTGCCGTTGAGAGTCTTGGCTACATGTATGCCGGCCACGCCTGCCAGAGGTAGCAATCCGGCTTCGGTGGTTATAAGCGCCAGGTTCTTGTCGGCACTGTCGGCGGCGCGCTTGAGCAGCTTCATGTTGACGATGCTTTGGAATGCGGAGGCACGTTTGGGCAGGACCAGCGCCACTACCTTCTTACCGCTGCCTTGTACCTTGTCGATGATGCCGGTGATCTCGTCGTCGACGTCTATGTAAATGGTGTCTTTGTCGTTGCCTGCCATATTTCTACTATACGCTCAACATTCTATCAATTTTATCGCGGATAGAGCCAGCCTCGCTACCGGAAAACTGCATAGTGTCCATGCCGACCCTGAGCAATCCCATGGCGGTTATGAAAGTGTGGTCGTTGACCTTGTCGGTGCGGTCGGTGATGCCGGACACCTGTTCCGGTCGGATGTGGTGGACACTGGGCTTGCGGGTGAACGGCAAGGATTTGTACCAATCGCTGTTCTCCAGGCGGTCCATAAGCAGGTTGAGCGAGGAGCCGCCGCCGCAGAGGAACATACGGTGCGGCAGATGATCCAGCTTGGTGAATTCGCTCAGCGCCAACTCGATGCCGCCAATCCAGACGTCGGCCGTCTTGCCCAGGGCCGCCTCTATGGCTGGTCGTTGGGCTACGGGCACGCGGTTGGTGCTTAAGCCCACTTTCAGCTGTTCGGCCTCTTCGAAACTCACACTCATGTCGCGCTCCACGGCGTGCGTATAGGCGCGCCCGCCGATGCCGAACATCTTGGTGCCCTGCACGCCACCGTCATTTACAACCGCGATGTCGGTGGTGCCGCCGCCGACGTCCATCAGAATGGCGCTAAGGCTCTGGTTAGGATTGTTGCCGATAACGGCGCGCGAAACGGCGAACGGCTCGGCCGCCACGGCCAGCAGATCCAGGTCCAGCTCCTGAGCGGTTTTTTCCAGAGCGCCGATGTGTATCAAGGGTGCGAACGCCGTGTACAGCTGCACGACCACGTCCCTGCCCTGGAAACCTATCGGATTAGTGACAGGATAGCCGTCGATCTCTATGCTCACCAGCGCGCTGTTCACCAGCCGCACTTCCACCTCTTTGCCGCCCAGCTCCCAGGCCAGCTGTTCTTTGGCTTTCTTTTCGGCGCGTTCTTGCACCAGGTTGATAATTTTCTCCATCTCAACTATATCCAGGGGCTTCGTGGAGCTGTTGCGTGCCACTCGCACAGTGGTAGTGGTACCTTTGACCAGCTCGCCGGCAATACCGATGATAGCCGTACGTACGCTGACGTTGGCCTGGGTTTCTGCCTCGTTCAGCGCCTTGTCGCAATTATCGACTACGGCGGCGATGTCTGATATGGCGCCGGCCTGCATATCGTTCAAGCCTTGGTGGGCGCGGCCGACGCCGATGATATCGACGGTGCTGTTAGCCGTATCAATCCTGCCTATCAGCGCTTTGACGAATTCGGTTCCGACGTCCAGCGCCACCAGATACTGGTCGCCGCCCTTGCCGGCCTTGGCCCGCGCGGCAGCCGAGGCTTTGCTGGCGCCGCTGAGCGCCTTCTGAGCTACGCCGCTTCCGGCATTTTTAAGCTTTCCAAGCATATGCAGTATTTTACCACAGTTACAGCTGAGAAAACCCTGAATCTTTACACAATATTTGACGTATATACGCAAAACTGTCATACTCATACTATGTCCGAGATACCGATGGTCAAGATGCAGCTGGTGGAAGGCGCTCAAGGTAGCGTCTTGCTGGACATTGAGCCGCCAATCACTCCGGAACAGGAAGAACTTATCAGGCAAGATTCTCACTTTTATGACGTACCGGACGACTCCTTGGTGTTCACCGAGCGCACTCCGGAGTCCGGCGAATCTTTCAGCGAAGTCGACTGCTCCCGGATCGACGAAGCAATTAAGGCCAAGGGTCTAGTCTTCGACCCGCAGAACTTCGCACGAGAAGTCTGGGACGTACTCAGCAGACACGGACGTGAACACGGTTACTCAGTAAGCTTCGACACCGGCATTAAGCCGCTTGAACAGCGCGGCTACACATTTCTCGGCCGCGTCCACGAGGCCCCAGAAGCTTAGGAACATTTAACAAGTAATCTTAACCGTGCCAACGATGGCGGTAGTAATACTTCAGCACGATCAGTTCGTACACATAGCCTTGGATACAACCTATTATAAGCGGCCAGGAATGTATGATGACTCCGTATGCGAAGACACAGGCCATGGCGCCCAGCGCGAAGAATATAGCTCTTTCCGACAGGCCGCTGACCTTCTTGCCTATTACGACCTTGATCAGCCACGGCGTATTAGCTATCCAATTGTAAATCATACCGATCCAACCACCTGCCCAGGGATTAGATATTAGTAGATAACTCGTCACGGGACCGATTACTGCTATGGATAGCAGGCCTTGCATAAACTTCCTACGATTAGTAAGCGTGTAAGCTAAGACCGCCGTGCCAAGGGTAAATACCATTACATTTGTTGCGAACGGATACCAAAGATGGTTAAGGTAAAAATAAGTCGCCCAAGCTATAATGCCGGAGAGATTGAACGCAATGCTCGGCGGTGACAGCCCCTTCGTGTTGCGCGTGCGGTAGAGCTTTATGAACTGAGAGGCGATGCTGAAGACCCAGAATCCCTCGCCTATTACGATCAACACATTGACCAGCAGCGAGGGATGGTTAATCATGCCAGAAGTTTAGCACGCTTGTGATTATCTTCAGCTTGGGTGTCTTGTCAAATAGAGTGTTTGATAATCTTCGGAGAACCTGTGTGCCAGAGCAGCCATGCTTGTGATTCCCAAATGCCCCAAAGGGCCCATGATTTGAATGCATTCATCACGATCTTCCCCCAATCCAACGACTGAGTGATAGGCGGGCGGATCACAATCGAAAGGGTTTGTATTTCCTATAATGGCGTGTTGTCCAACAGCTAGATATGGATCGCCTTTGACAATTTGTCTTTCTGCGGCAAGAGCCGCCAAGCGATAGCCAATATCGGGGTTGCCGCCCCGGCGTCCTTCCATCCAAAATCCGAAACTATGACAATTGTAGCTATCTCGCATCGGATCAGTAAGATACCACTCAAAATAGCGTGTAAGCCGGCCTGCAAGTTCGTCACTAAAGGGCAGTTCAATCTCTTGTGTGTCTTCAGAAGTATACAAAGAACCACGATCAACCGGGCTTCCATCCGATTTCCGGCCTCTTGCCCAAGTTATATTACCGTCAGGTGACGCAACGCCAACGACACGCCGGTAGGGTTCAAGGTTAGGGCTATCATTGAGGTGGTGGCCATATCCTATCCATTTGCTTGGAACAGTATGTACTGTAAGCTCTTCGGGTGAAGCCATAATTTTATTATTATGTCATATAGTATGCTGTATGGTCAATACGGTGTTGGGTTAGTAATTTACGCCAGGACGGCTTTGATGCGGCGGATGCCGGCGGAGCTGGATTCTTCCTTGATGATTTTGAAGCGCTTGCCGCCCTCGGCGAGCTGGCCGGCGTGGTCGACGTGCGGGCCGCCGCAGATTTCAAAACTGAAGGGCTTGTCGGCGCCATCGGCAATCATACTGTAAACTTTGACCGTGTCGCCGTAGCGGTCGCCGAACTGACCAAGCGCGCCCCTCTCTTCTACGGCCACCTTGGTGGGGTATTCTTTGAACGAAACTTTCAGGTCTTTATCAATTTGCTGGTTCACTATATCCTCGACCCTTCTAATCTCCTCGGGGGTCACTTTCCGGGGATGGCTGAAGTCAAAACGCAGCCGCTCCTCGGTAATATTAGAGCCGCGCTGAATGACGTGATCGCCTAGCACGTCGCGCAGGGCTTGGTACATCAGGTGGGTGGCGGTGTGGTACTTCTTGTGCTGCAAGGTTTGGCCGCCCAACCCACCTTTAAAAACGCCCTTGCTCGCGGTCTTCGAGCGCTCGCGCTGTTCTGTCATAAGGCGTTCGAATTCCTTATCAGCATCGTCAGAAACATCAATATTTCGTTTGAAGGCTTCTTCCTTGACTAATTCAACCGGGAACCCATATGTATCATAAAGTTTGAAGATTATTTCGCCAGACAGCTCATCGATGTTTTGTTTGGTTGGTCCGTCCAGTGTGTCACCGCTATCCAGACGTGAATGATCTAGTACAAAGGCATGCGTGTTTTTTTCAAACTCTTTCAGGCCTTTGCGGAGGGTTTGGCGGAAGACTTTTTCTTCGCGGACCAGAATTTGGATTACTTCGTCGCGCTTGGCGGCGACTTCGGGAAAATCTTCGTGGTACATGTCGGCAATGACCGGAACGACCTGCTCCAGGAAATTCTGTTCCACACCCAGTTCGAACGCGTAGCGGATGGAGCGGCGAAGCAGGCGGCGCATAACATAACCTTGTTCTTTGTTGCTGGGCTTCACGCCGTCCACGGCCAGGAACGTAGCCGCGCGCAAGTGGTCGGCAATGACACGCATGGCGTTGGTGTGCGCGTCGTATTTCTTGCCGGAGAGTTCCTCGAGTTTCTCAATAATCGGCCATATTATGCTGATTTTGAAAACATCCGGGTTATCTATTGCCGCGGCCGCGATGCGCTCCAGGCCGCCGCCGAAGTCAACGTTCTTTTCTTTTAACGGCTCAAAACCTTTGTTCGTGCGCAAGTACTGCATGAAAACTTGGTTGCCGATTTCCATGAAGCGGCCGGAATCACTGGCGGGGTGCGGCTGGCCGAAGCTGTTGTCGTGGTGTTCTTCGCCGAAGTCATAGAATACCTCGCTGTCCGGGCCGCAGGGATCACCGACCGGCGTCTGTTCCAGGCCGCCGCCGCGGCTCCACCAGTTTTCTGCGTCATCGTAGAAGAATATGCGCCCTCCGCCCATGCCTGATTTGTCGCCGTCCGATTGACTGCCTATAGCAACGACTTCGGCGTCGATGTTCTTTTCGGCGAAGACCTTCTGCCAAATCTCCGCTGTCTCCGTGTCCTTAGGAATGCCGTGCTTATCACTGCCGATGAAACAACTTACATAGAGCTTGGCCGGGTCCAGGCCTGCCGTGTCAGTCAGGAAGCTGAAGAACCAGCGGATCTGATCCTCTTTGAAATAATCGCCCAGCGACCAGTTGCCGAGCATCTCGAAGAACGTGGTATGGCGGTTGTCGCCGACCTCTTCGATGTCCTGGGCGCGCAGGCAGGTCTGGCTGTCGACCAGGCGCCTGCCCTCCGGGTGCGGTTCGCCAAGCAGGTACGGTATGAGCGGCTGCATGCCGGAGCCGGTGAACAGCGTGGTAGGATCGTTGTACGGCACTGCTAAAGCGCGCGGAATCACCTTGTGTCCGCGCTCCGTGAAAAAGTCCAGATACGCTTTGCGAATTTCCTGTGCTGTCATCTGTTAAATTGTAACAGATTAGTGCTCGGCTATGTATTCGACCGCTTCCAGGATGTCTTTGGCGGTGTGGTCGGCTTCTTTGGTTTCGACCGGGTGATTGCCGGTCTGCACCAGTATGGTCTTGGTGCCGGCGGCTATGCCGGCCTTTATGTCCGACTCGCGGTCGCCGATGGACCATGACTGCTTCAGATCGATATCGAACTCCTTGGCGGCATCCTGCAGAAGCTTGGGTTTGGGTTTGCGGCATTCGCATGTGCTGTCTTCGCCGTGCGGACAAAAATAAGTTTTGAGTATCTTTGCGCCTGTTGGTTCAAGCAGTTCCAGTAGGATGCCATTCAGGCGGTGGAAGCCTTCTTCGTCAAGCCGGCCTTCCGCTATGCTTGCCTCGTTCGTGACCAGGAAAATCCCGTAATCCAATTCCGCCAGACGCTTCATGGCTTTGAAGACGTCAGGGAACAAGTGGATTTTAGAAATCCTGTCCACGCGCAAGTCGGGCGGGTCGACTATAAGCGTACCGTCACGGTCAAGGAATACCGCTTTCATGTTCTTAGTGTAACAGACACGCTTATGCCTAAGATATGATGCCGCCGCCTAGGACGCGGTCGCCGTCGTAGATTACGGCGGATTGGCCGGCTGCGAGGCCGCGCTGCTCCTCGCTCAGTATCAGTTTTCTGCCCTTTAAGTCACAGCCTACCAGCGGGCCGCGGTATCGCAACCGCGCTTTATACTTTTTGGCGCTGGCGGGCTTCCCATTGATCCAGTGCGGGTCTTCCAGCCGGACTTCCTTCGTCCATAACTCCTTATCGTCCAGGTTGGTTGTGACGTAGACGGTATTGGTCTTCATATCCTTGCGGCTTACATAGTACGGCAGGCCGCCGCCCACGTCCAAACCGTGACGTTGCCCTATGGTATAGAAGATCGCCCCGTCGTGCCTGCCTATTTCCTTGCCGTCCTGGTCGATGATCGGACCCTGCGACTGAGGCCCCAGCTCATTCAGCAGGAATTCCTTTATGCCTACTTTGCCGACGAAACAGATGCCCTGGCTGTCTTTCTTCTCTGCTGTGGCCAAACCCAACTTCTTGGCGAGCGTTCGGACCTCCGATTTTTTCATCTCGCCGATCGGCATCAGGCTGCTGCGCAAGGCTTCTTCGGTCACGCGGTACAGGAAGTAGGACTGATCCTTGGCGCTGTCCAAACCCGTGAACAGTTTGCCGTCTTTGATTCGTGCATAGTGGCCTGTGGCTATCAGATCGGCGCCATTTTTCAATGCAGTATCCAGAAACAATTTGAACTTAACTTCCTGGTTGCACATGATGTCCGGGTTGGGCGTGCGGCCGGCCTGGTATTCGCGCACCATGTAGTCCACGACTTTGCGGCGATATTGCTTCTCGAAATCATAAGTCTTGAGGTCTATACCATGCTGTACGGCCACGCGCTTAGCATCCTGATAATCTTCTTTCCACGGGCATTTGAAGCCTGGGAAATCCCGGCTCCAATTCTTCATATACACGCCCGTGACGTCGTAGCCGCGCTCATTTAACAGCGCGGCGGTTACGGACGAGTCGACCCCGCCGGACATGCCGACATACACCTTCTTTGCCATATCGTTTTATTTTAACAAATCGCGGCGGTCAGACGTCCAGAAAAACTATGACCTCGTCCGCCTTTACGTGCACGATTCCGCCGGAAATGATTATTTTCCTTTCGTCGTCCTTGTTCCTGCGAACTACAAGATCGCCTGCGCTAAGCAGCGATATAAAATTGTGATGTCGGGGCAGAATGTCAAAAGGGCCGGTGGCATTTACTGCCGAGACGCTGAGCGCCTGGCCTTCATAATAATTCCTGAACGGCGAATAGACCTTGACGCGCATGTCGGATTTGCCGTGTTCTCCAGCCTTGCTGAATTCCGCGGCGGCGCGGCGCTCTTCCTTTTCTGATCTTGCCTCCGGAGCGGCCTGTTCTTCTATGACTTTCTGCTCGTCCAGCGAGGAGGGTTTTTGCGGCTCAGTGGTCATAGCAGGATCTCCTCGATGCTCTTAAGCGTATCCTCGCGACTGAAAAAATTACCCGGTATGCCGTTTTGCTTGGTCATGACGTGCATGTTCTGGGTAAAGTTAGTTATGAGTTTTTTAGCTTTGTTATAGTCGGCCCGGTCAGCCGCGCTAAGCTCGCTTTCGCCTATGATGGCGATGATGCCTTTAAGCGACTCGTATTTCTCTAGAAGGGCCTGCACTTGCACGCTTAACAGGTAATGCCGCTCCCCTACGATCTCCGGCGTCAATAACGACGAAGACGTAAGGCTCAGATCCACCGCCGGCCGTATGCCTTGTTCGGCGACCTTGCGCGACAGCACGATAACGGAATCCATCTCGTGCTGGATAAACTGCACCGCCGGATCGCTGATGTCGTCGGCCGGCACGTAAATGGTCTGCACTGAAGTGATTGAGCCGTTCTCATTCGAACTCAAACGATCCTGCAGGACTTTGACGTCGGAAAATATCGTCGGCTCATAGCCGCCTTCGCTCGGCACTTCGTCCATGATGGTAGAAAGCTCGTTGCGGGCCTGAACGTAGCGATACATGTTGTCGGCGAAGAACAGGAGGTCCTTCTTCTTTTCATCGCGGAAGTGCTCCGCCGCGGTAGCGGCCGCCAGACCGATCAGCGAACGCTGCACAGGATTCTCATTCATCTGAGCGAAAAACAGGCAAGTGCTTTTTAGAAGGTCATTTTCCTGAAGCGTCACATACAGCTCATGTCCTTCGCGGATGCGCTCGCCTATACCCGAGAAGAATGACAAGCCTGCGTCGCTCTTGGCTATGTTGTTAATCAGCTCCATGGTCAGCACAGTCTTGCCTACGCCAGCACCGCCGATTATCCCGATCTTGCGTCCTTTCACGAAAGGCGTGAAGAAGTCTATCACCTTGATGCCTGTTTCAAGTATCTCCGGTTTGGCAATTCTGAAATCGGAGGTCTGTGCCGGTAATTTCTGTATATCCCTGTACGGTACGTCATCGCCCGACAACGGATCCTGGCCGTCCAGCGGGTCGCCTAGAGCATTGAATATCCGGCCGATTATACCGTCGCCTACGGGTATCTCTATACCTTTGTGGGCACGTTTGACCTCCATGCCTTTGGAGAGACGCAGGTCGCTGCGGATATTCAGGCATAGCGCTATGCCACCCGGTTCCAGGTGGTCGACCAACAGCTCGGTCTCGTGACCGTTCTGTATCGTCACTAATTCGTTCGGGCCGGGAACGTCCTCATCGAACTGGGCGTACACTACGAAATCCTTGATGCTGACTATTGTACCGGCCATGCTATATCCTTGCTCCGGCTCTGGTCTTCTTGGTCTTCTTCAAGCTGTTGACAATTTCCTTCAGGCGTTCGTCCTTGATGCTTCTGCGAGCTTGGTTATAAGCCAGGTGCAGATCGTCTTTCGCTTCCGAGGCTCTCTGATGCGAAGCGCTCATAGCCCGGAAACGGGCGGCGTACTGCGCCAGCTTGGATTCCAATATCAACTGGCTGACAGCTATCTGCATCATGGAGCGCTCCAGGTGCGCGACCACGGCATACATGCTCGGTTCGAAAATATACGTGTGCTCGTTAATCATACTGTCGGCACCCTGGCTGGCATTTCCACGCTGCTTCACAGCCGTAGATAGGGCGATATGCTTGACGTCCTGTACCATAAGCGACACATATTCCTGATAGAACAACTTGGTAGACCTATAGCGTTGGACCTCGTGGATTATCGGTGTGACGTTGATGTTGCGATCCTTCACCGGCATCTTGAAATATTTCCTGAACCTGACGCCCCTCTGGGATAGCTGGGCTGCACCGTGGCTGCCGACGACTATTATGTCCTGCTTGGCAGGGTCATGACTCTGCAGCATCAAACGCACCAGCTTCTGGTCTATGTCGCCGCTGAAGCCGCCTTCCGCCGTGATGATTATGTACAGCTCTTTTTCGACTTCGGACTCGCTCGCCTCGCGGCCGAACTGGAAGTGTTCATCGACATGTATCTGCGAATATATGCCCCAGAGTTCATTGAAGAATCTAGTAGATTGAACTACCTGGTCTTTTATCTTTGATATGCGCATGCTGGCGATGCCTTCGAAGCTATTGGTCAGTTTGACCAGCGTCTCCATGGACGTTTCTTCGCGGGCTAGTTCTCGCGGACGTTTCATTTTGCGGCTCCCGCGGCATTGTCAGGCTTCATTTCGGTGGGCTGGGCGGCCGGTTTGGCTGCTGGTTTGGCGGCAGACTGGGCGGCAGACTGGGCGTTGAGCCGGATGACGCATTTGGCCTTCAGTTGGTCGCGGATGCCGGCATAATCCTCGTCTTTGGCGGCCTTGGCAGCGAACTCCGGTACGCTGGCCTTTAAAAGGTTGATGTCCAGGCCTTCGTCGGGTTTTAGGTTAAGTACCAGGTCGAACATCAGCTGCTGGCTCATCAGCGAGAACGTCTCGCCGGGGCTTTGAGTAATGACCTTGAAGATACGTTTGCCGGCGGCCAGCACATGTATGGCCTCGACGGCCAGCTCCGCGCCAAAATGTGAAAATTCGTCCGCCTGGCGGTAATCAGCAAGTATCTTAAGGGTTTTAGCAGCCAGCTCCTTTTGCCGCTTGTTATGGCCAACGCCGCCCGTACGCGTGACGCTCAGACCCATGTTGATGGCCGGTCTCACGCCGGATCTGAACGTTTCCATATCCAAGATCCACTGCCCGTCCGTGATCGACATTATGTTGGTGGGCAGATAGGCGGTTATATCGCCGTTCGCGATGTGGACTACAGGGATGACCGTGAGGCATTTGCCGCTTTTGTCCAGTCGTCCGGCGCGCTCCAATAAGCTGGAGTGTACGTAGAACATATCGCCAGGGTAAGAATCGCGGCCGGGGCTGGCGCCCGAAAGCAAGGAAACCTCGCGGTAAACGTGGGCGTGGCTGGTCAGGTCATCATAGATGATTATGGTGTCCTGGTCGCATTTCTGCCATAGATATTCGGCCATGGAACAGGCTACATAAGGTGCCAGGTAGCTCATGATGGGGGACTCAAACATAGTCGATACCACCACGATGGCCTTTTCCAGACCGCCGCTCTCTTGCAACCGCGTAAGCAAGGCGTCGACATCGCTGCGGCGTTTAGCGATCAGACAGTAGACTACGATTTGGTCAGTATTTTTCTGGTTAGTGGCCATCTGGGTTACCAGACTGCTCTTGCCCGATTTGCTGTCACCCAACAAAGCCATGCGCTGTCCGCGTACCAATGGGAATAAGGAGTCAATGGCGCAGACGCCGCTCTCCAACTGGTCTTCCAGGACTTTGCGTCCGTGCAGCGGAGGCGCCACATTGAAAACAGGCCAGACCCCGTCAGTCGCGATCGGCCCCTTGCCATCCAGCGGGTCGCCCGTGACTGAAACCGCCCGGCCTATGAAATCCTTGCCGACCTTGCACACCAGTTCATCGTGCTGGAGTACGGCCGTCATACCTACGCTAAGAGGCTCGGAGCCAAGCTGGAATAC
This sequence comes from uncultured Candidatus Saccharibacteria bacterium, assembly GCA_963820105.1. Taxonomy (GTDB): domain Bacteria; phylum Patescibacteriota; class Saccharimonadia; order Saccharimonadales; family UBA4665; genus CAWFYI01. The sequence continues at coordinate 111,627 of CAWFYI010000001.1, read as the reverse complement.
CAGCACATAGTCACTGAGTACTTCGTTTACGAAGCCTTTACTGCCATCTTCGAACATTACCAGCGCGTGCACGGAACACGGCTGCAAGCCGCGTATCCGCACTATGAATTTCTCAACGCTGACTACTTCGCCTACTGGTTTCCCGGATTCTACCAGATGGTTGAAATGCTTGTTGTCGCTGGTCATACCGTTTCCTTGGAAGCCTTCGGTTCCAGCGCCGGTTCAAGCGGAGGCGCGGCAATTTTCTTGAGCAACAAGTCGCGTTTTTTCATAAAATCCTGTCGGAGAGAGAAATCAAACTGTTTGTTAGTGGTACGTACTATACAGCCAGCCCCGATGTTAGGCTGCAGACCGATCGTCACCAGTAACGAAGGATGGACCTCCCGGCGCAGCCAGACTACTAATTTTTCAGTGAATCTGGGCGACGGGTCGGTGCTTAAGCTTATGTGCAGTAACGGCGCCTGCGCCTTAACGCCTGACAGAAATTCATTCAAGGCGGTGCGGTCTGACTCATGTAACAGATTCAGCTTATTGGCTTCTACAGCCCTATCCATCAGCTGGCTGGTTTTAGGCATTTTCACTTCGCTGCTGGAAGTGCCGGAAGACCTCAGGCCAGCCTGAAGCAGGGTGTCACCGATCATCTCTAGCTCACGGATCAGGCGGCCCACGTCAGCCGGCCCGGCTATGACGGCGGGCAGTTTCATAGTCACTGATTCTTTTGCACTATCATGCGCCACTGCGTATGTCCTCTATGATGGCTTTCTTATTGGCTTCCAGCTCTCCCAGGATATATTCAAGCTGGTCGTTCAAGTCAATCTGGCTGCCGATAGCCGCAAGCACGTAATGATTGACTATATCGGCCATGTTGGACTCGAAGCGATCGATGGTTTCTTGTTTTTCGGCCATAATTTCCTGCTGGACCTGCTGACTGAGAAGTTGGCGCTGCTCATCAATAGCCGTGTTCGTCTTCTGAATGGATTCTACGGCCAGCTGTTTGGCATCCATTATGGATTGCTCGTATTTCCCAAATTCCTCTTTGAGCTTGGTCGTAATCTCGGTCTTCATGTACTCGTTAATCTGAGAAGTCGTCAGGCGAAGATCCTGCTGCAGGAACATGGCGCTATCGCTGATGATCTTTTCAAAATTCAACCGGCCGCGATTTCGCAGCTCTTCCCGGAATTCTTCGTTGAACAGATGTTCGATGTCGCGGTCGGCGGCATCTTGGTATGATTCTGCTACTGTCTTGCCGGCCTTGGTATTCGTGCTTCCGATACGCACGGCCAGCCATATGAAGGCTATGCCCGCGCTGCCGAGGAAAGCCAGGATAAGAACTAGCCACCAGATTGTCATGTTTGTTTGCCCACCATGATGATCATCATCGGTAATTATACTGCAAAAACTACTGTCGTGAAAGCAGTTCGTACAGCGTGCGCACGGTTGTCTCCACCATGGTTTCGTCAGTGCCGCGGCCCATCGTGAAGCGCAGGGACGCGCGGGCGCCGGCATCGTTGATACCCAGGGCCTTCAAAACATGCGACGGCTCTTCGTCGCTGGCACTGCAGGCCGAGCCGGCAGCCGCAAGAATGCCTTTCTGCTCAAGCCGGAGCAGCAGACGTTCATTGTCTTGCCCCGGTATGGTCAGGTGAATGTTATTGGGCAGACGATATTTAAGCGAACCGTTGACAATTGCATCCGGGAGTGTTTCTTGCAGATTCTCCATAAACCGTTTTTGGAGTTCGTGCAGGCGAGCTGTTTCGGCACGGCGCATGGACTGCGCCAGTTTCAGGGCCTCTCCGAAACCAATAGCCGCCGGAACGTTCTCGGTGCCACTGCGCAGGCCGCTTTCCTGTCCGCCGCCCATGATGAACGGCTTCAATTCAACCCCTGCCTTTACATAAAGCGCTCCGCTCTGTTTGGGGCCGTAAATCTTGCCGCCGTTAAGCGTCATCAGATCCACGCCCAGCCGCGCGGCATGCAGGTCCAGGTAGTTGGCAGCCTGGCATGCGTCAGTATGGAAAAACAGAGGCGCCGACGGTTCACGTCCGGCACGCTTCCCTGCGACGATCCGGCTTATCTCGCGCAAGGGTTGCACGGTTCCGATCTCGTTATTGGCGTAGCCTATGCTCACCAGCGCCGTCCGGCCGTCGATCTTCTTCGCCAGATCATCAAGATCAAGCCGCCCATCAGTTTTGACGGTGACCTCGCGGCAGTCATAGCGGCGGGCCGGCCCAAGAACCGATTCGTGATCTATGGCGCTGACTACGACATTGCCTTTCGGAAACTGCTCCATGATTCCGCGAATCGCCAGGTTATTGGCTTCAGTGCCGCCGGCCGTGAAGAGGACTTCGGCAGGACGGGCGCCCAGCCAATGTGCGATTTCAGCGCGCGCGTCCTCTAGCGCCTTACGGACTTTCACCGCGGGCAGATAAGTGGCCGACGGATTATAAAATTCATCGCTGAAGTACGGCAGCATGGCCTTTAGCACCGCGGGCTCAACCGGTGTGGCCGCCGCGTGATCCATATAGATAATCGGCTTTGCCATGAGTTTAATAATTCAGGTGGCCCGCATCATGCGGCCAATTCATCTATAAATAATTCATCGCTCGAAGAGGGTTGAGAGTCCGGGGAGGTTTCACGCGCCGCGGCCACTGCCTCCTGTGCTTCCTTGATCCTACGATGGCGCCGGTCAATCTCGCCCTCTGCATTGACCCGTAGGGCCGGAGCTTCAGGTACGGAACCCGTTCCGGACTCTGGCCGGCTGCCGCCCTGCCCGCGGGCTTCGGTCAGACCTGTGGCAACCGTAGACGCCGATCCATCGTCCTCTACATATTCCGGGCCGTGAACCTGGCGTCTGAATACCTTGGGGTGTCTATGGCCGAACCGAACCAAGGCAGCCCCATCATCAGCCGGCTTTTCGGCTGAACCATGATCCATGAAACCGTCTGTCCTTGGTTTAGTCATAAATTATTCCTTAGATGCCGAACAACTTCCGGGCGTTCCTAGTAGTAGCTGCTGCCAGCTTCTCCTTTTCTTCACCCCGCAGTTTTGCCAGAAAATCGGCCACCGCATTCAGCCGCTTCGGTTCATTTATATTACCACGATAAGGGGTGGGGGTCAAGAATGGGGAGTCGGTTTCCAGCAACAGCCGCCCGGATGGTATGGACTTGTAAGTTTCTATCAAAGCCGGATCTTTTGCGAAGGTAGCGATGCCGTTCACACCTATATACAAGCCACGGTCCAAGGCTTTTTTAAGGTTGTCGGCCGAGTCAGTGAAGCTATGCACGACGCCGCGTACGCCTTTGTAGCCGTCCAGTACGGGCCAGAAATCATCGAACGCGTCACGCACGTGGAAGATGAGCGGTTTGCCGGCTTCCAGCGCCAGAGCGATCTGGAACTTCAATATAGTTATCTGGTCGGCCTTGGGCGAATGCTCATAGTAGTAATCCAGGCCGCACTCGCCTATGGCCACGACCTTCGGTTCACCGGCTAGGGACGCGAATTCTACCAGACTGTCGGCTTCTGTATGCGACGCGTAAGCCCTGGCTTCGTGCGGATGGATGCCCGCGCTAGCCCAGCAATCAGGCCGCGCACGGGCAAAGTCCGCGGCCAAGCGGCTGTCTTCCAGATCGCAACCCACGCAGATCATCCGCGTCACGCCGGCTTCGGCCGCCGCCGCTGCCAGACCCGCGGCCGTCAACTCCGGCGATTTGGCCCAGAGCTCGCGCGTCACCCGCTCGCCGCGCCCCAGGCCGGCGGATTGGATGTGGCAGTGGGTATCTGTAAGTTCTCCCGCGCTCATTTGTCCTTGGGCTCATGCTTGGGAAATAGCGTACCGTCCATGGGCTTGAGCTTGTCCGAGCCGAAAATGGTCTTGATCTTGGTGGCAGTATCAGGCAGGAACGGTTCCAGCAAAGCAGATATATTAAGCAGTGAGCTTGCCTGGTAAGCCAGTACTTCTTGCAGGTGCGCGGGATCACCTTCCTTGGCAATCGCCCAGGGTTTTTCCTGGTCTATGTACTGGTTCAGGCCGCGGACCTGTTCCCAGACTTCGTCAAGCGCCCGATCGAACCGGCAATCAGCCAAGGCGGATTCATACTGCGCGATATCATGCTCGGCCGGCGGCACTTTGCCGATGGTACCGCCCAGGTACTGCTTGATCATCGCAGCCGTACGCTGTACGGCATTGCCCAGCTCATTCGCCAATTCGTTGTTATACGCGGCCTCGAAGGTTTCCCACGTGAAGTCTCCGTCGCTATAGCTGGGGATATGGCGCAGGAAGAAGTAACGGAAGGCTTCTGCCCCGTATTTATCGATGATTTCGTCCGGCGAGACGTAATTGCCGAGGCTCTTGCTCATCTTCTTACCCCCGACATTGATGAAGCTGTGTACGTAAAGCGTCTTGGGCAAAGACACGCCCAGGCCCATGAGCATGGCAGGCCAGACGGCGGCATGGAAACGCAGTATGTCCTTGCCGATGACCTGCACCTGCGCCGGCCAGAATTTCTTGAAGTCCTCGTGTTCCGGATAGCCAAGCACGGTTATGTAATTCATCAGTGCTTCGAACCACACGTACATAACCTGGTCTTTGTCGCCCGGCACGGGAATGCCCCAGCCGATCTTGTCGGTGGGACGCGATATGCTGATGTCGTCCAGGCCGCTTTTCATCAGGCTGGTAATTTCGTTGCGTTTGGTTTCCGGTATGATCCTGAATTCGCCGCTACCGATGGCCCTGAGCAAATCATCGGAATATTTGCTCAGCTTGAAGAAATAATTCTCTTCTTTTATCTTTTCGTACGGCCGGTTATGGTTCGGGCAGATGCCATTGTTAGCCTTGACCTCGGCGTCGCTGAAGAAAGCTTCGTCGCCGGTGCAGTACCAGCCCTCATATTTGCCCTTGTATATGTCCTTTTGGAGCTTTTTCCATATAAGCCGGGCACGTTCTTCGTGGCCAGCGTCCGTGGTGCGGATGAAACGGTCGTTGCTCACGTCAAGTTTCGCCGCCAATTCGCTGAATCTGGCGCTCATCTGGTCAGCCAAAGCCTTCGGTTCCAGTTTGAGCTCGGCGGCCCTTTCGGCTATCTTTCCTCCGTGCTCGTCGGTGCCGATACTGAAGATTACATCATCCCCCTGTTGCCGCGCGCGCCGTGCCAGCACGTCGCCCATGATGAACTCCATGGCATGCCCAAGGTGCGGCTCACCGTTCACGTAAGGAATAGACGTACAGACGTAGTAGTTACTCATTCTTCATAGTCTAACAGATAGCTACTCCTTGGGGTCGACATAGTCGCGGCAAAAGCGCTCAAAGACGGCGTTGGACCAGCCGAAACCAGTCTGGGAAGGATAAAGTCCTTTGAGCGGCGGCTTTTCCGGAGAAACTACGTTGTACTTTTCCAGAAACGTATGGTTGGCATTGAACCACTGAAGGTTTGTCTTCAGCCACTTCATAGCTATGCGCCGGGCGTCCTGGTGATAACCATAGCGCTCCAGTCCTTTGACCACAATGAAATGCAGCGGCGCCCAGCCGTTCGGATAGGCCCACTGGGTGGGCATGCTTCCCAGCATGAACTGGCCCAGAGGCAAAGCGTCAGTGGTTGCCAGGCCGCCTTTCTGCTCGAAGCGGCGCAGGGACCTGACCATGGCCACGACCTGTTTGTCATCCAGCATACCGGCCCACATCGGATAGTAAGCCGCCAGACTGCTCGTAACGCCGCGCTTGCCTTTCATGTAGTTGTAGTCATAGAACAGACCGCGTACCCGGTCCCACATCAGTTCGTTCATGGCTTGTTTGCGTTGCCGTGCGGCATCTTCCCAGTACGCGGCCTCGCGGCGGTCATCAAGTATGCTGGCCGCCTCGGCGAAATCGGTCTCGTATTTATATAACAGGGTGTTCAGGTCGATGGGCAGAAAGTTCAAGGCCCTCCTTTCAAACCGCGGAGTCATGTCCCAGCCACTTTCGGCTTCCGCCAGATCATGAAGGTAGTTGATGTCGTAGTAGCGGCTTAGTCCCCTGTAGACATTCCTTTCGTTAGGCTTCTTGGTTCCCATCCAAACCGTTCCGTACTCTTGTTTGGCAACGTTTATGGACGATTCCAGCCATTTCTTGTCCATGTCATAGCTATGATAGATATCGAAGATGAAGCTGGTAAGTAGCGGCGGCTGCGAGCGCCCTGTCAGATACGTCCGCGACGCATTGGGGATGACCTTGAAGCGGTTGAAAAGCGTCAGAAGGTCTTCCAGAATCCCCAGTACCAATTCCTTGTGTTCCTCGTCCAGCAACCCCTGTGCCATGAAGTAGCTGTCCCAGTAATAAAGCTCGTTATAATCAAAGCCGGTTTTCACCGTGTAGGAAGGCACCAGGTAAGGCTTAGGCAGGCCCAGCAGGCTTTCGTCGTCCTTAGGGTGGAAGCGTTCGACCTTTGTCCAATACTGGGTTATATATTCGCGGGGCTCACGAACATCATCCGGGGTCAGGTCCCTTCCCGGTTTGGGCGCCAGCTGCAAGTGTTTGCCAACTAGTTCTTTGGCCTTGCCCTTTGCCTTGCCAAGTTTAGCTTTATCGAGTTTTGCCATCTTTCCTTAGCCTAAAGCCGCAAGCAGTAGCGGTCAAGCTAATAGCTCATATGAAAACCCGGGCCTTGGGGCGCCCGGGTTTATCATCGAACGGTGAATCTGGTAGTTCTAGCCGTTGCGCGGCCGCTCTTCGCGGGGTCGAGCCTCTGAGACTACGATCGGCCGGCCGTCCAGCTCCTTGCCGTTCAGCTCGTCGACGGCTTTCTTGGCCTCTTCGTCGGAAGACATCTCTACGAAACCGAAGCCTTTGCTGCGGTTGGTGTCGCGGTCTACGATGACGTTCGCGGATACTACGTCGCCGGCGGCGGAAAAGAAATCCTTAAGCGCGTCGTCATTGGTTGCCCACGCAAGGGAACCTACGAATAATTTGGTTGCCATATATACTCTCCTGCACTGTTAGAGGTAATCTGGCAAACCAGTTAGCTGCGCCTCTGAAACACGTACTTAAACTTAAATTAACTTTTAAACTCTAGAACCTAACAAAATATGTTATTAGCAGCTTTTCTAGCCTCGTCAGTGTAGCAGACGCAACTACAGGGCGCAAGCACTGTCACTTACAAATATTACTGCACACTTATCAATTGGACCTCGAAAACCAGGACTGCGTTAGGCGGTACCGCGCCTTTACCCTGCGACCCGTAACCTACTGGTGGAGGTATTATGAGTAGTCGTGTCCCCCTGGCCTTCATACCGTACATGGCTTCTTCCCAGCCGGGAATAACCTCGTGTGCGCCCATGGTAAACGTATATGGCTGCGGTTGGCCGCCGGCGCTTACCGGTGACTTATCAATCAGGGCGCCGTTCGTCAGCCAGCCCTTGTAGTAGACCGTGGCCTTATGCCCCGGCATTAAAGCAGTCCCGTCACCCGGCTTGATATCGCCGAACAGAGCATCCTTGTTGTTCTTGTATTTATCATATTGGACGAAGGTCGATGTATCGACCCCTCCTGACCCGCCGGATGATGAATTGCCGCCAGCGGCACCCTGGGATTGGTTATTGCCAAGCTGGCCCAGATCGGAGGCTCCGCCCGAACTGACGCTCAGGCCGCCGCTATCTCCGGACGACGGTTGGTTCAGCGGAATCGTGTGGTCGCCTGTGGTCTGCTTGCCCAGGACCTTACGCTTATCGGAATGGCCGTGCCACCAAAAACCGCCGATAGTCCCTGCGATTACCAATAAGCTACAGCCCGCCAAAATGGTTTTGCGCCCCAATGATATCATCTTAAGATTTTACAATTAACTACAGCTGGCGTAAACGGTTTAAAAAATGCGCCTCGCTATTTAAGCGGCAGCTCAATCGTGAAACGAGAGCCCTTGCCCTGCCGGGACGTAACGGTAAGTTTGCCGCCATGCAAGTCAACAACTTTCTTTGCAATGTATGCTCCAAGCCCCGTGCCGCCGCGCCCTTTGGATAACGGGTTGTCCAGGCGGGTAAACTTGTTGAATATATTGGGTATGTCGTCAGCTGCCATGCCTACGCCTTTGTCGGACACCTCTATGATAGCCTTGTTTCCCGCGTGCCTGACGGCAACGGAGAATTCGCCTTCTTCAGGGGTGTATTTGCTGGCATTGCTTACCAGATTCTCTATGGCCATCCTAAGTCTTTCGGCATCCGCAACCGCCTTCAAAGGCGGGGCCGTAAGCTTGATCCGCTGCCGCCTGGAATCTATGACCGATTTCTGCCCTTCAACTACGTCCCGGACCAACTCCCCTAAATCGATAGGTTCCTTTTGCAAAATAATGCGGCCGACGTCCAGCCTGGCTACATTAAGAAGATTATCTATCAGCCGGGTCTCCTGCTCGCAGGCTTCGGTAGCGATTTTTACGAACTTCCGTTGCTGATCGGTCAATGGCCCGGCCGTTTCTTCGCCCAGCTCGGCAATGGCCAGCTTCGCCCCGGTAGCAGGCGTCCGGAGCTGATGTGCGGCAAGGCTTAGGAACTCATCCTTGGCACGGTCTATTTCATGCTCCTTTCTGTTCAACACGTAGCCGGCTATCCATACCAGTACGCAGCCCAGAAAAATGTTGGCCGCTATAGTCAGAGCGACCCCGATTTCCGTATTGAACAGCTCGGCCCTCTGGCCCCTGATCCTCAGCCATCCCAATATAGTCGGCAGCAACGCGACCGGTATCAAGAGGCGCCGCATTATAAAGCCTGCGCCGCCCTCGGAACTGAACAGTTTCATGAACCCTTGTTCGGGCCTGGCGCATAAGATTGCTATGCTTAGCAACAAGAAGCAGGCGGCTGAATTGACGGCTATGGGTATGAACGTCTTGAACTCCAGCAAAGCCTTGTTGTTATAGGCATAGCCCAACACGGCTATAACCGACAAGAAGGCTACAGTCAACGCTAGTGACTGCGACAGGGCTCGGCCAATTTTCGCGCGGGAGTCAAAAAATACCAGGCTTATACCTATAAACACGAAGCCTAGGGCAGCGTTTGGCGCCATGGCGTTAGGCTTATCGATGCCGCCGCCTATCATATTCAGTTTCGAGCTGAAGAGCGCCCGGTCAGGCATTAAGTTAAAATGGAATAAATAGCGGCCGCAAACAAGCGCTCCGGTAACAGCCACGGCCAGCCCCAGCAGTAGTTTTTCCCATTGCCTCAACCTGCTAGGCTTATGCTTCCTGACCAGCAATAATGCCGTTGCTGAAGCGATAAAACAAACTGCAGTTACCGGATTCATCGGGAAGAACGTGAGCCACCCGCGCTTCAAGACCTCTACGTTGAACTGCCAGCCCCCCAGCACCAGTGCGGCTATCAGCACAACCACCCAACTATTCCCTGCTGCTATTTTGTTTACCAGGCTGGGCAAGCTCTGCGCCATGTATTTGTTATATATTTCGCGGTAGTTCGTAGCTTACTGCTCCTAGTAAGCATAATAGGCTCATCGGCCAGAATTTTCTGTGATAGAAATCAACAAGACCCAAAGCTGACCAGTAATATTCTTAGTCGCTATTGATGCCATTTCGCCCTTGGAATATCGGCCTCAACCAAAGGTTTTTGCTCTCTTTCCCATAGTCCCAGCACGCCTCTACGCCGGGTCCCGTCTGGCACCAGAGCATCTACGGCCCGGGATAATGGTTTAACAAGATCTGGCCCAGCTCGCTGTCGGTACTGGCCAGACCCTCTATATCTTCATTGGCTTGATTAGACACTACATAGGCCACTGCACGTATTATTTCGTCCGGCGAACGACTTTCGCCCCCAGTCATACCTAACCGCTCCGCAATCACACGCGGACACTCCTGATTCTAAAGCACTTTCTACGATCTCGTCTCTTTCAGGTAGTTGAATTCTTTCAGCATCAGCCATGACCACCTCCCTTCTATTGATTAGTATTTTCATTGTGAGGTTATTTTGCAAGCATGAGCAAAAAACAAAAAAGCACCAGCTTTCACTGATGCGTTTTTGGAGGAGCTGGCGGGTACTGCCCCCGCGTCCGCCGGTTTATCTTGGTCAGTCGTCTACAGGCTTAGTCCGCTTTAGTGTCTTGGACAGCGGGTATATAAACGGACAAACATTCCACTGTCGCAGCCCTAAGTCTTAGCGTATCGCCAAGGCGGACGATACGAGCATCCAGAAAATATGGCGCGCTTTCGCACTATCTGGCGTCATGTTCAGCGCGGCTTAAGAGTTAACTTAAGCTGTTGCGCGAATAGCGAGAGGCTGGCGACCGAAAATAGCAACACCAAAGGTGCTAGCTACTTCCTGCAAACCAGTCTTGAAAGCTACCGCGCGATCTTTAAGACTTGCATCTAAAAGGTTTGCCTATACGCTGACAAGCGACCTGCTGATATAACCGATAAAGTCCGACGTCGAGCTTAAAATTCAGCCCCACGTATGATCTGTAGAATTACCTCCTACAGGACTTTTCATTATAGCACTTTTGGTCAATAAACGCTAGAGGTTTACAGCCCTAGCGGGTGGTTGCACGCTCCGGGTTTGCCCGGGCGGCATACGATAGCGTGGAGTTTCTGCAACCCGGCTGTCAGTTGTACAAGCTGTTCGTCATCGAGCCTGGAGAACTCAGGGCCGAAGCTGCGTCTGAGCGCGTTGCTGGCCGTTTCGGTCACCAGCATGCCCTTTGGCGTGGGCGCAGGTACATGCCGACGCCGGTTCTGCGGATCGGATTTGGATACCAGCAAGCCCTTTTTGGTGAGCAGCTTGATCTGGCGGCTGACTCCGGCTTCGGTCTGCCCCAAACTGTCGGCGATGCCGCGCTGTGAAACGCGCGGGTTCCATTCCAGCACCATCAGGATTTTGAACTGGCTCAGGCCTATGCCGACCTGTTCCTGCAGTACCTTCTCAAATTGCCGGCCCATCACGCCGGAAAGGTGCTGTATAAGATAAGTGAAGTTATTGGTAGGCCCCATGGTTTAAAGTGTATGTTCGGACACTTAACACGTCAAGGATTATAGGCGCGGTAGAGCATGTGCCAATCTTCCATGCTGAGCGCCTGGGCTCGGAGTCCCGGATTGATTCCGGCTTCTCCGCACATCAGTTCCGCACGTTCACGGCTCAGGTGCAGCCCGGCGCTCAAGGTATTGAGCAATGTCTTGCGCCGCTGGGCGAACCCCGCCTTCACCAGCCGGAAGAAAGTCTTCGCATCAACACCTGGAAACATAGGCTCCTGATGCCTTTTCAATACCAGAATCTGGGAATCAACCTTCGGCGGGGGAGTAAAAAGTTTGGCTGTAACCTCTTCACCCAGGCTGACTGCCCAATAGAACTGCGCCGTTACGCTCAAGACGGACATACGGCCTGGACCGGCCACGACGCGTTCGGCGACTTCTTTCTGCACCAGCAACACCGCCATCGCCGGCGGATTAGGCGTTTCGCTGAGCCTGCGGATCAGATTGTTTGTAAGGTAATAGGGTATGTTGGCAACTACTTTGTAGCCGTCTGGTAATCGCGTGAGGTCAAACTGCAAGATATCTCCCGGTATGGTCTCCAGGTTGTCTGCCTTTACTCTACGAGGAAGCTCACGCGCCAGCTTTTCGTCCAGCTCCACCGCTAACACTCTGTCTGCTCTTTTTACTAACAACTCTGTTAGAGTGCCTGGGCCGGGACCGATTTCAAGTACTGTTTCGCTCGGTTGCAGTTCTGCCGCATCGCAAATGTTCTGCAGGCTGGCCATGTCGTGCAACCAGTGTTGCCCTAGCGACTTTTTAGCTGGCGGTTTATCATCCATCGAGAGCCTCTAATTACTGGGCGGGAAGGCCGAGATGCCGGTACTGTAATAACAACCGGGGTTCTGGCCGGCCAGTCCCCCGCCGGAACGATTGGTGTTTTCGACTATGGCCTGGTCCTGCACGGACGGCGGAGCTTCATTCGGCAAGCCGCTCAGGCCCAGACGGTGCCACGTGCTAGGCGAGAACTGGTAGGCGCCGTAGTAGCCGTTGCCGGTATTTTCCTGATAGTTGCCACCCGATTCGCAATTGCGCAATTTAAGCAGCCAGCTGCCCAGGTTGCCGCTGACCGGCGCCGTACCGCGGGCCACGATCTGAGTGACTGGCGGCCTTAGCTGAACCGACTGTAGCTGTTTGCGGGCTCCGGTCTTCTCGTTCACCTGATAGGTTATGAGCAATACGCCGGGCGAACCTCTCTGGCGTATGGCACTGGTGCCGCTGGACAGCGTGGGATCGTCAATAGTCTGTACCGGAGCAGGAATCGATTGAGTGGCCGTGACGATCTTCGTGCCTTTGTGCAGTATGAATATTTGCTGATTAGGAGTGACCGGGGCATCCTTGGACGGCTGGACGGTATCGCCGTTCCTGAGCACGATGTGCTTTTCTTTGAGCAGCTCTCCTACCGTGTCCGAATGGCTGCGCGTGACTATGGGCGTACCGTAAAGGATCAGACTGACGGGTACGGAGCGTTTGATGCTCACCGTTTCGCCGATCGCGCCTTGCTTGATGAAATCGCTCGTGGGCGTGGCCGTAAGCAAGTCTTCGGGATAAGGCTTAAAACCTTGCTGTACCGCTATGGCGCGAGGCGTGGTCGCGGCGCTGAAGGTGAAAACCCGGTTAGCGCCATCGGTTATTGCCACCGGCACGGCCCGGTAGACGTTTATGCGGAACTTATCCTGATTTATGTGCGTGGCCAGGCCCGGTTCGACCACGTCGCCTTCATCAAGCGTTATATGAAGTTTTGCCAGCAGAGTACCTACGGTCGGTTCGCGGCTGGGCACGGTCTGCTCGCCGCCGTCGTGTTTGATGATTACCACATACACGCTGTTATGGTGGGTAAGCTGATGCCTGAACACGAAACCGGCTACAGCCGTGGCCAACACGAGCAACCCGATAGTCAACACCGGCACCGCGTGCGGATGCCGGCTCATGGTCTTGACGTCTTCGGCGCTTTGCGGAAGGTTCTTCCTGCGAAAACGGCGGAACCGTAGATTAAATCTTCTTAACTTCTTCTGCATACATCGGACAGGCTTGTCCCCTGCGGCACTTGTACCTCTTAGGACCTGCGGCTCTTATTGTAGCAAAATTCCGGGAACCGGCGACAGGCTTCATAGCTTTTCCAGCGGAGCGAAGCTGATGTTAAGCTTACGGGTGCCTTTGCCCTTGAAATATACGACAGCCGTGTCGCCTTCAATCTCCATCACCGTACCTTTACCGAAGACTTCGTGCTGCACGCCGTCCCCCTCGCTCAGATCCGGCACATACCTGGGCTCATCTGCGGCGACTGTGTCATTTTGTTGAGCGGCCATTAACCCATGGTCGCGAGGCAAAGATGACGCAGTTGCGGGCTGTGCCTGGGTGTCGATCTCCGATAGGAACCGACTCGGCGGATTATGCTGCACGCCGCCGTAGAGCATACGGCTGGAGGCATAGGTCATATACAGCTCGCGCTTGGCGCGTGTCATGCCCACGTAGCACAAGCGGCGCTCTTCTTCCATTTCGCTCTGGTCGTAAAGGGCGCGGGAATGCGGAAAGATCGATTCCTCAAGTCCGGTCATGAATACCACGGGGAACTCCAAGCCTTTGGCGGCATGCAGGGTCATCAGAGTCACGGCGTCGCCGCTGAAGTCGGCGCCGTCCAGATCGCTTACCAGCGCGACTTCTTCCAGGAAACCGGCCAGGCCTTCCTCGTTATATTCCTGTGCGACGCTCAGAAGTTCCTTCACGTTTTCCTGGCGGGCTTCGCCCTGCGGAGTGCCGTCGCTTAGATAGTTCAGGTAATCTATACGGCGCAGCAGCGAATCAATAAGTCCGGATACGGCGGCGTCCAGGCTTACCTCGCGCAAAGAAGCCAGGATGTCGCCCAGCTCGCTGAGAGCCTTGCGGGCCTTAGGTACAAGCTCGGCGCAGTTGCCTACTTCGGTCAACGCCCGTTCCAGCGACAGGCCTTCCGCTGTTTGCCAGCCAAAAAACGTTTGCAAGCTTTTGGCGCCGACGCCGCGGGCCGGCACATTGACTACGCGCTCGAAGCTAACGCGGTCTTCCGGCTGGAAGATTAGCCGCAGATAAGCCACGACATCTTTGATTTCCTTGCGGTCGTAGAAGCGCACGCCGCCGACCACGCGGTACGGTATGCCATAGTGCACGAAGCCTTCTTCGATGGAGCGGCTCTGGGCGTTGGTGCGGTATAGAACGGCGTAATCGCGGTACTTGTAGCGGCCGCCGTCCACGCCTGCGCGGACGCGCCTGATGATGGCTTCAGTCTCGGCGCGTTCGCCGCCGACTTGGATCAGCTGCACCGGCAGACCGTCGCCGGCATCGGTCCAGAGTATCTTGTCACTGCGCTGGGCGTTCCTGGCAATGACCGCGTGCGCCGCGTCCAGGATATTCTTCGTGCTGCGGTAATTCTGTTCCAGTTTGATAATCGTGCAGTTCTTGTAGTCCGATTCAAATCGCAGGATGTTGCGAAAATCGGCGCCGCGCCAAGAGTAAATCGATTGCCAGTCATCACCCACTACCGCTATGTTCTTGTCCTGATCCGTCAGAAGCTTGACCAGAGCGTATTGCGCGGCATTCGTATCCTGGTACTCATCGATCATCACGTACTTGAACTGCCGCTGCCACTTCTTGCGAACCTCGGATTGACTTTTCAACATCGCAACCGTACGGTTTATTAAATCGTCGAAGTCCAGCGCCGAAGCTTCTTTGAGCGCTTTCTGGTACAGCGGGTACACTCTGGCGGCATTCTGCTGGGCCGGACTGGCGGCGGTGCGGGCATATTCTTCGGGCGTAAGCATCTCGTTCTTGGCGCTGCTGATTAGGCTGCTCAAAGTCCGGGCCGTAAAGGCTTTTTCGTCGATCATCAGCTGTTTACTCACCTGTTTGACCGCCGCTTGGCGGTCGGCCTCGTCGAAAATCACGAAGCTGCGCGGGATTCCTACCGACTCGCCGTCCTGCCTAAGCAGGCGCACGCATATACCGTGGAAAGTACCCATGTAGGGCATGAAGCCGCGGTTCTCGGCATTTTCGCCCAGTAGCAAAGCCACGCGCCCGCGCATCTCTTTGGCAGCCTTGTTCGTGAACGTAACTGCCAGGATGTTATACGGCGAGGCTTTCTTGGAAGCTATCAGGTAGGCGATCCGGTGGGTCAGCGTCTTCGTCTTTCCCGATCCGGCCCCGGCCTGAATCAATAGCGGGCCTTCGGTAGTTTCTACCGCCCGCCTCTGCTCCGGGTTCAACCCCTCAAAAAGACGTTCCAACACCTTATCATTCTAACAAAATAATGCGTCCGGGTCCGTTGTAACTTAGTTTGAGAACAGATGTGTCACGGGTTTTATACCGCTCAGATGTATAAGACCGGCGTCAAGGGCCACGTCTACCCAGGCAGCAGCCAGTATGAGCGCGATGATGACGCCGACAACGGCTATCTGGGTGCTGCGGCGCTGCTCCACGGCATTGATAGGCAAAAAGTATTTTTTGCCTTCCACGAGCTTCTTAGTCCTGGCATCTTCCTCGGCCTGAGCCGCTGCCTTGGCTTCGGACGCCTTCGTTTTCTTGCTCTTCCCCGCCTTGCCATCTTCCGCCTTGCCCTCTTCTGCCTTGCCGTCCGGTTCGTCTTCAGTCTTCACGATTTCCGCCTCGTCCTTGGCGTCGCCGGTTTTGTCCTCAGTCCCGTTATCAGGATTTACGTCAGGTTTTGCATCAGACCCGTCGTCAGACTCATCAGATCCGGTGCCAGACTCGTCATCGGATTTATCGTCAGTTCCGTCCTTGGCCTCAGGCTCGTCATCACGCTTATGTTCGCTCTGTTCGCTGAGCGGCGTCAGCTTGGTTTCGGAGGTTTTTGATAGCGGCCGATTTTTCGGTTCTTCCGACTCAAGCTGCTTTTCTTCGTCGCCGACCATCATCGGGTCCTTCATGATCGGCCTCTGCGTAATTATGGACTTGGAAGTGTCTGAAGGAGCCGATGTTCCCGGATGCGCGACGTCGCTTATAGCTTTGGTGCTCTTAGAGTTTTTAGAGCTTTTGGTGCCGGCGGCCTTTTTGGGCTTGCTCATGAGTTTTTATTTCCCTTGTGCGACAGCTTGTACGCAGCCTCGACAATAGCGGCGAACTTGTGATAGTTCAGGCTGGCGGCGCCAGGCAGAAGACCGTCTATACCCTCCAAGCCCAGGATACCTCCCACGAATTCCGCGTCCACGCTGGCACCGTAGATGACCCTTATATCCTCGGACAGCTGCTTACCGTACAGATCCTTGATAATGTGCCGGATCCATTTCACAGCCTGATGAATCTCATCAGGCTTGGCCGGGTCGCCGGCGCCGAATGTGCTTATGGCCCACACCGGCTCGTAAGCTATGACCACGTCCTTGACTTCCTCTTCCGTCAGGTTGGACAGGGCCGTCGTCACTTGATCGTGGATGACCAGTTTGGTTTCACCGGCGGCTCGTTCGTGCCGTGTCTCGCCCACGCATAATATAGGCGATATCTCGTTGCGTATGGCAGCTTGTACCTTGTCGCGCACTACTTCAAGGGTTTCATTGAAATATATCCGGCGCTCGGAGTGGCCGACTATGGCGTAGTGCACCAGGTCGCGCAGCATGGTGAAACTGACTTCGCCCGTATACGCTCCCTCGTCCTTATAAAAAGCGTTCTGCGCGGCCAGGCGGAACTTGCGGCGATCCAGTTGTACGCTCAGAGGCTGCAGACTAAGCATGCTGGGCGCCAGCACTACCTCGATGTCGCGGTGTACCGGTATGTGGTCGTCCAGCCGCTTCACCAGCAGGCTGGCCTCGTGCGTGTTGAGGTGCATCTTCCAGTTACCGACGATCAGTATGCGCTTGCTCATAATCCTTACGTTTATTGTACCTCATAGTTTATCTCTCAGAGCTTCGACGGCCGGGAGCTTGTGCCCCGCCAATACTTCCAAGCTGGCGCTGCCGCCGGTAGAAACATGATCGAAGTCATTGGTAAGTCCGCGGGACTGTATATATCCTACTGTGTCCCCGCCGCCTACTACGGCGAAGGGCTTGTGCCCGAATTCCCCCAGCAGGGCTTCTATGACTGTCTGCGTGCCGTGGGCAGTCGGACCTATCGGGCCGTGCAGAGCCGGAGTTTCGGTTACGCCCATGGTGCCGCTCCAGACTACGGCGCCAGCTAGCTGCGCGGCGCCAGCTATCATCGATGCGCTAAAGGGGCCGATATCCAGTATCTTTTCGTCGGCATGGACACGGCTGGCACTGGCCGGCACGCGGCCCGGGTAATGCTGGATGTCGGCCATGGTATGGGTGGTGAGCTCCACTATGCGCGTGGGCGCGGTCTTGTCGATTTTTTTGGCTACCACCACGTCATGCGGCACGGCGAAGACGAAAGGACGTTTTTTGGATTCGGCGGCGGCCTTTTTCATCACGTCCCTGGCTACGGCAAGCTCTGTCTTGTCATACAAGCTGTCACCGATGCCGATGCCGTTGGCCGCCAGGAAGGTGTTGGCCATGGCGCCGCCGACGGCCACGATGTCGGCGATCCTTACGAAGCGGTGCATCACCTCCAGTTTGTCTGCGATCTTGGCGCCGCCGATTATGGCCATCAGCGGCCGCTTCGGCTTCTGCATGACTTCCGTAAGCACGTTCATTTCTTTTTCGAGCAGCAATCCGGCCACGCTGGGCAGGTGGCGCGTGACGGCGTCGGTGCTGGCGTCCTTGCGGTGGGCCACGGCGAAACCGTCCTGTACGAACACGTCGGCCAGATCCGCAAGCGACTTTGCGAAACTGTCATCATCAGCCTTCTCGCCCGGGAAGAAACGCAGGTTCTCCAGAAGCAGTACGTCCCCGGACTTCATGCCGGCTACGGCTTTAATTGTCAATGGGCCGCCGGCATCGGTCACGAATTCCACGGACCGGTTCAACACCTGCTTTAGCCGCTTGGCGACGGGAAAAAGGCTTAAGGATTCGTCGCGGCCTTCCGGGCGTCCGAGGTGAGAGCAGATAATCAGCCTGATGTCATGCTTAAGCAAATACTCGAGCGTCGGCAGTGATTGTTGTATGCGGTAATCATCAGTTATCTTGCCGTCTTTTACGGGTACGTTATAGTCGGCGCGCAGAAGCACCGTTTTGCCATTCAGGTCGATATCGCGGATTGTCTGTTTTGTGAACATTCCACTCCGTTTACTTAACGTTTTTATTCTAGCACGCGTACCTTGATGGTGTCCGTAGTCCCTACCACGCCAGGGTAGCGCCCCGAAGCCGTGACCACTATGTCGCCCTTGGACAGCACCTTGTTCTTGCGCAGCCAATCCATAAGTTTGGTGGCGGCATGGGCGTCCACGGGCCTGATGTAGCTCTTGGCGCCGTATACGATGGCCAGCTGCTGGCCGACGCGTCTGTCGCTGGCGACCGCTATAAGCGGTATATTGCTGCGCAGAGCCGCTATGTGCAGGGCCGTGGCGCCGGATTTGGTCTCGACGACTATGGCCTGGGCTTCTATGTCTTCAGCCAGGCTCACCACAGCCTTGCTGATGTACGCCTGGCGGCTGGAATCCTGGTCGTTGCCTGGGAAGCTCACGGCCAGTGGGGCGTGGCTCTCGGTGTAGAGTATCACCCGCTTCATGGTCTTGACCGCCTCCACGGGGTACTTGCCGCTGGCGGTCTCGTCGCTGAGCATCACGGCATCGGCTCCTACTATCACTGCGGTCGCTATGTCCGACACCTCCGCCCTAGTCGGCTCCGGCGTCTGCGTCATGCTGGCCAGCATCTGCGTAGCCACGATGGTCGGCGTATCGTAGCGCTGGCCCAGGCCGATGATACGGCGCTGCACCACAGGCACGCTCTCGAATGGCGTTTCCACGGCCAAATCGCCGCGGGCAATCATGACGGCATCGCTTTCCTGCACTATGTCTTCCAGGTTCTCGACTGCCGCGCCGGTTTCGATCTTCGCGATTACTTTGGCCGTGCTGTTCATGCCCCTCAATAAGGTCTTGAGCTTGGCTATATCCTTGGCGGTCTGCACGAAGCTGAGCGCCACGTAGTCAACGTCCTGCGCCGAGCCCCATACCAAATCGGCACGATCCTTAGCAGTTATGATGTCCCCGGCCAAGTCAGTGTCGGGCAGATTGATGCCTTTGCGTTTTATTAGTATGCCGACATTGTCGGCCACGGCACGCACCACCCCGTCCCGCACGCTGATCACGGTAGCACGCAGTTTGCCGTCATACAGGTACATGCGCTCGCCGCGCTTCAGTTTTTCGGAAAGGTCATACTGGGTGGGCAGGTGCTTTGTCTTTGCATAATCGGCTTCGTATTTGAAACTCAGGCTTTGTCCCTCGGTGACCGTCACGATGCCGTCAAAATCGCCCAGGCGCATCTTCGGTCCTTGCAGGTCCTGGATAACCGCCACCGGCTTGCCGTAATCGGCGGAGGCCTTGCGTATCCATTTGATCTGCTGAAGCCGTTCGGCCTGCGTGCCATGGCTGAAATTAAGCCGTATGCCGTTGACTCCGGCTTCTATGAGCGACAGAATCGCTTCGTAAGTATTGGTCGACGGTCCGACAGTAGCGATTATCTTGGTGCGTTTGAACTGTTGCAACGGCACGTTCGGCGCCTTGTCTGTCTGATGCGTTGACTTACCCACCCTTAAGGACCTCAGCGCCGCACAGGTTCTGCCGCTACGGTCTTGGCGACTATAGCTGCCGCTATTACCAACGATGCCAGCACGCCCCCGGCAGCCGAAAGCAGCAGCGTACGATTCTCGTTCTTTTCGACTTCTGTCAGCGAACGGCCGCTCAGCACGTAGTACTTGCCGGCCGCCACTGTGACCGAGGCTATCCGCACGTCCTTCGCCGGCTGCCAGGTGACGGCATTATATGTCTTGCCCTGCGAATCCTGTAACATGCCCGCCGGAGCCTTGGGCACCTTCTTGTCCAGGTAGCCGGACCCGCCTACCACTTTTCCCTTCGTGTCATAAATAATAGTGAACGGAGCCAGACTGTTCCTCATATCCACAGGAGCGAGCGTTGAGGCCAGATGAGGGTCCTTAAGACCCCTGACCTGCGCGGCCATGTCCTCGGACATCTGTATCTGCGGAGAGTTCGCATCGCTGCGCTGGGCCTGCTGCACGACCCCGTAGATCGTTCCAAAAATAACTACCAGCACACCCAGTATGCCCAGATAAGTAATGCGTTTCTTCATGACTTACAGTATACAGTAATCTGTTAATTCTTTTGAGCCATAGGGCTTTCAAACAGACAGTCATTGATCCTCAAAATGTGTGTGTGTGTCGGCTGCTCTAAGGTAAATGTGGTTTGTTTATGTAATGGGTACTCTACCTGAGCAGGGAATACGGCCAAATTACCAAAACAAAACTAACACTCAACCTCGAGCAGCCGACCGGCGAAGCCACAGATGAACGAACATCGTCCACCTAACAGTGTGACTTCACCAGCCGACTACTCTCTTTCCTGAACTTAGGACTCGCGTCTGCCTAGGCCAGGAGTAGAAGGGTCAAAAGACGAACAGATGTTCGTTTCCTATGCATCTATCTTCACCTCCCTTCCTTAATTGTCGTTAAGGCTTGTTACTACCTGCTTGGCGTACTCGTGATTCACCTCCTTGTTGATTGGCAAAAGTTGCTCTAGCAAAGCGTCTGCCTGCTTGCCAGGGAAGATTAAGTTTCTGGTAAAGGCGCTCTGAATTCGATTCTGGGCATCCTATGCGGCTTGATGTCGAAGAAACCACCTTTGAAGGAACCGTGTTGACAGATCGTAACTTCAGACTTCGGTGAAGGCTGTCCTTTGTGGTGTGGTGACGGATCCAGGCCCAATTTGAACTTTTTGCAATGCCACGACGTTTCGTTCTGCGATTGTGAATTGTCCGAATTGCCTGGCGTCCGTAGTGCTGATGCAATCATGGCTGAGATGGCGAACAATGCAATCAAAGCAAGTCCTAAAATCTTCAGATTTTTCATCACTGGTCCATTCCCTTAGTAGTCGGATGGTGTTTTTCGATATAGCATCTAGTAGATAGAGAGAGACTGCAACAAAACGAATTGTTGGAATTTCTCTCTATCTACTAGCTAAAGGCGAAACTTCAATAGATGGTAGTCGGCTATTGGATCTGTACGTCCGGGAGCATCCTTAAAGACGCTGCAACCGGGCTTAAAGACCCATGACTGTCTGATTTGTTAAGTTGCCTGCCCTGGCCTCCCGGCCGAGAATTATCTAAGTCTATCATAAACTCCATCTTAGTCTGATAACCTGTCAATGCAAGCATGAACGTTATAAAACTGGTGACCCCAAGGGGAATCGAACCCCTATTGCCAGGATGAAAACCTGGTGTCCTAGCCGTTAGACGATGGGGCCGCCTTTCGGCCTTCCGGCCGGCCGCTAAAACGACTGTCAAATCTTACCATAACAGAGGCGAAAATGAAAATCCCCCGCCATTACTAACGGGGGATTCCAGCAAGAGTTTTTGTTTGAAGTGGTCTGAGCGGTCAGTCTATGCTCGTCTAACTGATGCAAAGCTTAGCATATTTCGAGCCAAAAGGCTACCGCTTATCCACAACTTTGCTCTTTACGTTCGTACAGTTGTCTTACTGACGAGCAAGACGACGGCTCAGGTATAGTCGGTAACCAAGCGCACCAGCTATGGTCACAGCGCTGAAGGCGCCGATCACATCGCCAGGACCCGTGTTGACCAGTGTGGTCGGAGGCGTGGTAGGAGGAGTGCTCGGAGGTGTTACCGGAGGCTTGGGCGGAGGAGGCAGCTCTTTACAGCTGGTCTTCGCCTTGAAGTTGACGTACTCAACGGTGGAGCCGCTAAGGCTGCCGATGTTCACGCCGCTATTTGTTACGCCGTCGGGCAGGGTTTTTATGACGTTACCGCTACCATCGAACAGCTTGGCGCTGCCGGCTTCGTAGCTTACGCCCAAGGCCGGGTTCAGGTTAACAGTAGCGCTGGCGCTAGCCGGCGAACCTACGCCGTCGGAGTAAGTAATTGTCGCATTAGACGTATTACTGGTGCTGGCACCTGCTGGCAGAGTAGCTTTAACAACTATGCTGTTAGCGGCACTGTAGCTTGGGTTGTGCAAGCGAAGACTGTACTCCAGTTCCTCACATTGGCCTGCTGTCGCCGGGTTTGTATATTTGGTGTTCTGACTCAGGTTCTTGATGCTGTAACCAGCTGTAACCTGGCCGGGGCTATCTGCCAGCGCGGGGCTGACAACTGCTGCTACTGGCACTATAAGTGCGGTAGCTGCGCTAAGGACTAAGGTTTTTACCTTCATCTTAAATCTCCTTACTTTCGTGTAGATTATACACTATTATATTGCTTATGGCAAACTAGATAGTCATTGGGCTTCAAATTCATGGGGTACCGCTCGGAGAGATTTGTGTTTACACACAGGGATCTCTCGCGAGCAGTTAAAGGTGTGCAGAGCACGAGGGTAGGCAAACAAACGCCCGATCAAACCTCATGGTGCGTACCAGCCCCAACTTCATTGTTTTCTAACTTATAGCTAGTCCTTTCTTCCCTACCTTAGGAAGGGTTTTCTTCCGATTCCCAAGGAAGGACCGTCACCCATTGCACTTCGGATTCACAAATTTCTCCCGAAGTGTGGTCCACAACCTTTACCCAGACGGGGTATTGTCCCGGATGGGAAGGTGCGTACCAGAGCGATTCGAATTTGCTTTGTGCTCCGTAGGACGACACGTTGATTTCGTGCGTGCCGAAATGCGCCTGTTCCGTTTCGAAATAGACGGTCAGGTGGTCACCTGCAGGTGCAAATACGTCGATGTAGTAGTGGATAGGGGGCTCATTTACATGTGCCTCCTCGAATTCAAATTCGTTACCGAATTCGATGTGTCCTTCAGATGCGCAGCACGGAGGCTGTTCTTCGCACGAAGTACACGGCGGTTCACACGACGGCGGCGGGCAGTATTTGCACGTTTTGCCGTTGAGCACTCCGCCAGGCTTGCACTGCCAGTGTCCTGGGGTTTCAGCGCTCGCACTGCCACCTTCGCCGGAACCACCTTCGGAGGCGGATTTGATTTCCAGGCGCTTGATGGCGACTTCGTAGAACTTTTCCATGGTCGGGAACTGGACGTATTCGACCTTCGGTTTCCGGATCTTGTTTCTCCTGATCGGAATCCAGGTCTTTACGTTCGAGCACCTTTCCTGCGTTCCCGTGAACCACCACTTGCCGTTGATCTTGACTTCTTTCCCGCCACAGATCTTTTCGCCTTTCTTCCACTGCTCCGGAGGTACGGGTTCCCGGAGATGGTTGGTGGTTTTGACGTACTGACCTGCGTGGAAATGCCACCTTTTGACCTTGGTGGGGTCGACGCACGGGGAGGTACCTTCGTAGCCGTTCGGGTTCTGGTAGGAGCCCACGACGACTTTGTACTTCTTTTCGTAGCTCTTTTTAATCTTCTTGAGCTTCGAGACCGGGGTTTCCCTAATGATCGCATAACTGCTTCCGCCACCACTTGCACTTCCGCCTGATGCGGTAAGGGTCGTTCCGGGCACCCATTCGGCGGCTTCGGTGTAACATTTGCCGGACGGGCACGAGGTACTTGCCGACGCCGAAGCGGGCAGGAAGACTCCGAATGCCATACAGGCAGTCAGAAGAATCATCAGTTTGAGTTTCAATTCAATCATCCTTTCGATGATCGTAGTTGTGTGAGTTAGGTTGTTTCCAACGGTACGTTTTTCTCTGTACTAGAGAAAGGCAGCAACAAACAGGTTTGTTGGCACTTTTCTCTAGTTCATCGAAGTCCGTTCACATTGGAAATTAAAAACAATTTAGTTGGGGTACGGATCTCTTAGACTCCGGGAGCATCTTTAAAAGACGCTTCAACCGGGGCTTAAAGACCCATGACTATCTAGTTCGCCGTTCTTTTAGAAAACTAAAGCGCCCCTTGCAAGGCGCCTTTTTTACTTTTAGACCGACAAACTAAATTTTTAACTGAGCCTAGTTGTAAAGTTGCACCCCCCTGTCTAAGGTTCCGACTGCTCCGTGAGAGCCACCGGAAGGTTCTCCACCCTTATGCCTATGAAGGCGAGGATGTACACAGCTTACCATAAACATTTATCTTTGTCAATACTATAGTGTAATAGTGCTCATGCTTTTGCGGCCGCTTTCGAAGATTTTCCTTCGTGGGCAGCCTCTTTACGCGAGCCGCCCCCAGGCTTTTTAGAATTAGCCGCCAGCCTGTGTTTGCTGAAGACGAAGCCAAAGGTACTGCCCTTGCCTTCTTTGCTCTCGAATATAAGCGCCCCGCCCTGGACAAGAATAACCTTCTTGGCCATGAAGAGCCCCAGCCCCGTGCCGTCAGGGCGGGCTTTGCGGGCGTTTCCAGCCCGGTAGAACTTGGTAAACAGATGGTGCTGTTCGCTTTTAGGCACGCCGATACCGTCGTCTTCCACACGGAACTCTATGGTGCTGTGTGTTTCCTTCAACTTAACGTTTATGCTGCCGCCGGTAGGCGTGTAATAAATGGCGTTGTCTACGAAGTTCATGATCACCTGCCTGGTCTTCGTATCATCCAGCAGCACCTCGGGGAACTTCTTGGGCTTATTATAGATCAGTTTCAGAGAATGGGAGGCTGCCGTCTCTTTGAGCTGGTCCAGCTCCTCCTGGACTACGTCCGCCAAATTAACAGGGTTGGCCTCTATCACGAACTTACCGGTCTTCAGGCGCGAAACGTTCAAGAGGTCGGCTATCAGATAGACCATGCGCTGGGCGCTCGAGAAGGACTGGCTGAGGAGCTTTTTCTGCTGGGCCGTAAGTTTGCCGGCATCCCCCTCTAAAACCATGCTGGTATAGCCCTTGACGCTCGTGAGAGGCGTTCTGAGCTGGTGGCTGGCCATACTGATGAAATCGTCCTTGGCTTCGTCCAGAGCTATCAGCTTGGCATTAGATTCCTTCAGCTGGCGCAGCACGTGCTGGTTCTCTTCAAACAGGAGTTTGTTGTCCAGCGCTACGCCGATGCTTTCGCTGATGCGGTCAAGCAGTTCGGTGTCTGTCTGCCCCACTTCTGATACAGAGGTGGTATAGCCTACTATCAGTAGCCCGACAATCTGGCGGCGGGCCATCAGCTTGATGACATATAGCGACTTTAAGGGAAGCTTCTTCTTCAGATCCTTCACGGCGGAAGGACTCCAATCAAGAAAGTCCGCTATCTGGGCGTTCTGTACGTGGTCAAGGGATAACAGCTTGCTTCTCTCTATCTGGGGAAACCAGGGGTTCATCAGTTTTATGTGCAGCGGCTTGCCCGAACCCAAAGTCGCATCAGGCTGTTTACCTAGCCACTCAGCCCCGCTCCAGCCGCTTAGTACCAGTTCCTCCCTGGTATGAGAGGACCGGGTCATGAGCCCCACGAAGGGATAATCCGTAACCTGGGTAATCGCCTCTGTTATATGCGCTGAAACCATCCTGAGAGAGGTATGGGACTCCAATACCAGCGCATCTATGGTCCTCAGTAGCGACAGCGTCTTGTTAGTCTCTGCCAACTCCTTGTTGCGCCTGTACATCTCCTGCGTTACATGTTCTATATCGCGCTCAAGCTGTTTGCGCTTTTGGAATGGCAGCATAGAGGACTTGCCCCGCGGCGTCGCTTCCACCTTGGCGTCCTCAGGCATGGCCTAACCCGGAGTTACTTTAACGCCTTCGGTGTGGCGTCGGCAGGCAATTTGCCTATAAGAGAGGCGGCTGCCTCCTTGGATACTTCTACCGATATCTGTCCGAACAGCTCTTTATAAACGTCTATCAGGTCGTCTATGGCCTTGGCCTCGTCGCCGCTGATGCTTATCTTTTCGGATGCCCAGTCAACTTCGATATGGGGTACCCTCTGCGCCTGTTCTATGGCCACGGGCCCTATTATGACCTCTTGGCTCTTGATAATCTTGGTGACTATCTGCTCGTATACGTCCATGGCCCTAAGCCGCCTTGTCCTTTATGCCCGGTTTGCTGGCAAAGGCCAGGATACCCAGGGTTATGAGGAAGAGGCCCACGGTTAGCAACAGATCGCCCCAGTCGCCATTGTAGTAGGTCTCTTTGGTGGTGGTGTAGGAAAATACGGAATCGGCGCAATACATCACGGCCAGGCCGGCTAACAGATAATATACGGCCCGCCTGTAGATGCCGCCGAAATAACGGTAGGATAATATGGCTACCAGCGCCGCGAATAACAGCGCCAGGAAGTCACCGAACGGATATGCCACGTCAAGCACGGTTTTCAGGAGGGTTTCGCCTGATGGTACCAATACGCCACCCTTGGCCACTTGTATCTGGAGGTAGTAGGAAGGTACTAGCAATATGATAGGCACGGCTATGGCCACCAGCTTAGCCTTGCGCGATTTCTTCAGCACGAACCAGGCACCGGTCGCCTTGGACAGATACAGCGTACCCAGGATCCAGAAGAATATACTGGGAGCGAAACCTATGTCCGCAAGGGACGGATAAGGGGCCGGCACGTCTTTGAAGAAGTTATAATACGACCACACACTTTCGCCGAGCCCCCATAGGAACAGACCCAGAGAGACGTAAAACACGGCCTTGCCGAGCGCGCTTTTCAAGCCGCCCCAGATGGACGATTTAATCATCCCAGCCAGACCGCCTAACAGGGGTATCAGTCCGAAGAGAAACGAGTACCAGTAGTTCGGCGTGGCGCCCTGTTGGTTATGGTGCGTTAGCAACAAGACGAGCCAGAACACGGCCATGACCGCGAAATAACCGCTGGCCGCTTTTTGATATCCGTTAATATTTTTCATGTTTCTCGCTATCTCTATATTTTAAACTTAAGCTTTTTTAACGCTATTGTCAACTGATGTATAGGGGCGGCTCGGGGAAACCGTTGAAACGGCTGGCCATGGATATGGTGTAGGCCCCTGCGTGTTCGAATATAAGTCTATCGCCAACAGCGATGTATTCGGGAAGTTCTACCTCGCGGGCGATTATATCCAAGCTGTCGCCCGTCGGTCCGGCCAGGGTAAACCGGGCGGTTTTGACCGGTTCGATGGGCGGATTGGCAAGATGTATGGGGTATCTGGTGGACCCCTGGTGTATCATCGCCTCGTATAATGCGTTATAGATTCCCGCGTCCAGGCATAGCCAGGGTTTGCCGCCTCTGTCGTTACGGGCTATGACTTCGGTGGCCAGAACCGTGGACGTAGCGACCAGTCCTCGGCCGGGTTCCATTATCATTTTCGGTATATACGGCAGGGCGTGAAGGGCATTATGGGCATCTATCACTATTTCGCGCAGTTCAGGGGCGTCCTTGTGGTTGTCGTAATGCACCGGGAAGCCGCCGCCTATGTTGATGGCCTCCAGGGTTATTCCCTCTTTGTATAGCTCCTCTATGACAGGCTTGAGAGTGTGCAGACCTTTGGCCCACATATTGGAGCGGGCCGCCTGGGAACCGACATAAAAACTGAGACCGTATATCTTCAGGTCAAGACTGTGGGCATGCAACAGAAGGTCTTTCACCTGACTGGCCGGAGCCCCGAAACGTTCCGACATAGTGAAAACGCTGCCGGCGTCGTCTACTATGGTGCGTATGAAAACCTTGCTGCCCGGAGCGTATTCAGCCAGTTTCTCTACTTCTTCCCGGGAGTCCGCGGCAAAACGATTTACGCCGGCCTTATGGGCCAGGCTTATGTGCTCCGCGGGCTTTATGGAGGTGCCGTACACGATCTTTGCCGGATCTACGCCGACATTGAACAGTATTTCTATCTCGTATGCCGAAGCAGCCTCAAAACCGCAGCCTAGTTCGTTCAGATAACTCAATATCTTCGGATCGGAATTGGCCTTGAGGGCATAGTAGATTTCTACGTCGTCGAACAGCCGGGTATACATATGGTAGTTTTTCTTCAAGACGTCGCGGCTGGTATAGAAGAACGGCGTCTTGTAGTTCAAGAACCTGGCTTCTTGCAATATAGACTGTGGCTCGGTGGTTGTCTTTAACGGCATTTTTGTTTTCAGGTTTGATTTAACTGTAGCAAAGCCTTGCTTATATATCAAATAATGCTCAGCCTACACGGAAATCAGTATTATGCCGGCGATTATGCCGCAGACTGCTCCTGCCTGCAAAGCGGTTACCCGCTCTTTAAGGAAGATGTAAGCCAGGACTACGGTAGGCAATGAAAACGCACCGCTGATAAGGGCTACCACGCTGGTTAGGGGCGTGGCGCCGTATCCCCAGGTTATGGCCAGATAGGCGGTCGTTTCGCCCAGGCCGATCAAGGCCAGGAACTTCCAGAGATCGCGTCGTATACCGCCTAATTTGATCCTCATCAGCTTCGCCACGACAAACGCGGCCAGGCTCATGAAGGCATACATGAACAGCGCGTAAGAAAGAGAGTCGCGGCCGCTGACGAACTTGTCCCAACCAAGGGTCCAGATGGCGGCCAGGACTGCCGCAGAGCCTACTTCTGCAAGGCCGGGCGCAATGTTAAGGCTCTTGGAGCGCAGGCTTTTTATGTCTACGTTGAGCAGGATTATGCCCGCGAAGACTGCGATTAATCCTATGCCCGATGAAAGATGCAAGGTTTCGCCGAGCGCGACCACTGATATGAGGGCCACGATTCCCGAGTAAGAGGCGAATACCGGGTTAAGCACTGCCAGCTGGCCCTTGCCGAAACCCTCGTAGACCAGCCAGTAGACTATCATCTGCAGCACGCCGAAAAACATCAATCCGACCCACGCAGACGTACCTGAAGGAATATGTACCGTGCGCTGCAACACGAAAGCCTGTAGAAGTGCTAATACCACGAACAGCGACGTGCCGAAGGCATGGGCCCAGACCAGGCTTTTTATGGCCCCTGTGTGATCTATGGTCTTCTTGGCAAAGAAGTCGGCGGAACCCCAGCCTATCATCCCGCCCAAGCCGGCCAATACTGCGATCAAAAGCGTGTTATGCATACAATCCGTTTTAGCTTTATACTGGTTGTAGTACTACTTAAACTATACCAGCCCGGGGAAAGAACATGATCAATATAGCCATTATCGAGGACGACCAGGCAATAAGCCAGATGTACCGGTTCAAGTTCGAAGCGGAAGGCTACAACGTGGAAACCGCGGAGAATGGAAAACTGGGATTGGAGCTGGCCGAGAAGATGAAGCCGGACATCATCCTGCTGGATTTGATGATGCCGGAGATGACCGGCGACGAAATGCTGGAGAAGATGCGAGCTACCCCTTGGGGCGGAAAGGTCAAGGTTATAATCCTGACCAACGTGGGCGAACAGGAAATACCGGAGAAGATCAAACAGCTAGGCGTCAGCGGCGTAATCCTGAAGGCCAACATGACGCCGCGACAGGTTGCGGATCTGGTCAAGAAGCAGTTAGCGGCCTAAGCAATCAGCTCAAGACAGGCGGCTACTACTGGCTAGTGTTTGTGTTTATTGAGTTTTTCTGTTATTAATAGTAACTAGGAAGAAGAATGCCTCACACTAATCCAAGCCCGTCAGATCTGCTTAGAAGGTACCGAAGGAACGTATATCCTCCGGTGCTGAAACAGGCTGACCAGGAAACCGTCAGGGATTACCTTGAAGAGCGGGGCTTTGAGCCAAGAGTAGGCGCGGTCGCGGTCGAATCCGGGCTGAAGACAGAGACACTTATCAAGCAAGCCATGGCTAACCTGGTTCTGCCCCAGATTTTATCGGCAGAGGACGCGGTCGTCGGGCCGCATTCGCTAGGCGAGCCGGACGCAATCAGCTTGTGGACGCCTAAGGTCCCCGTTGACAGCAGTGAGGTCTAGTAGATGACTCATCTTTAAGATGCGTCAATCCTAGGAACAGTGTCATAATGTAAGCTATGAAAATCGCCATTCTGGGCTATGACATAGAAGGCCGCGCGTCGTTCGAATACTTTTCCAGCCAAGGCGGCCATGAGTTGACCGTGCGCGACCGCAATCCCAAGGTGAAGGTGCCGGACGGCGTGCCCAGCGTACTGGGCGACGACTACCTGGACGGCCTGAACCGTTTCGACCTGCTGGTACGGACGGCCGGTCTGCCGCCTAAGGCCATCCTGGACAAGAATCCGGGCGTGTCGGACAAGATAACCTCGCTTACGAACGAGTTCCTAAAGGCCTGCCCGACCCAGAACGTCATTGGCGTCACGGGCACCAAGGGCAAAGGCACCACCAGCACGTTGATAGCGCGGATGCTGGAAGCCACGGGCAAGGATGTGCGTCTGGGCGGCAATATAGGCGTGCCGCCGCTTGAGTTCCTGGCGGAATTGACAGCTGATTCCTGGGTTGTGCTGGAGCTGTCGAGTTTTCAGCTGATAGACATAAAGGCTTCGCCGCATATAGGAGTATGCCTGATGGTGGTACCGGAACATCTGGACTGGCACCCGGATACGGACGAATATACAGAGGCCAAGTCGTGGTTGTTCGCCCGCCAGGTGCCGGATGATTTCGCCATATACTTTGCCGGGAACGAAACCTCAAAGCGGATTGCCGGGGCCGGCCGGGGCCGGAAAATACCTTTTTATGCCGAGCCGGGCGCTTTCGTCAAAGACGGCAAGATAACCATAGACGGGCAGGACGTCTGCAGGACGGACGAGCTCAAGCTCTTGGGCAAACATAACTGGCAGAATGTCTGCGCGGCCGTGACGGCAGTATGGCAGGCAGTGCCGGAAATCGCAGCCATCAGGTCGGTGCTGACGGATTTCACGGGACTGGAGCACCGGCTAGAGCTGGTGCTCGTGCTGGACGGGGTCCGGTATTACGACGATACTTTCGGCACTACTCCGGAAACGGCAATGGTAGCCATCGAAGCCTTCGAGGAGCCGGTGATCGCCATACTGGGCGGCCGGGCCAAGGGCATACCGTTCGACGGCCTGGCTAAGTTCGTGGCCGGCCGGCCAAACGTCAAGCAGGTCATAGCCATCGGCGAAACCGGGCCGGAAATCGCTACCCTGCTCCGCAAGCACGGCTACGACCGTATAACCGACGGCGGCACGGACATAGTAAAGATTGTGGGCCTGGCCCGCGAGAAGGCGAAGCCGGGTGACGTGGTGCTGCTGTCTACCGGTTGCGCCAGCTTCGACATGTTCAAGAATTACAAGGATCGCGGCGAGCAGTTCGCTAAAGCTGTGCAAGAACTCGCTTAAGCTGCTCTATTATGGCCGCTTCCGGCTGGATCACCTGCGCGCGGCCTTTGGCCAGTTCCCTGATTTCTTCTTCTATCCAGTGGTAATGCGTACAGGCCAGAACGATGACGTCGGCCTTTTCGTCCAGTACTTCGTTAATGCGCCCGGCTATGGCAGCTTCGTTAACCTGTTTGGCTTCGATCATGGCCGACCAGTCGCCACAGTCCGGCTCCAGGACCTTCACGCCTTCGGCGTATTCATTTTTTAGCCATTCGTAGCGGGGGCTGGCCAGTGTGGTAGGCGTGGCGCAGACAGCTATAACTTTGCTCTTGGTGAGCTTGGCGGCCGGCTTAATCATGGGTTCGACGGCGATCAGCGGCACGCTGAAGCGCTCGCGCAGCTGTGTGATGAGCGTGGTGGTGACCGTGTTGCAGGCAACGACGATGACCTGGCAGCCTTCGTCAACCATGGACTGGAATATGGGTAGCACGAAGCTCCTGATTTCCCCGGGTGGGCGCAGGCCGTAGGGCACGTGTTCCTTGTCTTGGCGCAGGATTATCTCGGCGCCGGGCAGGGCCTTCTTCACCGCGTTGGATACGGACAGGCCGCCTACTCCGGAATCGAATACGCCGATTTTCATATGATCCGCCATGGTACGGCTCGCCTTAGCCGCCCGCCGGCTGGTCCTGCTTACCGGCGACGCGTTGGGCAGCCCGGATGACGTTGTCGAATAGGGCGCAGACGGTCAGCGGACCTACGCCGCCCTTGTGCGGCGTAAGCGTTAGATCATCGCGCTCGTACATGCTCGGATCCAGGTCGCCGACGGTTTTGCCGCCCTCGGAGGCTACGCCGGCATCTACTACTACTGCGCCGTCCTTGACCATATCCGGCCTGATGACGCCGTGCTTGCCCGTGGCTGTAATGATGACGTCGGCTTTAAGCGTTTCGGCCTTCAGATCCTTGGTGTACTTGTCGGCGACCGCGGGCGTGACACCCGAAGCCAGCATAAGTTTTTCCAGCGGCGCACCGACCAAGCGGCCATGCCCTACCAGCAGTACCTGCTTGCCCGCTTTCAGTTCGATGTTATAGCCGGACAGCAGCCACAGGATTGCCAGGGGCGTAGCCGGATCGAACTTAGCGCCCTTGCCCAGACCATCTACGTCCTTGCCGGACGCTACTGCATTGACTATTTCGTCAGTCTGGCCGATATCGGCCAAGGGCAGCTGCACAATGATGCCGTGTACGCCGTCGTCCTTGTTCAGCTTGGCCAGCAGCGCCTTAGTCTCTTTTTGCGAAATCTCGTACAGGTCGACGTCTACCTTGATGTCGGTGCCGTAGCGCTTTTTCTTGCGGATGTATGTTTTGCTAACTGAGTTGTCGGTGGTCAGGATGATGGCCAGTTTGGGCGCGATGCCGTGCGCCTGGCGAAGCGCCCTGACCTGCCTGGCCTGCCGCTCTTTGATATAAGCAGCCAGTTCATCGCCGTTCAGAAATTTCATTACCGTAATTATAACAGATACGGCTCACCGTTTGCATTTGATCCGTAACATAAGTACTATAAGCTTTAGAAGCTAACAATAAACGAAGGATAGAATCATGCAACATCGTAGTCCGGCAGCAGTGTTCCTACTGTCACTTATTACTTTCGGAATCTATAGCATATATTGGCAGGTAAAGACCAAGGGCGAGCTCGTTAATCAAGGGGCCGACATCCCTACTTCCTGGCTGATCATCGTGCCTATAGCCAACCTGTACTGGATCTGGAAGTACGCCCTGGGCGTAGAGAAAGTCTCCGGCGGCAAGATCACGGCGGTGCTTACGTTGATCCTTATGCTTCTGCTCAGCGTCGTCGGCATGGCAATTCTGCAGAGCGAATACAACAAGCTTGGTGCGTCCCCGGCCGCTGGCGGCCCCGCGCCTATGCCACCTACCGGACCGACACCTCCTGCTCCTCCGACAAATCCCGAACCGCCTACAGCGCCGCAAGCTCCCTCTACTCCGCCGACCGTATAGGCCGTATAGGTCTTGTCAAAACAGAGGTAATTTGCTAAAGTTTCCTTCAGTCGCAGGCTTATAAACCTGTCCCGGGCCAGTAGCTCAGCTGGTTAGAGCACCTGCCTCTTAAGCAGGGTGTCGAGGGTTCGAGTCCCTCCTGGCCCTCCAGTACTGTTACGTTTAACAGGCCGCTTCATGATATACTTTAGGCATTATGAGTAAAACATTTTCAGCTATTATTACTGAAGAGGATGGAGGCTTTGTTGCCCTCAACCCGGATACTGATGTCGCCAGCCAAGGCGATACTCTTGACGAGGCGCTTGTTAACCTAAAGGAAGCGCTTGAACTTTATTTTGAAGAGGCAGCTGAACAAAACCAATCTGACGACCTGCCCCACGCTACTTTCCTGACAACCGTAACCATCTAGCTCTGTGCCAATTAGCGGCAAACAAGCGATAAAAATTCTTCAGGGCAAGGGCTTTGCGATTGCCCGGCAACGCGGTTCTCATGTCGTACTTTCAAAACAAATAAACAATACTAAACACATAACGGTAGTTCCTCTTCACAAAGAGCTTAAAAGGGGCACTATTCGCAGTATTGCCAAGTTGGCCGGCCTGACGCCAAAAGATTTCGGTTTGTAGGTTAATTTTAGTCGCGATAGCGTGCACGATGGCCTTCCACGAAAGTTAAATATTTTAATTAATAATGTTTATTGTGGGTCTGTAAGCATTCGATCCGTTAATTCCGATGCTACCATTGCCCGATGAAAGTAGAGTTTTCCGGACACGCTCTTAAGCAACTGCGAGTCCGCACCAGAGTATCGAAAGCTATGGTTCTGGACACACTGCGCGGTCCTAACGAAATTTTACAATCCTACAGAAGCCGTCGGCTTTACCGCAAGAGTTACGGAAAAGAACAGCTTGAGATTGTGACAGTGCAGGAGGGTGATAAGATAATAGTAGTTACTCAATATTTTTTGGAGCAGTCAGTATGAAAATTACTTATGACAAATCAGTAGACGCGATGTACATCAAGTTAAATGAAAAACTCGTGTATCACACAAGCAAAAAAATCACCGATGATGTTTTGATTGATTATTCCAAAGATGGCAGAGTGGTTGGCGTGGAAGTTTTAACTGCCTCCAAAAACGCTTTTTTACCGCTTAAGAACACGGCTATTCCAGTTGAGTTTGGATCGGTACCTGCCTCTTAAACGTAGTGTCGAGGATTCGAGTCCCTCCTGGCCCTCCAAGCTTCGTTAAGCTACCCGTGATACTATTAATCCGTGATTAATCCTGTTCTTATACAGGGTATCGGTCTGGTAGCTTTACTAGCGAATCTGTCGGTATTCCAAACAAACACCCGAAAAAACATGCTGTTGCTCGGCTTGAGCGGATGCTTGCTTTGGGCTACCCATTTTTACCTGCTAGGGGCCGTGACCGGATCAGCCGTGAATCTGATGGCCGCCGTGCGCTTCTGCGTTTATTACAATATCAAGCCTTCTGGACGGAATGTCTGGGTAATGTGGTCGTTCATAGGGCTCACGGCTCTGGCAACCGTGATGACATGGAGAGGGGCCATTAGCCTGCTGCCGTTCATTGGCACCGCTACCGGAGTCGTCGCTTTCTGGCAGAAAAAGCCTAAATACATACGCCGGCTGGCCCTGCTTTCTTCCCCGCCCTGGTTCATTTATGCCGCAATCTACGGATCTTATCCCGGCATGGTGACTGAAGCTTTGCTGATGGGTTCGAATTTCGTAGGCCAGTACCGGTTTGATTTCAGGCATGTATTGCATAGAAAGTTATTGAGGTCCGCCAAGGCCGCTTAGGATATCAATATGCCAAAAGCGCTCTTTACAGTAAGCAGATTCCAGACAGGCGTGGACAATCCCCTCGGGATAGCAGAGCTGCATCTGGCAATCCGGAAGTGGCAGAAAAAAACCGGACAGAATGATTTCAAGGGCCATTTATTGGGATCGCAAGCGGATCTGAAAGATTTGGAAACATATTATATCGCGCCTGGCGGCAATTTTTTCATAGCCAAAGATCGCAAAGGCGGAATCATAGGATTCGTGGGCTTGAAAAATGTAGGAGGCAGACGCGGCGCCTTCAAGCGGCTGGCCGTGGTGCCGGAGTGGCAACGCAAAGGAGTGGGCAAGGCTTTGGTGAGCGCGGCCATGGATTGGGCAAAGCAGGCCGGGTTCACGAAATTAACAGTCCAAACGAATTCGCGGGAACATGCGAAACCGCTTTATGAAAAGTTCGGGTTCAAAACATCCGGTTGGGTCGAAGAGAGGCAGGACTGGCTTATGGAGCTTACGCTTTAGCTGCGCCTCTGATAATATTAAACTATGGGCCTTTTCTATGTGCTCCTGGCCATCATGGCGGAGAGCGCAGGCAAAACAGTAGACAAACTGAACTTCAAAAGAAACAAGATCTCCGCGCTGACGGAGATGTTGCTGGGATTTCTGTTCATGTCGGTATGGATTTCATTATTCATAGTGGTGACGCGGCAGCATATTCCTCATTTCGCATTCATATCACTGGGGCTTGTATCACTTGTGGTACTGCTGTCGCTAGTCAGCAATATATTCGATGTCCTGAGCTTGAAGGCTAATGATTTGTCGTTGAGGGAACCGCTGATAGATTTTGAACCCATCGCGGCCGGGCTGGTGGGTTACGCGCTTTTCCCGGCTGAACGGAAGCCGGGATTTCTTTTGGCTTTTGTGCTGGGAGCAGTGATCGTGTATTACGGCACCCACCGGCGCAAGCTTCGCAAGTTTCAGAAGAAAGGTTTGGCTTTTCTGCTCGTGGTCGTGGTCACAGAGGCACTATTACCAAGCATCTATAAAGAAGCCGTCATCTATCTGTCGCCGGCTTACATAGCATGGTTCAGGATATTATCCATATTTACCCTCTCACTCGTGTTCTTCCCTCTTAAAAGCGCCCGTAAAATTACGCCTGGAATGATCCGGTATGAAACGTTGTCCGGCGCCATATATGTAGTGGGAACGTTGGCCGGCATATATGCCATAAAGGAACTGGGTGTGGTGCTGACCATGCTGCTGCTCCTGCTGGGTCCCCTGCTGCGCTACACTGCCGGGTACTTCATCCTGAAAGAAAATGTGCGCAAGGGCGAAATGATATCAAGCGGGCTGCTGGCGCTGGTGGTGATGGTACCGTTGGTCAGATAGACCGGTAAAGCCCATATCGCGTATAATAAGGTTGGCGAAGGAGGCTCATCATGCATTATTACTACAGGGATTACGGCGGCAACGGCGATGTATTCAGTCTGATTTATCTGGTTCTTATGTTGGTGCTCATCGTCATCGGAGCAATCATAACCGTACACTATCTTAGGCGCGACATCGGCAGCCCGAGCCCTCCCCGGAACGATGACGCAATCGAGGTGTTAAAGAAGCGCTATGCCAAAGGCGAAATTGACAAGAAAGAGTTCCACGAAAAGAAAAAAGAACTCGGCAAATAAGGAATAGTCTTTGTTCCTCATACACGCTCTTAAGACTTCGTCCGCGATGGGCTGGGAGATTCTTTGGCCTCTTATACTGGGCTTTGCATTAAGCGGCACCGTCCAAGCCGTGGTCAGCAAGAAACAGATAAGCCGGCTGCTGCCGGATGATAAGCCCAAGACCCTTCTGCTTGCGAGCGGCTTGGGAGCAGCATCTTCTTCTTGTTCGTACGCGGCAGTAGCCTTGGCACGTTCCATCTTCCGCAAAGGTGCTGATTTTACGGCGGCCATGGCATTTGAGATCGCCAGCACTAATCTGGTCATAGAGCTTGGCATCATTCTAGCCGTGCTTATGGGCTGGCGATTCACGGTAGCCGAGTTCGTTGGCGGCCCGATTATGATAGTCCTGTTAGCGCTGCTACTGCGCCGTTTCCTTACACCGAAGATGGTCGCCGCGGCGCGCAAACAGGCCGAAAAGGGCCTGGCCGGGCGCATGGAGGGTCACGCTTCCATGGACGATATGTCCGCGGGCGGTAACCGCAGCATCTGGCAGAAGCTTAAATCTCCCGAAGGCCGTACGGCAACCAGCCAATTCTTCGTAATGGATTGGGCCAGTATCTGGACGGATATAGTATTAGGACTGTTGATAGCAGGTGCGCTGGCGGCTTGGGTGCCGCACAACTGGTGGCAAACATTGTTCCTCAGCAACCACCATACCTGGTCTGTGATCTGGGGGCCGCTAATCGGACCTATCATAGCCGTCCTGTCGTTCGTGTGCAGCGTGGGCAATATTCCGCTGGCCGCTGTACTGTGGAACGGCGGCATCAGCTTCGGCGGCGTAGTCAGCTTCATCTTCGCCGACCTTATAGTGCTGCCGATTATACGTATATATGCCAAATACTACGGTTGGAAGATGGCGGGCTTTCTGTTCGTTACGTTTTATACTGCCATGGCCGCGGCCGGTTATATAGTCGAAGGTCTGTTCGCGGCCCTGCACCTGACCCCTCAGGTGCGTGATGCCAAGGTCCTGGAGGCTGCCGTAAGCTGGAATTATACCTCTGTGCTGAACATAATATTCCTGGTGATTGCCGCCGCCTTGGCCTGGAGGTTCCTGCGTACCGGCGGTAAGGACATGCTTACGATGATGAACCGGCCCGATAACAGTAAATAACGGGGCATTTTAAGTTCCTGCTATGATAAGCATATGCGCGACGTAACTATCGTACCGCTTAAACACGAACACCTGGCGCAAGTGGAAAGCTGGGCCAGCGGCCAGAGCGCCGCAAAGGCACTGCTGAAGCTGCCGGTTCCTTCATTGTCGCCTACTTCGGATACTTTTGGATGGGCCGCCGTGGACGACGGCCAGTTGCTCGCCATGGCTACCATAACGCTTAACAAGGAACATGTAGGGTATCTAGAATGCCGGGTCAAACCCTCCGACGGCCGGCAGGGAATCGGTTCACAGATTGTCGAATACGTATTAAGCCAGCCGGAAGTCAAAAGCCTAATCCACCTACGTGCCGCGATTGAGATGTCTAATATATCGGCACAGAAGACTTTGGATGAACAGGGTTTCTTCAGAAGAGGTTATACCGCTGACGGCCGCATAGAGTTTTCCCGCCCCAGGCCCCGGACCGACTCCTGACTTGTATCCACGTGTACCGATAATGCCGCAGCGCAGTGACCGGAATCACAGTTGCTACTATCCTAAGGCGGCTGTATCATGCTAACAGCTAAACATAAGCATTAAGGAATTAACCTATGGCAAAAAAGAACAGGCGCAAATCTATCGATAAGATCTTGACGTCAATCGGGCTGATAATCACCGTTACGCTGGTAATAATGGGCGGACTTGCCCTGTGGGCATATGTGTTCACGGCATCGAACGTCAGGAACGAGCTTGCCTCGCAGAGGATATACTTCCCCGAAAAAGGCAGCAAGGAGTTGGCGGATTCGCAGATCGGTCCGTATCTCAACAAATACGCCGGCCAACAGTTGCTAACCGGCGAGCAGGCCAAAGCTTACGCCAATCATTTCATAAACGTACACCTGCAGAAGGTTGCCGGCGGACAGACATACGCCCAGGTAAGCACCGCGGCACAGGCCGACCCCGGTAATGCCAAGTTGCAACAACAGGCCCAGACGCTGTTCAAGGGCGAGACACTGCGCGGTCTGCTGCTTGGTGATGCGTACGCTTTTTCAGTCGTAGGGCATATAGCTGAAATCGCCGCCATAGTATGCTTCGCGGCAGCGGCGGTTATGATCGTACTGGTCTATCTGGGCGTATGGCATCTGTCCACCCTGCCCTAAGACTTGGCGCATGGCAAGATAAGACAGTTCTTTAGCTTTAGCCCTTGATTATATTTATAATTCGTGGTATTATATGCAAATGTCTCAGTCCATAGGATCAAGCCCACAGGTTCCACACGAAATGTCCGCTGCCGACTTATTGGCAGAGGTACAGCCTGCACTCAGTGAAACCACACAACTTATTGCCGAAAGCTTTACCGATCCGCAGTGCACGTCACCATCCGGGTGGAACGTAATGAAAGCTAACGGGATATCACCGGATGTTAAACGAACCGGCTGGTGGCCTGACAGTACGCAAAGAGTGTTCACCAGGTTCGTGACTGCCGCCGCGGGATTAGCAATCCGGGAAAGCGGCGCCGGAGATGAGCCGGCGTTCATAGATGAGTTATTAAAGGCGCGGCTGGAGGAAGGCGCGGAAGATACCGAGCTAGCTTTTCTGCCCTCAAAGATTCTGGAAGCAACCGTCGTTACGCGCAGTATGCAAGGCCTTTCGGAAACAGCAGTCGCTCCCCTGAAGGAAGCGGCCGGAACCGACGAACAGAAATTCGGTCTTATGAAGCTATTGTCCGAGCGTCCCTACAAGCAGGGGAACGACCCACGCTATCAAGAGGTGCGTGCACTTCAGATTCTTGACGCCTTTGCTGCGCTAGGTGACGAGG
Source organism: uncultured Candidatus Saccharibacteria bacterium (assembly GCA_963820105.1). Taxonomy (GTDB): domain Bacteria; phylum Patescibacteriota; class Saccharimonadia; order Saccharimonadales; family UBA4665; genus CAWFYI01. Next base: position 72,132 of record CAWFYI010000001.1, on the reverse strand, counting down.
AATCCAGCATAAGGTCAGAGCTGGAGAGCGACTTGGAAGCTGGCAGCTTTGACAGCCTTATCGGGGAAGAAATATTACGGGAAGCAGATGACGAGAATAGCGGGCTTGCCAACGCTGCACGTGAAGAAATCAAGAATATGTTAGAACTTGCAACTCGCTTATCTGGCGAAACGGGCGAGTTTCTTTTAGCTGCAGTGGCCGAGAACATAGATCTGTGGCCTCCAGCCCTCAAAAAGCTTTTTGACACACGCAAATTACGCTATGGCCAGGACATGAAGGCCAACTATATCGAGCAGTCGAGTTTCCTAGCTACTTATCGGTGTCTGCCACCAGCAACTACTGAAGAAAGCATGGGTCAGATATCCGATGAACTTATAATTGAAGTTGCCAAGCAAAGAAGCGTCAACACCTTCCTTCCCACCCGCGAAAGACTAGGAGCTCGCGCAACATTGGAAAAGATGAGGGGCGGACGGAGGGGCGGAGGGCGCAAACGGCACCGTGCAACCGAAGAACCGGCAAAGGTAACGGAAGAGCAGGAACGTAAGGAAACTCCGGAAATAAATCACAGGCTTGTATATGTAAACGCTGATCGCTCAGAGTCTGGGGAAGAAAGTCCTCAATTTGAAAAGGTCCTGAAGGACTATCGCGCCAAGAACAGGGGTCAGAGAGGCCTGCAACAAGACTTGGAGGCGGTACTGGATCATTTAAGGACCGTCGATCTGTCTTCGGGAGACGCCAGGGGTATAAGACCCCACAGGTTCGGCGCGACCCAGAGATCAAAACATTACGAAAGCAACCTGCCTAAGGCATACGAGCTGCAACCGTCTGAAATTCCCGGTCTATCAATAACGTCCAAGGGCGGCAGAAATCTTAAGGTTGTCTTTATGCTAGAGGGTGACGAAGTAAAGATTCTTAGCATCGACAGGGGCGATAAGATACCGAGGCTTGAACGTAAGGTTGGCGGTCGCGACTCTGGGCGCGCGAACTGACGCTACCATCCCTTAGGCATCTTCAGGTAGCAGATGTATACACGGCGTAGGTAAACCTTATACCGTTCTGCACGTGGGGTTCGCTCCGTTCCTTCAATCTGAACATAGGTTCATATTCCGGGAAGAACTGGTCGCAGTCAAAATCCGCGTCAATTTGTGTCAGGTAAAGCTCGTCCGCCTTGCCGGCGGCCATGACTTCGGCGAAGACCGCTGCGCCGCCGGCTATCCATAAATCTTTGTTTTTGAATTCTTCAAGTAATTTGCCAAGGTCATGGACTACGGTTGCGCCGGGAATGTTAACCTTCTTGCGCGTAAGTACGTAGTTATGACGATTGACCAAGGCCTTGCCGTGGTAGCCGGTCCAGAAAGTAGAGGCACCTGTAAGCACATGGCCGCCGTGGGTCTTGGTCTGCCGGGTGAAGTATCTTTCGTCTTCCGGTATCTTCCAAGGCATCGCGCCATTCTTGGCGATGCCGCGTTTGCTATCGATGGCGGCAATCAGGCGGATCATGCCGGCTGTCCATTATTTCTTATCTGGTTGAGCAAGTAAAATGAGCCTGTAACCATGCAGACGGATTCGGCAGACGCCAGAAGAGTCTGGAAGGCCTTGTCCTTGTCGGTAACAGCCTGCGCGCTCGTCACGCCGGCCTGGCGGAAAGCTTTGGCCAGGCTTTCCGGATCCATGGAGCGCACAAATGAATCCTGGGAAGTTTCGAATGCCGTGGTTATGATGCGGCCGGCGAAAGGCGCCAGAAGCGGCACTAAGGCGTTATGATCCTTGTTGTCCTTAAGGCTTATGAGTATGGCGGGTTTCACTCCGGGGTAAAGGTTCTGGAAGCTGCTGATGAAAGCAGCCATTTTCTGAGTATTATGCGCTCCGTCCATGACTAGGGTCTTGCCGTTTACCTGGGTGATGTCCATCCTGCCCGGTATGCGTACGGCTTGTGTTTCAGCGAGTACCGGATTCGTCAGGTGGCTCAACCCGTCCCTCTGTTCAAGGTAGCGGTATACACCGTACGCCAGCAACCAGTTGCGCTGCTGATAGTCTACGATACCGGACAGTTTGCTGTTCCATATACGCCTCTCTGCCCGCTCATCTAACACATGAAGTTGCGCCTGGTGTTTTTTCACGCGGGCGCGTATGGGCCGCATTATTTCCGCGGATTGTCTGTACATGAAAACCTGGTTGCGGTCGTGTATGATTCCTGCTTTCTGGGTAGCTATCTTTGCCAGCGTATCGCCTAATATGTGCATGTGGTCGAACCCTATGTCGGTGATTATGCAAACCTTGTCACGGCGCCGGGCCACGTTGCTGGCATCATATAGGCCCCCTAGGCCTGTTTCCAACACGGCATAATCGACCTTTTCGCGCTTGAACACCCAGAACGCGAAAGCTGACAACAGCTCGAAATATGAAGGCTCTTCTGACCGGCCTATATCCTGCATGATTTCCAGGAATTTTCCCAAATCCGTGCAAAATTTTTTAACCGGCAAGGGCTTGCCGTTTATCTGGACGCGTTCGTTGACACCGTCTACATGAGGTGAGACCGTCAGTCCTACCTTCTTCCCTGACGCTTTGAGCAGTGCGGTCATATAGTAAGACGTAGAGGTTTTGCCGCTGGTACCAGCCACATGTATGACCTTCAAATCCTTGTGCGGATTTCCCAGGGCCTCCAGCAGACGCAGAACTCGTTCAAGCTTCAGGTCCTTGTCCATCAGCCGCGAACTCTTTGATACATAAGGCGCCAAGGCCTCGTTGACTTCGTCAAGGTTATTAATAGTCACTGCTGTACGCTTTCCTTCTTTGATTTGATAAGATTCAGTATACGACAATCGACTATAATATAGTTATGCCCGCGTAGCTCAGTGGATTAGAGCGTCGCGCTTCGGACGCGAAAGTCGGGGGTTCGAATCCCTCCGCGGGTACCAGATTGCATACTTCAACCCTTGGTACTATCTGACGATGATGGTAACTATGGATATTATTGCTATGGCCGCCCAGATAGCATTAAGGACCGCAGGCTGGGCGTCTTTCTTTGACATGGCTACAACTATTATTCCTACAGCTCCCGTAAGGTTTAGCAACTGGTAGATCAGGCTCTTGACCGTAATGACATTAAAACTTACTAAGAAGTACGCCAAAATGATGGCCAGAACGCCGTACCAGCCAAAATAGTTCTCCGCCTTATGTTTCATAGCTATAGGATAGCAAACGTAAGCGTTTATATAGTATTATGGGCGCATGGATATCAATAAACTACTTCAAAAAGCCAGGTCTATCTGGGGCAACGATAAACTAACTCTTGACGAGATACTCATAAGGCAAGGCGTGACAATAGGAGATCTTCACCGTCTGGCCAGGGATCACGATGAGGGCCAGGAGCTTAACGAAGCCGAGCTTAAAAAAGAGATGGGAAATGTCATATTTTCTACCATCCGTTGGTGCGACGATCTGGGCTATACGCCCGAGGAATGCGTAGAGCTGGCGATAGAAGCGCAGGCCAAGTACCGGCAAGACCGCTCTTAGCCGGCTCCTCTAACACTTTGTCTTCCTTGTTGGCATATTTTATACTGAGTATACGTGAGCACGACCAGTAAACAAATTAAATCCAAGCGCCTTGGCCCGGATGTCCGGTTTCTTCTAGCTAATGAGCGGACGTTGCTGGCATGGATCAGGACATCTTTGGCGGTGATGGCGGGCGGCGTAGCCCTGACCCAGCTCGGCGACAATTCAAGCGCGCGCAGCATCATAGGCATAATGGCCATAGCGCTCGGGGGTTTCATGGCTTCGGTAGGTTATTTTAGGTTCAAGGCGGCTGACGAAGCTATACGACAAGGAAAGCTGCCTCCCACGGGCAGCGAGCCTTTCGTGCAGGCAGGAGGCATAATCCTTATCGCCTTGGTGCTGATCATCACCCGTATTTTCGGCGTATGGTAGTGTGCTATTATATTCATGCTTAACAATTAATCCTGTGGGTGGCGTGAAATTCGCCAATCGGACGTATAGCCGTCGACCGTTGTCCTTAAGACACGGATGACCATGTGAGATTCATGGGCCGACCGTATAGTCGGGACCTCGATATCAGTCGGGGTGTTGCTTTATCAGCAGCAGAAAGGGAAACACATGAAGAACGATAAATATTACGGCCCGGGGGCCGTGGTGGCGGCAGCTTTACTTTGGAGCGTCGACGGGCTATTGAGGCGGCATCTATATACCCTGCCGGCGCCGGTGATAGTCTTTTGGGAGCATACCTTTGGCTTCATCGTAATACTGCCGATCCTGGCGTTCTCGTGGCGCTATTTCAAGCAGCTGACGCGCAAACAGTGGCTGGCCATCGCCGGCGTATCACTGTTGTCCGGCGCTGCGGGCACGATTTTGTACACGGCAGCCTTAGGGAGGATTCAGTACATACCATTTTCGGTGGTCATACTACTTCAACAGCTGAACCCTGTGTTCGCCATTACCGCTTCGGCTCTGCTACTGCGCGAACCGCTGACCAGGCGGTTTATGGGATTGTCAGTCATTGCCCTGGTGGCAGCTTACTTCGCGACGTTCCCGAAAGTCGGAGTTAACCTTTCGACTGGCAACGGAACGCTGGTAGCCGCGCTGTTTGCTGTGGGCGCGGCGGCGGCTTGGGGTACTTCCACGGCATTTTCTAAGTACGCATTAAAGGGAACTTCGTCGTTCCATGTCACAGCGGCCCGTTTTGGGATCACGCCGTTTTTCGCCATGCTTTTCGTGGCGCTGTCCGGCAGTGCGCATGCTGTCGGCACCATAACTTTCAGCCAGTTCAAATATCTTGTAGCTATTACTTTCTCCACCGGCCTGGTAGCCTTGATGATCTACTATTTCGGGCTTAAACGGGTCAAGGCTTCGCGGGCGGCCATACTGGAGCTGGCTTGGCCGGCTTCGGCAGTGCTGGTCGGTTACTTCTGGCTCCACCAGAGCCTGACGCTTACGCAAAGTATCGGAGGCTTGGTGCTGACAGGCGCGATACTGATGATAGCGCGCGACACCCGGGACGTAACCAGCCCCGAAAAAAAAGCGGCCGCTTCTTCTAAATAGGCGGGCCGCTATTCCTTGGTTTTGGGCAAGGGCTTAGCCGTATGCTTGGCCATCGCATGGAGATTCTGCAGCATTTTTTCAATGGTCATGTGGTATCCTTTTTTGTTTGGCATAATTTTTGGCGTGACTGTTGAAGAATATGCCCGTTTATTGGGAAAATCTGTTAGAAATCTTACAGACCTGTTACGTCTTATCAGTCGTGGAGGGCGGCAGGAACTTCGTATCGCCCACGTACTTGGCGTGAAGAAGCGCCTTTTGCAGAGTGCTGAGGACACGTTCGGCTTGTTCGAAACTCATACCCACCCGCGCCACGGGCATACGTTGTGAGGGACTTGTAGCTTGCGTGAAATTAAGTGTCAGGCCGGCATTGTTCCAGAGAACGTCCAGCCCATCGCTGTATATGGTGCGTGTATCGAATCCTACTACCATAACCACGCTCTTGGCGTTGATTTGCTGGCCGTCATCAGATTTTATCTGGCCCGGCATGTCGCTGTCATAATTGGCCAGTTCCCACAGTTGTACAGCTTCACGGTCAGCAACGCCAAAATGGCTGATCAGGAGCAATAATATGTCTTCCGCAGGGCGTTCTAGTCCGGCTTCGATCCGGCGTAAACGTTCTTCGTCTATCTCTACCGCCCCGGATACTTCGGATAGGCTTTGGCGTGATTGCTCCCGCACGTATTTCAGATGGCTGCCCAAAGTGGTGTATGGTGTATTTGGTTTACTCATACTATCTCATAATAATCCTGGCGGGGTGTTAGTGCAAGCCTAGGCTAACTGCCCCTTGACCCATAAGCTGTATAATCAAATAAGATGAATGTCTCAGAGAACGTGTCCCTCGCGGCGTATTCCACCATGGGCTTGGGCGGGCCGGCCGCTTATCTGGCGCGGGTGAGCTCGCGTTCCGAAGTCGCGGAAGCTGTAGAGTGGGCGCGTGCGCGGAAGCTGCCAGTGATAATGATAGGCGGAGGCAGCAATATCATCTGGGGAGACAACGGCTTTCCCGGCCTGGTTCTGGTGGATAACATTACGGGCTATGAGGTTAACCAGGAAGACGAAGATAACGTTTATCTGACACTTGGCAGCGGCGAGGCATGGGACGGCGCGGTGAAGCGCAGCGTGGACGCCGGGTTAACCGGAATAGAGGCGCTGAGCCTGATCCCGGGTTCTACCGGAGCCACGCCGGTCCAAAACGTTGGCGCTTACGGACAGGAGATATCACAGACCCTCGCTACCGTGGAAGCCTTTGACACCAAAGAAGGTAAATTCGTAACTCTACCCGGAAGCGATTGCGGGTTTAGTTACCGTGACAGCCGCTTCAAGACGGGGCCGGACCGCGGCCGCTTTTTCATCACGGGAATCACGCTTAATTTACGCAAAGGAAACCCCATGCCGCCGTTCTACAACTCGGTCCAGGCTTATTTTGAGGCGGGTGACATAACAGAATACACGCCGGCCGCCCTGCGCGAGGCTGTTATACACATACGTACCAGTAAACTGCCGGATCCTGCCGTGGTCCGCAACACAGGTTCATTCTTCGCCAATCCCATAGTGAGCGAAATGAAGTTCACCGAGCTTCATGATCGGTTTGAGAACATACCGCACTGGGCCGCCAGCGACGCCAGGATCGACGGAACCGTCAGCGGCGAAACCAAAGGAGGCGTGAAGCTGTCGGCCGCGTGGCTTATAGAACAGGCCGGTTTTAAAGATTACCACGATGAAGCGACCGGCATGGCCACCTGGCCGAAACAGTCGCTGGTACTGGTGAACGAAAAGGCCGGGTCGACTGCGGATCTGCTCAAGTTCAAACAGAAAATCGTCGACGCTGTGCAGGCCAAGTTCGGCATCACGCTGGAGCAGGAGCCTGAACTTATCGTTTAGCGGCTGTTTTGGCTAGCTTTAGTGGTTCTTAGCGAGTTCTTAGCGAGTTCTTAGCGACCGCCGGGCAGAGGAAATTTGCTGGTCAGCTCGCGGACTTCTTTGTGAACCGCGGCCAATTTTGATTCATCCTTATGGCCGGCGATGGCGCGGTCTATCCATTCAGCTATCTGGTCCATCTCGCTTTCTTTCATGCCGCGGGTCGTCAAAGCCGGCGTGCCCAAGCGGATGCCGCTAGGATCGAAGGGCGAGCGCGGCTCGAATGGCACGGTGTTCTTATTGACGGTTATGCCGGCCTTGCCCAGTGCCCTTTCGGCCTCTGCGCCGCTTACTTTCTTGTTCGTCAGGTCGATTAGCAGCAAGTGGTTGTCCGTGCCGCCAGTGACCAGGTCGTAGCCTTTGTCGTTTAGCTTCGCGGCCAGCCGTTTTGCGTTCTTTACTATCTGTTTGCCGTAATCTTTGAATTCCGGCGTAGCCGCTTCGCGCAGAGCCACGGCTATGGCCGCGGTCTGATGATTGTGCGGGCCGCCCTGCAGCCCCGGTATGATGGCACGGTCGATCAGCGTAGGCAGGTTTTCCTTCGTGCGCGGTGCTTTCCTAAGCGGATTGGACGGGTTGCCGTTGCACAGGATAATCGCCCCGCGCGGGCCGCGCAGGGTCTTATGCGTAGTGGTCGTTATGACGTCGGCGATGCCGGCTGGCGAAGGGTGCTCGCCCGCTACGATCAGTCCGGTTATATGCGAGGTGTCGGCGATGAGCCAGGCGCCGCACAGGTCGGCGATTTCGCGCAGTTTCTTCCAATCGAAAATCCGCGGGTAAGCAGTGGCGCCCACGAAGATTAGCTTGGGCTTCTCTTTTTCCACCTGCTTGGCCATGGTTTCGTAATCCAGGAAGCCGTCCTTGCCTGTCTGGTACTGGACCGAGTTGTAAAGCGTACCCGAGAAGTTTGCCTTTAGCCCGTGTGTCATGTGGCCGCCGAAGTACAGCGCCATACCCATGACAGTATCGCCCGGGTCGACCAGAGCGAAGTACACGGCCATATTAGCCGGGGATCCGGAATAGGGTTGCACGTTTGCGTGGCTTACGCCGAACAGTTTCGTGGCGCGGTCGCGGGCCAGATTCTCGACCTTGTCTACGACTTCGCAGCCGCCATAGTAGCGCTTCCCCGGATAGCCTTCGGAGTATTTATCAGTCAGGCGCGAGCCGAGCGCCGCCAAGACGTCTTCGGACGTGTGGTTCTCGCTGGGAATCATTTCCAGCCCTTCGGTCTGCCTCTTTATTTCTGCTTTGATTAGCGCTTCAATTTCTTCATCTATCATAGGATAATCTCTCCTTTAGGGTTTATGTGGATGGTTTGAAACGCAGCTATATCATAGTTTTATTGTATCAGGTTGCTTTGCACTATCTGTAGGAACTCGCTCCTGGTAAGTGAATTGCTCTTGAATGTTCCTTTGAGGCAAGAGGTGGTCGTCTGAGTACCCGGCTTCTCGATACCGCGCATTTCCATACAAAGGTGCCGTGCGCTCAATACCACGCCGATACCCTGGGGCTTGAGTTTATCCGCGAGATACTCCGTGACCTGGGTGGTCAGGCGTTCCTGGGTCTGCAGGCGGCGGCTGAAGTGTTCCAGCGTACGCGCCAGTTTGGACAGGCCTACTATGTGTCTGTCGGGTATGTAGGCAATGGCGCCGTAACCGAAAAATGGCAGCAGATGGTGCTCGCACATGCTGTAAAAGGCGATGTTGGTCTGAATGACCATCTCATCGTAGCCCTCATTTTTGAAAACCGTAAGGTTGAACGGTTTTTCGGCGAAGAACTCCTTGATAAATTTTTGGTAGCGTACCGGCGTTTTTGCCAGGCCTTCCCGGCCCGGCTCTTTATCCAGGAACGGTAGAAGTTCGGCAATGATCTCACTGGGTTCTTCCACTGGACCTCCTTTTTCTTGCCCTTATTCTATAACAATTCTATGCGGTCAACCACCGTCGTTCGATTAGGTGATATATGATATATCATATACTTTAATCTGTTATCCATATTATATATAATATATCGTGAATCTAAGTATGCGCATGAAGATCCGTTGCCACAACCGTCGAAGGCCGGGGGCCGGTCTGGGGGCCGGTCTTGTAGACTTAATATCACATATGATATTATCCTGTGACAATGCCATCCACGAATGAAAAAATCGGCCATCTTATTGCTCAAGTAAGGCAAGAAAAGGGCCTCACGCAGGCCGAGTTCGCGCGGCGGCTCAATACTTCTCAGTCAGCGGTGAACCGCATGGAACATGGCCGGCAGAACCTGAGCATGGAAACGCTGGGTCGCATCAGCGACGTACTCAACAAACAATTGATCAGTCTGAGCGGCGGCGCCATCAACCTGCGCATAGAGGGCGGCAACGAACTGAAAGGCGAAATCACGCTCAAGACCAGCAAGAACGCCACCGTAGCCCTATTGTGCGCCAGCCTGCTGAACAAGGGCACGACCAAGCTGAAAAACGTCGCTCGTATAGAAGAAGTGAACCGTCTGGTAGAAGTGCTGACCAGCATGGGCGTGCATGTGCGCTGGATTGGCAGCAACGACCTGGAGATCAAGCCGCCGGCCAAGCTTGACCTGGAAAACATGGACAAGGAGGCGGCCAAGAAGACACGCAGCGTGCTTATGTTCATCGGTCCGCTAATGCACCTGGCCAAGGAGTTCAAGATACCGTATTCCGGGGGCTGCGAGCTTGGCCGGCGCACGGTACTGCCCCATTTGTACGGCCTGGAAGAGTTCGGCGTCGGCGTGTTTACGAAATCCGAACATTATCAGATAACTTCTAGCCCGGTCAGGCCGGTCAGGCCGGTAGTGCTGTATGAATCCGGAGATACTACTACCGAGAACATTTTGATGGCCGCGGCGCGCACTCCGGGCGAGACCGTCATAAAGATGGCCAGTGCCAACTACATGGTGCAGGATCTTTGTTTCTTCCTGCAGCGGCTCGGCATACATATAGAGGGCGTGGGCACCAGCACCTTGCGCGTACAAGGTGTAAAGGAAATTCGCAAGAACATCACTTACGCGCCAGCTGAAGATCCGGTAGAAGCCATGACCTTCATCTCGGCCGCGGTGACTACGAATTCATCCATCACCATCCGCCGGGTACCAATAGAATTCCTGGAGCTGGAACTTTTAAAATTAGAAAAAATGGGCCTGAAGGCAGAGATCCTGGGCAAGCGCTACCGCGCCGACAATGGCCGAACCGAACTAGCCGACGTCAAGATCCACAAGCATAACGGAGAACTTAGAGCTCCGGCGGACAAAATCCATCCCAACGTTTATCCGGGCCTTAATATAGATCATCTGCCCTACTTCGTGCCCATAGCCGCCGTCGCCCAAGGACGCACGCTTATACATGACTGGATTTACGAAGACCGCGCGCTCATGTACACCGAGATGAAAAAAATCGGCGTCAACCTGGAGCTGGCCGATCCGCACCGCGTCTTCATAACCGGACCGACCCGTTTTAAACCGGCCGACCTGGTCTGTCCCAGCGGCATACGTCCGGCAGTTATGCTTCTGATAGGCATGCTGGCCGCACCCGGCACGTCCATACTGCGCAACGTATACACCATCAACCGCGGCTACGAAGACCTGGCTAACCGCTTGAACAGTCTAGGCGCCAATATCAGCGTCATCCACGAGATATAATGACAATTGTTTGTGATATAATCACCTCTGTTGTGCGGGATTCGTATAGCGGTTAATATATCAGTTTTCCAAGCTGAGGACGGGAGTTCGACTCTCCCATCCCGCACCAATTAAAACCCCAAGCCCCGGTAGCTCAGTTGGATAGAGCAATGGAGTTCTAACCCATAGGTCGTAGGTTCGAATCCTACCCGGGGTACCAGAGTCTCGGTGACAGGACGCGGGACTATTTCTGTTATCATTGACGTAGATCACTTAATACCCAAACGCTTAAAATCCATGCCTAATCATCACGCTGGTCATTATCATTACCATCTGACTCGTATACGCTTGAGCGAACTAAAGCGGTTATATTGGGCTCACACCGTCAAGGAACTAGCTAGCAGTCTGGTGACGATATTCGTGCCGATTTATTTATACCAGCTCGGCTATGGCATCCCGGCTATCATGGGTTACTTCTTGCTGGCTACCATTTTCTGGGGGCTGACCCAAGCTCCGGCTTTGCACTTGGCCAACCGCATAGGCTTTAACCGTTCCATGGGTATCAGTCTACTTGTTCAAGGCTTGCAAATATTGATGTTGGCGACCCTGCCAAACGCCCATTGGCCGCTATGGTCAATCGCTCTGGTGTGGGCTATATCAATATCAATGTACTGGCCGCAGTTTCGGGCCTGCTTCACGCAAAGTTTACTGCACCGGCGTGTCGGCACTGCGGTTGGTATATCATCCGCGTTGCTGATGATGGCCTACGGCATAGCGCCAGCCATAGGCGGCGCTATTGCCAGCTGGTTGGGTATAGATGTGCTGTACGGCTTAACAATGGTCTGTTTCGTAGCGGCGGCTTTGCCGTTATTTGTCGGGCGGGAGTTCATGGAACACAGGCCGTTCAGAATACGGGACCTGCATTTGCATAAGGTCTGGCGGGACTTGTTGGCGAATTTGGGGTCTGAGGTGGACGCAATGGTGGCTACCAGCATCTGGCCTTTATTCATTTTCCTGCTCATTCCTACGTATGTCGGCGTGGGCGTTTTGAGCTCCGTGGCAGTGCTTGCCAGCATAATGATCGCACTTTACGTGGGGCACCGACAGGCCAGAAAGATGTCCGGCTATCTAAAGAATGGCACGAACGTAATAAGCCTGACCAATGCTATCCGGCTGGCCATGCAGTCGGTCGGACAAATCGCGGGCGTCAATTTCTTTAATGGACTAGGCCAGGCATTGATGGTCACGCCATATTATTCGCGCTACTATTTGAACGCCGAACACGAACCAATGCTAGCCTATCTATATGCCATGAACGCGGCCTCCATGGTAGGCGACGTGCTACTGTTTACGGTGTTGCTGATACTAAGCCTGTTGATCCCCGCCAAAATCGTATTGACCATCGGTTTGATTCTGGCCATACCGGCCAGCTACACCATTAAAATGATACGGTCCTAGCCCCAAACGTTGCTTATGTCGTTCGCGCCTTATAAACTTATAGCGTGAAGCAGAATCAGAAAGGTTTCGCGGCTGTTGTCGTATCATTTGCCGCGTTTATCGCTGTCGTTGTCTTGTTGGCGGCAGTTGGTACGTACGTATATAAACATCAACGTGATTCGGTAAGCCGATCGACGCCTTTGATGATCGTCACGTCAAGCGGCGGCCTGTGCGCAAGCCAGTGCCAGCACCAGGTATACAAACTGTATGACAGCGGGAAATTCACAGGCGGAGGCTACACTGATTTAAGCAGCTCCGAGGTTTCAAGGCTGAAAGGCATCATAAAAGACACCGATTTTCTGAAGTATGGCCTTAAACAACACCCTCGCTGCGAGTCTGCTGTGGACGGAACGGACCAGGTGCTGCTTTTCCCGCAAAAATACGGCAATGAGGGGTTCACGACCTGCGCAATGAACATACCGGCAAACGATCCGGCCTTCACATATATAGATGGTCTGCTAGAAACGCATTACGCACACGCCGACTGAACGTATGCTCTAATCTAATAATGCTGTAATCTGGATGTATGCGCGCGTAGCTCAGCTGGATAGAGCGTTGGTTTCCGGTACCAAAGGTCGGGGGTTCGAATCCCTTCGCGCGTACCAAGTTTATAGTGTTATTATCGGTATGATGGATGCAGCGATTGAAATAAAAAACTTGAAGGTGGTGCTGGGCGGAAGTTTTACTGCCCTGCATAATATAAGCGTCGATTTGCCGGCCGGAAAGGTTATCGGCTTCATCGGGCCGAGCGGTGCCGGCAAGACCACGCTCATCCGCAGCATCATCGGGCGCCAGAAAATCAGCCAAGGTAGTATAACCATATCCCGTGCGCCGGCAGGTTCGGCGGCACTGAGGCCTGAAATAGGTTATATGCCGCAGGAACCAGCTGCTTATTCCGACCTGACCGTGCGCCAGAACCTGCGTTACTTCGCGAAGATGAGGGGTCTGGACAAGGACGCGGCCGAAACCGTGATCAAAGAGGTAAGGCTGGATAGACAGGGCGGCCAGCTAGTATCTACGCTTTCCGGCGGCCAGAAATCGCGGGTCTCGCTGGCCATAGCACTTTTGGGTAAGCCCAGGTTGCTGGTGCTGGATGAGCCCACCGTAGGCGTCGACCCCGTACTCCGGCGGCAGCTATGGGAACTTTTCCGGGAACTGACCGGCGGGGGCGCGACGCTCATAGTGAGCAGCCATGTCATGGACGAGGCCGGACACTGCGACGATTTGCTGCTGATCCGCGACGGCAAAGTGCTGGCGCATGATTCGCCAGAAGGGTTCCGCGAACGGACTAAATCGCAGACCGTCGAACAGGGTTTCCTGAAACTGGTGGATAAGTCATGAGCTTGCGCAAGACGTCGGCCACGGCCATGCGCGTCCTGCAGCAGCTCCTGCACGACCCGCGTACGCTGGCCCTCGTACTGTTAGTACCAGTGGTCCTTCTGACCATATTGAAGTATGCTTTTCAGAATCAGCCAGTGGTATTTGATTCCCTGGCGCCGACCATCCTGGGCATTTTCCCGCTGATAGTGATGTTCATCGTGACATCCATAGCTACTTTGCGCGAAAGAAAGATCGGTACGCTGGACCGGCTGATGACCATGCCCATATCGAAGCTGGATCTTGTCTTCGGCTACGCTCTGGCTTTCGCGATCCTGGCGTTATTGCAGGCAGTATTGGCCAGCTTCGTGGTGCTGCAACTGCTCGGTGTTGACGTGCAGGGCAGTACTTTGGCTGTACTTATAAGCGCGGTGGCGTCGGCTCTGCTGGGCAGTTCGCTCGGTTTGTTCATGAGCGCGTTCGCCAAGACTGAGTTCCAGGCCGTACAGTTCATGCCAGCCTTTATCTTCCCACAGCTGCTAGTCTGCGGCCTGTTCGTAGCGCGCGAACAGATGGCCTGGCCCCTGCAATTCTTTGCCGACATCATGCCGCTAACTTACAGCGTTGACGCTATGAAGCAAATCACCGTGCACAGCGGCTGGACGGGTGATCTGATCCGCGACCTGGCTGTGGTCCTCAGTTTCGGAGTCGTTGCTCTGGTACTGGGTTCGATCACCATCCGCCGGCAGGAATGAGCAGAGGGTTGTGGTTATCCAGAACTTCGAGCGTTGACTACCATTACACAAACTGGTAGCATACGTTCATGCCTGAGGTTGCATGCAAGATATGTAACGACATTTTTTATGCCAAGCCCTCCCATATAAAAAAGGGCTGGGGTAAATATTGCTCTAAACGATGTCAGCATATAGGGCAAAAAACTGGTAAATCGTATGCTTGCTCAATATGCGGTCAACAAACGTATAAAACGCTTAAGGATCAATTTAAATCAAAAAGCGGAAAATTCTTTTGCAGTAAATCCTGCCAGACGGTATGGAGAAATTCCGTCGTGTACATCGGCAAAAATCATGCTAACTGGACAGGCGGAATGGCTTCTTACAGAAGTATTTTAGCTAAGACAAAAACGCCTAGAGTGTGCGCTAAATGCCGGTGTGTGGACAAACGAGTTCTGGCGGTGCATCATAAAGACAGGAACAGACAGAACAATGCTGTTTCAAATTTAATCTGGCTGTGTCATAATTGTCATTTCTTGGTACACCATTTTAGGGTGGAGGCAAATGGTTTCGTGGTGCCTGTAGCTTAGTTGGCCTAAAGCGTCGGATTGTGGTTCCGAAGATCGGGAGTTCGAATCTCCTCAGGCACCCCAGGTATTATCATTTAGCTTTGATTTGGATGACGACTTTGCCTTCGTGTTTGCCTGTTTTAAGATATTCCAAGGCTTCCGCCGCGTAGTCCAGCGGGAAGATTTTGTCGATTACGGGAGTTACGGCGCCACTATCTACAAGCTTTGCCAGAGCGTTGAGCCGCTCGGTAGTTACGCGCGTGAACTGTGCGGTATATTCGACGTGGTATTTAGCGGCAAGGTCGTCATCGGCCTTGCCTTTCATCGACACCAGCTTACCGCCAGGTTTCAGCACCGAGTATGACTTCGTATTGGTCTCGCCGCCGACTGTGTCGAATACGGCGTCATAATCCTTGATGATGCTAGCGAAATCCTGTTTTTTATAATCTATAACTTCATCGACGCCCAGCTTTTTGACGAAATTGATGTCGTCCGTACTAACGGTCGTGGCGACATAGGCGCCCAGGTGCTTGGCAATCTGCACGGCCAGGGAACCTATGCCTCCGGCGCCGCCGTGGATTAGTATTTTCTGGCCTGTCTTTAAGTTCACGTGGTCAACCAGGGCCTGATAGGCGCTGACGCCGGCCAGCGGCAGAGCGGCGGCTTCGATGAAATCCAGGTTTTCGGGTTTGGCCGCCAGCTGGCTGGCCTTGACCGGCGTGTATTCAGCAAAGGAACCGTGGCCACTCAGAGGACTGGCTTGCCCATACACCGCTTCGCCCTTTTTGAAACCATCTACACCGTCACCAATCTCTACTACAACTCCGGCGAAATCACCTCCCAGCGTAGCCGGAAAATCAAGTTCGGCTATCTGTCTGGCATGACCTTCCCTGACGGTTATATCGAACGGGTTGACGGCCGCCGCATGGACTTGCACCAGCAATTGGCCTTTTGCCGCCTGCGGCTTGCCGACATCGGTCGTGACCTGCACCGCATCCTTGCCGCCGTATTCCTTAATCTGTGCCGCCTTCATTACTATACATAATATAGTAACATGGAGCGGTTGTCAAAACCGGGCGTGGCTGCGAATTGCTATACTGTTAGGAACGATGAGAATTAGCAAAGAAACCAGACGGTTGCCGAAGTTCCTGTGGCACTACAGGTTGTTTAGTGTAGCGGCGCTGGCCGTCATCGCCGGATTGATTTTGGAGTTGCTTGGCTATAAAGCCGCGGCTCACTGGCTGCTGGGCGTGGTGGCAACGCTAGAGCTATTGCCGCTCGCCTGGTCCATGTGGCAGGACATACAGTCCGGCAGGTACGGAATCGACATCCTGGCGGCTACCGCCATCCTTAGTTCGGTTATTTTGCAGCAGTATTGGGCAGCGATTGTAGTGGTACTGATGCTTACCGGTGGCGAGGGCCTGGAGGATTATGCCGAGCACCGCGCCAGGCGGGAACTTGACGCCCTGCTGAAGCAGGCGCCGCAGAAAGCCCGCGTGCTGCGCAAGGGCAAAACGTTCGACGTGCCGGCCAGCGAGCTGCATGTAGGCGACAAAATCATCATCAAGGCCGGCGAACTTGTGCCGGTAGACGCCGTGATCATAGAAGGCGCAGCCAGTTTCGACGAATCTTCGCTCACTGGCGAAAGCCTGCCCCAAGCCAAGGACGTTAATGAAGGTCTGCTGAGCGGCTCTATAAACCTTGATGGCGTCGTCACAGCCAAGGCTACGGCCACGGCAGAAAACAGCCAATACCAACAGATCGTGAGGCTGGTCCGAAGCGCCGCTGCCAGCAAGGCGCCGTTCGTGCGTCTGGCCGACCGCTACAGCATACCTTTCACTTTGCTGTCCTTCGCCATCGCGGGTACCGTCTGGGTATTGAGCGGCCATGCCATAAGGTTTCTGGAAGTCATAGTGGTGGCTACCCCTTGCCCGCTACTGCTGGCCGCACCCATCGCGCTTATCAGCGGCATGTCCCGGGCCAGCAAGTACGGCATCATCGTACGCAGCGGCTCGGCGCTGGAACGGCTCGCTGAAGCCAGAACTTTCGCTTTTGACAAGACCGGCACGCTTACCAGAGGCAGGCTGTACCTGGACAAGGTCACGACGTTCGGTGACCAGACCAAAGATTCCGTTCTGGGGCTTGCTGCCAGCCTGGAACAAAATTCCCACCATGTTCTGGCAGAGGCTGTAGTAAATGCCGCTCGTAACGAAGGCGTCAAATTTGCCAAGGCCAAACACGTGCGTGAAGCCGCCGGGCTCGGTTTGGCCGCGACAGTCAAAGGGCAAGAGGTCCTGGCCGGCCGTTTCAGCCTGCTTACTGAACATAACGTACAGGTGCCTGCAAAGTTCAAGCATACGTCTGTAAAACAAACCGCTGTCTATGTAGCGACCGGGGGCAAGCTGGCAGGCGTCATTACCCTGAAGGATGAACTAAGACCCGAAAGCGCCGCTACCATAGAACAGCTGCGCCAGCTAGGTATAAGTGAGTTCATGATGGTGACCGGCGATAACCGCGCCACGGCCGAAGAAATCGCCAAGAAACTTGGCATAAGCCACATACATGCCGATGCCATGCCGGCCGACAAGTTGCACGTGCTGGACGAAGCCGAACACCGGCCGCTGGCTTTCGTGGGCGACGGAGTCAACGACGCGCCCATACTTACGGCGGCTGACTTGGGCATAGCTCTGGGGGCGCGCGGCGTAGCGGCCGCCAGTGAATCCGCCGACGTGGTCATAATGCCCGACGATCTGGGCCGGGTAGCAGTAGCTACAGCCGTAGCCAAGCGTACTTTCAGGATCGCACGCCAGAGCATCCTGGTTGGAATCGGCCTAAGCCTTGTATTGATGGCGATATTCGCGACCGGCAGGTTCTCTCCCCTATCCGGAGCGATAATTCAGGAGGCCGTGGACGTGGTCGTGATAGTCAACGCCCTGCGCGCGCATAAAGGTCCGGCTAGTGCTTGATCAATACGGCGGCGATTATGACTGGCACCAGAAGGTTGTCCAGCCCGGCGACGCCGAGATTCTCCATGAGGGCAGCCAGCGCGGCAGTACTTACCATGAACGCCACTCCCATGTGTACGACGGCCAACTGGGTATAAGCAAATAGGATTGCCAGCGAGGTCGCGAAGAACGTCAGGCTACCAACCAAGGTCTTGCGGTGCGCGAACACCAAGTAGGACTGTCTGCCGAAGCGCACGCCCATCACGGCAGCGAACCCGTCAGCCAGGCTCATCTGCATCAGAGCGGTCGCGTATATCCATTTATCATGGGTCATTATGGTAACTGCCCCAACTGCCAGGGCGAAATACAGCTCGCCCATGGTAGGCCGCTGGACGCTATGGATGGCGCGGAACAGGCGGAAATATTTAGATATGCCGACTACGACCAGGAATCCTACGCTTAATAATCTGATTTGATTCCAGGTCAGAAAGAACGGCCAGAAGGCCACGAAACTGCCGACAGTGATGTGCACGAATTTGCGGCTGAACTCGCCGTGCGTGATATGCTTGCGCCACCACAGTTCACTGCCGAACAATATCAGGAACACGACTAAGGCCGCCAGGAGAAGATTCATGCTCCACATTGTACGCTATTTTTCTGGTCGGGGTGAGAGGATTTGAACCTCCGACCTCATCGTCCCGAACGATGCGCGCTACCAGGCTGCGCCACACCCCGAAGATTTATTGATTATAGCTGTACATCGCTAACTTTCACAACTTTGAAACCCCTGCCCTCATAGATTAGCTGGACGTAGCCGGCATTTTTGAATGAATTTCTTGGCAAATCCTCATGCCTTAAATGCTGTAGTTTCATAAGTACCGTGCGCATAGGTCCATCGTGTCCGGATATCAGGATAGTCTTACCTTTATTTCCGATTGCAATTGACTCTAAAGCCTTTATAAACCGTTCATATATTTCTTGATCGCTTTCCATGCCCGGCGTGTTTTTGTAGAGCCAGCGTTGTTTTGGTGATAATCGGTATTTTGCTTCTTCACTAGATTTTATATTTTCCCGTGGCTGGCCCTCCATCTCGCCGTTAAACCCTTCGCGTAAATTTCTTAGCCTGTTTTTGCGGGGTACGGGCTTGCCATAAATTATCTCTGCCGTTTTGATGGCGCGCTTTAAATCAGAACTATAAAGAGTATCAAACTTAATATCCTTTAATTCTTCAGCTGCTTTTTTTGTCTGTTTGATGCCTTTGGGAGTCAGTTCCGTATCTATCTGACCGGCCATTATACCTTGTTTGTTCATTACGGATTCGCCGTGACGTACTAAGTAGATTGTAGTTATTGGTTTCTTCATAATCACTGGTCGGGGAGACAGGATTTGAACCTGCGACCCCCGCGTCCCAAACGCGGTGCGCTACCGGACTGCGCCACTCCCCGATTACAGAGGTAAATTATACCGAAAAATACCGATACTTGCTAATCTGTCGCTGTGTATCACTTAAATCGGTACTGGCTTAAAGTGATGCAAAAAGTATGATTTATTCATACTTAGTACATCACTTTACTAGACTGCCGTTAGGGTGTGTTGGATTTGTTCGATTGAGTCAGCCAAGCCGTTTTCGTTGACCTTTACCAGCACGGCATTGAACTGGCGGCGGCCTTCAGTTTCGAGTACATTACGCGTGACCTTGCCATCGCGCCAGCGCGGCACCACACTATCGAACGTCACGCCGAGCGAAGCGTCCAGCGCGCCGCACATGCCAACGTCAGTTATATGCGCCGTACCTCCGGGCAGTACTCGCGCGTCAGCCGTCGGCACGTGCCAATGATCACCGATTACCGCGCTAACCCGTCCGTCCAAGTAATGGCCTATGACAACTTTCTCGCTGGAGTAATCACCGTGAAAGTTCACGATTGTACCTACAATGTAGTTACGTTTTGCGGCGGACAATATCGAATCCACGGCAGCCAAGGGATTATCTACGGGTTTGTCGGAATCTTTGCCAACAATCTGGCCGAGCAGGCTTATCACCAGCACCTTGCCGCCTTCGACCGAAACGTATTTATATCCCAAGCCCGGCGTGCCTGCCGGATAATTCGCCGGGCGGATGATCGGCTGTTCGGGATCATTCATGGCTGGCCGAATGTCGTCGTGGTGCAAGCTCCAATTGCCGCCGGTGCAGAAATCCACGCCGGTTTTCCGCAGACGTTTGAAGTCGGCAGGCGTAACTCCGCGGCCGTCGCTGACATTTTCGGCCTGGGCAATCACCAGATCTACTTTCTTTTCTTTGCGAATCCCCGGCAGCACTTTCTCAACTACCTTCAGGCCGGGCTCTCCCATCACATCGCCGACATAGAGAATGTTCATAAAGCCAGCATAACGACACCAAGTGCCGATAGTCCATAACTAAATAATTTGTAGCGATTGGCATGTTCGTGCAGCAGCAGCACCGCCGCTAAACTAGTAGCAACAATGCTAAGGTTCCGGATTGCTAACGTATAGCTGGTGTTAGCCGATACGTGAACCGCCACAAAGGACAAAACTATGGACAGTACTTGCAAGACTCCCAAGAAGATTAGCAGCCGCCGCTGGCTAGCGGATAGTCTTTTAACCTCCGAACGCAATGAGCGGACGGCACGACGCTGAACAGCTATTAGGTCACACGCTATCAACAGCAATACCGCACCTGTCACGTTTAGTGCTAGATAAATACTGACACTGGAATGCTCGATGCCAAATTTGTCACCAATGGAAGCGGCTGCCACAATGAGACTTACCACTAGCATAGCGCGAGCCGATCCTGAAGAACCAAGATTTGTAATGGGTCTATGCCAAGACATACTGGGCCTGCGGTACAGTACGTAAATTGCCGCAGTCACTGACAGTAAACCACCGAAAGCTAACACGGAAGGGTCCTGGCCAAGCAACAGCCAGCCGAAAAAGGCAGTGAAAACTGGCACCAGACTTTGTAGTGGCAACACGTCCGACAGTTCATTTTCACGAATGACATGAATATAGAGATAGCTGACGGCTGGATAGTACCCGACGACTACGGCAATGAGGTCCAGCCAGAAAGGCCAAGACAGCTGTGTGATAGTGTGCCAGTTTGTAATGATGATGGGCAACGTTATCGGCAAACCAGCGCCGAACATCACCCAATTCAACCTGAAGGCGTTCATGTCACTACCGTTCACGAAACGTTTTTGTACCAGACGCGTGGCCGTCACGGCCAGCATATTTATAATGCTGACAGTTAGCCACATTGATCGACGTCTTTCGGATTAAACCTGCTAGGAGCCCCCGCCATGTTCGCTATTTGGCGAACTCTATGGCGCGGGTTTCGCGTATGACGTTCACCTTGATGGTACCGGGGTATTGCATTGTCGACTCAATCTTGGTGGCGATATCGCGGGCCAGCTTGATGGCGCTCAGGTCGTCGATGGATTGAGGTTTGACGAACACGCGGACTTCGCGGCCCGCGCTGATGGCATATGATTTCTCTATGCCCTTGAAGCCGTTAGCGACGTTCTCCAAGTCCTTCATGCGCTCGGCGAAATTCTCGGTGCTGATGTTGCGCGCGCCTGGCCGCGCGGCGCTTACGGCATCCACGACGCGGACTATCAGGGCCTCGACCGTAGTGGCGTCAACGTCATCATGGTGTTGTTCGGCGGCCAGCGCGACTTCTTCCGGCGCGCCGTACTTGCGCAGTATTTCACCGGAAATATGATGGTGCTTGCCCTCCATCTTGTGCGTCAGGGCCTTGCCAATGTCGTGGACCAGCGCGGCATATTTGGCAGTCTTGATGTCGGCGCCGATCTCTTCGGCCATCATGCCGGCGATGTGCGCCATTTCCGTAGAGTGCTTGAGCACGTTCTGGCCGTAGCTGGTACGGTATTTAAGCTCGCCCAGCAATTGTAGGATCTCTTTGGGTATACCGACGATGCCGACTTCGCGCGCGGCGTCCTCGCCAGCCCGGACAACGTCCTTTTCGACGGCCGTCTGAGCCTTGGCTACGACTTCCTCTATCCGGCCGGGGTGTATACGGCCGTCTTTGATGAGCATCTCCATGGCGCGGCGGGCGACTTCGCGGCGGATCGGATCGAAACTGCTCAGTACGATGTAGCCGGGCGTGTCATCGACCATGATGTCCACGCCGGTGGCGCGTTGCAAAGCCTGGATGTTACGGCCTTCTTTGCCGATTATGCGGCCTTTCATTTCGTCGTCTTCCAGCTTCAGGCTCGTGACGGTACGCTCGGCCGTGACTTCGCTGGCCATACGCTCCATGGCGGTGGCGATTACCAGCGCGGCTTTCTCTTCCGCGTTGTCGCGGGCCTCGTTCTGCAACTTGTTGATCAGGCCGAGCAGATCCTGCTTGATGTCGCGCTCGGTCATCTGCATCAGTTTCTCGGCGGCGTCCTTCTTGCTAAGCTTGGCGATCTTTTCAAGCTTGTCCTGCTGTTTGGAGCGGATTTCGCGGATTTCATTTTTAAGCGTTTCGGCTTCGTCCTCGTTCTTACGAAGTGTTTCGTTGCGCTTGTCTAATTCATCTAGTTTCTTATCGAGGTTTTCTTCGCGGGTGACCAACCGCTGCTCCAGATCCTTTAGTTCTTTGCGACGAGCATGTTCTTCCTTGCGCGTTTCCTCCACGGCCTTTTTGGAATCCTCGCGGGCCTGTTCCACCAGCCTATTGGCTTCCTTCTTGGCCTTTTCCAGTTCTTTCTTGACTTTTTGTTCGGCTGAACCCTGGCGCTGCTTGGTAACGGCAGTGCTGGCGCCAAAGCCAGCAACCAGCCCTACTACAGCGAGCAATACTGCTAACATAGTCTGTCCTTTCTATCCATGCAGATTTGTTTTCAGACAATCGCTATCACGTCTCTAGTCTGTAAACGTATCTGTAAAGTCGAATTAATTTAGGGTTTAGAATTTGTGAGGATATGCGGCGTTGATGGCAGGTTACGAGTTGCCTATGCTCTCAAACGTGGCAATTCCTGTCTTTAATATACGCCGCGTCAAGAGACTTGGTCAACCTTTCCGGGGCTTCGGGGGCTATTTTTTCGGTTTCGTCACGTGCGGCGAAGCGCCGTATTCGGGTAGAGCGATGTGTTCGTCCTCGCCTTTGGCAAGTTTTTGGCAGGCTGTCTTTATCCAGCTTCTGCCTGTTGCGGAAATTATGGGCAGATCCAGGCTGTCTGCCAAGGTATTAGCTACGCTGATGCCGATGCGAAGACCCGTAAAGCTGCCGGGACCTTTGAAAACGGCTATGCCATTCAGGTCTTTCAGGCTGCGGCCTTGCGATTCCAATAGCTCTTTGATTTTCAGGTGGATGGTCTCGGCCAGTTCGCGGTGGGCCGGCCAGGTTGAATAAGCCAGTTTGGTACTATCCGTAAACAAGCCGAGTTCCGCCTCTGGTTTATCCGTTCGGATACTAAGTATAAGCATGGTTACCTTCAGCCGGTATCAGATATTTTAGGCTCTCAGGATATGTGAAATCGAATTTCCGGCTATTTTCGCCGGTAGGTGTGATGCGGATGACCAATCGATTGTCCGGCAACGTTGACTTGACGGGGTCGGACCACTCTATTACGACAGCGGCCTTAGGATCTTCCAGTACTTCCGCTAAGTCCTGTTGCATAATGCCGGGCTCTTGTAACCTGTAAAAATCAAAGTGATACAGGACGACTCCGCCCGCCCTGTACTGGTTGCCCACGGTGAAGCTGGGACTGCGGACATCGTCCTTGCTGCCCATGCCTTTGGCCAAGCCGCGCACAAAAGCCGTCTTACCGGCGCCCAGGTCGCCAATAAGCTCAATGGCTTCGCCGCCCTTTAAGTTACGTCCGATCTTCATAGCGAGCTCCAAAGTTTTGTCTGAATCGGTAGATTCGGTTCGCCAAGTCCGCGCGGTATTCATATAAGGCGTATAGTAGCGCGAGCGCCGCTACCAGTACAAGCGTACGCACGTGTATAGGATTGTTAGCAGCCGGGTCTGCCGTGTCGGAACTAGCGGTATTCGCCGTACCGATTTTGGTGGCGGACGATTTAGTAGTCTTGCGCTTGGACGTACTTTTGGAAGATTTCTTCGTCTTCTTAGGCACGGGCTCCTTTATAATATTGGCCTTGCCCGGAGTGACTGTTGTGGTCCAGTACCACTTGCCCCTGGCCAGTGCCCAGGCTATACCATCCTTAGCCGTCTTATACACGGCGCTGGCCGAAATGCTGTTACCGAATGGGTCCAGTAACTTGGCCTGGCTGCCACTATTGCTTAGGCTTAAGCCCGTAACAGAGGAATAGAAGGCTTTGAAACTTTTGGGCGGCAGGCTGGTGCCCGATGGGAAGGTGAAGGTATGCAGACTGGTCGTACCGGTCTGGAGGCTGAAGCCGCTTAGATCGAAGGCTTTGGAGTTTGGGTTATACAATTCGATGAATTCGTCGGTGGAATCATTGCCGGCGCCCGCGGGGTTTGGCAGCAGCTCGGTTATTGCAGGGGCCTTTAGTCCGATGTCCGTTACAGGCATAGTAGGCAATGGAGATGAAGGAACACTACTGTCGGTCTGCAGGATGGTAGCCGGCGGTTCGCCAGGCGGTAACAACTGGTCGAGTCCTGTAGGTACCGGCGCCGCATCTTCAGCGCTGGATCCGGCCGCTACCAAGTTGCAGGGGTCACTGCCGTCGGGACGCACGCTTTGCCAGCTGCCGTCGCCAGGCGATTTGACCAGTGGATTATCATCAGCATCGACCGGCTGGCGCTGTAAGAACGTGTCCGTATCTTCCGGCAACGTCTGGGCGCCATCAGCGTCTTTTTTGGACCAGCTTACGTAATCCTGCAAGATGGGCGCGGCCGAACCATTGGAATCCGACCCGTCAAAAGCCAGTACCTCAACCCTGCCGGCGGTGCTGGACAGGCCCAACGAAACCGAATCGACTGTCAGCTGGTAGCACAGCAGCAACGTGTCGTCGTTTACCATGAAGTAACCATGCGGCGGCACCGTGCCGGACAGAGTTATCAGCTTGCCGCTGGTGGCCTTGCCCAGATCATAGCTGTTGAAGTACTCCAGCCGGTATTTGCCCATGTCCAGTGCCGAATCCGTGGCATTGTACAGCGTGATGAATTGCCCGTTACTGCTGGTGATCTTGAGCTGGCTAATAATGAGGGAGGGATCATTAGCCTGATTAGCCCAGACCGTTCCAGGCTGCCAAACCGGCAGCCCGGTCAGAAGGACCGTTGCAATTATTGCCTGTAGTGAACGCTGTATCCGCCGCATGGTATGCAGGATTGTACGCAGACACCTGCCTAAGGTACAAGCACTAGCGTCTTGTACATGCCTCAAGAATTAAATTATTTAATAACTGCGCGCGATGAACACGGCATGCATATTCTATACGCTATACTGGAAGCATGCTTCAGCTCAGTGGTGCTTTGTTAAATAAATCCATTCTCTCTCTTAGGACGGGCAGCCCCGTAGCTACGGTCACGGCCGCCATATTCAATCCAAATAATCTAAAGATAGAGGGCTTCTACTGCCAAGACCGTTTCGACAAGAAAGAGCTTGTACTTCTTTATCAGGATATCCGCGACGTGATGAAGGACGGCTACGTCGTAAATGATCACGACGTTCTGGTGGAAGCCGATGAACTGGTCCGCTTAAAGAAAATCATCGAACTGAATTTTGAGTTGATCGGCAAACAGGTGGTCACGGTCAGCAAACACAAGGTCGGCAAAGTCAGCGACTACGCCACAGAAATGGAAACCATGTTCGTCCAGAAGATTTACGTGTCGCAATCACTCATAAAAAGCTTCTCTGGCGGTTCGCTGAGCATCGACCGCAACCAGGTTCAGGAAATCACCCCCCGGCGCATTATTATTAACGACCTGGTCAAGGGCGCGCCGGCTACGGCGCGGGCAGCCGCAGGCTAAGAACCGTCTGTGTTCTGGAGCGCGGTTTTTATATCACCGTAATTGAAGCCCTGCCCGGCCAGGTATTGCATCAGCTTCTTGTCATCCTGGTACCGTGCTTGCCTGCGCTTGCGGGCGACGAGTTCCGCCAGCACTGTCTGGTCGTCCGTCTCGTCTTCATCAAGCGCCAGGCCCGCCGCGTCGTCCGGAACGCGTTTGGCGCGCAGCTCTTGGAGCAGTTTACGCCGAGACATGGGCTTCAGAAGACGGCGGTTGGCTACCCAAGTGCGGGCGAAAGCTTCGTCATCCGTCAAACCTATGTCGCTTAACTTGTTTAGTATCTTTTTTTCCAGCACCGCGGGGCATTTCTTACGTCTTAGATATTGCTCCATCTCCCACGTGCTGCGCGGCCTAAGTGTGGCGTAGGCCAGCGCGTTATTGTATAGTTTATCGTCCGCGGAAGTCTGTTTTAGCTCCTTGACCTGGGCCTCGGTTAGATTCTGCCCATTGACCAGTTTGCTTTCCAGCAAAGCGGTGTCGCTGAGCGAAAATGCATATTTACCGTCGACATAGATCGAATATCTGTCGTTGCGCTTAACCTGCTGTTTAATAGCGGTGATCTTCATAGCCAGTGACGGTTTTCAAGCGCTTCGATCAGCTGCGGCAACTCATTGAATCCACGGCTGAGGTTCAGGTGACCGCCCTGGGGCACTACAACAATTTCACCTTTTGTCTGGCTCGCCAGTCGTTCTGCTTGGTCAAGCGGACAGTATGGATCATCCTCGCCATATATGAACAACCAGTTGTCTGCCTTAAGTTTAATCGTTCCCATATCAAAGCCACCCGTCGGAATTAAATTCTTGAACCGTTCTCTTGTCAGGCCATCATGGTTTAGGTTGGATTTTTGCGTATCCGACCAAACGCTGGCCAAGACAGCGGTCTTGACGTTAGGACAGCGTTGATCGTCCAGAAGGTTTAGTATAGAAACAGCTCCCGACGAATGGCCAATTAACAGGTTGTCAGTAAAATCCCATCCCTGACCAAACAGGAAGTTATTGTAAACTTCACGGTCAGGCGTTTCATTACCCGGAAGATGCGGCGCCCATATTTCATAGCCTTGTTTTTTTAGTGCTGTACTTAGCCAAGGCAACCAGTTGCTATCGGGTGAACCGCTGGTACCATGCAAAAGAACCGCTTTTTTCAATGGGCTTACTCCTTGGCTTTTTCGTCGGCCAGGATCTTCTTGGTGAGCTCTTCCATGACCTTCGGATGTTCTTGCAGGTAAACCTTACTCGCTTCGCGGCCCTGGCCGATCTTCTGACCGTTGTATGCGTACCAGGCACCAGTTTTCTCTATGATGCCACGGTCGGCAGCCAGGTCAAGGATGTCGCCGCTCTTGCTGATGCCTTTGTTGTACATGATGTCGAACTCGGCCTGGCGGAACGGCGGAGCGATTTTGTTCTTGACTATCTTTACGCGCGTCCTGTTGCCGAGAATCTCGTCGCCCTGTTTGATCTGCCCGATGCGCCGGATGTCGACACGCACGCTTGAGTAGAACTTGAGAGCGTTGCCGCCGGTGGTGGTTTCCGGGTTGCCGAACATCACGCCGATCTTCATTCGAATCTGGTTGATGAAGATAACCGTAGCCTTGCTACGGCTAATGATGGCCGTGAGTTTGCGCAGGGCCTGGCTCATCAGGCGGGCCTGCAATCCCATGTGGCTATCGCCCATCTCGCCCTCGATCTCGGCCCGCGGCACCAGCGCGGCCACGGAATCTACCACTATCAGGTCCACGGCATTGGAACGCACCAGAGTCTCTACTATCTCCAACGCCTGTTCACCGTTGTCCGGCTGGCTGAGCAGCAGGTTTTCGACGTCCACGCCGATGCGTTTGGCATACGACGGATCAAGCGCATGTTCGGCGTCTATGAATGCCGCCGTGCCGCCAGCCCTCTGGACTTCAGCGATGGCATGGAGCGTCAGTGTGGTCTTGCCGGAACTCTCCGGACCGTAAATTTCTACGACGCGGCCCTTCGGTATGCCGCCGCCCAGAGCGATGTCCATGCTTAACGCGCCGGTGGGGATGCACTCGACGTTTCCTGCATGGGCCTCGCCCAGCTTCATGATCGAACCTTTGCCGAACTGCTTCTCGATGGTTTCGACCGCCAGGCCCAGGGCCTTCTCTTTGCCGCTTTCGGCCTGGGCGCCGGAAGCCCCGGTTTCCGTATTATCCTTTTTGTCCGTCTTGGCCGTCTTAGCTTGCGCCATGCTCTTTACTCCTCGTGTTTATTCCCCACCTCGTTATTACTATTTTAACACTATAGGTGCCGTGCACCGCGCGTAAAATTGCTAGCGCTTATATTCGCCTACATTTTAGTAAAACTTAAGAACCATTTAATCCAAACGGCTTATGTTTTCACCGTTGATTTGATAAAATAAAGGCATCATGGGTGGATCCGTAAAGATAAAAATATGCATATAGCAGATTCAATAGTCGAGAAACTGCTGGCAAATAGCAGCAAGGTCAGCAAAACACAGCTGTCCGCTTTGCGCGAACAGGCAGGCGACAAGAAACCGCTACAAGACCTGGTGATAAAGAATAACCTGCTCAGCGAGAAGGATCTCACTAAACTTTACGCCGAAGAAATCGAGGTTCCTTTCGTGGAGCTTAGCGCCCGCGAAATCAAGCACGACACGCTCAAGCTGCTGCCGGAGCGTATAGCACGCCAATACAACGCCGTCGTGTTCGACGTTGAAAAGGGCGGCGTCAAGCTGGTGGCCATGGAAGACCCCGATGACATACAGGCCATAAATTTCCTGCAGAAGCAGCTTGGCAATGACATAAAGGTTCACATAACCACCGGTAGCCTACTTAAGTCCGCCCTTGACCAGTACCGGGGGAACATAAGCAGCGAACTGACCAAGGTCATAGCCGGAGAAGACGAGACGGATGCCGCTGAAGAAATTGACGCGAGCGACCTGGCCGAAGATTCGCCCATAGCCCAGACGGTCAACATAATAATAGAGTACGGGGTCAAGGCGGGCGCCAGCGACATACACATAGAGCCGCGCGAGAACGACGTGGTAGTCAGGTACAGGATAGACGGCTTGCTCCGCGAAGCTAACAAGCTGCCGCGCAAGATGCTCGGCGCATTGGTCAGCCGCATCAAGATTCTCAGCAATATGAAGATAGACGAGCACCGGGCGCCGCAGGACGGCCGCTTCAAAGTGGAGGTCAATGGCGCCATCTATGCCTTGCGCGTCTCTACCCTGCCCATACTTGACGGCGAAAAGGTCGCGATGAGGATACTGAACGAATCGAGCAAGCCAGCCGATTTAATGGAGTTGGGCTTTTGGGGAACTGCCCTGGCAAACTTGAAAGCGGCTATAGTCGAGCCTCATGGAATGGTACTTGTCACGGGGCCTACCGGTTCCGGCAAGTCGACCACGTTGTTCAGCGTGCTCAGTTCCCTGAATACGCCGGGCGTCAACATATCTACCGTGGAAGACCCGGTGGAATACCATATCACCGGTGCAAACCAAGTTCAGGTCAATGCCAAGGCCGGCATGACGTTCAGTAATGGCCTGAGGGCCATGCTGCGGCAGGACCCTAACATCATAATGGTCGGCGAGATCCGCGACAAAGAGACGGCCGATCTGGCGGTCCAGGCAGCCCTTACCGGGCATCTGGTTTTCAGCACGCTGCACACCAACAATGCCGCGACCTGCCTGCCAAGACTTTTGGATATGGGGGTGGAGCCCTTCCTGATAGCCAGTACGGTGCGCGTAGTCATAGCCCAGCGTCTGGTGCGGCGGCTTTGCGTGGAGTGCCGCGAGGTCTTCAAGCCTGACACCGCCACCATGAAGCAGATCGCCAAGTCTTTCCGCATCGATGAGAACGGCGGCATTAAACGGGTACATGAACTGGAGGAGGCCGCTCTGCAGGGCGGCATCGGCAAGGAACAGGACAGCCGCAAATCCGGCACTAGTGAGTTGAGCACGGCTCCTACTTCCATCAATCGCCTATGGAAAGCTCATGAAGACGGCTGCGACAACTGCAATAACACAGGCTATAAGGGCCGCATAGGCATATACGAGGTACTCGATAACTCCAGCAACATACAGAAGATGATAGTAGGCAACGAGACCAGCGAAGCCATCGAGCAAACGGCAATTTCGGAACACATGCTGACCATGCAACTGGACGGCTTGGTAAAATCCCTGAGGGGACAGACGACCATAGAGGAGGTCCTGCGGGTCACATCCCAGGACTAGGCTATGCAGTTCAGCTACAAAGCCACCAACAAAGAAGGCAAGACCGTATCCGGCAGGGCTGAAGCCGCGAACAGGCAGGCTTTGCTGTCAATGTTGGCCAAACAAGGCGTGCATCCGGTACTGGTAGAGGCCGAAAAAGCCAGCAAGAAAAAGTCTTCCGGCTTCTTCTCGGGCCAAGGCAAGAAAGTCAAACTTAGCGACCTGGTAATATTCACGCGCCAGCTATCGACCATGATATCGGCCGGCGTTCCGCTGGCGCGCTCGCTGGCCGCGCTGCAAGCCGATGCTTCCACGCCCTACATGCGCGAAGTTCTAGGGGGCGTCACCAAGGACGTTGAAAGCGGCATACCCCTGGGAGACGCTTTCGCCAAGTACCCCGCTGTATTTTCCGAGGTCTACGTGAACATGGTGCGCGCCGGCGAAGAGGGTGGCATATTGGACGACATACTTAAGCGGTTAGCCACGCAAGTCGAACTGGACGCATCCATACGCAAGAAGATCAAGAGCGCAATGATGTATCCGATTGTGATACTGACCATCACGATAGTCGCCTTCTTCGGCATCATGCTGTTCATCGTTCCCAAGCTCGGGGGCATCCTCAAATCCCTGGGCGGACCGAACGCCCAGCTGCCGATTTACACGCGGGTACTGCTTGATATCAGTAACTTCTGCAAAGGCAACAGCATCATGGAGCACATACCAGTTCTGGGCAGCGTGCTTGCTTCCCTTAGCAAGACCGGCGGCCCCATAGGCGCGCCGTTCGGTATCTTTTATCACTTGCCTAATCTGGTCTTTCTGCTGATCCTGTTGGCTATCGGCGGCTTCTTTTTCATGCGCTACATAAGGACCGACGCCGGCAAGTACGTGCTTCACGGCTGGCTACTCCGCATACCTGTCGTCAAAGTCATCATCCAGAAGGTAGCTATCGCGCGCTTCTCGCGGACTTTCGCTTCGCTGATGGGAGCGGGAGTAAGCGTGTTGGACGCGCTTGAGGTCACCGGAGCGGCGATCGGCAACAAGGTAATAGAGGCGGAACTTAAAGAGGCCGCCAAAGAGGTCAAAAATGGCAAACCCTTGAGCGAGCCGATCAGCAAGAGCGAACACTTTCCTCCCATAGTCGCCCAGATGCTGTTGGTCGGCGAAGAGACCGGGCAGATTGACACGGTGCTGGTCAAGATAGCTGATTTCTACGAAGAAGAGGTGTCCGTATTGATAGACGGATTGGCGGCTGTTATAGAGCCTGTCATGATCATATTTTTGGGTGCCGGGGTCGGTTTGATCGCCGCCAGCGTCATGGGTCCCATAGCAAACCTCAGCAAAAACGTCGGCAACTGATCGCGCCGGTCCTCAAAACGGTTTAATAATTATCCACAAACTGCTTGACCTCAGTCCGCTTATGGTTATAATCATAGCCAGATACTTGCGACCACTAAAGTGGCAGCAAAGATCA
Source organism: uncultured Candidatus Saccharibacteria bacterium (assembly GCA_963820105.1). Classification (GTDB taxonomy): domain Bacteria; phylum Patescibacteriota; class Saccharimonadia; order Saccharimonadales; family UBA4665; genus CAWFYI01. The sequence goes on along the minus strand of CAWFYI010000001.1, from coordinate 40,846 downwards.
ATAGCAAAACATTAATTAAGGAGGGTGGGCTCTCATGATCTCCCTTAAAAAACGTAACAGCGGTTTCACGATTGTCGAGCTTTTGATCGTCATCGTCGTAATCGGTATCCTGGCGTTGCTTGTTATCACTACTTACAGCGGTATTCAGGCCAAGGCACGCAACAGTAAACGCTCGTCGGACGTTTCGACGATACAAACTCAGCTTGAAGCTTTCTTCCAGAACAGTGGCTACTATCCGTCGCTCGCCGATATGAACAGCTCTAGCTGGTTGAAGACCAACATGAAGAGTCTGGATCAAGGCGCGTTGGTTGACCCGTCCGAAGCGAATACTTCGGACTGCGTCAAGACACACGATAGCTGCTTCGCAGACAGTGCCTCGCCGTCGAAACAATACGGGTATCAGGTTACTGCCAGTGACGGTACCGCCTGTGGAACCCCGGATGACACTAATTGTGCCCAGTACACTTTGACTGCCTCCTACGAAGGAACTGTCAACGGCTCGGACAAGGTCACGAAGAGCAACCTGGACTAATAGGCTTAAGCCTCAAGTAGCCCTAGAACTAAAACCCCGGCCATAGCGCCGGGGTTTTCCTTATGGCCGAATCAGGACTTCGCGCCACGACAAGATGTTATAGCCGGAGGTTAACGGGTAGCTCGGCGGCGGCGCGTATTCCAAGTTGTAATCGTACTGCGTGGTGTTATTCTCGATACCCGATATGTAGCCGTTGGCCGCGTCATAAGCCGCGTCGCCACACTGATAGCCGCCGTTCAGCCAAGTCCAGGTCCAGGTCTGGCGCGTAGCTACCGAACCGTAGAATAAGAACTGTTGGTTGCTGCCGGTCCAGCCGCGGGTACAACGGTAGTGGTTGCTGGCGTAGGGATCCGGATACCAGACCTCGCCCGTCTCGGCCAGCAAGGCACCATCAACTTCAAAGGTGAACGAACCGCTGGCGGGCGGAGCGTAGGGTTTCAGTACGACCGAGTCCTGCGCTACCAATCCTATGGCGTCCGAACCGTTCTTGGTGCTATATTTCAGCGGCCCGGCTATATTGACATCGGCGTAAGTAGAACTGCTGGTGCTGGATAGTCTGCCGGCAGCAATCGTCACCCGGCCGTGGTAAGTCGGATTGCTAAGTACCCATACGTTGTCCTCTGCGAATATGACTCCGGAGGGTGGCGTACTTATATTGCTGGCGACGGATTGCAGGCTCAACGCCGAAGTATAAGGAGTGTATTGGTCATTCTCGCCGTTCACGTCGTAAAGATTGTAGGTGCCGTCGCTGTTCAAGTCTATCAAGTACCCGCGAGTGGAGCTGAACGACTTGCTTCGACGGGGCAGATACGCGCTGGTACGGGTGGAGGGAGTCTTCGTGCAGGCATTGGACTGGGTTGCCAACGAGGCCGTGCTTGAATCATCCTTGAAAGCCACCTTCTTCATATCGCAGAGACTGCTGGAAACCTGGTTGAAGTCCAATAGCGGCACTGGATATACCCAGGAATTCTTGGGCCTGGTATTACAATCCACGGGCGAGGTGACGCTAGGATTACACCATACGCCGGGGTGACTGGAACCGTCCCCGCCCAGCTGGTACGGAGGTACGTATGTGTTATTCGCGCTGCTGACGGTAGAGTTGCTGGCTCCGTCCATGCGTACGCCTTGGTTTGAGTGTACAGGTCCGTTGGCGGATTCGGTATTGCCAAACCAAAGCGCCGAATCGGAGGCCACGGCATAGCTGGCGAAGGACGGCGAGCCGACCTTGGCTTCGACCGTCCGCTTGGTACTGCCATCGGATGCCACGCCAATGGAACGAACCGTTACCACGGAAGAGCCGTTGCCATCCGGTTTGATCCATAGCGTATAGGTTCCCTCATCCGCCCCGCCGCTATTAACATAGTCGTGCGTATACGGACCATATCCAAGCTGCGGATCCGGCGAGGACGGTGTCGTGCCTCCATCCTTGTAATCGCTGTTGTTGTGGTTGAGATGCCACAGGTAGTAATTTATGCCGGCCTCGGCCACATTGAACGCTTGTTGGCTTTTTACTATGTCGCTGGTTATGCCCAAGTTGGTCAGCGTTACCTCTACTATCGAAGTGGCCATGATTCCGAAAGCCAGTATTATGGCGAGTAAAGCAGGTATCATAGGTTGGTCTTTCTATTGCGCAGGCTTACGGTTACGCTCAAGGATTGCTGCTTGGTCCCGTGGGAGGCCGGTTCGGTCAGATTCACTTCTATTTCTATTATGCTATGCTCGTCGCCTACAGGCGCGGTCAGCACGGTGCCGTTAGAATCATAATAAATGAAGAGCTTGGTGCCTGGCGCCTGGTAGTAGTTGCTTATGACCGTATACGTCTTCTTTTGGGCCGTTATAGGCGAACCGATGGGCGGATTGGCAGACATTGGCGTCACGTCGACCATGAGTTTCTTGCTGTCAGCGCTTAAGTAATAATGTACGAGCGACACATAGGTGTCCGCGGGCGAGAAATAGGCGTAGGCCGTTATATCGTTATCAGACTCGGAAACTATGTCCGTTAGCCCGCGCAGAACCTGTACAACGCGCTGGGATTGCTGAGCCATCTCGCTGAAAGCCAGGCTGTCCTGCTGATATTTGGAATACAGGATCAAATAATTGGTGAAGAAGGAGCTGAAGGTCACGACTATGATGCCCACCAGGCTGATTACTACCAGCAGTTCGACCAAGCTGAAGCCGGATTCGCCGGCGCCCTTCCTTCGTAAGTTAAGGCGTGACACTCAGGCCTCCTTGCAACGGACTGACCGGCAGGGTCAGCGCTTTGCTGCCGACTGAAACCACGAGCTGAGCGGTGCCTACGGTAGCACCGGTAAGATTGACCGTGCAATCCAGCTCCACGCCGCTGGAAGAGCCGGTACACGACGCGGTGAACGTGGTGCCTCCCTGTACGAACTTGACATTGGTGGAGCAGCTGCCAGCTGACGAGCTGCACGGCAGGTTACTGCCAGTGATCGTGAAATTGAAGTTTGACAGCGTGCCGCCGGAAGTACTGACGTCGTACGGGGCCAGCGTAGCGACCCTGGGGAAGCTGGAGTCCGTGGTTAACATCAGCCTTACCTTCTGCAAATAGTCCGTGCCGTTGTAACCGTACGTGGTAGTGGGAGGATTGGACGGATCATATATAGGTACGTTGATGGGCTGCAACGAGTTATTGCCGCCGTAAGGGACCGCCGCCGCCAGGTAATATGTAGTGCCGCCGATGCTGCAGCCGGTAGCTCCTAGATCGCCGCAGAATATATAGCTCCCCGGAACCAGGCCGGTCATGGCGGCCAGGCCGTTGGAATCAGTGGACGGCCGGGTGTCCGAGGGCGACATATTGTCGTAATAATAGCTGGTATCGCTGGTAGCCGTATATTTCTTATAGCCTCCTTTAGCATAAACCTTAGCTCCCGATAGAGGGTTACCACTCAAGTCCGTAGCTTCTATTACCAGGCTGCTGTCGCCTTGCTGCTTAATCGTAAGGGTGACGTATGAAGAGTTTTGGGCTATCAGATTCTGACTTGGATACGTGGGCTGCAGGCTGCCCGAGGGCTTTAGGGTAGTAAGCGTGGAGTAGCCGCTTTTGGAACCAGTGATCGTATAGTTATATCCTGTAGTGCTAGGCGGTAGGTCGTAGAAGATAGACAAGCCGTTCTGGTCGGTGGTATCAGTGACGTCAACGGCCGGATTGATAGCGCCATTAACGACATGGACCGTAGCTCCGGAGACCGGCTGGCCGCTGTCGTCTACTACGTTGACGAACAGTGCGCCGGTATTGCTGGCTGTCTCCGCGACCAATGCCGCCACCTGGGTATCCAACGATGCCAATTGTGTGCCGGAAGGGTCAGTGACTGCCACGCGGACGTCCTTATAGTCACCCGGATTGTTGTCCGTGGCAGGAGCGTCGGATGGCGGCGGATAATTGCGGCAGTATTTTTGTTTCAGGGTGTCATTAGGGTATGACCCGCAGCCGTCATAGGCGTCATCGGCGTAACTTACGCTCGTGGTCACCGTATAGGTAATGCCCTGTATCTTCTTGGTGAAACTCGCGGGTATGGTAGTCGTAGACACTATGGGGCCGCCGGCGACAGCCAAGTGATCGTACGGCAAGGATTTAAGATATTCCATCTGGTTTGTCGCCAGAGACGAGGCCGCAGCTTGCCGCTGGGCGACTATGGCGCTGTGCAGAAGTGAGGTAAAAAGCGTGAGCGCGCCCAAGGTCAGAATGGCAAGCACGGTCATCGTGACCATAAGCTCTACCAGCGTATAACCAGATTGGCTACGTCTCATCAGTATTAATTATAGGAAAGCATAACGGTTTTACATAATCGCCGCCCGCTATGGCGGCCTCTTTTTGTTATACTAGGGCTAATACCCTTATGCTTGGGTGGGCATTACGCATGAAAACAGCTAAAACCCCTATATTTTTCCACGATAAACCGTTGTTCGGCCTGGATATAGGCCACGGTTCCCTGAAGGTCATGCAATTGGCTGAGCGGACGACTAAGAGCAGTGCCAAGACCGCCGCCAAGGCCAAACAGCCCAAGGTAATAGGCTACGGTTCAATCGATTTTGACAAGGCGGCGCTGGAGGACGGAGTGGTTACCAAACCGGAAATCATAGCGAAGGCGGCGCTGGATCTTTTCAAGGATCACCTCATCGGCGACATCACTACCAACCGTGTGGCCCTAAGTATTCCAGCCTACCGTATCTTTACCCGCTCGCTAAAGCTGCCCAAACTGCAGCCAAAGGAAATCACAGAGGCAGTGGAGCTGGAGGCCGAGCAATACGTTTCCATGCCGCTTGACGAACTGTATCTTGATTACGAAATCATCAGGCAGGATCCTGACGGCACCGAGGTTTTTCTGGTAGCGGTTCCTAGGATTATAGTCGATTCCTACCTGAGTCTTACGCAGATAATGGGCCTGGAGGCGGTATTGATAGAGCCGACTCTCAGTTCCTCGGGCAGACTCTTCTCGCTGGACAGCAATAGCAACGAACCTTCATTTATAATCGATTTCGGCTCGCTGTCCTCTGACATCAGTGTTTTCGATCAGAGCCTGCTGGTCACCGGCACAGTACAGGGCGGAGGCGAAATATTCACCAATAACATCAGAAGCCAGCTGGGCGTCTCGGCTGATGCCGCGCAGCTTATAAAGACGCGCTACGGTCTGGGCGTCAGCAAAAAACAGACAGATATAAAGAAGGCGCTGGAGCCTATTTTGGAGCAGATAGTCAAGGAAATCCGCCGAATGGTCCGCTATTACGAAGAGCGCTACGGCACGAAACGTCCCGTAAAACAGATCGTAACCCTGGGAGGAGGAGCCAATATGCCGGGTCTGAGCGAATATTTCACCGCTTCCTTGCGCATGGCCGTGCGGCACACCGACCCCTGGCAATATTTCGATTATAAAGGCCTGAGGGCGCCTGAAAAGGCCGACAGGCCCATGTATGCCACCGTAGCGGGCCTAAGTATGGTACAGCCTAAAGAAACGTTCGTATGATTAATTTGATGCCTCCCGAGCTAAAGACAGGATACACGTATGCCCGCCGCAACGTGGTACTGCGCAAATGGGCCGTGGCTTTTCTGATCGCTTTCGTGGGGCTAGGAGCGCTGGCTACGTACGGCACGCTGACCATTAAACAGTCGACGTCGCAGTATAACGACCAGATCGCCGCTACCGAGAAGGTCTTCAAGCAGGAAAATTCCGAGGCCACCCAGAAGCGCGTAAAAGACATCAGCAGTGACTTCAAGCTGGCCGTGAAGGTCCTGGGCCAGGAGGTATTATTCTCTCAGCTGATCAAGCAGGTGGCCGCGGCCATCCCCTATAACGCCAACCTCACCGGGCTTAACATAAACCAGACGAGCGGCGGCATAGACATATCCGCCAACGCCACGGATTATCAGACCGCGACGCAGGTACAGGTGAACCTGGCAGATCCGAAGAATAAAATCTTCAGCAAAGCCGACATAGTGAGCATAACGTGCAATAGCTCCGACACCGGTAATAGCGCATATCCGTGCACGGTTAATATCCGGGCGCTTTTCGCCCCCGGTAACCCCTTCTTATTCGTTAACAACAAGGGGGTTAAGCCATGACCAGCAAGCGTTTCCATGCTCTGCTCATGGCGGGTCTGGCGGTGTTGTTCCTGGGTCTGCTGGGCGGCGCCTACGCCACCAACAAATTGCTGATGGGCCAGGCCGACAAGCTGACCGCGCTCAAGGCGAAAAACCTGGCTCTGGATCAGGAGCGGGTAAGCCTTAACCGCGCGAGGCAGGACATCAAGAAATACGACAGTCTGGACAAGATAGCCAAGGCCGTAGTGCCGCAGGACAAGAATCAAGCTGAAGCTGTCCGCGAGATAGTGAAGATTGCCGCGGCGAACGATGTTAGCCTGGCGGCTATCAGTTTCCCGGCTTCGACGCTTGGCACCTTGCCGGGCGGCGCGTCATCAAGCAGCTCCGCTTCCGCCAGTCCGGCCGCAGCCGGCGGCAGTTCCAAAACCGGCAGCCTGTCGCAGCTTACCAAGGTAACGAACATCCCGGGAGTATACCAGCTGCCCATAGTTATAAAGGGTGACGCGAATCATCCTGTCCAGTATGAAAAATTCATCAGTTTCCTAAGCGACCTTGAGCACAACCGGCGCACCGCGCAGGTCGAGACCATAACCCTGCAGCCCGATACTAAGAACCGCGATTATGTGACCTTCGATCTAACGTTAAGCGAGTATATAAAACCATGAACGCCAAGAAGCTAGACATACAATCACTTAAGATACAGGCCGCTCTGGTCGTCCAAAAGGCCCGCCGTTTCAGCGTCGTGGGCTTCCTGGTACTGGTGGCGGTCCTCTACGGTTTCGTGCTCCTAAGAATCAGCAGCTTAAGCAACGCCCAGCCTTCAAGCGACTCGGTCACCAGCCAGGTTAAAGCGGCGCAGGTACCGCACATAGACCAAGCTGTGGTCAAGCAGCTGGAATCACTGCACGACAACAGCGTGAACGTGCAGGCGCTGTTTAACGAAGCGCGCAGTAATCCCTTTCTTTAAGAGCTAAGGTGTCTTGCTGGGCGTGTTTTCTTCGGCCGTGCGGTTTCGCTCGAAAGTCTCTCTGGCCTTAAGTATCTGCTGCGCATAATAGTTGGGGTTCGGGCAGAAAGGGAACATGAATTTGCTTCTTTCCCCTGCCGTTTCAACTCTCAGGAGACCATAATTGAATATATCTGGAAGGATGCCGTTCTGTTCGGCGGTGACGTCCTCCAGGTCCTTGAGTGAAAGCTGGCTGGACTGGCGGTTGAACAGATTGAAGCGCCTTACCTGCGTAAGACTATCGGTGGTAAGGGTCCAGGTATTGCCCCAGTAAACTTTGGCTGAAATCAGGGCGAAAACCGTGCAGATTGCGGCCACCATCAGGAATGCTGCCAAGCCGGCCGGCAATGCCTGGCTATTGCCGCCGCCCATAGCGCCCGGCACTACTATGAAAGCCAGTGCCGCGGTAGTCATAAGCACCAGGCCGCATGCCACGTAGACGCCCAATATGCCAATGCGGTGCCTTTTTATTACGCATATCGTGCGCTCGCCCGGTTCCGTGACCGGCAGAATATTCGAAACCCGCTTCTTGGGGTTCTCTGCCGGCTGCTCGGGCGGTTTGGGCCGCTGCTCGGGCGGTGGTATCGGTTGCGCTACGGGCTCGGCTGGCGGCGCAGGTTCAGGAGTCCCGGTCTGGGCGGATTCCTGAACCTCCGGCGTCTCCGGCTGGGCGGAAGACGGCGGCGCAGGTTCCGGAACAGGCTCTGGCGCGGGTTCTGGCGCAGCAGGCGTGTCGGGCGTTACGGTCGACCCGGGAGCCATGGGCGCCGGGGTTTCCTGGTTCTGATCTTGAGGATCCATAATGCTTTAGTATACTCTCTGCCGGCAGGCTGGCGAAGCCTTACAACAGTGAGGATTGGCGTCCGCCGCGTTTCGGCTTCTTGCCAAGGTGCTTGTAGGTTCTGGAGGTGGCCTTACGGCCGCGCGGCGTACGCTCTAACAGGCCTATCTGCATCAGGTACGGTTCATAAAAATCTTCGATAGTGCCTCGTTCATCGGCAGTTATTGCCGCTAAGGTCTCGACACCTACCGGGCCACCGCCATAATTTTCAATGATTGCCGTCAACAGCGTGCGGTCGGTAGCGTCCAAGCCCAGTTCGTCTATATCCAGCAGTTCAAATGCTTTGTGGCTCAGCGGCACGTCAATTATGCCGTCGCCGTTAACGTCCGCGTAATCACGCACCCTCTTCAACAACCGGTTGGCTATACGCGGGGTTAAACGAGCGCGCTTGCCCAGCTCGGCGGCGGCGGCGGAATCAATCTTGACGCCAAGTATTTTAGCCGATTGCTCGATAATCTTTTGAACCTCTTCAGGCGTATAGAAATCCAGGCGGTAAATCATGCCGAAACGGTCGCGCAGGGGCGCCGCCAGGGATCCGGTGCGCGTGGTCGCGCCTATGATAGTGAATTTAGGCAGGTCCAGCCGGAGCGATCGCGCGGAAGGCCCCTTGCCCATCATGATGTCCAGCTTGAAGTCCTCCATCGCGGAGTAAAGCACTTCTTCCACCGTGCGATTCAGACGGTGTATCTCGTCGATGAACAGGATGTCACCATCCTGCAAATTGGTAAGCAGGCTAGCCAGGTCTCCGGCCCTTTCTATGGCGGGACCGGAAGTTACGCGGATCTGGGCGCCCATCTCGCGGGCTATAACGTTGGCCATCGTGGTCTTGCCCAGACCGGGCGGCCCGTGTAGCAATACGTGATCCAGAGGTTCGCCACGTTTTCTGGCGGCGTCGATGGCCAGCTGGATGTTCTGTTTCAGCTTTTCCTGGCCTATGTAATGCTTGAAGTCCTGCGGCCGCAGCGTCGCTTCCAGTTCGATTTCCTGGGGTTCTTCCCCATCGGCACCAGGGTTTACGATTCGGTCAATCATTATTATAAGTATACCGTACTTAGGGTACGTGGACGGGGCTCCAGGCGGTGCGCAGGCCGCGATTCAGAGCAGTAAGCGCCTTCATGTCCTTGTCATCGAGCTTGAAATCTAGTATATCGATGTTTTCCCGGACGCGCTCAGGAGTCACGGATTTAGGCAGTACGACGAGGTCTTTTTCAACGCACCAGCGCAGCATGATCTGGGCGTAGCTCTTGCCGTGTTTCTTGGCAATATCCTTTATCACGGCGTCATCCATGGCCCTGGCATGGGCCAGCGGCGAATAGGCCTCGACTACTATGTCATGTTCCCGGCAGTACTCGATTAACTCCGGCTGCTGCAGAAATACGTGTATTTCTACTTGGTTTACGGCCGGCATTGCCTTGGCGTAGTCTTTCATCTCTTCCAGATGCCTGATTGTGTAGTTGCTGACGCCGATGGACTTGGCCTTTCCCGCGGCATGGATCTTTTCAAGCGCCTTCCAGGCCTTTTTCCTGAGCAGTGGAACGGGGAAATGCAGCAACAATAGGTCGACATAATCTGTCCGCAAATTGGCCAGGGATCCGTCAAAGCTTCTTTTAGTCTTATCGAAGCCGAAGTTCGTTACCGCAATCTTAGTAGTTATAAACAGTTCCTCGCGCTTCAAACCGGACTTATGCCAAGCCTTGCCCAGAAACTGTTCGTTGTAATATGCCTGGGCATCGTCAAAATGACGGTATCCGTATTTGATAGCCGCTTCGAAAGAGCGGTTAAATTCCGCTTCGTCCTTGACCTTCCATAGTCCCAGACCGATCTGCGGGATTTCGCGGCCGCCGGGCAGCTTGATGTAGGGCGTGGTCACTTCGAATCTTCTTTTAGGGCCAGTCTGATGCGTTCCTCTGCGGGAAGCTTGGAATCGACGTCCTTGAGCGCGCGTCCGGCATCTGCGGGCGTGTAGCCCAGAACTACCAATGCCTGTACAGCCTCGTCCTTCATCAGGCTTTTCTCTCCCTGCAGCAAGCCGGACATTTCCAGGTCTATCCCGGCCAGACCGACCTTGTCCTTGAGCTCCACGACGACCCTTTCAGCTAGGCGTTTACCCACTCCGTTAGCCTGTTGGATAAATTTTACGTCTCCGGCAGCTATGGCGCCGCGCACCTCCTGGGACGAAGCTATACTTAACATGCTAAGAGCCATTTTCGGCCCTACGCCCGTTACTTCCAGCAGCTGCTCAAAGAGAGCTTTGGTGTCCAGACTCAGGAAACCGAATAGGTCATGAGACTGTTCGCGGATGTGTTCATACACGTAAAGCTTCGCCGCATCCGCGACTTTCAGCCGGCCATAATCCTCGGCCGGAACCAATAAACCGTACCCTACGCCTTGTGCGTCCAGTACTACGATGTCGTTCAGTTTTTCGCTTACTACGCCTGATAGGGTTGCGATCATAGCTACTATTATCGCATAAATATCCGCATAATAGCTTGCCGGCCCGCATGCTCATAGGCAGCGGGCCGGTATAAGATTAACCGCTCGGAACGTTTACACAGGTGCGTCTGATGGCGGTACAGGCGGTTGAGCATCGGGCGGGCCGCCGGGAGTCGGCGGCTCAGGATCAGGAGCCGGTCCCCCCGGTACCTGAGGCGGTACAGGCGGTTGATCTGGCTGCGGTGGATTATCTTGCGGATTCTGTGGATCCATAGGAAGTTATTCTCCTTTTTTATTTGATATAACTATTCTACTGTACCACACAAAACACTAGCGTAAAGGGCTTGTCATGGAATGTGTTATGGCAGCGGCCAGCGCATCGGCGCAATCGTCAGGTTTAGGTGTCTCTTTCAGCTCCAGTATAACTCTTACCATCTCTTGCACCTGCTTCTTGTCCGCGCGACCGTAACTGGTCAGGGCCTGCTTGATCTGTAGCGGCGTATACTCATAAATTTCCAGGCCGGCCTGCTTGCCTGCCAGAAGGACAACACCCCGCGCCTGGGCCACCGTCATGGCAGTAGTAACATTTTGGGCGAAATATAATTTCTCCACCGACATTACTTCAGGCTTGGACTGTGCTATAACCTCGCTTATCTCCTCGAATATAGTCTGCAGGCGCACTGCGTCGTCTTCTTTGGCAGGCGTACGAATTACGCCTCCGTCCACCAGCTTAGCTTTGCCGTTAGAGGCCTCTATGACCCCAAAGCCCAGGATTCCGGTTCCAGGATCTATGCCGATTATCCTCATAGAGCTTTTGCTATTTCTTCCGGGATGTCGAAGTTGACATGGGTGTTGGTGACGTCGTCGAGTTCATCAAAGGCGTCCATCAGGCGCATGACCTTGCCAGCCGTGGCCGCATCGATGATTTCCACGGTATTTTTCGGCACATAGGTCAGTTCGGCTTCGATAACTTTGAGGCCGGCTTCATTAAGGACGTCTCGGACTTTCGCCAGTTCTTTGGAGTTGGTGTAGATGACAGATTCGCCGTCTTCTTCCTGTACGTCGTCAGCTCCGGCCTCCAAAGCCTGCATCAGCACATCGTCGCCAGTACCCTTCACCCGGATCATGCCCTTATGGTCGAATTGGAAGGCTACCGCGCCCTTCTCGGCGATGTTGCCGCCATGTTTGGAAAAGGCAACCTTCACGTCCGGATAGGTACGGTTGATGTTATCCGTGGCGCACTCCACCAGAATGGCCGTGCCGCCGGGTCCGTAGCCTTCATACAGCACTTCTTGGAGCTGCGCGGCGTTCTTGTCCTTCACCCGGTCAATGGAGCGTTGGATGTTCGCGGACGGCATATTGGCGGCCTTCGCCTTGTCCATGGCCATGCGCAAGGAAAAATTGGTTTCCGGGTCCGTGCCGCTGCGCGCGGCAATGGCAATGGCGTTGCCCAGCTTGGTAAATGCTGCGCCGCGAGCTGCATCCTTGGCGCCCTTTTGCCGTTTGATGGTAGACCATTTGCTGTGCCCGCTCAAAATTTAAGCTCCTTCCAAAACCGTTTCAATCTTATCTGTTATTGTAGCAGTTTCCGGTACCTTTGTCTTGTGCCGGAGCACCAGCGTGAACCCGCCCACGACCATGTAGAGCCCCAACATACCCGCGAGCGACAGGCTGCGGTTCTGTACGAAGACATGCGGCAGACCGGCCAGCAAATGCGCGGCGTCGAGCATATAGTTGAGCAGCCATACCGCCGGCCACGCCAACCAGCCGGCCAGGTTGCCGGCGAGCATGCCTGCCAGACCCGCGATAGTGCTCAGAAGCATCACCAGCGGGATCAAACCCACTACCAGTACGTTGGCCGGCAGACCGATGAGCGACATCTGCCCGAATACGTACAGGATGAATGGCACGCTCATGATTTCCGCGCAGATGCTTTCCAGCGCCACGGCGCCTACTACCGACCGTTGCCAGCGTCCAGGCCAGCGCGCCTGTATGAGCGGCGAAATCACCATCACGCCGTAAAAAGCCAGGAAGCTTAGATACCAGCTTAGATCGCTCCAAACGTACACCGGATTCGCCCAGGCAGTAATAGCCGCCGCCAGACAAATCAGGTTCACCGGCTTGAATTCACGCCCGTAATAGCCGGCGGCAATACTTAACACGCTAACTATCGCCGCCCGGACTATGGAAGCGCTGGCTCCGGCCAGCAACAAAAACACGCCTATGAGGCTGAGCGACAAGAATGCAGCCATGCGCTTGGAGTACCTGCCGAGCAAGCGGCGGCTGGCGTGCAGGATTATGGTCAGGTTGTATCCGGAAACGGCGATGATATGCGTCAGTCCGACCATGAGCAGATCCTGTTTGGTGTCATCCGGCAGATTCGCGCGCTGGCCCACAAGCAGACCCATGGCGAACGGCGCCAGCGGTTCCGGAAGAGCGGTCTGCATACCTGCCGTGAATTTCTGCCGGATAATCCCCACGAGCGTAGGGTGATGCGCTGTAACCGACAACTCAGCAAAACTTATACTTCCCTGGTAAATGCCATAGCCTGTATAAAGTTTGCCGCTGGCCACTACTTCATCGCCCTGGAACACGGCATTGGATCCGAACCCGCTCAGTTTGATTCTGCCCGGCAGCCGCTCCCCATTTTCTAAAACTATGTCATTGGCATCAAACGTCAGCTGCTTGGTCTTGCCGTAGAGCGCATCCTCCATGGCCCGCGCCGTCACGGTGACCTTCTGGTAATACCAGTTGTCATAAACTGCCAGCCTGTGGATATATACGGAGCCGCGCCACCAGCCGCAGCTCAAACCCAACAGTATGACCATGCTCAGCGTCAATATATTATGCCTGCGCCACGAAGCCAGCACGAACAAGCCGGAGCACCAACACCAGACTCCCGCAAATCCCCAACCCGTGTGCGCCAATCCCACGCCGGCCACTATTCCCAGGTACAGGAACAATAGCAGCGTGGTACGCCGGAACTTATGCTGCCAAATCCTTCTCATGGTGGCGGCATTTTAGCCCAACACCCGCCACGGTACGACAATATTTAAGAATTATTAATGAAACCTAGCCAAACTTGCCGGTGACATACTGTTCGGTCCGTGTATCGCTAGGCGTCATAAATATACGCTTGGTCGGGCCTATCTCTACAAGATCCCCGTCCAGCATGAATGCCGTACGGTCCGCAACCCTGGCAGCCTGTTGGAGATTATGAGTCACAAGCACGACGGTGAAGCGTTTTTTCAATTTGACTACCAGCTCCTCTATGCGCTGCGTGGAATGCGGATCCAGGGCTGAGCAAGGTTCATCCATCAGCAGTACCTCAGGCTCAAGCGCAATCATCCGCGCTATGCATAAACGCTGCTGCTGGCCCCCGGAGAGTCCGAGCGCAGGTTCGTTAAGCCTACTCTTAACTTCGTCCCATAGGCCGGCATCGCGCAGTGCCTGCTTAGCACGCTCCTTTAGGTTGTTATTCTTGGTTCCGGCCAGTCGGGGTCCGGCCGTGACATTATCGATGATTGACATGGTCGGAAAGGGATTTGGCTTCTGGAAGACCATGCCTATGGTGCGCCGGACAGCTACCGGGTCCACCTTGGCAGCATAGATATCCTGATTACCAAGCAGTACCTTGCCTGTGGCAGTGGCGCCTTGCACTTCTTCGTGCATGCGATTTATGCAGCGTACCAGCGTGGACTTGCCGCACCCGGAAGGGCCGATTATGGCTGTGATCTGGTTGGCCGGAAAGTCTATGCTTATGCCTTTGACGGCCTCGGCCTCACCATAATAGGCCTTCAGCCCCTGCACATGTACAGGAACGCCCTTGCCTGCTGCCGGCTGTTTGGCCTTGGGTCCGGGTTTTGCCGGACGTCCGGTTTGCTGTCGCTTTGAAACAGGCTTGGTTATTCTGCTGCCGGTGGCAAGGCTCATTTTAGCGCACTCCTTCGTGCAGCCAGACGGGCTGCTACATTAATTAATAATATTATCAGAATAAGCGTTAATGCGGCGCCCCATGCCCGCGCTATCAGTTGTGGATTGGGCGCCCGTACGTCATTGAAAATCTGGAGTGGCAGCGAGTTCATCTGCTGGTTAAGCGCAAAGGTCGTCGCCTGGGCGCCAAGCACCGTGAACAGCAGAGGAGCAGTCTCACCTGAAGCCCTGGCTATGGCCAGCAGCGAGCCGGTCACCAGGCCGGGCAGGGCCGTGGGCAATACCACGCGCGTAATCACCCGCCAGCGCGGTGCGCCGAGCGCCAGGGCCGCCTCGCGCAGGCTGTCAGGTACAACTGACAAGCTGACTTCGGAGGCCCGTGTGACGACCGGCAGCATCAGCAGTGCCAGAGCCAGCGACCCTTTCCACGCGGCAAAACCTCCCGTTAGGCCGCCGACTACGAATACCGTATATATGAATAGCCCGAAAACGATGGAAGGTACACCTGTAAGCACATCTGTGAAATAGCGCACCACCATAGCGAGCTTTGACCGCCCTCCCACTTCATTGAGGTAGATAGCCAGAGCAATCCCTACCGGCACTGCTATCAACGTGGACAACGCTACAATCTCAAGGGTACCGAGAATGGCGCTTCTGACTCCTCCTTGGTCGCCAAAGAAAGCACCCGTCGGGTCGCTGATGAAGAAGTGCAGGCTTAGCGCGCCGGCGCCGCGGATGATGACGAAGAGCAGTACGAGCGCCAGCGGCATCAGCGCTAAAAATAAGCCGGTCAGCAGCAATCCGCGAGCTACAATGTCCGTCCTGCGGCGCCGCGGAGATATGACAGCCAGCGCGTTCATGCCACCACCCTGTCTTCTACGGACCCACGGATACGGCCACTGTGCATTACGACGGCGCGCGCCAAGCCGTTGACAAGTAGTGTCAGCACGAAGAGTATCACGCCGGCGGCGATCAGGGCTGAAATATGTAGGCTGCCTGGGCTGGCCTCGCCGAACTCATTGGCTATAACCGCCGCCAGCGTATAGCCCTGGTCAAAAAGATGATGGCCGATCACAGGAGCGCTGCCGATGACCAGCGTGACGGCGATAGTCTCGCCGATGGCCCGGCCCAGTCCCAGCATGGCCGCGCTAGTGATTCCTGCGCGTGAATGCGGCAGCACGGCCAGCCTTATCATTTCCCAGCGGGTGGCGCCAAGCGCCAAAGCCCCTTCCTTTTCTGAAAGTGGCACGGTTTCTATAACATCGCGCGAAACCGCCGACACTATGGGTATGATCATAATCGCCAGGATCAGTCCTGCTATGAAATAGTTGGGCCCGCTGACCGGTCCGCCGACGAACGGCAGGAATGAGAACGTGTCCGAGAACCATTGTTCATAAGGCTTGAGCGTAGGTATAAGGATGAATACGCCCCACAGCCCGTACACCACGGATGGAACCGCGGCCAGCAGGTCGAGCAGAAGCGCGAAGAGTCCGCGGAGCTTCGCAGGGGCCAGTTCGGTCACATAAAGTGCAGCAGCTACTGCTACCGGTACTCCGATCACCAGGGCGACTGCCGAAGTAATGAGCGTTCCGGCCACCAGCGGCCAAGCACCGAACATCTCATGAGCGACATCCCAGTTGTTCGTAAATATGAACCCGCCGATCCCGAAACGCGAGAAAACCGGCCCGGCAGCAATCGCCAGCCGTATGAAGAAGTAGCCGATTAGTATAAGCACCACCACTGCCAAGGCCTGCAGCATGCGCCGCACCAGGACGTCCACCTGCAGCGCACGCCCTGAAGGGCGTGCGCTGCGAATAGGCGTTGCCGGAGTGCTCGGGCCCGCCATACGGTTTAACCGTTTATCGGTTTGCCATTACAGGTCATGCTGTCAACCATGGTCTGGGCCTTGGTTTGCAGCACGGGTGCCAGCGGTGCGTACTCCAGCTTCTTCATGCTCTGCTGGCCAGGTCCGAGCAGGTAACTGAGCCAGCCATGTAGTGCCTGGGCCTGGTCGGTACCGGTAACTTCCTTGGCCTTGCACGTATCTTTGTAGACTACGATGAACGTCGCGGAAGCTATGGGGTAAGCGCCTTTGCTGGGCGAGTTAATCGCGCTGAAGCGAAGGTCGCTTGGCAGGTTCGGCAGGTTTGCGCCGGCCTTGGACGTGCTATCAAGCGTCGGGGCGATATATTGGCCGGCCTTGTCCTTGACCGCCGCGGTCGTGAAGTTATTCTGCAGAGCGTAAGCCAGTTCCACGTAGCCGATGGAGCCTTTGGTCTGGCTGGTGGTAGCTGCTACGCCTTCGTTGCCCTTGGAACCTGTGCCGGTAGGCCACTGGACTGTTTTGTCGCTTCCAACCTTCTGCGACCACTCAGGGCTCACGTCACTCAGGAACTGTGTGAACTGCGCCGTGGTGCCGGATCCGTCCGAGCGGTATTCCGGAGCGATCTGCATATCCGGCAGTTTCAGGCCCGGGTTAAGCTTGGTGATTGCTGTGTCGTTCCACTTGGTTATATTGCCCAGATATATATTGGCTATGGTCGGACCGTCCAATTTGAGTCCGCTCTTGATGCCGGGAAGATTGTAAGAAACGGTTACAGCGCCGAACGCTACAGGAACATTGAGTGGAGCGCCGTTCTTCTGAGCCTGGGCGATCTCACTATCCTTGAGTGCTACATCAGTAGCACCGAAGTTAACGGTGTTAGCGATGAACTGTGCGATGCCTGCGCCGGATCCGACCGACTGGTAATTGATAGTAGTGCCTGTCTTACTCTTATATTCACTGCCCACCTGGCTATACAGAGGCTGTGCGAACGTCGATCCGGCTCCTGTCACAGTGCCACTGTATTGTTTGTACGACGCCGTTTCGGTCGTGGCCGCCGGTTTATTGTCATTATTCTTGATAGTCAGGCCGACTATCACGGCTATCACCGCCACAACGACTATGATGCCGCCTATTGCTTTGTTATTCATACCTTTTTAACCCTCCTCATCTATACGCCTATATATTACATAGGCTTTATATATATAAATGTAGAGTCGATAATTAAATATGTCAATGACTTTGTATCCACAGATGTAAAAAACACAAAACTCTAGCCAAAATCAACAGTTTGATATATATATATTGTTATGGAAAGACGTAAATTGCAGGCAACGGGCGGTAGCAGCCTTACGCTTACCCTGCCAAAGACTTGGATCGACCGGCTCAAGCTAAAGAGCAAGGACGAGGTGCTGATTAATACTTCCGGACCTGCTCTAATCATCAAGCCGTCCAGCCGGGCGCAGCAGGAAATAACCATAGACATCACGATAGACCAGATGGCAGATTCCTGGCTGCTGCGTGAAATGATCGGCGCGTATATAGCAGGTGCCGACAGGATAGTCCTGCGCAGCCACCGCATCACACCCGGCCAGAACCAGGCTATACGCAAGGCCGTGCAACGGCTCTTCGGTTTCGAGATATTGGAAGAGACATCGCAGAAAATCGTCGCCAAGACGATAATCGACGATTCTATGTTCCCTGTTTCTGAAAGTACGCTGCGTACATTCGTTATTGCCCGGAGCATGTTCGTAGACTCGCTGAAAGCTGCCCAGACCGGCGACAAGGAGCTGGCACTGGACATAAAACAGCGTGACTACGAGGTAAACAAGTTCCTGCATGCCATCCAAAGACAGTTCCAAGAGTTGCTGAGCAGCAAAGTGGACGGCAACCTAGAAGAGGTCAGTTTTTACCGCAGCGTCACCGTACAGCTGGAGCGTATAGGCGACCACGCCGTCAAGATAGCCGGACTGGCCGGCACCGACCGTACCGATCCGGTAAAGCTGTCGGGGACCTTTCCTTCCATCCAGAAAGCTACGCACCGCCTACTTAAGGATACCGAGTCCATGGTGCGCCATCTGGACAAGGCCCAGGCCCATCGCATACTTGACGGCGACAAGAAGCTGGAGCGCCTGATTTACAGTTCAAAAAGGATGAAACAATCCTACGAGGGCGCGATAATCGAGGACAGTCTGGACCGCCTGCGCGGCTACCTGATGAACGTCGCGGAACTGACCATAGATTACGCACTCACCAAAGCAAGCCGGAAAATCTGATCAGACTTCCTTCAAGGTAAACCTGATGAAGTCTATGATTTCGTCACCGGCATCCATAGTCAGGCCTTCATGCCAGTTTTCGGCCTTTTCGATCAGGTCTTTCCACTCGGGATAATTTTCCTTGGCCCATTTGGACGAAATACGCTTAGAATCGGAGCCATCGTTCCTTGCCCGGTAAAGCTTGCGGCACATCGTAAGCACGGAAAAGGCTTTCATAAGGTCAACGCTCCAGTCTTCTCCATTGCCGAATGGCTGGCTGGAGTCCAGTTTTTTCTTCCATCTACTATGCAGGCCCCTGCTTGAGGCCTTCCGCACGTCTTTTATGTTTATAGATGGGGTTAACAATTCGGGGTTAGGGCCTAATAGCACAACTCCGTATTCGCGAAGGGCATATATATTTACAAGCCAATTGCTACCGTAGGTAGGGTCTGGGTCCCATAATCTGCCAGCATTAAAACGCAGTTGGGGTTCTTTAGGCGGTTTGGTACTCCTTAACGGGTCTTGCAACAAGTAAGGCATCTCTATGCGCTTTTTCCATTCGGGATAGAGTCTTTCCACGATGGCGTGCATCTGCTTTATGGCTTTCCTCTGGCTGTCAGACAGAGGCTTTTTCAAGACCACTATAAAATCAAGATCGCTACTAGGTCTGTTAAAGCCGCCATAGGCTAAGGAGCCGCTCAGGTAAAACCCCGCAAGCTGGCTGCCAAAAATCTTCTTCAGCTCCTTGGTAAAGAGCTCTGCTATCTCGTTGATGTCTTTATGCGGAGTAAGTTCTTTCACGAACTAATCATAGCAGAATGTCTAGCCTTGAGGGGTAAGCAGCATGGGCTATAAAACTTATGTTACAATTCCAACAAATGAGCCCCGAGACAAAACCGGCCCCTGATCAACCGCCGCCATTGGAGCCAGCACTTACGGAGAGAGCTCCTCTGCCTCGTTCAAAACAAAGTATTATCGGATTCATACTAGCCTTTGTCATTCCGCCGCTCGGAGCGATTATTTCTATAATAGCCTGGCGCGAAATCAAGCAAAAATCTCTCCGCGGTAAAAAGCTGGCTGTTTTCGGGACTATATGGGGGCTGGCTTTTACTCTGCCCTTTCTTTTCTTCGTTTGGCTGTTTATAGTCCTTGGGGGTCTAAAAGGTAACGGCGCCCAAAGCGCCTCCAAGCCTTTTATCGCGCAAATTAAGCAGGCTGGGGGCAAGAAACTGTGTGATAACGGCGACAGCGGTTACGGTATAGATAACACAACGCAGTGGTACGACGCTTATTATCAAATCCCTAACAGTCCAGGCCTGACGAACGAGATCAAAGGTTTCGCCAGCCAAGATGGCTACAATGTAACCAAGGACACGGCAACAATTTATCAACTGCAAGGCAAAACCGACCTCATCCCTAACGAACAGTTCAACTCAAGGTCTGATTATTTGATAGGGCATAATGGCGACAAAACTTTGACAATAACCATCAACCGCCAGATATCCGTACCTCTATATTGCAGCAACGTCGGCACATATGGACAAAAACGAGCCACCGGCAACGACACCGCCATACTCTCCATACACTTTGAGCTGCCTGACACGAGCCGATAGCTTACCTGTAAAGCATAACTAGCATGAATGTTTAATGATGTGTATGCTCACCATATGGGCGAAGTGCCGGGATTATTCAGGCTAAAAGCAGATCAAGGCGAGAATTCACACCTTCAGCCTTTTAAGTATGATCCGGAGGCAAGTGTCTTTGAGGTGGGTGAAACAAAGGTCGCTCTGACAGATTTTGATCCACTTACTTTTCCATATGTCTCTGGTATAGATCCAGAAGGGATACCTGTAGAACTGATGTCAGATCACCCCGCTCTATTACCTACAGGTGCCATCGGTGGTGTTATTGGAGGGCCCAAACTACATAAGTGGGCAGAAGGTCATCCCAAAGAAGTTAAAGCCACTCATGAGGTTATGATGGAAGTATATCTAGCTTTCTTGGATGAACCTTTGGGTGAGTTAAGTGAAGAAGATCCTTCTAGTCCCTGGGGCTTCCGTAGCGTTGTTGGAGAAGATGGCGGCGTTGAACTACAAGTGGCTGGTGACTGTGCCTGCTTAGGCCCTGGTTTATACGGCCACCAAATCCGTGGGCGATTTGAGCATGGTTTCGCTGAATACGAACTTCACAATGCTGATACACAAGCACAACGAACAAGTTTATATGCGGGCATCGGTCATCTGTCTAGACTTGCGGCATAGTTCTTATATGTGGAGGGCCCAGTGGGACTCGAACCCACGACACCCTGCTTAAAAGGCAGGTGCTCTAACCGGCTGAGCTATGGGCCCGCATACCAAGCCGCGGACGGCGCTTAACACCTTATAATTATCCGTAATCAGCTAAAAAAGTCAATTATCCCGGCACTAATGATGTTTACGCTTGCCCGCTTTCGGCCGCTGTAGCCACAACACCAGCAGACAGACCAGCGCACTGCCGCCAACTATCAAGACCTGGGCGTTCTGCGCCTGGTCCCACAGCGAAGAGCCGACAATGTTATGCGCCGCGCCCGGGGGCAGCAAAGGCACTACTAGCAAGGCGCCCAGCAAGCCTACCCCGGCCGACGGCAAGGCGTTCAATACGAGCCTTGAAGTGCCGTGGATGGTCCGGATCATGAATACGGTAGTCAGTACCACCGGAAATAATAACAGCACTATCTTCACGTCGCTGTTGCTTGTAGTAACGGAGGTGACCGTATGCGAACTCGTGAACGTAGTCAGGAATGAGCTGGCGTTGTTGGCCGTAAACTGTACCAGTACGTCGCCCAGGCACAGGCTCAGGAACACCAGCGCGGCGTTCACCCGCAGGACCATGAGCAACACTACCGGCACAAGTACGATGGCGGCTAGGACTACTTCGGGACTCATAAGTTTCCCTTGGCGTGAAGCACGCGCGCAAACACCAGGTAAACTACAGCCAGTACTACGATCGTAGCCACTATCAGCAGCGGCAGAAAACCGTCTTGGTTCAAAGGTTTTAGTTTCATTAGTAACCATAATTATTAACTGTCGTGTGAGTTTAATCAATACCTTAAGAAGCATAATAGTTGAATTATATACTTTTTCATGCTATAATAATGTAATGAAGCGTTCATCTCGCGCCAATATCGAGCCTAAACTAGCTATTCCGGCAGCAGCTGTCATGGCTGTAGGTGGTGCGGGAGCATTTTACAGGGAGCGTAGGTTGCGTAAGAAAGCTGAGGCCGCGGTTAAAATAGCTGAATATGAAGCCGGTTCTGCACGCGCCATTGCTGAGAAAGAAAGAAAAGATCCAACCTTTGACGGTAAGACCGGCCTGTATAGCGCTAATGGCTTCCAGGGTGAATTAATAAGACGCACGGGCCATGTCGAGCGTGCCAGAGACTCTGGTAGGACCCATGCTTTAGTATTTATGGATCTTGATGACTTCAAGGGTTTAAATGACCGACTTGGTGAGCCGATAGCAGACTTGGTCGCACTAAAACCGGTAGCGAAAGTTCTTGCAGCCACAGTTCGTGAAGGTGAAGATGTGGTCGGTAGGTTCGGGGGTGATGAGTTTGAAGTTTTGCTAAGTGACACTGACGGTGAAGGTGCGCTTGTAGCGTGCGAGAAGATTCAATCGGGGATTAACTCTATAGGCCTTGCCGTACCAGAGGATCGCGAAAGTCCGGATAAAGCCCAAGGTGACAGCCTTGAAGTTTCCACCGAAGCGCTTGGCGTAACTATGGTGTTTGCTACGTTCCAGCAAGGAACTGATGCAGAACCTCTGCTGAAAACAATGGCTAAAGAACTCCATCGGCTGAAGGAAGAGCCTGGTAAAAACCAAATTGCTGAAGTTCAAATGCCTTCGCAGGTCGCGTAATCTTTACGTCTGAGGAAATTCTCGCAGTAATTCCTGCTGGCGGCGGCTGAGTTTGATGGGAGTATCAACGATTATAGTCACGATGTGGGCGCCGCGGGTGCCGCCTTTTAGGTGCGGTACGCCATGGTTGGACAGCTTAAAGTCCGAGCCGGACTGGGTGCCGGGCGGAACTTTCATGCGGACCGGGCCGTCCACGGTGTCAACGTCGATTTCCGCGCCGAGCGCGGCTTCTATCATGCCGACGTGCTCCTCGCTTAGGATTAAGTCTCCTTCGCGGGTAAATTTCTTGTGTGGTTTCACGCGGATGTTTACATATAGATCGCCTTTTGGCCCGTTGGCTATGGCTTCGCCGTGTTCGCGCAGGCGGATGGTGGCGCCATCATCAATGCCGGCAGGTATCTTCAGTTGAACTGTCTGGCGCTTCGCTTGGACCCCTTTGCCGCGGCACACCGTACACGTCTTTTCGGGGATCTTGCCGGTGCCTTTGCACTTGGGGCAGATGCCGGGCTGCTGGATGTTGCCGAAAATGGTGCGCGTAACGTTCATGACCTGCCCGGAGCCCTTGCACTGGTCGCAGGTCTTTAGTTCATAACCGGGCTCGGCCGTCGTGCCTTTGCAGTGTTCACAGGTGTCGTCAAGCTGGAGCTTTAAATCGGCCTCGGTACCGAAAACGGCTTCTTCAAAACTGATTTCCACACCGGCTTCCACATCGCGTCCGCGGGCTTGCCGCGGGCGGCCGCCTTGCTGCTGGCCGCCGCCGAAGAAACTGCTGAAGATATCGCCCAGCCCCAGATCGCCGAAGTCGAAGTTGACGTTCTGACCCTGTGCGCCGCCGAATCCGCCGCCAAACGGGTTGCCGCCGGCCGCTCCGCCTACGCCGGCATGCCCGAACTGGTCGTAGCGTTTGCGTTTTTCGCTGTCTTTCAGCACTTCATAAGCTTCGTTGAGCTCTTTGAACTTAGCTTCGTCGCCGCCACGGTCCGGATGATGTTCTACCGCCGCGCGCCGGAACGCCTTCTTAACCTCATCCGCCGACGCGTCCTTCTTTACTCCCAATATGTCGTAGTAATCACGCTTGGACGGCATCGCGCCTTCTTTCTTCTATATGCGCTACCAAGGCTTGGGCGTGGTCAGTCTCATGACCGAAATATAGCTCTAGGGTTTCCGAGGCCTCGTCGCGGCAGGATTGCTCCAGTTTCGGCTTGCCGCTTACGGAATCACCCCCGATTTCCCCTAAAATGAGGCTGATGCAATGAGAGATTTCCGGATCCTGCTCCGCCTCGCTGATTTCTTCCTCGCCGAAGAAGCCGTCCGTGGCCTCATAGAACAAGCGCTCAGATTGTTCACCACCTTTACTCATCCTAATATTTTACCATTTTTACAGGCTTATTGCTAGTGCTATTTTTTGTCGCCTTTAGCGGATTTGTCGTCGATGACTTCGCCTTCGACGGCGGAGTCCTTCTTGTCTTTGTCGGACTTGGCGTCTTTGGCGTCTTTGGCACCGTCGGAGCCATCGCCTTCAGAGTCCGGCTGGTTGGCCGGGGACTGTTCGTACAGCTTGGCGCCGATGGGCATTATCTTGTCGTTCAATTCCTTGGCGGCGGCTTCCAGCGTGTCCTTATCTGCTTTTTCGTCGCCTATGACTTTCTTGGCGGCTTCCACGGCTTCGTCCAGGGATTTCTTGTCGTCGTCAGAGAGCTTGTCGCCGCTGTCTTTCTTGAGTTTTTCGGCCTGGTAGACGGCGCCGTCCAGCAGATTGCGCGCTTCAACCGCTTCTTTCTTGGCTTTGTCTTCATCGGCGTGGGTCTCGGCTTCCTTGGCCATTTTTTCGACCTCGGTCTTGTCCAGGTTGCCGGAGCCGCTGATGGTAATGCTCTGTTCCTTGCCGGAACCTTTGTCCTTGGCGGTGACGTTCAGGATGCCGTTAGCGTCGATATTGAAGGTGACTTCGATCTGCGGTACGCCGCGCGGCGCGGGCGGGATGCCGTCCAGTATAAAGCGGCCGAGTGATTTGTTGCCTTCGATCATGTCGCGCTCGCCCTGGGCCACGTGGACCTCTACCTGCGGCTGGTTGTCCGCCGCGGTGGAGAAGACTTCGGACTTGGACGTCGGGATAGTGGTGTTGCGTTCGATGAGCTTGGTCATGACGCCGCCCATTGTTTCGATGCCCAGGCTCAGCGGCGTAACGTCCAAAAGTAATAACTTGGTGCCCGAGAGCTGGGCCCAGTCGTCCGCCGCGGTCGCGTCGAGACCGCGCAGTACCCGCTGGTCGACGTAGAAGACCCGAGTCGCCGGGTCGCGAAAGGACGCCGGCTCGCTGCTGGAGTTCGCTCACTGCTCGACCGGCGCCGGAGGCGAGAGTGCTACTTGACTTCGCCGGTGACGTCGTCCTCGGGGCCGCAGACTGCGTTCGCCGGCCAGTGCTTCCTTCGCCGCCCGGCGGTGCTTGGGCGAGAAGAAACCGATCGTACGGCCCCAGCCCAGCTTGAACACCACGGCAATTCCGGCAAAGCCGGCCGCGATCGCCGACGCGATCATGCTGCCCGAGTTCGCATCGAGATACGCGATCATCTGTTCGTTACCCCCACGTCATTCTTCGCGCCCCCGAATGTTCATTCCCAGCGCAGCGTAGCCAACCATTGCGAGCGCAGGGTAACGGTCTGGCGAACTTCCGCCAGACTCAGTGACGGCTAGGCGACTTCCCAGACGCTCGGGCCGCCGATGAGGCGTCCGCAGGTCGCCCGGGCCCCGCTGCTCCTGGGCCGCCGCGAGCTGGAGCTGCACCTCGGACTCGTAGCTCGGCCGCTGGACCGCGCGGAACACGCCGACCGGGGTCGGCACGATCGGGTGGTCGGCGAGGCGTGACAGCGCGAACGCGACGGTCGGGTCGATGCGGTGCTCGTCGTGGACGAGCACCGCGTCCTCGCCCACGTCGGCGATGTTCGACGATCTCCGCCTCGCCGTACTTGTTGAGCCGGACGCCCTTGTCCTTGTCGGCACCGAACCGGATCGGCTCGCCGTGGACGAGCTCGATCAGCATCTCGGGCCGGTTGTCCTTGGTGAGGATCGCCGAGAACGCGCCGTCGTTGAACACGTTGCAGTTCTGGTAGATCTCGACGAACGCCGCGCCCTTGTGCTCGTGCGCGCGCCGGAAGACCTCGCTGCATGTGCTTGCGGTCCATGTCGTGGGTCCGGGCGACGAACGTCGCCTCCGCGCCGAGCGCGAGCGCCAGATCGGGTTGAACGGGTGGTCGAGCGAGCCGAACGGCGAGCTCTTGGTGACCTTCCCGAGCTCGCTCGTCGGCGAGTACTGGCCCTTGGTGAGCCCGTAGATCTGGTTGTTGAACAGCAGGATCGTGAAGTTCACGTTCCGGCGCAGCGCGTGGATCAGGTGGTTGCCACCGATCGACAGCCCGTCGCCGTCGCCGGTGACGACCCACACGTCGAGGTCCGGGACGGGCCACCGCGATGCCCGGTCGCCACCGCCGGCGCGCGGCCGTGGATGCTGTGCACGCCGTAGGTGTTCATGTAGTACGGGAATCGGCTCGAGCAGCCGATGCCGCTCACGAACACCTGGTTCTCGGGCTTGCCCCCGAGCTCGGGCATGAGGAGCTGCAGCGCGGTGAGCACCGAGTAGTCCCCGCAGCCCGGGACACCAGCGGACCTCCTGGTCCGACGAGAAGTCCTTGCGGGTCAGGGCGACCGGTTCAGCCATCGATCATCTCCAGGATCTTCGTCTCGATCTCGGCGGCGCGGAACGGGAGTCCCTGCACCTTGGTGAGGCTCTGCGCGTCGACGAGGTACTCGGCGCGCAGCAGCTTGCGACAGCTGGCCGAGGTTCATCTCGGGCACGAGCACCTTCGGGTACCGCGCGAGCACCTCGCCGAGGTTCCGCGGGAACGGGTTGAGGTGGATCAGCTGCGCGGACGCCACCTTCTTGTCCGCCGCGCGGATGCGGCGGACCGCGGCCTTCACCGAGCCCCAGGTGCTCCCCCAGCCGATCACGAGCAGCTCGGCGTCACCGGTCTCGTCGTCGACCTCGACGAGCGGGATGTCGTTCGGCGATGCCGAGCGATCTTCTCGGCCCGGAGGTGCACCATGAGCTCGTGGTTCTCCGGGTCGTAGTTGACGTTGCCGGTGCCGTCCTGCTTCTCGATGCCGCCGACGCGATGCATGAGGCCGGGCGTGCCGGGGATCGCCCACGGGCGGGCCAGCGTCTCGGGATCGCGCAGGTACGGCCAGAAGTCCCAGCGTGCCGTCGGAGCAGCTCGTGGTTCAGCTCCTCGGCGAACGGCACCGAGATGTCGGCGAGGTCGTCGACGTCCGGGAACCGCCACGGCTCGGAGCCGTTGGCCAGGTAGCCGTCGGTGAGCACGATCACCGGCGTGCGGTACTTCAGCGCGAGCCGCACGCCTTCGAACGCGGCGTTGAAGCAGTCGCTCGGCGACTTCGCCGCGACGATCGGCAGCGGCGCCTCGCCGTGCCGGCCGTACATCGCGAGCAGCAGGTCGGCCTGCTCGGTCTTGGTCGGCAGTCCGGTCGACGGACCACCGCGCTGCACGTCCACGAGCACGAGCGGGAGCTCCATGCTGATCGCGAGCCCGAGCGCCTCGGCCTTGAGGTCGACGCCCGGGCCCGCTCGTCGCGGTGACCCCGAGCTGGCCGGCGAACGCGCCGCCGATCGCGACCCCGATCGCCGCGATCTCGTCCTCGGCCTGCATCGTGCGCACGCCGAAGTTCTTGTGCTTCGAGAGCTCGTGGAGGATGTCCGACGCCGGAGTGATCGGGTACGACGCGTAGAGGATCGGCAGCTTCGCCATCTGGCCCGCGGCGATGAGCCCGTAGGCGAGCGCGACGTTGCCGCTGATGTTGCGGTAGCGCCCCGGCGGGAGCTGCGCGGGCGCGACCTCGAACGGGTGGTCGAACAGCTCGGCGGTCTCGCCGAAGTTGTAGCCCGCCTTGAACGCCGCGACGTTCGCGTCGTGGACGAGCTGCTTGCTTGCCGAACTGCTCGTCGATCCACGTCGATGACCGGCTCGGTCGGGCGCGTGTACATCCAGCTGATGAGACCCGAGCGCGAAGAAGTTCTTCGAGCGCTCCGCGTCGCGGGGCTTCGCGCCGGTCTCCTTGGTGGCCTCGATCGTGATGCTCGTCATCGGCACCGGGTACACGCGGTACGCGGCGAGCGTGTCGTCCTCGAGCGGGTTGCCGACGTAGCCGGCCTTCTCGAGGTTGCGGGGCTCGAACGCGTCCGTGTTGGCGATGATCGCCGCACCGGGCGGGACGTCGCGCGATGTTCGCCTTGAGCGCCGCCGGGTTCATCGCGACGAGCAGGTTCGGCACGTCGCCGGGGTGACGATGTCGAAGTCGGCGATGTGCACCTGGAAGCTCGAGACCCCGGCGATCGTCCCGGCCGGGGCCCGGATCTCGGCCGGGTAGTCCGGCAGGGTCGCCAGGTCGTTGCCGAAGGCCGCGCTCACGTCGGTGAACCGATCCCCGACGAGCTGCATGCCGTCACCCGAGTCCCCGGCGAAGCGAATCACCACCCGGTTGAGCATCTCGGGCTTGCGGGTCTCGAATGCCGCTTCTGTCACTTCGCCCTCACTTTGACCCCCGGCGGCTCCGCGCGCCTCTGCGCGCGGAACGTGGTCGCACCGACCGCCCGGAGGGTGCCGTTCGTCGGCTACGAATCCCGTCGACTCGGGGTGACGGGCCCGCCACCCGAGCACGAAAGTCTACTTCCGTCGACGCCGGACCCGGGACCCGGCGACCCGAGCGGACCCCGGACGGTGAGGAGCCGCTGCGCGAACGGGCGATAG
This sequence comes from uncultured Candidatus Saccharibacteria bacterium, assembly GCA_963820105.1. Lineage (GTDB taxonomy): Bacteria > Patescibacteriota > Saccharimonadia > Saccharimonadales > UBA4665 > CAWFYI01. The sequence continues at coordinate 12,751 of CAWFYI010000001.1, read as the reverse complement.
CGTGACGGCGAACGCCGCCCGGGCAACGGCGCCCGGGGCGAAATCGACCAGCGGGGGCATCGAGATTCCATGAACCAGCAGCAGCACGACAAGGTCCGGTCCGGCCAGGGCTTCATCGCCGCGCTCGACCAGAGCGGCGGCAGCACCCCGAAGGCGCTGGGGCTCTACGGGATCGCCGAGGACAGCTACTCGGGCGACGACGAGATGTTCACGCTGATGCACGAGATGCGGTCGCGGATCATCACCAGCCCGGCCTTCAACGGCGACCGGATCCTCGGGGCGATCCTCTTCGAGATGACGATGGACCGCCAGGTCGAGGGCCGCGACACCGCCGACTACCTCTGGAACGTCAAGCAGGTCGTGCCGTTCCTGAAGGTGGACAAGGGCCTCGCCGACGAGGTCGACGGCGTCCAGGTCATGAAGCCGATCCCCGGTCTCGCCGACCTGCTCGCCCGGGCCAACGCCAAGGGCGTGTTCGGCACGAAGATGCGCTCGGTGATCAAGCTGGCCGACGACGCCGGGATCAAGCAGATCGTGGACCAGCAGTTCGAGATCGGCCGCGAGATCCTCGGCGCCGGGCTCGTCCCGATCATCGAGCCCGAGGTCGACATCAAGAGCCCGCAGAAGGCCGAGGCCGAGGACCTGCTCCACGCCGCGATCCTCGGACAGCTCGACCAGCTCGGCTCGGACCAGACGTGATGCTGAAGCTCACGCTCCCGGAGCGCGACGACCTCTACGCCGACCTCGTCGCCCACCCGCGCGTGCTGCGGGTCGTGGCGCTCTCCGGCGGGTACAGCCGCGACGAGGCGAACGCCCGCCTCGCCCGGAACCACGGGGTCGTCGCCAGCTTCTCGCGGGCGCTCACCGAGGGGCTCTCGGCCCAGCAGAGCGACGACGAGTTCAACGCCATGCTCGACGAGTCGATCGCGAGATCTTCGAGGCGTCGATCACCTGACCGGTGCCATCGATGGCGCCGGCTACGACCAGCCGCTCTTCCTCCTGGCGTTCGACCACCGCCGGCCGCACCTCGCCACGCTGGTTCGGCATCGACGGTGACCCGACGCCGGCCGAGACGGCGACGATCATCGACGCCAAGTCCGTGATCTTCGACGGGTTCGCCCGCGCGATCGACCGAGGGCGCGCCGGTCGACGCGCGCCGGCATCCTCGTCGACGAGCAGTTCGGCGCGGAGGTGGCGCGCGACGGCGCTCGCCGACGGCTGGATCTGCGCGATGCCGGTCGAGCGCAGCGGGCTCGACTACTTCGAGCTCGAGTACGGCGACGACTTCGCGCGCCCACATCGAGGCGTTCGACCCGACCTTCGCGAAGATCCTCGTCCGCTACAACCCGGACGGGGCAACGGCGGACAACCCGCGTCGATCGACGGGCTGCTGCAGCTCTCGGACTGGCTCCAGCGCACGGATCGCCAGCTCCTGCTCGAGCTGATCGTCCCGGCGACGCCGAGCGCAGCTCGACGCGGTCGACGGCGACGAGGCCCGCTACGACACCGAGCTCCGGCCCGCGCTGATGCGCCGGGCGATCGCCGACCTCCAGGACGCCGGCATCGAGGCCGACGTCTGGAAGCTCGAGGGCATCGACCGCCGCGACGACTGCGAGATGGTCGCCGAGCAGGCCCGCGCCGGTGGCCGCGACCGGGTCGGCTGCGTCGTGCTCGGCCAGGGCGCGGACACCGAGCAGGTCGAGCACTGGCTCCGCACCGCGGCCGGCGTTCCCGGCTACCTCGGCTTCGCGATCGGCCGGACGCTCTGGTGGGACCAGTCACGCGGCTACCTCGACGGCTCGCAGTCCCGCGACCGACGCCGCCGCCAGATCGCCGCGAGCTACCGGCGCGCGATCGCGCGTGTCCACCGGCGCCTGGGTGACTCGGCCCACGGCGCGGCTCAGGCGAGCAGGACATCCAGCGTCTCCTGGGTCCGGCGCAGCGCCGCGTCCAGCTGGCGGCGCTGGCCGGCCCGACCGATGAACACCGCCTCCACGTCCACCCGGGCCGCCGCGCCGCCGACCGCGGTGCGGAAGAACCGCCGCCGGACCGCGCCGACGACGATCACGTCCGTGCCCTCGACCAGGTCCTCGACCCAGGCCGCCGGCTCCCAGACGGTGACCGGCACCGACGTCGCCCGGCCGTCCGGGCCCGGGGCCCGCACCGAGACCGCGGCCAGGCGCCGCCCCGACTCGAGCTCGCGCAGCTCGGCGGGACCCGAGCACTCACCCCGCACGACGACCAGGTTCAGCCGGGCCGGCTCCGTCGGGCCTCGGCCGCGTGCTCGCGCCACGGCGCTCCGCTTGGACGCCTGTCTTCGTCGCGCCTCGCTTCGTTCCGACCGGCCGTCACTCCGCGCTTCGTTCGCGAGCCATCAGCGCACTCCTCCATCGCGTATGACCTGAAGGGGGAAGCGCGGGGGAAGCGCAGGCGCCGGAGCGGAACCGGTCACGGAGCGAACCTACCGCGGGGTGGGACAGGACGTCGACGTCCGCGACCGAGCGGGATAGCCTCACGGCCGTCCGGATCGGACGTGACGAAGGAGACACCGACTGAAGCGGGCACGCCTGGCGCGAGATCTCGACCGCGATCGGCATCGTCATCGCGGTCGCCGGCGGCGTGTTCGTCGTCCGGGCGATCGCCAGCCAGTGGAGCAGCGTCCGCTCGTCGCTGGGCGACGCCGAGCCCGGTGTGGCTCGTCGATCGGGCTGGTCGTGTGCCGCGCCTCGCGATGATCGCGATCGCGATCCCGTGGCGCCATGCGCTCGCGCTCGTCGGCATCGAAGCGCCGCTCGCTGGCCTGCGTCGACCTGGTACTTCGTCGGCGAGATCGGCAAGTACGTGCCCGGGCGGCATCTGGCCGGTCGTCGGCCGGGCCGAGCTCGCGCGCCGCGGCGGCCACCCGCGCTCCGGCGCGTACGCGAGCGTCGCGCTGTCGCTCGGCGCGCTCTACCTCGCGGACATGCTGCTCGTCGCCGCGCTCCTCCCCCTGCGCTTCCTCGACGAGGGCAACGAGCGGCTCTGGGTGCTCGTGCTGCTCCCGATCGGGCTCGCGCTGCTGCACCACCGCCCGCTGGGCTGGATGGTCGAGCTCGCGGAGCGGGTCGATGAAGCGCAAGCTCACCGTGCAGATCCCGCCGTGGTCCGCGTCGCTGGGCCTCGTGCTGCGGTACATCCCGGCCTGGCTGCTGATCGGCACGTCGACCTGGTGCATGGCCCGGGCGTTCGACCCGGGCGTCGGCTGGCTCACGATCGCCCCGGCCGCGATGTTCTCCTGGGTCGTCGGCTTCCTGCTGGTCCCGGTGCCGGGCGGGGTCGGGGTCCGGGAGGCCGCGTTCGTCGCGCTGGTCGGCGGCTCGGTGCCGGCCGGGTCCGCGCCACGGTCGCGGTCGTCGCCCGCCTCGCGTTCATGGTCGTCGACGCCGCCGGCGCACTGATCGGCGGGGCCGTGGTCCGCCGCTGGGACTCGGTGCCGCCCGGTCCGACCCGATCGACCTCGACGCGGAGCCCTCGTCCGGCCCCGATCCGGACCCGTCGACGCCGGCCCTAGGCCGAGCGTCCGGTCACGTCGCGGGTCGCGCGCGGCCACCATCGTCCACGGCATCGGGCTGCGCACCGTCGTCACGTCGAGGTGCCGCCCGACCAGCCGCACGAATCCGGAGCGGCTCCAGTGCTGGATGTGGCCCGGGCGTGTTCCCGAGGTCGCCCCAGTACTTCCCCCGGGCCATGTTCGCGACCCGCCAGATCGGTTCGCGCGGGCACCGACAGCACGACGTCGCTGCGCGCGACCCGGCCGAGCTCGCGCAGCGCCGCGCCCGGGTCGGGCACGTGCTCGAGCACCTCGATCGCCAGCACAAGATCGAAGGTCCCATCGTCGAACGGCAGCGACTCGATGTCCGCGAAGCTTGCCGCGAACCGCTTGGCGCTCCAGTGCTCGGCCAGCGTGGGTCGGGCAGGTCGATGCCGGTGACGAACGCGTCGGGGATATCGGCGCGCCACCCGGTCGGCGACCTCGCCCTCGCCGACACCGACTTCCAGGATCCGCAGCGGAGTCTCGGTCGGCAGCGCAGTCGTCGAGCTGCGCGAGGAACGTCGCCATGAGTCGGCGCTCGATCGGGTTGAGCTCGCCGTACTTGTCGTACGTGTTCCCAGTCGGGACGGGTTGGGCTGCGCTCACAGCGCCGCGGGGTCGACCTCGGCCGGGTTTCGAGAGCCGCACGAAGAGATCGGCGAGCAACCCGATCGCGAGGAGCTGGAACGCGGCGAAGAGGATCAGCAACGTGTTCGTCGCCAGCCGGAAGTCGTGCATGACCAGTCGACGATCATCTTGCCGACGCCGACGCCCCGAGGAGGACGCGAGCGGCAGGAACACCCGCAGCGGGTTGTACGAGAGGACCATCCGCACGACCTGGATGAGGTAGCGCTTCGTGTCCTTCACCAGTGGAACTTCGATTCGCCGGCGTCGCGGCGACGTACTCGATCGGGATGTACTTCACCGAGTAGCCGTTGGCGAGGAACGCCATCGTGATCGTCGTGACGCACGAGAAGCCCGGTGGGAGCAGGTGCAGGTACTGGCGGGCGACGTCGGCCCGGAACGCGCGCATCCCCGAGTTGAGGTCCGGGATCGGCGGTCTCGACGAGGTAGCTCGGCGAGCCGGCGGTTCGAACCACTTGGCCGGCACCCGGGCGACCTTGCCCGGTGCCCTGCTCGGAGGTGCGGGCCCCGACCACCTGGTCCCAGCCCTCGAGCTCCTCCACCAGCCGGGCGATCTCGTCGTTCGGGTAGGTCAGGTCAACTTCGGTCCAGACCACGATCCGGCCGCGCGCGGCCTGCGTGCCCCGGCCTTGCGGGCCGCGCCGCTCCCCGGTTCCGGTCGAACTGGATGAGCCGGATGCCCGTCGATCTCGCGCAGCGCCTCCCCCGACCCGTCGTTCGAACCGTCGTCGACGACGATGATCTCGAATGAGTACTGCGAGGCCTCCAGCCGGCCCGGATGCGGTCCAGCTCGGCCGGGAGCTGCCCCTTCCGTTGTAGACGGGCAGCACGACCGAGACGTCGAGCTCCGCCCGTGTCCGCGACGTCCGTGTCGACTCCGCGTGCCTCGATCCATCTCCTGCACAGCGGGCCAGCGATACTGCGCCGACCTGCGGAATTCGTGACCCGGATCGGCTCAGCCGAGGCCGACGAGCCGCTCCATCACGTCCGCGAACCCGGGATCGTTGCGACTGATGCGCTCGAAGAGCGTCCGGGCGCGCGGCAGGTTGCCGGCCCGCTCCTCGAGGTCGGCGAGGGCGTACCAGAGGCGCAGGTGGAAGTCCGCGACGTTCTTGACGTCCGCAGCCGCGCCGGTCCAGCAGCGAGATCGCCTCCTTGACCCGGCCCCGGTCGGCGAGGCTTCCGGCGTAGACGATCCGACCCTCGGCGACGACTTCGGGTGCCGCCGCGGTCTGGCCGAGCTCGTCCCAGAGCTCCTTGACCCGCTTGTAGTCCCGGAGCGCGCGGTAGCAGTCCATGAGCGCCGGGTGCTGGTCCACCGCGCCGCAGTAGCGCGACGTACGCCTCGAGCTCCTCGGCCGCCTGGTCGTAGCGGCCGCTCCGGTACAGCGCGACGCCGAGCAGCTCGCGGACCGTTGCCGACTGCCGGCATGCGCCGTGCGCAGCGGGCGCAGCAGCCGCAGCGCATCCTTCTCGCGGTCGCGGTCGAGCGCGTCCGCGGCGCGGCCGAGCTGCTCGTAGAACTTCGCGCCACGAGGGCCGCCGAGGCGCAGGAACTCCTCGCGGACGGCCTTCGGCCCCGGACCCCGGGCCCGGCGACGCCGCCCCGGTCGACCGACGCCGGACGGGCGCTTCTTCGCGGCCTTCGCCGCGGCGCCGCCGGGCGCGGCGTGCCGCGCACGACGCGCAGCGGTGCCGGCTTGCGGGGCTGGTGGTCCTGCGGCGGTCGTGGGCGCGCCGATCGCTCGGCGACCCTCGGGCGGCGCCGCGTGGCCGGACGCCTTGGCGCTGCGGTCCGGGCGCCAGGTCGCGCCGGACGGCCGGACGTCGATGCGGGCGCCGCTTCTTCGGTGGACCGTCCGCGGGCGCGCCGCGCCGCGCCGCGCGCCGGCCGCCCGGAACGCGACCCGCCCGCCGAGCGCGACGCGGCCCCCGGAGCGAGGACCGCCTGCTGATCCGGCGCGCGATCGCGCGCCGGTCCGTCCCGACGGCCGCCGGACGACGGCTCGCGGGCCGGCGAGGATCCACCGGCGATGGCTCGCGGGCCTGCCGGCGGCGGCGTCGACCCGGTGGTCGGCTTCCGAGCCGCGGACGATGCCTCCGGTCGACGCGCCGGTCGAGTGGTGCCGGGTCCGCCGCGCCGGTCGACCCGACGGTCGGCTTCGCCGCTGCTCGACGCCGGGCCCGGCTCGTCGCCGCGACCCGGCGCTCCCGCCGGCGCGGCTTGCGGCGCTCGCGGCGCCGCTCGACGGGACGCCGGCCCGTCGCAGCGCTGCCCGAGCTCGACGGTCGGGCGCTCGACGCCCCCCGCGCCGGCGGCTTGCGGCCGGTCGACGACCCGCCGGGCGCGGCCTTGCGAGCTCGGGCTTCCGGGCCGCCGCTTGCCCTTCGGTCCGCCCGCCGCGCGCGCCGGCTTCGGCCCGCGCCCTTGCCGCTGGCGGGCTTGGCGCGGCCCTTGCTCTGGCTCTCGCGCCGCGGGGGCGTCGTTCGGTCAACGTGATCCTTCGGTGCGTGCGGGGGTGGCCGAGCGTACAGAACGCACCGGCCGCGACGCGGACGCGACGAGGGGGCACCGCATGCGATGCCCCCTCGTACAAGAAATCCCGGCGGCGACCTACTCTCCCAGGGGGCTGCCCCCCAAGTACCATCGGCGCGGGCGGTCTTCACTTCCGTGTTCGGAATGGGAACGGGTGTTTCCCCGCCGCAATTGCCACCGGAAACCTGGATTTCAAAATCTGAATTTCAAAAGGTCTGTCGACCTTCAAGAACTCCATAGCGAGCACAAGCAACAAAGATCCCAAGCCCTCGGCCGATTAGTACCGGTCGGCTGAACACGTCACCGTGCTTACACCTCCGGCCTATCAACCTGGTCGTCTTCCAGGGGCCTTACCCGGTTAACCCGGTGGGAGATCTCATCTCGAGGCGGGTTTCGCGCTTAGATGCTTTCAGCGCTTATCCCTTCCGCAGGTCGCCAACCAGCCATGCTCCTGGCGGAACAACTGGCACACGAGAGCTGCGTCCGTCCCGGTCCTCTCGTACTAGGGACAGCTCCCCTCAAATCTCCTACGCCCGCACTGGATAGGGACCGAACTGTCTCGCGACGTTCTAAACCCAGCTCGCGTACCGCTTTAATGGGCGAACAGCCCAACCCTTGGGAGATGCTTCACCCCCAGGATGCGACGAGCCGACATCGAGGTGCCAAACCTTGCCGTCGATGTGGACTCTTGGGCAAGATAAGCCTGTTATCCCCGGGGTACCTTTTATCCGTTGATCGACCGCGCTTCCACATGCCACGGCCGGGTCACTAAGCCCTGCTTTCGCACCTGCTCGACTTGTTGGTCTCGCAGTCAAGCTCCCTTGTGTCTTTGCACTCGACGCCTGATTGCCAACCAGGCTGAGGGAACCTTTGGGCGCCTCCGTTACTCTTTAGGAGGCGACCGCCCCAGTCAAACTGCCCACCTGACGCTGTTCCTGACCCGGATTACGGGCCCAGGTTAGAGCTTCAACACGAACAGGGTGGTATTTCAAGGACGACTCCACCGAAGCTAACGCCCCGGCTTCCAAGTCTCCCACCTATCCTACACAATCCGTACCAAAACCCAACATCAAGCTGCAGTAAAGGTCCACGGGGTCTTTCCGTCCTAGTGCGGGAAACGAGCATCTTTACTCGTCGTGCAATTTCGCCGGGTCTCTGGTTGAGACAGTAGCCAAGTCGTTACGCCATTCGTGCAGGTCGGAACTTACCCGACAAGGAATTTCGCTACCTTAGGACCGTTATAGTTACGGCCGCCGTTTACTGGGGCTTAGGTTCAGAGCTTCGCCTTGCGGCTAACCCTTCCCCGTAACCTTCCAGCACCGGGCAGGCGTCAGTGGGTATACATCGCCTTACGGCTTCGCACCCACCTGTGTTTTTAGTAAACAGTCGCTTGGCCCTGGTCTCTGCGGCCTCCTCGAGCTCGGGACGCGAAGTCCTCCACCCTATCGAGGCCCCCCTTCTTCCGAAGTTACGGGGGTAATTTGCCGAGTTCCTTAACCAGAGTTCTCCCGATCGCCTTAGTATTCTCTACTTGCCCACCTGCGTCGGTTTGGGGTACGGGCACCGTGCCAACTCGCTAGAGGCTTTTCTCGGCAGCATGGGATCAGTCACTTCACCTGAAACGGTTCGGCATCGCGTCTCGAGTTATGCCCGACGGATTTACCTATCGGACCCTCTACACGCTTACCCCGGGACAACCATCGCCCGGGCTGACTTACCCTCCTGCGTCCCCCCTTCGCTCCCCGCCAGCGTCTGGTCCGGATTCGTCCGAAGACAGCCTCCGAGCAGCACACTCTTGGGGTTGGCGCGGACACGGTGGTACAGGAATATCAACCTGTTGTGCATCGACTACGCCTTTCGGCCTCGCCTTAGCTCCCGACTAACCCTGGGCGGATGAGCCTTCCCCAGGAACCCTTGGGCATTCGGCGGAGGGGTTCCTCCCCCCTCTTTCGCTACTCATACCGGCATTCGCACTCGACCACGCTCCACCACCGCTCACGCGGCGGCTTCACAGCTGAGATCGACGCTCCCCTACCCATCCCGTATAAATATGGAATGACGCAGCTTCGGCTCTATGCTTGAGCCCCGTTACATTGTCCGCGCAGGATCACTCGACCAGTGAGCTGTTACGCACTCTTTCAAGGGTGGCTGCTTCTAAGCCAACCTCCTGGCTGTCTGGGCAATCCCACATCGTTTGCCACTGAGCATAGAATTAGGGGCCTTAGCTGGCGTTCTGGGCTGTTTCCCTCTCGACCATGAAGCTTATCCCCCATGGTCTCACTGCCGCGCTCTGGAGTATCGGCATTCGGAGTTTGATTGATTTCGGTAAGCTTGTAGGCCCCCTAGACCATTCAGTGCTCTACCTCCGATACTGAACACGCGACGCTGCACCTAAATGCATTTCGGGGAGAACCAGCTATCACCGAGTTTGCTTGGCCTTTCACCCCTAGCCACAGGTCATCCCCCAAGTTTTCAACCTTGGTGGGTTCGGTCCTCCACGAGGTCTTACCCTCGCTTCAACCTGCCCATGGCTAGATCACTCGGCTTCGGGTCTACCGCCTGCGACTCTGCGCCCTATTCAGACTCGCTTTCGCTCCGGCTCCCCCTCTCGGGTTAACCTCGCCACAAACGGTAACTCGCCGGCTCATTCTTCAAAAGGCACGCCATCACGGCGACGAATTCGAAAACTCCTCACGACGCTCTGACTGCTTGTAAGCCAACGGTTTCAGGTTCTATTTCACTCCCCTCCCGGGGTACTTTTCACCCTTCCCTCACGGTACTCGTGCACTATCGGTCGCCAGCTTGTACTTAGCCTTACGAGGTGGTCCTCGCAGATTCACACAGGCTTTCCCGGATCCTGTGTTACTTGGGAACACCACCAGGAGGTCGTTAGTCTTCGCGTACGGGGCTATTACCGTCTACGGCGCGCCTTTCCAGAGCGCTTCTGCTGACTATCGACTTGATGACTCCTTGAAGGGTCTGCCGTCCCTTCGGGTAGGTCCCACTACCCCAACGCAGCATCGCCGGCAGGCTGTACCACTACGTTGGTTTGGGCTCGTCCCGTTTCGCTCGCCGCTACTCAGGGAATCGCGGTTGCTTTCCGTTCCTCGGGGTACTGAGATGTTTCAATTCCCCCGGTTCCCTCCCTCTGCCCTATGTGTTCAGGCAGGGGTGACTGGGCATGACCCCAGCCGGGTTTCCCCATTCGGACATCCACGGATCGAAGCTCGGTCGGCAGCTCCCCGTGGCTTTTCGCAGCCACCCACGTCCTTCATCGGCATCTGGCGCCAAGGCATCCACCGTTGGCTCTTTGTAGCTTGGGATAACAATTGTTCGTGCTAAAAACACGACGATTTACATTTGATGCTCGTGCTCGCTATGCAGTTCTCAAAGGTCGACTGAAGCGGCATCCGGAGACGCCGCTTCACGGCCACTGCCGGGCCGACGCCGTCGAGCGGCATCAGGGGGCAGGAGGGCCGGGAGCGCGCGGTCGACGCCG